>NZ_JACHDP010000001.1:0-637684 GCF_014201145.1 Micromonospora parathelypteridis
CTGGTCGTCGCCGGCCCGTGGTTGACGATGGTCGGCGCGCGGGTCCTGGCCCGGTACGCCAACCGTCCCGCCACGCTCATCGCCGCGCGACGCCTCGCCGACAATCCGAAGGCCGGCTTCCGTGCGATCAGCGGCATCATGCTCGCGCTCTTCGTCACGAGCGTCGCCGTTGGAGTGATCACCACGATCGTCGCCAATCGTGGGCCGGCACCGGTCGGCTCGACCGAGGCGGGCAGAGTGTCCCTCTACCTCGACCAGAACGCGCCGGCGGTGCCCGACACGCTCATCACCGAGCTGCGCTCGCTCACCGGCGTGCGGGCCGCGACCGCCATCCGGGAGAACCCGGACCGGACGAGCTTCGGCGAGCCCGGGGTGATCGCCTGCGCCGACATCCCGAGCGAGTACGGCCGGTGCGCCGAGGGCGTCACCGTCGCCTCGGTGGCGACCGGCCTCGTCCCCTTCGACGGGTCGGCGTCGTCGGCCCGGGTCTGGCCCGCCGCCGCGTCGGTGTCGCTCGCCGACCTCCCACGGCTGCCGGTGATGTCGATCGACGTCGACACGGACGGGTCCGCCGCCGCCGTCGAGCGCACGCGCACCGTCCTCGAGGCCGCCCTCCCGACCTTCCAGGTGGCGCCCAACGTGCCCGGTGACTTCGAGTCGGATTTCGCCAACACGCTGCGCGGCTGGGAACAGCTGGCCAACGTCACCATCGTCGCCAGCCTCGCCCTCGCCGGGTGCAGCCTCGCCGTCAGCGTGATCGGCGGACTGAGCGAGCGCAGACGCCCGTTCAGCCTGCTGCGCCTCAGCGGCGCGCCGGTGCAGGTCCTGCGCCGGGTGGTCGCGTTGGAGAGCGCCGTACCGATGCTCGTCGTCGCCGCGGTCGCGATCGGGATGGGCCTCCTCGCCGCGCAGCTGTTCCTCAAGGCGCAGATGGACTACACGCTCATCGCGCCGGAACCCCGCTTCTACGTGATCGTCGTCGTCGGGTTGGCGGCCTGCCTCGGCATCATCGCCTCCACCCTGCCGCTGTTGGAACGCATCACCGGCCCGGAGACCGCGCGCAGCGAATAGTCGTCAGGCCGTGGGCCCGGTGGTCGTGAGAGCGACCACCGGGCCGAGGACGAAGACGGCCGGCGGGCGGATGCCCTCCCGGGCGGCTAGCGCGCCGATCTCGTCCAGCCGGGCGGGCACCGACCGCTGGTCGAGTTGCCCGGCGTCCTGCACGGCGAGCACCGGAGTCTCCGGGGCACGACCGTGTTCGATCAGCACAGCCGCGATCTTGGCGATGGTGTCGACGGCCATCAGCAGCACGACGGTCCCCCGGGCGCGGGCCAGCGCCGCCCAGTCGACAAGCGAGTCGGGGTGCCCGGGCGGCAGGTGCCCGGAGACCACGGTGACGTCGTGCGCCACGCCCCGATGGGTCACCGGCACGCCGGCGAGAGCCGGCGCGGCGAAGGCGCTGCTCACCCCGGGGACCACCGTCACCGGCACACCGGCCGCCACGCAGGCCTGCACCTCCTCGTGACCGCGTCCGAAGACGTACGGGTCGCCGCCCTTGAGCCGGACCACCCGACGGCCGGCGCGGGCGTGCGACACCAGGGCCGCGTTGATCGCCTCCTGGGCCATCGACGGGCCACGGGGCACCTTGGCGGCGTCGACCACCAGCACGTCGGGGCGCAGCCCGGCGAGCAACCCCTGCGGGGCGAGCCGGTCGGCCACCACGACGTCCGCGGCGTCGAGCAGCGCCTTCGCGCGTACCGTGATCAGGTCGTCGGGTCCCGGCCCGCCACCGACCACGGCGACCGAGCCGTGGTCGTGGTGCTGGTCGTGCCCGTGGTGGTCGTGCCCGTGGTGGTCGTGCCCGTGGTGGTCGTGGTGGTGGTGGCCGACCGGGTCGTCGGGGTGATCGTGTGGCCGTTGCGGGCGGCCCACCTTGTCGGCGAAGCCGGGCATCAGCACCCGGTACGCGCAGGTGTCGCAGTTCATCCGGATGTCCCCGCCCAGCGCCTCGGCGTAGCGCTCCAGCACCAGATCGGCCAGTTCGTCGCAGTCGCCGATCAGGTCGGCCACCCGCACGTCCAGGTCGGGGTGGGCGGCGGCGAACTCCGCCGACTGGGCCACGATCCGGTCGGGCAGCACCCCGGCGAACAGGAAGTACGGGGCGACGACGATCCGCCGCGCGCCGAGCCGGCGCAGCCGCTCCAGCACCGCAGGCACCGACGGAGACGCGAGGGAGACGAACCCCGGCTCGACGCCGGCGTAGCCGCGCCCCTCCCACAGCAGGCGGGCCACCTTGGCCACCTCGGCGTTGGCGTCCGGGTCGGTGGACCCCCGACCAATCAGGGCGACCCACGTGTCGGACCGGTCCGCACCGGCCAGCGTAGTGTCGGACCGGTCCGCACCAGACGGCGCAGCGTCGGCCCGGTCCGCACCAGACAGCGCAGCGTCGGCCCGGTCCGCACCAGACAGTGCAGCGTCGGCCCGGTCCGCACCGGCCAGCGCAGCGTCGATGCGCTGTTCAAGGACGTCGTGCAGCAGCGGGTGCGGGCCGAGCGGGCGGCCGTAGCGGTAGCTCAGCCCAGGGTGACGCTCCTGCTCCCGCGCCATCGCGGCGGGAATGTCGCCCTTGCCGTGGCCGGCGGCGGTGAGCACCAGCGGCAACGCCACCAGCGCCCGGTGCCCGCGCGCGACGAGCGCGCCGACCGCATCGGTCAGCGGCGGGCGGGACAGCTCGATGAAGCCGCCTTCGACGTCACC
This sequence comes from Micromonospora parathelypteridis, assembly GCF_014201145.1. Taxonomy (NCBI): domain Bacteria; kingdom Bacillati; phylum Actinomycetota; class Actinomycetes; order Micromonosporales; family Micromonosporaceae; genus Micromonospora; species Micromonospora parathelypteridis. The sequence continues at coordinate 2,758 of NZ_JACHDP010000001.1, forward strand.
GACGTCACCGCGACGGCGGACCCGCTCCACCAGCGCGGCGAACTGGTCGACCCCGGCCGCGCTGCGCGTACCGTGCCCGACGATGACCAACCCGGTCATGACTTCTCCTCGACGTAGAGCAGGGCGTTGAGGGCGGCGGCGGCGACCGCCGAACCACCCTTCTCGCCCACGTTGGACACCCCGGGCAGGCCGCTGGCCCGCAGTGCCGCCTTCGACTCGGCGGCACCCACGAAGCCCACCGGCAGGCCGACGACCAGGGCTGGCGCGGCGTCCAGGGTGAGTAGTTCGACAAGTGCGGTCGGCGCGCAGCCAACCACCCAGACCGCGCCCGGGCCGACCCGGTCGAGCGCGATCCGCACCGCCGCCGCCGAGCGGGTGATCCCCGCCGAGCGGCCCAGCTCGGCGGCGGCCGGCTCGGCGACCGGGCAGACCAGCTCCAGCCCGGCCCGGGTGATACCGGCGGCGACCATCGCCACGTCGGTGACCACGGGGGTACCGGCACGCAGCGCGGCCAACCCCGACTCCAGGGCCGCCTCGTCGCAGACCAGCTCGTCGACGTACGCGAGGTCGGCGCTGGCGTGCACCACCCGCTCGGTCACCGCACGGCTCAGCGGCGGCAGGTGCGACAGGTCGACGCGCTCGCGCAGGATGCGGTACGACTCGACCTCGATCGGGTGCACCACCCGGCTCATCGGGTCCCTCCACCTTCGTCAGGCTCGGCGACGCGGATCGCGTCAAAGGCATCGGCGACGCGGATCGCGTCGACCGGGCAGATCTCCAGGCATTCCAGGCATCCGGTGCAGCGGTCGGCGCGGACCGTCAGGCCACCGGCGACGGGTCTGATCGCGTGCGTGGGGCAGGTGAGCAGGCAGGCGCCGCAGCCCTGGCAGGCGTCGATGGTCACGATCGCCATCGGTACCCCCTCGGTGTGACCATCCGGCCGGCGACCAGCCTGGTGTCGCTGCTGCCGACCACCACGACGCTGTACATGTCGACCACGGTCGGGTCGAGGGTGGCCAGGGTCGCCAGGTGCACGCGTTCGCCGGGACGACTGGCGTTGCGCACCACACCGACGGGGGTGTCGGGTGGCCGGTGCGCGGCGAGGATGCCGAGCGCCTTGCCGAGCTGCCAGTCACGCGCCCGGCTGCGCGGGTTGTAGAACAGCGTCACGAAGTCACCCTCGGCGGCCGCGGTCACCCGCCGCTCGATGACCTCCCAGGGGGTGTGCAGGTCGGACAGGCTCAGGTAGGCGTGGTCGTGGCCGAGCGGCGCGCCGAGCAGGGCCCCGGCGGCCAGTGCCGCGGTCACCCCGGGCACGCCCACCACGTCGATCCGCTCGTCGGCGTACTCCAGGGCGGGGCTGGCCATCGCGTACACCCCGGCGTCGCCGGAGCCGATCAGCGCGACCGCTTGGCCGGCGGTGGCCTCGGCGACGGCGGCGCGGGCTCGTTCCTCCTCCGCGCCCAGTCCGCTGGAGAGCACCCGGGTACCCGGGCGGAGCAGATCGCGGACCTGGTCGAGGTACTGGTCGAGGCCGACCACCACGGCGGCGCGCCGCAGCTCGGCGACCGCGCGGGGGGTGCGCAGGTCGGCGGCGCCCGGTCCGAGCCCGACGACGGCCAGCCGGCCGCGCGGCGCGTGGCGGGCCACCGCCACGGTGGCCATCGCCGTCGCGGTCTTGCCCACCAGCAGCGTGGCGTCGCCCGGACGGCCCGCCGAGCCGAGCAGGGCCGCGGCCTCCGCCACGCTCGGCGTGCCGACCGCGGCGCGGACCACCTCGCTGGGATGCGGCACGTCGACCGCGGCCAGCTGCGTCGCCGGCCAGGTCACCAGGGGTACGCCGATCGCGTCGGCGGTGCTGAGGATGCCCGCCTCGTCGGCTTTGACGTCGGCGCTGGCCAGGCAGCGCAGGCTCGCTGGGCTGAGGCCGGCCTCGGCCAGCACCCGGTGCAGCAGCTCCGCCACCTCGGCGGCCGGTACGCCCCGACTCGCTCCCACGCCGGCCACCAGCGACGGTGGCCGGAGCACGGCGGTCCGTCCGTCCAGCGGCACCACGCGGTCGGTGACCAGCAGCCGGTAACCGACGCCGTGCTCGGCGTCGCTGCCGGAAGCGGGCTCGGCGGGCTCGGCGGCGGCGGCGGGCTCGGTGCCCGGTTGGGGGTGGACGTTCGGGGGCAGGGCCGGCAACGGCCAGTGGGCGTCGGCGATGAGCTGGACCGGCTCGCCGTCCAGGATGGCCCGGGACACCGCGGCGACCGCGCCCTGCACGGGCCAGCCGAGGGTGTCCAGCCCCGGCAGGCCGACCGCGTCGGTGGCGGTGGTGATCACCGGTCGGGCGTCCAGCACTGCGCCGACCTGCTCGGCGAGGTCGTTGCCGCCGCCGGCGTGCCCGCCGAGCAGCGCCACGGCGTGCCGGGCCGCCTCGTCGACGACGACCACGGCCGGGTCGCTGTGCTTGTCGGCGAGCAGCGGCGCGAGGATCCGCACCACGGCGCCGGTGGCCAGGAACGCGACCACGGCGTCACACTCCGCCCAGGCGGTCCGCAGCGCGTCGGCCACGGTCTCCCCCTCGACCAGTTGGGCGTGCGGCCAGGCGGCGGCAACGGTGTGCGCATGCCGTCGGCCGGCTGCGGTGGCCGCCACCAGTCCGATGCGAACGGGCGGGTTCTGGTCGTTCACGGGCGCTCCCCGGTGAGGACGACCACCGGGTTGGTGGCCGCGAGGCGGATCGACCCACCGGGCAGGTCGGCGAGGCGGGCGGCGGAGAGTTGACTGCCCTCGACCGTGTAGCCGGCGGCGCGCAGGAGGCCCACGGCCGGTGCGACCCGGTCCAGTGCGGCCAGAGTGAGCACCACCCGCTCGGGCTGGCGGGTCACCACGGCGGCGAGGACGTCGGCGCCGCCACCGCCGACGAAGACCGCGTCCGGCTCCGGCAGGCCGGCCAGCGCCTGCGGGGCTCGCCCGGTGACGAGCCGGACGGTCACGGCGTGCGTTGCCGCGTTGGCCCGGATGGTCGCGCCGGCCTGCGGGTCCTGTTCGACGGCGAGCACGGCCGCGCCGAGCAGCGCGCACTCGATGCCGACCGAGCCGCTGCCCGCACCGACGTCCCAGACCAGTCGACCGAGCCGGGGGCGCAGCCGGGCGACGACGAGGGCACGCACCTCCGACTTGGTGATCATGGAGTCGCGGTGGGCGTACCGGTCCTCCGGCAAGGCCCATCCACCGGCCGGCGCGGCAGCCGGCTGATTGTCGGAGCGCATCCCGCCGGCCGCGACCCGATCGAGTGCGGATGCGGCGAGGCTGAGCAGGACGTGCGGGTCGGACCAGGTCTCGGCGGCGGCCTGCTCGGGGGTCACCTCACGGATCCGTTCGGCGTCGGTGCCCAGGTGCTCGGCGACCAGCAGGCGGCGGGACCAGCCGACCAGGCCGGCGCCCACCTCGGCCGCACCGGCGCCGGGTGCGGTGAGCACCGCGACCAGCGGCAGCGCCCGGCAGGCGTTCAGGGCCGGTCGGAGGTCGCGCCCGTGCGCGGTGACCACGGCGGCACCGTCCCAGGGCAGCCCCGCGCGGGCGAAGGCGGCGGCCACACTGGACACCGCCGGCACCACCCGCAGCGGCAACCCGGCCGCTCTCAGTCGCCGGACGATTCCGAAGAACCCGGGATCCCCGCTGGCCAGCACCACGGCCGGCACCCCGGCGGCGACGGCCTCGTCCAGCCGGTGCAGGGCCGGGGCGAGCGGCCCGAGGGTGACGGTGTCGGCACCGGCCGGTACGGGTACCGCGGCCAGGTGCCGGGCGGCCCCGACCACCAGCCCGGCGGCGGCCAGCACCGGCGCGAGAGCGGGGTGCGGCGTGGCGCCCGCGGCATCCAGACCGACCACGGTCACCGGGGACGGCACCCGGGTCGCCGCGTCCACGCCGGTCACCGCGGCCACCGCCCGGACGAGGCGACGACGTGCGCTCCGGCGAAGTCGACCATCGCCACGTCCACGCTGACCGTCGGCCCCGCGAAGCGTCGCAGCACCTGGCGTACCCGCTGGCAGAGCAGGTCGCCGGCCGGGGCGAGCAGCCCGGCGGTCTCCCACAGCTCGTACGCGTGCCGCCCGGTGTTCGCCTCGGTCACGGCGTCGACGAGCGCCGGGTCGCCACCGGCCTCGGCGGTCACCGCGCCGAGCAGGGACAGGTCCACCTTGGAGCGGGTGTAGTGGGTCATCAGCACTCCGGCGGCGAGTTTGGCCAGTTTGCCGGCCATGCCGACGAAGACCACCCCGGTCATCGCGTCGCCCACGGCGGCGGTCACCGCGGCACCGGTGAAGTCGCCGACCTCGACGAAGCAGACCTCGGGCAGGTCGGGCAGCAGCGCGCGGGCCGCCCGCTCGGTGCGTCCGCCGGTGCAGAGCACCACGGTCCGCTCCCCCTGGGCGGCCATCACGTGCACGGCCTGTACGACGCTGGCCCGCCAGGACGCGGTGGAGAAGGGACGCACGATCCCGGTGGTGCCGAGGATCGAGATCCCGCCGAGGATGCCGAGCCGTCGGTTGGTGGTCTTGCGGGCCATGATCTCGCCCCGGGGCACGCTGATCACCACGCGTACGCCGACTTCGGTGAGGTCGACCACCTCGGCCACCGCCTCGCCGATCATCCGGCGCGGGGTGTCGTTGATCGCCGGGCCGCCGACCGCGAGCCCGAGGCCGGGCTTGGTGACCGTGCCGACACCGGCGCCACCGGCGAGCCGCAGCCCCGGGACGTCGGTCCAGTCGACGGTGGCGGTCAACTCGGCCCCGTGGGTGACGTCCGGGTCGTCCCCGGCGTCCTTGACCACGACCGCCTCGGCGCGGCCCGGCGGGGTGCCGGTCAGCTCGCAGCGTGCCACCGGGAAGCGCACCCGCCGCCCGGCGGGCAGACCGATCTCCACCTCGGACTGGGCGGCCCCGGTGACCAGCGCGGTGACCGCGGCCTTGGCCGCCGCCGTCGCGCAGGCGCCGGTGGTCCAGCCGGTACGCAGCGCGGTGGGCCGGACCTTCGCGGTACGCGGCAGGTCCGGCTCGCGTAGCGGCGGCTCGGCGTACGTCACGGTGTGTGCCCCGGTGTGGCTGTCCCCCCGGTGCGGGCGCCGGCCTGGCGGCGCAGCTCGGCACGGGCGGCCGGCTCGGCCCGCCGGAAGGTGTGGAAGTGCCCGGGGTGGTAGAGGTGCGACCGGGTGCCCTCGGCAGCGAGGGCCGGCCCGACCAGGAACAGGGTGTGTTTCCACAGCCGGTGCTCCTTGACGGTCGCCTCCAGGGTGCCGACCGTGCAGCGCACCACCAGTTCGTCCGGCCAGGTCGCCTGGTACGCCACCACGGCCGGGGTGTCCGCCGGGTAGCCGCCGGCCAGCAGCTCGGCCTGCACCTGCCCGGAGCGGGCGGCGGAGAGGAACAGCGCCATGGTGGTGCCGTGCCGGGCGAAGTCGCGGACCCGTTCGCCGGGCGGCATCGGGGTCTTGCCGCCTTCGAGGCGGGTGAGGATCACCGACTGGGCAACCTCGGGCACGGTCAGCTCCCGCCCGACGATCGCCGCGACGGCGGTGAACGAGGAGACCCCGGGGACGATCTCGACGGCCAGGCCGAGCGCCCGGCACAGGTCCAGTTGCTCCTGCACCGCGCCCCACAGCGCCGGGTCGCCGGAGTGGATCCGGGCCACGGTCAGCCCCTGCTCGGCGGCGCGCTCGTAGAGCGGCAGCACGCCCTCGATGGGCAGCTGCGACGAGTCGACGATCTCCGCACCGGAGCGGGCGTGCGCGAGCACGTCGGCGTGCACCAGGCTGGCCGCCCAGATCACGATGTCCGCCTCGGCGATCACCCGGGCGGCCCGCAGGGTCAGCAGATCCGCCGCACCCGGGCCGGCACCGACGAACCACACCTTGCCGTCGCTGGTCACAGTTTTCCTCCTCGGTGGTCGCGGCGGGCCGGGACCAGCAGCGTCGACAGGTACGGCAGATCGTGCTCGGCGTCGTCGACCGGACCGATCCGTTCGCCGGGCAGCCCCAGGCTGCTCCCGAGCACCGCGTCGGCGAGCCGGCCCTGTCGGCGCAGCTCGGCGAGCAGGTCCGGGTGCCGCCGCCACCCCTTGTAGACGACCACGGTGCCCGGCCCGGCGAGGGCGTCGGCGAACAGCGCCAGGCCGGCGGTGGCGGGCAGCAGGGTCAGCGGCTCGCGCCCCTCGGAGAGTGGGGTGCCGCTGCGTGCCGCCAACTCCTGCATCGCGGTGACACCGGGCACGGTTGCTACCCGCACCGCCGGGCGCAGCGCCCGGACGCTCTGCGCGAGGTAGCCGAAGGTGGAGTAGACGTTGGGGTCGCCGATGGTGGCGAACGCCAACGACCGTGCGCCCGCGTCGATCGCCTCGACCACCACCCGGGCCGCATCGTCCCAGGCCGCCGCGCGACGCGCGGTCACTCCACCCCGGTCGTCCAGGGCGAACGGCAGCCGGCGCAGCCGGTCCGCCGCGACGTAGGACCGCACGGTCCGCTCGGCCCGCCCGGCGTCCGCGCCCGACGGCGTCGGACCGGCGGTCGCGGTGGGCTCGGCCCGATCCGCCATCACGGGTACGAAGACCACGTCGGCCTCGCCGAGGACCCGCACCGCCTTGACGGTGAGCAGTTCCGGGTCGCCCGGGCCGACGCCCACCCCGGTCAGCGTGGCGTCGCTCGACCCGGCGTGCGCTGCGGCGGCGGAACCATCGGCGGCACTCATCGGCACGCCTCGACCAGCCGGCGGGCCGCGGCGGGGTGACCGGCCCAGTGGGTGTGCAGGTAGGAGGCGTGCACCTGGCCGGTGACGAAGCCGTGCTCCGCGTCGTCCCAACGCCACGCCGGCTGATCGCCGTGGCGCGGGTCGGTGGTCGTGCGGTGGAACTCGTGGCCGCGTACGCCCTCGCCGGCGCGGGCCACCGGGGAGTCGCTGACCGCCACCGCCTCGCGGTAGCCGAGGGTGAGCCGGCCGGTCATCCGGGCGGTCAGGTCCAGCCGGCCGCACATCGGCACGTCGTCCAGGGATCGTCCGAGGTAGAGCAGCCCGGCGCACTCGGCCACGATCGGCCCGTCGAAGTCGGCCAGCTCGGCGCGGAGCGCGGCGTTGCCGGCCAGCGCCTCGGCGTACGCCTCGGGGAAGCCGCCGCCGATCACCACCGCGCGGGTGCCGGCGGGCAGTGCCGCATCGCGCAGCGGGTCGACGGTGACGACGTCCGCGCCGGCCGCGGCGAGCAGTTCGGCGGTCTCCGCGTACGAGAAGGTGAAGGCCGGACCACCGGCGAGCGCGACAAGTGGCCGCTCTGCGCCGGCCGGCCCGCCGACGGCGGCGACCGGGTCCCAGGCCGGGGTGGTCAGCGCCGGGGCGGTGCGGGCCAGGTCGAGCACCGCGTCGAGGTCCACGGTGGCCTCGACCAGCTCGGCGAGCGCGGTGACGATGGCGAGGGACTCGGGTGCCCGCTCGGCGACCGGCACCAACCCGAGGTGCCGGGCTGGCGCGGCGACCTCGGCGGCGCGGGTGACGGCCCCGAGCACCGGCACGCCCACCTCAGCGAGGGCGTCGCGCAGCAGCGTCTCGTGTCGGGGTGAGCCGACCCGGTTGAGGATCACCCCGCCGATGCGCACGGCCGGGTCGAACGCCGCCATGCCCAGCGTCAGCGCGGCGGCCGACCGACCCTGGGCGGTGGTGTCCAGCACCAGCAGCACGGGCGCCTCGATGAGCCGGGCGACGTGCGCGGTGGAGGCGTAGTCGCGGCGGCCGACCGCGCCGTCATGGAGACCCATGACGCCCTCCACCACGGCGATGTCGGCGGGCGTGGGGACGCTCGCGCCGTGCCGCAGCAGCGGGGCGATCCGCTCGGCCCCGACCAGGAACGGGTCGAGGTTGCGGCCGGCCCGACCGGCGGCGAGGGCGTGGTAGCCGGGGTCGATGTAGTCCGGACCGACCTTGTGCGGGCTGACGGTCAGGCCGCGACGGCGCAGCGCGGCGAGCAGCCCGGTGGCCACGGTCGTCTTGCCGTGACCACTGGCCGGCGCGGCGACGACCACCCGGGGCAGCGGCCACGGTTCGGTGGGGACGGTCACCACTCGATGCCCTTCTGGCCCTTCTGGCCGGCGTCCATCGGGTGCTTGACCTTGGTCAGTTCGGCCACCAGGTCGGCGGCGGCGACCAGGCGCGGGTCGGCGTCCCGGCCGGTGATCACCACGTGCTGGAAGCCGGGCCGGTCGGCCAGGGTGGCGACCACCTCGTCGACGTCCACCCAGCCCCACTTCATCGGGTAGGTGAACTCGTCCAGCACGTACAGCCCGTAGCGCTCGGCGGCCAGGTCACGCTGGATCTGCCGCCAGCCCTCCAGGGCGTCGGCGGCGTGGTCGGCGTCGCCGCCGCGCTGGATCCACGACCAGCCCTCGCCCATCTTGTGCCAGGCCACCGGTGCGCCCTGGCCGGTACGCTCGTGCACCTCGCCGAGGGCGCGGAAGGCGTTCTCCTCCCCCACCCGCCACTTGGCACTCTTGACGAACTGGAACACCCCGACCGGCAGGCCGGCCGTCCAGGCCCGCAGCGCCAACCCGAAGGCCGCCGTCGACTTCCCCTTCATCTGTCCGGTGTGGACCATCAACAGTGGCCGATGCCGCCGCTGCCGGGTGGTCAACCCGTCGGCGGGCACGCTGCTCGGCTGTCCCTGCGGCATCAGCTGTCTCCCCTGCTCGTCACGCCCACGCCCGTTCCTCCCGCGATCTTGCAGTTTCGGTCTGCCATAAGTGCGTTATGTCCCCTGTGCCGCGACCGGAACTGCAAGATCGCGGGCATGGGGGCGGGGGTGGGGGTGGGTTAGGGCGGTCAGGGGGTGTAGCGGGGCAGTTAGCTGGGTTGCCAGGTGACTCGCCAGGTGCAGGCGTACCGGGCCGGACTCGCAGTCGATCACCACGCACGGGGCTCCGGTTGCCGCGAGGACCGCTGCCGCTCCCGCCGAACGGTCCAGCGGGCGGTTGCCCGCGGTGGCCCGGCCGTCGGTGACGATGAGAACCAGGGGGCGGCGCTTCGGGTCACGCAACCGCTCCACCCGCAGCAGGTCGGCCGCCGCGAGCAGCCCCTCGGCCAACGGCGTACGCCCACCGGTGGGCAACTCGGCCAGCCGGGTCGAGGCGGCCAGCACCGACGAGGTGGCCGGCAGCAACGTACGGGCGCCGGCCCCCCGGAAGGCGATCACCGCGACCTTGTCCCGCCGCTGGTAGGCGTCGGTGAGCAGAGCGAGCACCGCGTCCTTCACGGAGGTCATCCGCTGCCGGGCACCCATCGAGCCGCTCGCGTCCACCACGAACAGCACCAGGTTGCCCTCGCGCCCCTCCCGGACCGCCTCGCGCACGTCGTTCGGGCGTAGCCGCAGGGGGCCGCTCAGCCGTCCCCGGGAGGTCTGGTGCGGCGCGGCGGCGCGGACCGTCGCCGGCAGGTGCAGCGCCCCGACCCGACCCGTCGGCACCCGGGCTCCGGCGGTGCGCCCCCGGCCGGTGCGGGCACGGGAGCGCCGGCCGGGCACCCCGTCACCCACCCCGGGCGCGGTGAGCACCCGCGCCTTCAACCCACCCCGGGGTACGGCCACCGGCTGAGCTCCCCCGCCGCTGCCCCGCCCACGGGTCGGGTCGTCGTCATCGCCTCGGGCGGCCCCTTCCCGACTGCCGCCGGCCCCCGCGTGCTGACCGTGCCCGCCCTGATCGTCCGTTGGCCATCCGCTGTCGTCAGCCCCGCTCGGCCCCTCGGTACGCCCGTCCGAGCCAGGGCTGTCCTCGGCCGCCGGCTCCCCGGTCGAACCGGGTTCACCCTGGTCGCCGCTGCCGTCGGAGCCGCTCGGGTCACCGCCCTGCGCGCCACCGCCCGCCGGACCGGCACCGCCGTCCGGGCCACCGCCGTCGGGGCCACCGCCGTCGGGGCCACGGTCATCCGGGCCATCGTCGTCCGGGTCGTCGGGGTGCGCGTCCTGGGCACGCTGCAACGCCTCGTCGAGGCGCTTCTCGTCCAACCCGGGAGTGTCGAACGGGTCGCGGCGACGACGGTGCGGCAGAGCCAGCCGGGCGGCCACCCGGACGTCGTCGATGGTGACCCGGTCCCGGCCGTGCCAGGCGGCGTGGGCGAGGGCGGCACGGGCGGTGACGATGTCGGCGCGCATTCCGTCCACGTCGAACGCGGCGCACACCTCGGCGATCTGCCGCAACGCGGCGTCCGGGAGTCGTACGCCGGGAAGCCGGCGGCGTGCGGCGGCCACCTGGCGGGCGACCTCCGCGTCGGCGTCGGCCCAGCGGGCGGCGAAGCCGGCCGGGTCGGCGTCGGCGGCGAGCCGGCGACGGACCACCTCGACCCGGACCTCCGGGTCACGGCTGGCGCCCACCTCGACGGTGAGCCCGAACCGGTCGAGCAGCTGCGGGCGCAGCTCCCCCTCCTCCGGGTTCATCGTGCCCACCAGCAGGAACCGGGCGGCATGGCTGACCGAGACGCCCTCCCGCTCGACGTGGCTGCGACCCATCGCCGCCGCGTCGAGCAGCAGGTCGACGAGGTGGTCGTGCAGCAGGTTGACCTCGTCGACGTAGAGGACACCTCGGTGCGCGGCGGCGAGCAGGCCCGGTTCGAAGGCGCGTACGCCCTCGCCGAGGGCCTTCTCCAGATCCAGTGAGCCGACCACCCGGTCCTCGGCGGCACCGACCGGCAGCTCCACCAGTCGGGCGGGGTGGGTCTCGGCAGCGGCGCCAACGGGGTGCGGGCCATCCGGACAGGCCGGGTCGGGCTCGGCCGGGTCACAGCCGAAGCGGCAACCGGCGACCCGGCGGACCGGGGGCAGCAACGCGGCGAGGGCCCGCACGGCAGTGGACTTGGCGGTCCCCTTCTCGCCCCGCACCAGCACCCCGCCGATCGTCGGGGAGACCGCGTTGAGCAGCAACGCCAGTCGCATGTCGGCCATGCCGAGCACAGCGCTGAACGGATAGGTCGCGCTCATGCCCGGTCCTCCAGGTCGCCCTCGCTGGCCAGGTACGTGTCGCGCAGCCGGTCGAGGGTGGCCGGCTCGGGTTTGGCCCACAGCCCCCGGTCGGCGGCCTCCAACAGCCGCTCGGTGATGCCATGCAGCGCCCACGGGTTGGACTGCTCCAGGAACTCCCGGGTCGTCTCGTCGAAGAGGTACGCGGCGGCCAGGTGCTCGTACATCCAGTCGTCGACCACGCCCGCGGTGGCGTCGTAGCCGAACAGGTAGTCCACGGTGGCGGCCAGCTCGAACGCGCCCTTGTAGCCGTGCCGGCGCATCGCGGCGATCCACTTCGGGTTGACCACCCGGGCCCGGAACACCCGCCGGGTCTCCTCGCCCAGCGTTCGGGTACGCACGTCGTGCGGCATCGCCGAGTCACCCACGTACGCCTGCGGTGACGTGCCGGTGAGGTGACGGACCATCGCCACCATCCCGCCGTGGTACTGGAAGTAGTCGTCGGAGTCCACGATGTCGTGCTCGCGGGTGTCCTGGTTCTTCACCGCCACGGCGATCCGGGCGAAGGAACGTTCCATGTCGGCGCGCGCCTCCCGCCCGTCCAGGCCCCGGCCGTAGGCGTAGCCGCCCCACACCGCGTACACCTCGGCCAGGTCGGCGTCGCTGCGCCAGGTCCGGGCGTCGATGAGGGGCAGCAGGCCCGCGCCGTACGCCCCGGGCTTGGACCCGAAGATCCGCGCGGTGGCCCGCCGCTCGTCGCCGTGCTCGGCGAGGTCGGCGGCGACATGCGCCCGCAGGTAGTTCTCCTCGTCCGGTTCGTCCAGGGCGGCGACCCGTCGGACGGCGTCGTCGAGCAGCGCCACGACGTGCGGGAACGCGTCGCGGAAGAACCCGGAGATGCGCACGGTGACGTCGACGCGGGGCCGGCCCAGCTCGGCGGTCGACACCACCTCGGTGCCGGTGACCCGCCGGGACCGGTCGTCCCAGACGGGCCGGCAGCCCAGCAGCGCGAGCACCTCGGCGATGTCGTCGCCCTGGGTCCGCATGGCGCTGGTGCCCCACACGGTCAACCCCACCGACCGGGGGTACGCCCCGGTGTCGGCGAGGTGTCGGGCCAGCAGGGAGTCGGCGAGGGCCACTCCGACGTCCCAGGCGTTGCGGCTGGGGATGGCCTTCGGGTCGACGGAGTAGAAGTTACGGCCGGTGGGCAGCACGTTGACCAGGCCACGGGTGGGTGAGCCGGACGGGCCGGGTGGCACGAACCGGCCGTCGAGCGCGCCGAGGGTGTGGGTCAACTCGTCGGTGGTCCGGTCCAGGCGGGGCACCAACTCGGTGGCGGCGAAGTGCAGCACCGCGGCGACGTCCGGGACCCGCTGGCCGGTCACCTCCTCGACCACCGTCTCGACGGCGTCGGCGTCCCAGCCGAGCGTCTCCATGCCGATGACCAACCGTCGGGCGAGGGCCTCGATCAGGTCGACGGCGTCGGCGGCGGTGCCGGCCGGGCCGTCCACCACGTCGGTCAACGTGCTGGGCAGCGCCAGCCGTCGGCCCGGCGACGCGAGCAGCTCCTGCTCGTCGAGGGAGTACGCGACGGCGAGGGCCTGCCGCAGGCCGGGCAGGGCACGGGCGCCGCCCCAGATCTGTGGCGCGCGCAGCACCGCGAGGACCAGGTTGACCCGCGGCTCACCGGTGGGCGCGTCGGCGAGGATGTGCAGCCCGTCGCGGATCTGCACGTCCTTGACCTCGCAGAGGTACCCGTCGAGGTGCAGCACGAAGTCGTCGAAGTCGTCCGCGTCGGGCATCGCCTCGGCGTGCAGGTCGTGGTGCAGCTCGGCGGCACGCACCAGGTCCCAGATCTGCGCCCGCACGGTGGGCACCTTGGCCGGGTCGAGCGCCTGCACGGTCGCGTACTCGTCGAGTAGTTGCTCCAGCTTGGCCAGGTCGCCGTAGGTCTCGGCGCGAGCCATCGGCGGCACCAGGTGGTCGATCACCACGGCGTGCGCCCGCCGCTTGGCCTGGGTGCCCTCGCCCGGGTCGTTGACGATGAACGGGTAGACCAGCGGCAGGTCACTGAGGACCGCGTCGGGTGCGCAGTCGGCGGCCAGGCCGAGGCCCTTGCCGGGCAGCCACTCCAGGGTGCCGTGCTTGCCCAGGTGGACCACGGCGTCCGCACCGAAGCCGCCGTCGGCGGCCGGCGCGGACAACCAGCGGTACGCGGCCAGGTAGTGGTGGCTGGGCGGCAGGTCCGGGTCGTGGTAGATGGCGATCGGGTTCTCCCCGAAGCCGCGTGGCGGCTGGATCAGCAGCACCACGTTGCCGAAGCGCAGCCCGGCGAGCACGATGTCGCCGCCGTCGGTGTAGAGCTCGCCAGGCGGCTCGCCCCAGTGCTCCCGCATCCGCTCGCGCAACTCGGCCGGCACCTGGTCGAACCACCGCTGGTACGTCTGCCCCGGTATCCGGGCCTCGGCGGCGGCCAACTGCTCCGGGGTGAGCCACTCCACGTCGTGACCGCCGGCGGCGATCAGCGCGTGGATCAGCGCGTCGCCGTCGTCGGGCACCGGCGCGTCGCCCAGGTGGTAACCGGCCGCGGCGAGCGCGGCGAGCAGCCGGACCGCCGAGACCGGGGTGTCCAGCCCGACGGCGTTGCCGACGCGGGAGTGTTTGGTGGGGTACGAGCTGAGCACCACGGCGACCCGCTTGTGGGCGTTCGGCACGTACCGCAGGCGGGCGTGGCGCACCGCGATGCCGGCGACGCGGGCGGCCCGCTCGGCGTCGGCGGCGTAGACGCTGAGCCCGTCGGCGTCGATCTGCTTGAACGAGAACGGCACGGTGACGATCCGGCCGTCGAACTCGGGGATGGCCACCTGCATCGCGGCGTCCAACGGGGACAGCCCGGCATCGCTGTTGGCCCACTGCTCTCGGGTGCTGGTCAGGCAGAGCGCCTGGATGATCGGCACGTCCAGGGCGGCCAGCGCGCCGACGTCCCAGGCGTCCTCGTCGCCTCCACCGGAGGCGTCCGCGGCGACCGCGCCACCGGCCGCGAGCACGGTGACCAGCAGCGCGTCGCAGCGGGCGAAGAGCCCGAGCGGGCCGGCGCCCGCGGTCAGCCCGCGCAGCGAACCGCAGAAGATCGGCAGCGGATTGCCGCCGGCCGCGCGTACCGCCTCGGCGAGCACGTCGACGAACCCGGTGTTCCCGGCCAGCGCGTGTGCGCGGTAGAAGACGATGCCCACGGTGGGCCGGTCCGGGTCGGCGGGGTGCTCCCCGTGCACGCCGTAGGCGGGGGTCGGCGCGGGCGGGGTGAACCCCTCGCCGGTGAGCAACACCGTGTCGGACAGGAACCGGGCCAGCTGCCCCAGGTTGTCCGGCCCGCCCTCGACCAGGTACGCCAGCGCCTGGGTGACGACACCGGACGGCACGGTGGAGATGGCCATCAGCTCCGCGTCGGGTAGCGCCTCGCCGCCGAGCACGACCGTCGGGACGCCGGTGGCGAGCACCGCGGCGAGGCCGTCCGGCCACGCCTGCCGACCCCCGAGCAGGCGTACGACGACGAGATCGACCCCGTCGAGCAGGGCGGGCACCTCGTCGGCGGCGACCCGCGCGGGGTTGGCCAGCCGGTAGTCGGTGCCGCTGGCGCGGGCGGCCAGCAGGTCGGTGTCGGCGGTGGAGAGCAACAGGATGCGCACGGCGGGCTCCGGACAGTGACGCCGGGGCGCTCACGGGAGCGACCCGGCATGAGGGATGGGCGCAGGGTTCGGCAGGTACCGCGGTCCGGCCAGGTCAGCGGCGCGGGGCCGGGGACGACGGGCGGTGCGGTACGGAACTCAGCAGTGAGCGGAGAGGTCGCGCCCGGGAGCCGGTGGGCCGACAATGCTGCCGATCGTGGCGGCGGCACGGCAGCCGCACGAGCCACGACGGTATCCGTCGATGAATGAGACGTCCTGCGTCATCGGGTCCTCCTCGGGTGTCCACGCCCTGGGGTACGTCCCGACGGCCGAAGTATCCTGGCTTCCGGATCGACGCTCTTCCCCCGGCCTTCCAACCGCAGACACACGGCCGTGACTCACGAGGGGGGATCGCTCCCCGGTGACAGTGGCGGGACCGCGTCGGATTCGCACCGACTTCCTTCACTGCCGTCAGGCCGCGAATGCTGCCACACCGTCGCGCCGCCGGTCAACGCCGACCCCGGCACCGCCAGACGGGTGCACTCCATTGATTCTCGCCGATCGCAAGGCGCTCGAAGCCGCGCGTCGGAATGCCCCGGGTCAATGCGACGCACCCTTTGCTCCGCTTCACCCCGCACGACAGTGACGCCGCCTCTCGTCGCGTCAGTCGAAGCGGCGCAAAGGTTGGGCGCATGCGCCCTGGCCTGCGCCGATCGCCTCTGGGCGGTGCCATTCGGCGTGATCACCTACGATTGGCGCTCACCGGAGCAACGTCCGCGATCAATCTCGGGGGTCGATCAGCATCGTCGCCATGCGATTCCGCCACCTCGCCGGCCGGGTCTGGCTCTGTCCGGGCGATCCCGACCCGGAGGCGGTCCAGGCCGGTGTCGCCGTCGTCGCCGACGAACGCGGCAGTGTGATGATCGACGCCGGACAGAGCCCCGCGCACGCCCGCGAGATCCAGGCCGCGTTGACCGCCGCCGGCCTGCCGCAGCCGCGCTGGCTCGTCTACACCCACCACCACTGGGACCACGTCTGGGGCGCCTGCGCATGGCCCGGGGTGGAGATCGTCGGGCACGAAACGGCCACCGCGCTGCTTCGCGCGGAGGCCGCCCGACCGTGGAGTCACCACTATCTGCGCGAGCAGGTACGCGCCAATCCCCGCCTCGGCCCGAGCTTCCGGGCCCGGGCACGCGCGGTGGACTCCTGGAACGACTTCGCCGTCCTGCCGCCGACCCGGACCTTCACCGACGTGGACGAGCTGCCGGTGGGGGTTCGGCTGCGTCACGTCGGCGGCGGCCACGCGCCGGACTCGACCGTCGTGCTGGTGCCCGACTCGGGCGTGATGCTGCTCGGCGACTGCTTCTACCCACCGCCGGCGCATCTGCGCAGACCCGAGGACGGCCTCGACCTGGGCCTGGTCCGGCGCCTGCTCGACGACACCTACCACTGGTACGTGTCCAGCCACGCCGAGCCGATGACGCTTGAGCAGGCCCGCTCAGCCGTTGTGGCTGCCTGAGCAGACGAGCCTCAGCGGACGTGCCGCCCGGCGCGCGGACTGCGGCGACCCTGTGCCGACCCGCCGGGCCCCGTCACGTCGACAAGGCTCCGGCCACGAGCGCCCGGGCTGTGTCCGTCCACCAGTAGAGGACTTCCCGGCCAGATCGGCGCTTGCGGAGCAGGCCGGCATCCGTCAACACGCGCAGGTGGCCACCGACCGTGCCGAGCGGCAGTCCGGTTGCGGCGACCACCGCCGTGGTGCTGACCGGCTCGGCTGCCTGCACCAGAATGCTGCTCCGCGCGTTCCCGAGCAGGCGACGCAGAGGATCCGGTGTGGTGGATGCCGCCTCGTTGAAGATCCCCGTCACCGGATAGACGATCCCGAAGCGGTCGGGCAACCTCCAGGAGATCCAGCCTCCCCGGCAGTGCGCCGCGAAGAACGTCAGCGTCCCGCCCCGCACGTCGGACGGCGGGTAGGGCCGCTCCTCGACCTGCAGCCGTCCGTCGCCGAGCCACCGCATGCCCGGTCGCATGTCGTTGACGACCCCGGACCATCCGTCCCTGCCCAGGCGGGAGATCCGGGACACCACATCGGCACGCAGCACCGACTGCCGGCGCGGCCAGTCCGCCTCGATCGTGTGGCGCCAGACCCAGCGCAACAGGGCGGCCGTCCGGGTCGCCAACCCCGAGCCGAGTAGTTCCTGGGCCAGCGGGGAACGTACGTGGGCCAGGTCCTCACGGATGCGGTCGTCCGGAAGCGACTCCAGCTCCACGAGCTCGTCGTCCAGCGTCATGTCCGGGCGGGCGGGCGGCACCGTCAGGAAATCGGCCATCCAGGAGGACGAGATCGCGTGCGCCAGAATAGCCGCGGTCACCGGGTCGCCGTCGAGATAGCCCTGGAAGGCCTCGACATGCTGGTCCCGCCAGATCCGGTGCCACGGAAGCGGCTGAGCCCGGCGGAGGATATTCAGCGCCCCCAACGTCTCGGTGAGCTGTGACGTGCCGAAACGCGCCTGCGCCAGCACTTCGGCGTCCACCAGGAACACTGCCACGTTTCGCCTCCAGTCGAAACTCTAGGGCGGCAACGCGGACCGCTGCAAGCTCCTGACCATGCACAGCGACAGCCGACCATACGATCCGACGACCGTGAGCGCGCGGAACTTCACGGCACTGTGGGCCGGTACCGCGGTCACCAACCTGGCCGACGGCGTCGTCAAGCTGACCCTGCCTCTGGTTGCCGTCTCGATGACGGATTCCCCTGCGCTGGTTGCCGGCACCACCCTGGCCAACACCCTGCCCTGGTTGCTGTTCGCACTGCCAGCCGGCGCGCTCGCCGACCGAGTCGACCGCCGGTGCCTGATCATCAGGATGGCCGCCGCGCGCGCCCTGGTCCTCGCCGTACTCGTGGTTGGCATCCTCGCGGACATGCTGCCGCTGGCCGGCCTGTACGCGGGGGCACTGCTCCTCGGCACCGCCGAGGTGTTCGCCGACACCACCCGGATGTCGATCGTGCCGATGGTCATACCCCGCAATCGCATGGAATCCGCGTTCGCGAAGTTGACGGCGACCGAGACCGCGGCCAACGAGTTCATCGGGCCGCCTCTGGGTGGCCTGCTGGCCGCCGCCGGACTGGCCGTCGCGCTCGGCGCCGGCGGCGTCGGCTACGCAGGCGCACTGCTCGCTCTGGCAGTCATGACCGGTCACTACCGCAGCGACGGTCACCGCAGATCGGCGACGAACGCTCCCGGCCTCCGTGCCGACATCCGGGAGGGCATCCGATACGTATGGCAGGCAAGAATTCTGCGGACCCTGCTGTTGGTGGCCGGCGCGGCGAGCGGATGCTGGGCGGCCTGGATGGCGGTCATCGTCGTCTATGCGGTCGCACCCGGACCGATGGACCTGAGCCGCTCGGAGTACGGCCTGCTGATCGGCGCCCTCGGAATGGGCGGCGTCCTGGGAGCCGCCGCCGCGCCCGCTCTCACCCGTCGGCTGGGACGGCGGGTCGTCCTCGCCGCGTCAATGGCGGGCTTCGCCGTGCTGCTGGCAACGCCAGCGTTCTCCTCGTCTCCAAGGCTGATCGCGGTAACGACCTTCCTGGGCGGCGCCGGCTCCGGCGCGTGGAACGTCACCTACAGCTCGCTGCGCGCACTCGTCGTGCCCGACGAGATGATGGGGCGCTACAGCGGGGTCAGCCGTCTGACCAGCTGGGGATCAATGCCGCTCGGGGCTCTGCTCGCTGGCCTCACCGCGGAACTGGTCAGCGTAAGAGCGGTCTTCTGGGGCGGAGCTGCTCTCTGCGCCCTCGTGCTCGCCGCGACGTTACGAACGGTCACATCGCCCGAATTCCGGCAGATGGAAGCCCGCGCGACCGCCTCTCAGGAAGCTGCGCTGTGAAAACTCAGCGAGCGTGCCGTTCCGGGTGGGCTCGGTTCCACACCCGCATCCGCTCCGGGTAACCGGTGCGCGCCGCCTCGTACAGCGGCACCGCGTGCTTGCGGGCGATGGCCCCCGCCGCGCGTGGCGTGCCGGTACGGCGACGGATCCACTCGCCGTCGTGGGCGATCGCCACCACGGTGGTGTCCGTCGCGGTGGTCTCCGGCTCCAGGTAGAACTCCACCCCCTGCCGGGAGGCGATGAACGACTCCAGCGCGGCAAGATCATCCCGGGTCGCCTCCCGGTCCAGCTTCGTCGGGGTCGCCTCAGCGCCCCGTGACCGGCGGTTGAACCAGCTCATGCCCAGCCCCTCTCCTCGACGCCCCTCCAGTGCAGCACCGATTCCTGGAAATACGCTGCACGCCGGATGGGAGACACCTGACCCGTTTCGAGAACCCGGAGCTGGAACCCGCAGCGCGTGAGCGGTGTCATGGGTGTGACCGGAACGGAGGTTCCCCTGGACGACGACGCGCTCGTCACCCGCGCTCGGGCAGGTGACCTGGAGGCGTACGACCTCCTGGTCGCCCGGCACACCGCGTCCGCGTACCGGACGGCGGTGCTGCTCGGGGCGGGCTCGGACTCCGAGGACGTCACCCAGGAGGCGTTCGTGAAGGCGTACCGCAAGCTGTCCCGTTATCGGGGCGAGTCGTCGTTCCGATCATGGCTGCTCGCGATCGTCGCCAACGAGACCCGCAACCTGCACCGGTCCCGCGGTCGGCGCGACGGGCTCGTCCTGCGGGCGGCGGCGGCGAATCCGACATCGGAGGTCGCCGAGGACGGGGCGGTCAGCGCGGTCCTCGCCGGGGAGCGCCGGGCCGCGCTGGTCGAGGCCCTGCGTCAACTGCCGGTACGGGATCGCGAGGTGATCGTCTGCCGGTTCTTCCTCGATCTCAGCGAGGAGGAGACGGTGACGGCACTGGGCTGGCCCCGAGGCACGGTGAAGTCGCGTACGTCTCGGGCCCTGGCGAAGCTTCGCGGCCTGCTCGACCGCGAGGAGGTCCGGTATGGGTGACCTCGAACGGGAACTGCGCGACCTGTCCGCCTGGCTGGAGACACCCGACCCGCCCGACGTGAGCGCGCGCGTGCGCGTACGGCTGCGCAGGCCCGCGCCCCGGTGGCGCTCGATCGCCGCGGTGGCGCTCGTCGCGCTCCTGGTGGCGGTGTTACCGCCGACACGTGCCGCCATCGCCGACGCCGTCACAGGGCTGCTGCGCTTCGCCGGCGTCAGCATTGCCACCTCATCCGCGCCGACGCGGCCCAGCAGCATGCCGTCGCCGTTGCCCGGGCAGCGGGCCGTCACCCTGGACGAGGCGGAACGGGCCGTGCGGTTCCCGATCCGCCTACCGGCGAAGCTGGGTCCACCCGAGCAGGTGCTGGTCGCCGACCCCGACCCCACGGGCAACTACCGGGTGGCGACGCTGCTCTACGACGGCGGAGCGTTGCGCGTCGACGCGTTCGACGGCCATCTCAACCTGGCCTTCCACAAGGAGGCCACCCCACCAGGGGTGGACTGGGTCCAGGTCAACGGCAACTTCGCCGTGTGGGTCGACGGCCCACACGTGCTGTCGTACGTGGACCGTGCGGGAGAGGTCCGCGAAGAGACCGCCCGGCTGGCCGCCTCGACCCTGATCTGGCAGGACGACGATGTGAGCTACCGGCTTGAGGGCGCCCTCACCAAGGCCAAGGCGATCGAGGTCGCCCGGTCGCTGCGGTAGGAACCTGGCGGGCCCGGCCGGTGTCGTGAAGATACGACGGCTCGTCGACGCTCGGTCTGCTCCAGGCCGAGGTCGAGGCCGGCGTACCGGGAGGGGCGAGATGGGTGCATGGGGCAGGTTGATGCTGGCGTCGTCGATGGTCCTGCTGGCGGGGTGCACGACCACGACCAGCGGCGGGTCGGCCACGCCGACCGGCGCGACCGCCAGCGCGGGCTGCGATTCGCGGGTCGAGACGGAGTCGCTGCCCGACTGGGCGGACGCCGGGTTCAGCGGGGACGCCCGGGTACCGCACGTGTTCGGTGCGAAGGGTGACATCGTGGCGGTGCTGTTCGCTCATCCGTTGCGGCTGGACCGGAAGGACGGGTCGAACAACAAGATCCTGTGGGTGGCCCAGGCCTCCACGACCTCGCCCGACCCGACGTCACCGGCAACCCTGGTGATCACCGGGACACTGGACGGCACCGACACCAGGGTGACCCGGGAGGTCGCCGGCGGTCCCGGTCCGTCGATCATCGACATGCCGCAGGCCGGTTGCTGGCACCTCGACCTGCGCTGGTCCGGGCACACCGACACGATGGACCTGATCTACGCCCCATGAGCTGCTGCGATGCGTCCCGAGGCGTCGTGTCCGGGTCGTCCGCTGGGCGGCCTAGGCTGCCGTGGTGCTGAAGGACCCGCGGGTGGCGGCGGCCCGTAACAACGCCGAGTGGTGCGACATCGTCTGCCGCAGTCACGGGCTGGCCGGCCGTACCGACGCCGACGCCTGGTCGGTCCCCCGCCGTTCCCCGCCGTGGTATCCGGACGCGGTCACCCTGCGGCCGGGTGCCGAAGCCGAGGCGCTGCTGGCCCGGATCGACGCGGGGTCCGGCGCCTCGGTCAAGGACAGCTTCGCCGACCTCGACCTGTCCGGGTACGGGTTCCGGGTGCTCTTCGACGCGCAGTGGATCCACCGGCAACCGGCGAAGCCAGCGGTCGAC
Source organism: Micromonospora parathelypteridis (assembly GCF_014201145.1). NCBI lineage: Bacteria > Bacillati > Actinomycetota > Actinomycetes > Micromonosporales > Micromonosporaceae > Micromonospora > Micromonospora parathelypteridis. The sequence continues at coordinate 24,019 of NZ_JACHDP010000001.1, forward strand.
GAACCGCTCGACCCGGTCGCCACGCCCGACGAGCTGGCGGCGTGGGCGGCGGCACACGGCGGCGGGGAGCTGTTCCGCCCCGCGCTCCTGGCCGACCCGCGGGTACGGGTGCTCGCCCGCCACGACGACCGAGGTGTGCTCACCGGTGGCGCGGTGCTCAACGGCGACGGAGACGGGTATGGCGTCTCCAACCTGTTCACCCACACCGACGACCCTCTGGACATCTGGCACGGAGTCTGCGCCACCCTGCCCGCAGCAACACTTGTCGGCTACGAATCCGCCCCGGACCTGACCCCAGCCCTGCAAGCAGGCTTCACCCCAACAGGCCCCCTCCGAGTCTGGCTCCACCCCTAACCCACCCCAACCCCACCCACCAACCCCGGCCCGGCCCCGTCCGTGCCCCCCTCCGCCCTGTTGATCATGAAGTTATTGCCCCGACACGCCGGACGGGATGGCAATAACTTCATGATCAACAGGGGCGGGTCGGGGCCGGGAGGGGCCGGGAAGGGCCGGGCGGGCCCGGGGAGGGCTGGAGGGGTTAGGTGAGGTCGGTCAGGTCTTGGGGGGTCAGGGGCAGGGCTGCGGCCGCTATGTTCTGGGCCAGGTGGTCCGGGTTTGCGGTGCCGGGGATGGCGAGCACGTGTGGACCCTGGTGCAGCGTCCAGGCCAGGCGTACCTGCTGTGGGGTGACGCCGTGGGCGCGGGCCACCGCCTCGACGGCCTCGCCCTGCACGCCGCTCGCCCCCGACTCCCGACCGGTGCCGGCCACCGCGAAGAACGGCACGTAGGCGATGCCCCGCTCGCCGCAGACCCGGACGAACTCGTCCTGCTCCCGGTAGGCGTCCACCCCGTAGTTGTTCTGCACGCAGACCACCGGCGCGATGCCCGCCACCTCGTCCAACTGCTCGGGCCGGACGTTGGAGAGCCCGAGGTGCCGGATCAGCCCGGCGGCACGCAACTCGGCGAGGGCCCCGAACCGGTCGACCAACGGCACCGCGCCCGGTCCCCGGCCGAGGCGCAGGTTCACCACGTCGAGTTGGTCGCGGCCGAGCCGACGCAGGTTCTCCTCCACCTGAGCGCGCAACTGCGCCGGGGTGAACGCCTCGGTGAAGCCGGCCACCGGGTCGTACCCGAAGCCGACCTTGGTGGCGATCACCAGATCCTCCGGGTACGGGGCGAGCGCCACGCGGATCAGCTCGGTCGCGTAGCGCGGCGGGCCGCTGCCGACCTGCAGGGTGCCGCCGGGCGAGACGTAGAACGCGGCCGTGTCGATGTGGTTGACGCCCAGGTCCACGGCACGGCGCAGCAGCGCGACAGCCCGGTCGCGGTCGGGATTCGCGGTGATCCGCATGGAGCCGAAGCCCATCCGGTGCACGGTGCGGTCGCCCAGGGTCCAGGTGCCCGCCGCGGCGGCGGTGATCTCGTCGGTTGGCATCCGGCGACCTTAGCCAGCACGGGTACGCGGCGCAGTCGGCCGCGCACCCGATACCGCTCGGGGACGACGTGGGTTAGTTTTTGTGTGCTGACGGAACCGTCTCGGCGGTGTGCGGCGGGCGCAGCACCCGCACCAGCAGCAGGGTCGGCAGCAGCAGCAGTGGCACCACCAGCAGCGCGCGCAGGGTGCCGACCTCGTCGCCGAGCAGCCCCAGCAACGGCGGCCCACCCAGGAACGCGGTGTAGCCGATCACCGCGACCACGCTGACCCGCACCGGCGCGTGCGCCTCCTCGTCGGCCGCCGCGCTCATCCCGACCGGGAAGCCCAGCGACGCACCGAGACCCCACAGCGCGACGCCGACGATGGCCACCGGCCCCGACCCGGCCAGCACGGCCAGGCCGGCCCCGACGACGGCGAGCCCGATGGTGCCGGTGAGCACCGGCACGCGACCCCACCGGTCCAGCGCGACCGTACCCGCGGTGCGCCCGACGGTCATTCCGACGACGAAGACACCGAAGACCGCCGCGCCGGCCGCCTCGCTCAGGTCCCGACCGTCCACGAAGGCAACGGCCAACCAGTCGTTGGCGGCACCCTCGGTGAACGCCGCCACCAGCACGAACAGCCCGATCAGCAGGGTGCGCGGCTCCCGCCAGGCGGCGAGCTGCGCGCGGCGGCGAGCAGCCGGGGTGTCGTCCGCCGGGTCCCCGGCCGCGTCGCTTCCCGCCATGGGCAGGAACTTCCGGGCGGCGAGCAGGGTGCCGGTCAACACCACCACCGCTACCGCGACGAGATGCGCGCCGACGGGCACGCCGAAGCGTGCCGCCCCGGCACCGAGCGCCGCGCCGGCCACCGATCCGAGGCTCCACGCCGCGTGGAAGCGAGGCATGACGGTACGCCCCAACCGCCGTTCCACCGCGGCGGCTTCGACGTTCATCGCCACGTCGCAGGCGCCGGAGCCGTAGCCGAACGCGGCCAACCCGAGCGCGACGATGGCGAACGACCCGGTCATCGTGGCACCCAGCCCCGCCACGGTCAGGCCGATCGCGACGAGCACGGTCGCCAGGGCCACCGTGCGGGCCGCGCCGAGTCGCTGGGCGAGCAGCCCGGAGGTGGGCATGGCGAGCAGCGCGCCGACGCTCATCGCCAGCAGGAGCAGCCCGAGCCGGCCGGCGGAGAGGTCCAACGCCTCACGGACCGCCGGCACCCGGGAGAACCAGCTACCAACGGCCAGACCGTTGAGGGTGAAGGTGACAGCGACACCGTTGCGGGCGAGCAACACAGCCCGCGAGGGCGGCGGCGCGGTGTCCGGGGCAACGGGTCGACTGGTGGGGGCGCTCACGAAGGCAGGTCCTCTTCCTCGGGGTGATCTCCTGGGACGATCGCACACCTGAGAGCGCTACCACCACAAGCGGATACGCCCCTTACCGGCGCTGGGCCGGGCGGGGCATTATGTGAGCAGGCGTTTGTCCGACCGGATGGGCCGCCGCAGGAGGCGACGATGACGACAGCGGCACACCGACCGGCCACCCTCGAGGACGTCGCGCGGGTCGCCGGGGTGTCCCGGTCCACCGCGTCGCGGGTGATCGCCGGCACGGGGTTCGCGTCGCCGGCCGCCCGGCAGCAGGTCACGGCCGCCGTCGACCAACTCGGTTACGTCCCCAACCCGGCCGCCCGGGCGCTGGTCCGCGGCGGCGGTGTGCGACTGGTCGTGGCCGCCCTGGGGACCAGCGCGGCGGTGCTGGAAGACCCGTACGTCCACCACGTGGTCGGCTCGGCCGCCCGGGTCTGCACGGCCGCCGGTGTCGGGGTGGCCCTGCACTGGCTGCCACTGGGCGACTCACGCGGCCTCGACCAGCTCGGCGCGGATCGCACCGTCTGCGGGGTGATCCTCGTCAACACCACCGAGGACATGCTGGACGCGGTGCCACGGTCGCTACGCGGCCGGGTGGTCTCGATCGGCATCGGCTCGGAGACGGTGCCATCGTTCGACGTCGACAACGCCGCCGGCACCGACGCGGTGCTGCGCCACCTGTACACCACGGGTCGCCGCCGGATCGCCATGGTGACCGGCCCCAGGTGGCTGCCCTGCGCGCAACGCCCCGTGGAGACGTACCGCCGACTCATGAGTCTCACCGGCCTACCGGAGCGGGAGCTACCCGGGGACTTCACCGCGGCACGCGGGCGGGTGACCGCCGGCGAGGCACTGCACCGCTGGCCGGACGTCGACGCGATCTACGCGATCAGCGACGACACCGCGCTCGGGGTGATCGCGGGCCTGCGTGACGCCGGTGTGCGCGTGCCGGGTGACGTCGCGGTCGCCGGCTTCGACGACATCCCGCTTGCTGGCATGACCGCCCCCGCGCTGACCACCGCGAGCCACCCGGTGGGGCGGATCGCCGTCGCCGCGGCCACGGCACTGCTGGACGGGCGCCCCGCCGCGCCGGAGACTCTGTTCCCGTCCGTTCTGGTAGCCCGCGCCAGCGCCTGAGCCCGACGGTCAGACAGGGCGGCCCGCCAGGGGTTATTCGTCAGGGCCGCCGGGTAACCGCGTCGGGCATTCCGGTGACCGCGAGGAGGATGAGCCATGCCCGACTCATCCCCGTCGTACCGGGACCCAGCGCAGGGTGCCCGGCACGGTCGGTTGACCGCCCGCCGTCACCGGCCGGTGACGGCGGCGCCCACCGGGCTCGTGCCGATGACCGGCCCGGACGGTGAGCGGCTGGCGATGGCGTACGCCCCGCAGCCGGCAACGGACACTTCGGCGTACCGGTTGGTGTTGCTCCTGCACGGTGCCGGCGGCTCGGCGCGGCAAGGGCTGGACCTGCTGCTGCCCGTCGCGGACGCGCACCACCTGCTGCTGGTCGCCCCACAGTCGTCGGCGGCGAGCTGGGACCTGATCGCTGGCGGCTTCGGGGCGGACGTGCGGCGCATCGACGGGCTGCTCGCGACCGCCTTCGACGGCTACCCGGTGCGCGACGTGACGCTGGGCGGCTTCTCCGACGGCGCCTCGTACGCGCTGTCGCTGGGCCTGGCCAACGGCGACCTGATCGACGCGGTGCTGGCCTTCTCGCCCGGTTTCGCCGCGCCTCCGGCGACTCACGGCCGTCCACGGATCTTCGTGTCACACGGTGTCGACGACCGCGTGCTGCCCATCGACGTGTGCAGCCGCCGGCTCGTCCCACACCTGCACGGCCTCGGCTACGACGTCACCTACGAGGAGTTTCACGGCGGCCACGAGGTCCCCACCGCAATCCGCGATACCGCCACCGCCTGGCTGACCACCCCACCCTCACCCTGAGGACCCCGGTGAGGACCACTCAGCAGCACTCGACCTCGGGGAGACGTCAGACTGCGGGGAGGCCCAGGGCTTCGTCGACGCGGGCGAGGACGGCGGCGTCGTCCTCAGGGTTCACGCCGCGCAGCAGGTCGATGGCCGTGGCACGAACCTGGCCGATGATCATGGCCAGTGGGAGCGTCTGCGTGGAGCCGAAGAGCTGCCCAGCGGTGTGCACGGCGGCCAGGGCGGCCTCGTCGGCCCGGGTGGCGTGCCGATCGGCGGTCTCGTCGTGCCCGTCCAGGTCGGCGGCGAGCGCCGCGCCGGCCTGCCGGACCGCCTCGGCCAGCGACCGCAGGGCGGCACCCAGCTCGGGCGGCGGCGCCGGGGTGTGCAGCCGGCTGAGTGTCACGCCGGCCCGGGCCAGCACCCGGACGTTGCGAACCACATAGTCGATCTGTCGGATCGACTCGTCCACCGACCTCAGTCGGCCAATGTGGTGGCGCCGCCGGACGTTGAGCCGCAACGCCTCACCGGCAGCCAGCACGCCGTTGCGCAGCCCGTCCACCCGGGCGTCCATCCCCCGGGCCTGCCGGAGCGCGGCGACCGCGGCGGCCTCGTCGCGGTGGTCCAGCGCGTCGGCGATCTCGCCCAGCAACCCGGCCAGCTCGTCGAAGGTTCGCCGCACCTCGGCGACCAGCGGTGCCATCGGGTGCCGGACGTCGACCAGCAGGCTGACCGCGAGCGCGACCGCGCCACCGATCAGCGCGTCGACGAAGCGGAACGGCACCAGCGACCCGTCCGGCGGCGCGACCACCACCAGGTAGAGCGCGGATACCGCAGCCTGCACCAGCGTCACGGCGGTGGCGCCGAAGGCCACCGCGAGGAGGACGGTGAGCAGGATGACGGTGAACACCGTCCAGCTGGTACCCGGACCGAGCGCCTGCACCACCAGGTCCGCGACGAGCACCCCGGCGGCGACCCCGAGAACGACCTCGACGGCCCGGCGGACGCGCTGCCCCCGGGCCTGGCCGAGAACGATCAGCGCTGCGGCTGGCGCGAAGAAGGGTTGCGGGTGCCCGAGCAGTCGGGTGGCCAGCAGCCAGGCCACGGTCGCCGAGACGGTCGCCTCCAGCACCGGCCGCCAGCCGTGCCGCAGCCGCTCGCCGGCCGTCCGCAGCCCGCTGAACCGCACCATCGCCACCCTCCCCCACACGCGCTGGCCGGGCTTCCGTGACCCGGCTCGGCACCGCGCCGTCAACCCGCGACGCCCCTGGGTGATCGTCTCCCACCACACGAAGGACCTGCTCGCCGGGGCTGCTCCGCGCCCCGCCCGGCGTGGCGGCGGGACCGGGTGACGGCCGGCTGACCCGAGCCCGCCGAATGCCGGTGTCTTGATCGCCGACCGGAGGCGGCTCGGTCAGCTCCCGGTCAGGGCGCGCAGCAGCGTACGGACCGCGGCGCTCAGGTCGGCACGGCTGGCCGCGCTCCCGGGCTGTGGGGCGCTGAGCGCGCCCGCGCCGACGAGCCGGTCGAAGAGCAGCCCGTCCACGAAGGCGACGAACTGGTCGCCCTGCCGGTCGGGGTCGGTGGCCCCGGCCCGGGTCAGCAGGTCCCGGGCCTGCACCCGCAGTCCGGTGCCGTGCTGCAGGATGCCCCGCAGTTCAGGCCGGTGCACCGCTTCCAGCAGGCAGGCGTAACGGGCCAGGGTCCGACTGCGCCCGGTGCTCAGCCAGCGGTCGAGCACCTCGGCGACGCCGACGGCGAGCCCGTCGAGGTCGTTGCCGTCGAGACGGGACGCGGGCGGCGGGGGCGGCGGGCCGGTCGGCAGGTCGTACTCCGCCAGGTCGGCCCGGTCCCGTTCGGCGAGCCGTCCCACCACGGCCTCGATCAACGCCTGTCGGGTCCGCAGGTAGGCGGAGGTGGTGCCGGACGGCATTCCGGCGCGGCCGTCGACCGCCCGGTGGGTCAGCGCTCGCATCCCACCGTCGGCGATCAACTCGATGGCCGCGTCGGTCAGTAACGCGATCCGGTTCGTGCGGGCCGTCACGGCACTCCTTCTTCCAGGGTTCCGCAGGTAGTATCACTCTTCTACAGGTGTAGAAAGGTGATCGACATGGACGACTCACACGCGGTGGTGGTCGGCGCCGGCATCGGCGGGCTGAGCGCGGCGCTCGCCCTGCACCGGCGCGGTTGGCGGGTCACCGTGCTGGAACGTGCCGCCCAGCCGCGCGAGGTCGGCGCCGGCCTGACCCTGATGGCCAACGCACTGCGCGGGCTGGACGCCCTCGGCCTCGGCCCGGCCGTGCGCCGCGGTGGGCACGCCGAGACGCCCGGCGGCATCCGGGACCGGCACGGGCGGTGGCTGTCCCGGGTGGACGGGGCGGAGATGACCCGACAGTTGGGCACCACCGCACTCGGCGTACACCGGGCCACGCTGCACCGCACCCTGCGCGAGGCGCTGCCCGCCTCGTCGCTGCGGACCGGCGCCGAGGTGGAGCACGTGGAGTCCGGCCCGGACCGCGCCAAGGTGCGCTACCAGGGACCCGCCGGCCCGCACACCATCGACGCTGACCTGGTGGTCGGCGCCGACGGCCTGCGCAGCCAGGTCCGCGCCCAGCTCTGGCCGCGACACCCCGCCCCGGTGTACGCGGGGTCGACGGCCTGGCGCGCCGCCATCGCGTTTCCCGACCCGGTCCCGGCCGCGATCAGCTGGGGTCGGGGAGCCGAGTTCGGCATGGTGCCGCTCGGCGACGGCCAGGTCTACTGGTACGGCGCGCTCAACGCCCCGCCCGGCGGCCACGCCCCCGACGAGTTGGCGGCCCTGCGGGAACGCTTCGGGGACTGGCACTCCCCCATCCCGGCGCTACTCGCGGCGACCCCACCCGGAGTCGTCCTGCGCAACGACATCCACCACCTGGCCGTGCCGCTGCCCTCGTACGTGCGGGGACGGGTGGCACTGCTCGGTGACGCCGCCCACGCGATGACACCCAACCTCGGACAGGGCGCCGGGCAGGCCATCGAGGACGCGGTGGTGCTCGGCGCGGTCTGCGCCGGCGGAGCCGAGGAGGTGCCGGCCGCCCTGGCGGCGTACGACGAGCAGCGTCGCCCGCGCAGCCAGGCCATCGCGCGGGCCGCTTTCAATGCCGGCCGGTACGGCCAGCAACTGCGCAACCCGCTCGCCGTCGCGGTGCGGGACACCGCGTTACGGCTCACCCCGGCCCGGGCCGCCCTGCGGGGCATGGCCCGCTATGCGGACTGGAGTCCTCCGGCGGGCTGAGTCGCCCCCTGGTAAGCCCGCTCCCCCACCGCCACCAGTCGGGCGTGGTCAGCGGCAGTGCCGAGCATGCCGCGCAGGCCGGCGGCGTAGGCGGTCGCGGCGTCCACTCCGAGCCGGGCGGCGAGCGCGTACTCGTCGGCCAGGGTGATGTCGAAGATGGCCGGGTCGTCAGTGGACACCGAGCAGGCGACCCCGCCGTCGGTCAGCACGGTCAACGGATGGGGGCGGTCCGCTCGGGCCACCCCGAGGCGCAGGTTGGAGGTGGGCGTCACGTCCAACACGATGCCCCGCCCGGCCAACTCGGCGACCAGCTCCGGATCGTCCACGGCACGTACACCGTGCCGGATTCGGACCGCGCCCATCGCCAGCACCTCGCGGACCGCCTCCGGCCCGGCCGCCTCGCCCGCGTGCGGCACGAACGGCAGGCCGCCGTCGCGGGCCAGGTCCACCATCCGGGTGTACGGGATCGTCGGGTGCCGCCCCTCGGCCCCGGACAACCCGAAACCGACCACGCCCCGCCCGGCGAAACGGGTGGCGACACGGGCCGCCGCCTCGGTGAAGTCGATGTCGTGGCCTCGGCAGACCTGCGGGGTCAACCCGATCGAGACCCCGTACGACTCGCGGGCCTCGGCCGCCGCGTCGACCAGGGCGGCGAGCACGTTCGCCCAGCCGTCCAACCCGAGCCGTTCCTCGGCGTCCACGATCGGTTCCAGGTGGACCGCGCCGTCGCGGGCGGCCTCCGCGGCGTAGGCCAGCAACGCACGCCGGTAGTCCTGCGGCGTACGCAGCACCACCGTCATCGCGTTCCAGGTGGCGATGAAGTCGTACAGGTCGTCGAACGTCCCGGGCGTCTCGGCCGGCACCGGGAGGCGATGGCCGCGGGCCAGCGCGGCGAGCAGCGCCGGGCGGACCGTTCCCTCCAGGTGGACGTGCAGTTCGATTTTCGGGGCGTGGCGCTGAGCCGGCGTCATCGCGGTCCTCCGGGGTGGCCGAGCGGGGGCATCCAGCCTGCCCCACCCCAACCCGGGCCGGCCTCCCCCGCGTGAGGGATCATCACCGCGAAACCGTGCTTGGCCCAAAACTCCAGGGTAGTCAATTGCGCCGTCGAAGGACCCGGTCAAATATGACAGTACGTCGGTACAATCGGCGACTGCGTTGTGACCGATCGCTGACTGCTCGTGGTGAAAGTGATCACACACACTGATCGCATGAACAGGAGAGTCAACCGCGGTAAGGCACTCCGCGTCGCGGTGTGTCTCCTTCTTCTCGCCGCACTGAGCAGCTGCATGCAACTCAACATGGGGCTCACCGTCAACGCCGACGACACGGTCGACGGGCAGCTGCTGCTGACGGCCCAGAAGTCCCTGCTGAGCCAGCGGAACAAGAACATTCAGGCGGCGTTCGCCGAGCTGCGACAGGACGTTCCCGCCCTGCCGCAGGGCGAGGAGACCGGCTATGCGGACGACAAACTCTTCGGTACCCAGATCAGTTATCACAAGGCGCCGCTGGCAGGTTTCGACACGGAGAGCGTGAAACTTGTCCGGGACGGCGATCTGTACCGTTTCACATTGCCGCTCGACCCGTCGAAATACGGCGGAAAGGTTGCGCAGCAGAATCCGCAACAGCAGCAGGCATTCCTCACGCTGATGTCGTTCGAGATCTCGGTGACGTTTCCGGGCCGCGTGATCGACAGCAATGGCACCGTCAACGGCCGGTCGGTCAGCTGGAAGGTGGACCCCAACCAGAACAAGCCGGCCGAGCTGCGGGCGGTTGCCGAGGCGCCACCTCGGCCGTCCGCCTCGCCGGCCGCCGCCAGCGACGAAGGCGGGATCGGATGTCCGCTGGTCGTCGGCGGCGTGCTCGTTGTGCTGTTGCTCGGCGCGGTGGGCGTACTCCTGTTGTTGCGCCGCCGGCGCCCCGCGGCACCGGCGGCGCCCGGCCCGACCCCGCCGCCCGGCCCACCCGCCGGCGCCCCGGGGCCCGGCTGATCCACCTGGTGGCCGGCTCAACCGGCCACGCCCGGCCCCGGCCGCCCCCGAGACGACGGCGACCGGCCACGGTGCTCCCAGCCAGGAGCGCTGACCTCACCACCATCTCTTTCCGGTCGCACCATCGCAGAAAAGGGGGATCGTCATGAACGATCTCTTCACCTGGGCAGCCCTGGGGACCATCGCCGGCGCGAGCGCCGCCACCCTGCTGGCCACCAACGTCATCGGGGGGCTGATCGGCCCCAGCGGCGACAAGCTCCGCAAGTGGATCGCCATCGTCATCGCGCTCCTGCTGTCCTATGTGACCGCGGCGTTCGCGGACGAGGCCGGTGGCGAGAAGTGGGTCATCGCGTTCTTCAACGCACTGGTCATCTTCTCCGCCGCGCTCGGCGTCAGCCAGTTCCCGCCCGGCAACCGGCAGGCGACGCCGACCCAGCTCGCGAGCGGCCGCGAGCCCAAAATCTTCCGCTCCTGGGTCTGAGGGGTGCCGTCATGATCTTCGGAATTCTCAGCGCGGCGGTCCAGGTCATCCTCGGCGCCCTGTTCGGCTTCCTCGCCGGCGGCCCGATCGGCCTGCTGATCGGCGCCGTCGTGGGCCTGCTGATCGGCGCGGTCTTCGGCTGGGCGGTGACGTCCGCCGGCGTGTACGCGCCAAACGCCCGCGGCATCTTCCTCTTCGTCGTCGACCACACCTGGAGCCTGCTCAACACGGTCGTCGGCGCCATCTACCTGGCCGTGCACCTCATCTTCGGGCACTCGCTGGACCGGCCCACCTCGTCCGGCAGCGGCCGGGTCAGCGTGGTGGAGGGGGTCTCGCCCCGCTACGCCACCACCATCGGCACCGTCTGCGCCGGCTCCAGCTCCGGCATCCAGCGGCACGAGGACGTGCACATCTTCCAGGGTCGCCTGCTCGGACCGCTCTACATCCCACTGGTGCTGGCGAACTACGTCCTGTTCACCATCGCCCCGGTGTGGCTGCTGTACCACGACCACACCAGCGCGCCGATCAACCGGTTCACCCGGTACTTCGAGATCGGTGTCTACCCGCACGTGTGGAACGAGGCCATCGCGTACCGGATCCAGGGGACGCCGCCGCGATGACCACCGACGGGCGCGGACCGATCGAGACGGCCACCGCCGAGCTGGCCGCCTGGCTGACCAGCGCGGCGGGGGAACCCGTCCCGATCGGCCCGCCCCGCACCGACGGCGCCACCGCCGGGCTCACCCTCTGGCCGCTGGAGCTGCGCCCCGCCCGGCAGACCCGCTCCAGCGGCGCGGTCCGCGAACCGTACCGGTTCACGGTCCGCTACCTGCTGTGCGTGACCGGGCCGGACGGGTTGCCCCGGCTGGACCGGGTGCTCACCGCCGCGACGAGCGACGGCAGCTACCCGGTCGTCCTGGAGGCCGGCGAGGCCGCACTGTGGACGGCGTTCGGCACGGCACCCCGCCCGGCGCTGCTGATCGACGTACCCGCACAGGTGGACCACCCCACCCCGGCCGCACCGCCGGTGCTGCAACCGCTGCGGCTGCGACAACTCGAGGTACGCGCCCTCGCCGGCCGGGTGGTCGGCCCCGAGGACCAACCACTGGCGGCGATGCGCGTCGAACTGCCCAGCACCGGTTCCGCCACCCGCACCGACCCCGAGGGCCGGTTCCTGATCGCCGGCGTTCCACACGACCCGGAGCACCCGAACCCGGTCCGGCTCCGGCTGACCGGCCGTGGGCTCGTCCTCACCGCCGACGTCGACCCCGCCGAACCCGACATCGTCATCGTCTGCGCGCCACCGACCCACTGACGCCCACCCGCACAGGAGGACCGATGCCCAGCTACTTCTCCCCCGGCATCTATGTCGAGGAGGTCCCCAGCGGCGCCCGACCGATCGGCCCGGCGAGCACCAGCATCGCCGCCTTCGTCGGCGTCGCCCCGGACCGCTCCGCCCAACTGGGCAAGGCGGTGCCGGTCAACAACTGGACGGAGTTCCTGCGGCTCTTCGCCGGCGGGGAGCGGGTGGAGAGCACCCCGTTGGCCCGGGCGGTCTTCGGTTTCCTGGACAACGGAGGCGCCCGCTGCTGGGTGGTCAACGTCGGCGACGGCGGCGCGATCACCGGCACCGGACAGCGCCGCGGCGGCCTGCAACTGCTGGAGGCCGTCGACGAGATCTCGATCATCGCCGCGCCCGGCTTCCACGACGCGGTGTCCCACGAGGCGCTGCTCAGCATGGCCGAGCGCACCCGCACCATGGTCGCGATCTGCGACCCGGCGCCGGACATCGACGACATCGCCGCGCTGACCCGGGTCGCCACGCCGTCCTCCGGCAAACCCCCCAAGCCGGCCGAGGGGGCGGGCGGAGGCTCGGGCGGTTCCGGTGGCGGCTCGGCCCAGCCGGGCGGCTCCGGCGGGCACGAGGGGGCCGCGTACCGGCCCCGACAGTCCGAGTTCGGCGCGTTCTACTACCCCTGGCTACGGGTACGCGACCCGATCAGCGGCGAGTTGGAACTCACCCCGCCGAGTGGGCACCTGGCCGGCATCTGGGCCCGCACCGACGCCCTGCGCGGAGTGCACAAGGCACCGGCCAACGAACCCGTACGCGGCGCCGTCGACCTGGGCTACCTGGTCACCCGACCGGAACACGACGTGCTCAACCCCAAGGGCGTCAACGTGATCCGCTACTTCGCCGGCGAGGGCATCCGCGTCTGGGGCGCCCGTACGCTCGCCGCCGAGGCCAGCGAGTGGCGCTACCTCAACGTACGGCGACTCAGCATCGCCATCGAACAGGCCATCGCCAACGGCACCAGGTGGATGGTCTTCGAGCCCAACGACTTCACCCTCTGGCGCTCGATCCGGCGTGACATCGGGGCGTTCCTCACCCGGGTGTGGCGCGACGGCGCGCTGCTCGGGCGCAGTCCCGAGGAGGCGTTCTTCGTCAAGTGCGACGAGGAGACCAACCCGGCGGACGTCCGCGACGCGGGCATGGTGATCGCCCACATCGGCATCGCCGTCGTCAAGCCCGCCGAATTCGTGGTGTTCAAGCTGAGCCAGTGGGCCGGCGGCACCGAGACCGAGACGATCGGAGGCTGACATGCCCACCACAGCCACCCCGCAGCCCGGCGCCCCGGTCGACCCGTACCGGGCGTACAACTTCCGGCTGCTCATCAACGGCGTCACCAACGGCCACTTCACCGAGATGACCGGGCTGGAGGTGAACATCCCGGGGCAGCCGTACCGGGAGCACGGCCTGGGCCGGATGCGGATGGTGCCCGGCCAGGCCGAGTACGAGCCGGTGACGCTGCACTTCGGCCTCACCGCCTCCCGCGAGTTGTGGGACTGGGTGAACGCCACCGCACAGGGCACCCTCAACCGTCGCAACGTCTCCGTGGTGCTGCTCGACTCGGTGGGGACCGCCGAGGTGCTGCGGTGGAACCTGATCGACGCCTGGCCCACCCGGTGGCGGGGCGCGCACCTCAACACGCTCAGCCACGAGATCGCCATCGCGTCGTTGACCCTGCGCTACGAGGGCCTGGAGCTGGAGACCGGCGGTGCCACCGCGCCGGCACCCGCGTAGCTGGCTGGCCGGCCGGTTGCGCTCGGCGGCCGGGGCGGTGCAGCGCCTCGCCGGGCGGGTCGAGCCCGCCGTGCCCCTCCCGGCAAGCCCGCCGTCGGCCCCGCCCACGGCAGCACCGCGCCGCTTCGGGGAACCCCCGCAGCACTGGCTGGACCTGGTCAGCGCACACGCGCCCGGCCTGCTGCACGACCTGGACCTCGACATGTCGCCGGTCGGCTCCGACGACGCGACGGCCCGCGACGACCGGCCCGGCGATACGGGGTCGGTCGGTCGGCTCGGAGGTGGTGTTGCGGGCCCCGCCACGGGTGGCGCGGTCGACGGCAGCACCAGCGTGAGCGGGGCTGTCGCGGCTGGCCGGCGCGGTGGCGTGAGCGGGCTCGCAGGGCCGGACGGGTCGCGCTCACCGGGCGGGACCGGGCGGTCGGGTCGCACGCCAGCGCCAGGTGACGGACCGGCCGGCGAGGCCGGCTCACCCGGCAGAGGCGGTGCGTCGGCGTCCGGGCCCGACACGCCGGCTGGGCCATCGGCGCGACCGGGTGCGGGAGGCGATCCCGCACCGGTCCGCGGGTCTGGGCTGCCCCGGGCCGGCGAAACCGCTCAGCCTGTCCGCCCGCTGGTCCGCCCCGCGATCTCGGGTCCACCCGCCACACCCGGCAACGACCGCCAGCACCGAACCAACGGCCCCGAAACCACCCGACCCACGCCACGCCCGCCCGCCACCACCGGCGACCTCCTCGCGGACCGACTTTCGGTTGGTCACGACGGGTTTCGGGGCGACCGGGACCAATCGGGAGACGACCAGACCCGGAGCAGGGAGGCCCAACCAAGGTTCACCAGCGGCCAACCCGGGTTCGCCGACGACCACCCCCGGTTCGCGGGCGGTCGGGGTGACCCGGGCGCGACGCGCCCTTCGGGGCCGGACAGCGGGGCGACGCGGCGGGCACCGGCCGGGCCGGACCTGGACGCGGTCGACCGGGGGGCACCGTGGACCGGTTCGGCCGGTGCGACGGGGGCGGCGGACGCCGAGGGCACCACGGTCGACCGGCGCCGCGATCTGGGCCACGCCGCCAGCGACTGGCCCTGGCTGGCCCTCCCCGACGAACCGGCACGGCCCCGGCAACAGCCGCGGCGACCGGTCGGGCTGCGGGTCGACGAGGCGGAGACGGTCGGCGGCGGAGCGTGGGCCGGTGGTTGGGGACACGTCCCGACCGGCGGCCGGTCGACCAGCACCGGAACACCGTCGTCCACGGTCGAGGCGAGGGTCACCGACCCGTGGCCGGCGCTGCCCGACGACGCGACGCTCTGGGCCGTGCCGGGTGACGCATTGAACGATGCCCAGCTCAGCCGGTTGGATCGCGAACAGGCGGGCGGCTGATGGAACGCGTCGCCTTTCTCATCGACTCCTCCGGCGAACGGGTGGACTGCCTGCTCAACCCGGAGACCGTGCAGGTGACCCGGCTCGCCGGCGTACGCCATCGGGGTGCCTCCGGCGGGCAGCTCACCGGCTCCGGGCTGGCCGACGATCCGCTGGTCTTCACCGGCGGCGGCCGGACCGAGCTGGTGCTCGACCTGCTCTTCGACGTCGACTTCGTGGAGGCGCAGGTCCGTCCGGCCGACGTACGGGTGCTCACCCGTCCCCTCTGGATGCTGGCGGAGAACTCGACCGCCGAGCATGGCTGGCTGCGACCGCCGCTGGTCCGGTTGGTCTGGGGCAAGACCTGGAACGTGCCCGGCGTGATCATCGCCGTGGCGGAGCGGTTCGACGCGTTCACCGGCACCGGCTCACCTCGACGCTCCTGGCTGCGGCTGAAGCTGGTCCGGGCCGCCGAGACCGCCGACCAGGCGGAGGCCGGCTTCGCCGAGGAGTTGGCCGCGGCGAGCACCCCGACCGCCGCACCGGGCAGCGCGGTCATCGCCGCCGGCGACGGCGCGGCAGAGCCGGGCCGCTCCGGTGTGCGCTTCGACCTGCTGGCCAACGACGCTCTCGGCTCGCCGCTGCGCTGGCGCCTGCTGGCCGAACACAACCGGATCACCGATCCCCTCGCCGTGCCCGCCGGCACCACCCTCGCCGTCCCACCACCCGCCGGCACCCGAGCCGGCGGCGTCCCGGGCAGCGGTTCGACCTTCGCCGGCGCGGTGGCCGGGATGGCGCGGACGGTGGCCGGCGCGGTGAGCGCGGGCGCATCGTTCGTGGGCGCCTCGATCGCCGGCAGCACCGGGCCCGGCAATCCCGGACCAGGCAGCACCGGGCCCGGCAACCCCGGGGGTACGCCATGACCAGCGTCGCGCCCCGGGCGTTGATCGTCCTGCTCGACGGTGCAGAGCTGGCCGGTGCGGCCCGCCAGCGGGTTCGCTCGCTGCGGGTGGCAGCGCGACTCGACCAGCCCACGCAGGCAGAGCTGGTGCTCGCCACCACCGCCGGGACCGGCGCGCTCGACCCGGCGGTGCACCCCGGCACGACACTCGACGTACGGCTCGCCGACCATACCGAGGCCCTGTTCAGCGGGGAGGTCACCGCCGTGGAGGTCGAGTACGCCGCCGACGGGGCGGCGGTGCTGCGGCTGCGGGCGTACGACCCGCTGCATCGGCTGCGTAAGCGGCAGGGGTTGCGGGTCTTCACCTCGGTGACCGCCGCCGAGCTGGCCCGGGAGCTGTGCGGCGAGGTGGGGTTGGACGTGACCGCGGAGGTCGACGGACCACGGCTGGAACGGCTGCTGCAGCACCGGCACAGCGATCTGGAGCTGCTACGCGAGGTGGCCGGCCGGGCCGGGCTGCACCTGGCCGCCGACGGCAGCGGAATCCGGCTGATCACTCTGGCCGGGTACGGCGAGCCGGTCGCGCTGACCCTCGGCGCGGGCGTGCACACCCTGCGGCTGTCCACCAACGCCGACCAGGCCAGCGGTGCCAGCGCGGCGCTGGGCTGGCACCCGCAGCGGGCCGAGGTGATCAGCCAACAGGCTGACGAGGCGCGCTGCGGCCGACCCGCCGGCGACCGCCCGGACCCGGCCGACGTGGGTGCCGACGGGGTACGCACCGTCGTCGACCAGCCCGGCCGCAGCGACGACGAGTTGGCGGCGCTGGCCCAGGCGCGACTGGACACCCGCGCGGCCACGCTGGTCACCGCCGAGGGGGTGGCCGAGGGCGACCCGGCGCTACGGCCGGGCCGACGGGTCGACCTGAGCGGTGTGCCCGACCCGGTCGCCGGGGCGTACGTGCTGACCGAGGTGGTGCACACCGTGGACGGCAACGGGCATCTGACGCGGTTCTCCACGGTGCCGCCGGCCACCCCGGCGGCGCTGACCGGCGGCGCGGTGGTCACCCTCGGCACCGTCACCGACGTCGCCGACCCGGACGGGCTGGGCCGGGTCCGTCTGACCCTGCCGGCGTACGGGGACCTGGACGCCGGCTGGCTCGCCGTGCTCTGCCCCGGTGCCGGGCGCGGCAAGGGTCTGGTGGCGCTCCCCGATCCGGACGACACCGTGCTGGTGGTGCTGCCCGGTGGCGAGCCGGCCTCGGGCATCGTGCTCGGTTCGCTGTTCGGCGCTGTCGAGCCGTACGACGCGGGCATCGACGACGGGAAGGCGCGTCGCTGGACGCTGCGTACCGCCGGCGGGCAGTCGATCGTCGTCGACGACGTGCAACGCAGTCTGCGGCTCGCCACCGAGGGCGGCAGCTTTCTGGAACTGACCCCCGATCTGGCCACTCTGCACGCGGCGTCCGACCTGGTGATCTCCGCACCCGGCCGGGCCATGGTGGTGCGCGCCCGCAGCGTGGACTTCCTGCACGCGGAGTCGACCGAGGACTCGACGACTGCGGCGCGGCAGGCCCGTTCGCTCGCCCGCGCCCACCACGAAGGAGGCGGCTGATGCGCTGGATCCACCGTGACTCCGTGGTCACCTGCGATCACGACGGCCGGGTCGAGAACCGACCCTCGCGGCAGTGGGTGACCATCACCGGCGTGCCCGTGCTGGTGGACGACGACCCGGAGGGCCGCACGATCGTCGCCTGCCCGAACTACGGCCCGACCATCAAGCCGTGCACGACGACACTGACCGTCCGCGTCGGCTACAGCGACTGGATCCGCGTCGACGGACACAAGGTGGTGCTGTCGCACCTGGAGGGGTTCACGAACGGCACTCCGCCGGGGCTGGTCAAGCACACCGTGCGTGACCCACGTCAGCAGTTCCTGGGGTCGGACCGATGAGGGCCTTCCGCTTCGTCGGCGCCGGCTTCGACGCCGGCCGTACCGGCGGCCTGGCGCTCACCGCGGCCGGCGGCCTGGCGATGACCGAGGGCGACGAGAGCGTACGACAGGCGCTGTTTCTGCTCCTGTCGACCACGCCGGGCGAGCGGCTGATGCGACCCGGGTACGGGTCCCGGCTGCACCGGCTCGTCTTCGCGCCCAACGACGACACCACGGCTGGACTGGCCATCCACTACGTCCGGCAGGCCATCGCCCGCTGGGAGCCCCGGGTCGAGGTGATCGACGTGGACGCCGGACCGGACCCGGACGACGCGTGGCGGCTGGTGATCCGGCTGGACTACCGGGTGCGGGCCAGCCTGACGCCCGGGCAGCTGGTCTTCTCCGTGGACCTGCTCCCGGCCGACGAGCACGCGCAGGGAGGAGCGTCATGACACTGCCCGTGCCGCACCTGGACGACCGCGGGTTCCTCGACCTGGTCACCGAGGCCCGGGAACGGATCCGGCAGTCCTGCCCGGCCTGGACCGACCTGTCCGCGCACGACCCCGGCATGGCGCTGGTGGAGGCGTTCGCGCACCTGACCGAGGTGATGATCTACCGGCTGAACCAGTTGCCGGAGAAGGCGTACGTCTCGTTCCTGAACCTGCTCGGGATCGCCCGGCACGCACCCACCGCGGCCTGGGCGGACGTCCTGTTCACCCGCAGCGGCACCGACAGCGCCGCGGTGCGGATCCCGGCCGGTCTGCGGGTCGCGGCGGCCCGCGGCGCGGATCCCCGGCCGGTCGTGTTCGTCACCACCGAGCCGGCCCTGCTGCCCGCCGGCGAGGCGTCGGTGACGGTGCGGATGCACCACTGTGAACCGGTCGAGGCCGAGCTGCTCGGCATGGGCACCGGCCAGCCCGGTCAGGTGCTGCGGGCCGCCCACGCCCCGCTGGCGCACACCGCCGAACCGTTGGATCTGCTGCTCGGGGTGGAGGTTCCGGCCGGCACGGTCGAGTTGGGTGCGGCGGCCCGTGAGCACGACGGCCGCACGTTCGAGATCTGGCAGCCGGTGGACAGCTTCGCGGGCCTCGGCCCGCAGGCCAAGGCGTACCTGGTCGACCGCTGCTCGGGCACCGTCACCTTCGCCCCGGCCCTCGACCTGCGACCGCCGGACGGGACGGCCCCGGCCGCCTCCGGCGACGCCGAACCAGCCGCGGCAGGCCCCCTGACGGCGGTGACGGTGGCGGCGGTGCCGCCCGCCGGGCGGCAGGTCCGGCTCTGGTACCGGGCCGGCGGCGGGCCCACCGGCAACGTGGCCGCGGGCACGCTCACCAGCCTGCGCGACCCACTACCCGGGGTACGCGTCGACAACCCCGCGCCCGCGGCCGGCGGCCGGGAGATGGAGGCGCTGGAATCGGTGCTGCTGCGCGGTCCGTACGAGTTCTTCGCCCAGCAGCGGGCGGTCACCGCGCGCGACTTCGAGATGCTGGCGACCAGCTCCGGCGCGGTGGCACGGGCGCGGGCGTTCACCCGCGCCGCGGTGTACAGCTTCGCCCGGCCCGGGGAGGTCGAGGTGGTGCTGGTGCCGTACGTGCCACCGACGGCCCGCCCCGGTGGCCGGCTGCCGGTGGCGGTGCTGCGCGAGCACGAGGTGCCCGAGGCGCGACGTCGGGTGGAGGCGGACCTGGAGGAACGCCGCATGGTCGGCATCCGGTCCCGGGCGACCTGGGCCCGGTTCAAGGCGGTGTCGGTACGCGCCCGGGTGGTGGTCCGCCGGGAGGAGGACGTGGACGCGGTCCGGCGCCGGATCCACGACCGGCTGCACCAGACGTTGAGCCCGCTGCCGACCGCGCTCAACCCGACCGGCTGGCCGTTCGGCGAGCCACTGCGGGCGTCCAACGTGTATCGGTTGCTGGAGCACGCCGAGCCGGGTGTGCGTTACGTCGAGTCGGTCCGCTTCGTGGTCGACGAGGCACCCGACGCCGAGGTACGCGCGCTCGCCGTCGACCAGTACCAGCCCCGCACCTGGTACGCCGGGCGCGGCCCGGTGCTGTTCCGCTCCAGCAACGGCGGTGCGGGTTGGGAGCCGGCCGGCCGTTTCGACGGCGAGACGGTGCTGCGGGTGGCGCCCGCGCCCGCTCCGGTGCGGCCGGGCATCGTCGCACGTCCCGGCTCGGTGGCGGTGGTGACGCTGCGCGCCTCCGGCGGCTCCCGGGTGCACCTGAGCACCGACCTGGGCGAGACGTGGTCGCTGCTGACCGACCTGGATTCGCGGATCTCCGACGTCGCTTGGCTGGACCGCGACGGCGCGGGCGCGCTGCTGGTGGCCACCGACACCGGCCTGTACGAGGTGTCGCTGCTGCCCGGGGCGGTGCCGCTGCAGATCCTGGTCGACCCGTCCGACGCCGACCGGGGGTTCTACGCGGTGCGCGCGTTCGTCTCCGAGCGGGGCGCGCCGGGTGTGGCGGTGGCCGCACAGGCCAGCTTCGGGGTGTACCTGTCGACCGCTGGCGGTCGGCCCGGCAGCTTCACCCACGTCGGTCTCTCCAACGTGGACAACCGGGTCCTCGCCGTGCAGTACGACGGCCCTGCCACCCTGCTGTGGAGTGGCGCGGGTGAGCCGGACCCGAAGAAGCCCGGCCAGGGCTGCCACCGCACCAGGCTGTTCGAATCCGACGTGAAATGGCAGTCGGTGCAGGCCGGCTGGATCGGCGGCACCTGCCGGGATCTCGCGTTCGCCGGGCCGCAGGCGGTGGCGGCCACGCAGAGCGGCGGGGTGTTGCGGCTGGACACCTTGGCCGCCCAGCCACAGTGGCAATCGGTGTCGGTCAACTGCGGTCTGCCGCTGCGTGACCGGACCCGGTTCGTGCCGGTCGACGCCATCGCCGTGAGCGGGGGCTCGGGCTCGGCCGGTCACGCGACCGGCGGCTCCGGCGGGGCCGGCGCGGAGCGGTTGATCCTGGCCGGCGGTGAGCGCGGTGTGCACCGCAGCGCCAACGCCGTCGACTGGACACCCAGCGCCAACCAGGCCACCGCCGACGTGGTGACCGTCCCGGATACCTGGCTGCTCTGCTCCGGCGAGCACGACATCGAGGTGGTGCGCCAGGATGCGACGTTCGGCGATTGAACGGCTGCTGCCCGCCGCCTACCAGCGGGCCTGTGTGCCCGGCAGCGTGCTCTGGGCGCTGCTCGACGTGATGGAAGGGCTGCACGCCCCCGACGAGGCGATCCTCGCCGAGGTCGATGCGCTGTTCGACCCGTACCGGGCGCCGGACGGGCTGGTCGTGCAGTTGACCCGCTGGGTGGCGATGGACCACGTGGTGGCCTCGCCCCGACCGGACGCCCCGCTGCCGCTGCCGGTGGGCCGGCTGCGCGACCTGGTCGCCAACGCCGCGCTGTTGGCCCGGTGGCGGGGCACCCCGTACGGGATGCGCAGAGCCCTGGAGCTGGCCACCGGGCTGCCCGGCTTCGCGATCGACGAGCCCGCCGAGCAGCCCTTCCACGTCGTGGTGCGGGTGCCGGCTGCCGCCGCCGGCCAGCTCTCCGTGATCACCCGCATCGTCGAGGCGGAGAAACCCGCCTCGACCACCGTCGAGATCGTCCTGGAAGAGGAGTCGTCATGACCACCGAGTGGGCGGTCGTCGCCGCCGCCGAGCAGTTCACCCTCGACCCGCGCAACAGCGGCGAGCTGACCTTCACCGTCTCCAACCCGGGAAACGCACCGGACACGGTGGTGTTCGACGTGGCACCCGGCGACGGCTCCCAGCGGGCCTGGTTCACCGTCGCCGAGCCGCAGCGGGTGGTACCCGGCCAGGGTTCGGTGTCTTTCCTGGTCAAACTCGCCGTGCCGGCGGGCACCCCGCCTCGGCGCTACGACATGACCGGGTTCGCGTACTCGGCGAACACGGCGCCGGAGGAGAGCTCCCGTTCCAGCGGCCGGGTGACGTACGAGGTGCGGGCGGTCGCGCCGCCACGGCGTACCCCGTGGTTGTGGATCGCCGCCGCGGCGGCGTTGGTGCTGGTGGTGGTGACCGTGGGGGTGGTGCTGCTGACCCGCGACGACACGCCGGCCCCCGGCGAGCCCCGCGTGGTCACCGTCGAGGCGGAGAGCCTGGTGGAGGCCGCAGCCGTGGAGTCGCCGCGCAAGAGCGGCGCGGTCGTGGTGGCGCAGCCCAACTGCTGCGGGGTGACCTGGTCCGGCGACAAGCAGTTGTTCTTCCAGGGGCTGGCCATCGGTGACCAGGTCACCGTGACGGTGCAGATCCCGGCCGACGGCACGTGGCGGTTCGCCGCCGTTCGCACGATGTCGTTCGACTACGCCAACACGGTCTTCACCATCGACGGCGCCCAGGTCGGCGGGGCGTTCCTCGGTTTCAGCCAGACGGTGAGGAAGACCGAATTCCTGGACGTGGGCACGGTCCGGCTGACCAAGGGCCCGCACCGGGTCACCCTGGCGGTGGTGGGCAAGACGCAGGGCACCAACCGCTACTTCGCGGGCGTCGACGAGATCCGGTTCACCGAGATCGTGGCGCAGGCCGTGGCGCGATGAGTGGCAAGCAGAAGGCGCTGCTCGGGCTGCTCGCCGTCCTGCTGGTGGGGCTGTTCGTGATCGCGGTCGGCGCGGGCCGGGACGACCCGGGTGATCCGGGCGCCCGGCACGGGCTCGTCGACCGGCTGGGTGCGCTGGGGGGCGAGCGTTCCGCGGTGGACCCGGCGACGGTCAGCGCCGACTGTGCCGATGAGGCCGGCCGGTTGGTGTTCGCCGGCAGCTGCGTGGTGCGGGTCGCCGACCCGGGCGGGCTGCGCACCCTGGTACTGCGCAGCGCGGCGCGGTTCACGGTCGTCGCGTCGGCGCCCGGCGACGCCGACCTCACCATCCGCGACGAGGTCGAGCCGGCGTCCGACGGCACCGGCGTGGTGGCGAAGGTCGCCGTCGACCAGGCCACCGAGGTGGGCCTGACCTGCCCCGGCCTGGGCAGCTGCACAGTCCTCGTGGCCACGTCCTGACCCGATCGTCGTGGCCACGTTCTGACACCCGATCGTCGTGGCCGCGTCCTGAGCTGAGAGAAAGGTGCTGCCGTGGGTGACCTGCGTAAGCCGTTCCTGCTGCTGGCCATGCTCGCGATCGTCCTGGCGATCGGGGTGGAGCTGGGTGCCGGGCTGCTGCTGGGCGGCGCCGACGCCGGCGCGGCGCTGGCCGACAGCGCGGGCGCGCTGGACGTGGAACTCGACGACGCGTCCGGGGTCAGCGAGCCGTCCGGCCGGGGCACCGGCTACCTGGCGTTGATCGACGCGGTGGCGGTCTGGAGCACCGGGCTGTTCTGTTTGGGCCTGCTGCTGCCCGAACGCGTCCAGGGTCGCGTACAGGGCGTGGCCAGCTTGATCTTCTCGATCATCCTGATCATCGTCGGGCTGGTCGCGCTGATCATCGCGTTCGTGGAACTGATGATCATGGTGTCGCTGTTCCTGGCCATCCCGTTCGGCACGCTGGCGTACCTGGCGCTGTGGGGGTTCTTCCCGGTCGGCGAGGCGGCGGTGCTGCTCGGGCTGGTGCTGCTGCTCAAGCTGGTGTGGGCCGGGCTGCTGGTGCTGGCCCAGCCGCGTTTCCTGCAGAACAAGGGCCTCGTCCTGCTGATCCTCACCACCCTGCTCTGCACGATCGTGTTGGAGTTCCTGCACAACCTGGTGCCGGTGATCCTGGTCAGCATCGTCGACGACGTGGCGGCGCTGATCTTCGCGGTGATCGCGATCATCTGGGGGCTGGTGCTGCTGATCGGGTCGATCCCGGCGATCGTCAAGGCCGTCCGGGTCACCGCAGCCCTGCCGGCCCGAGCCGGAGCGCCCTCATCCCGGTGATCATGAAGTTGTTGCCATCCCGCCCGGCGTGTCGTGGCAACAACCTCATGATCGCCGCACGGGTCGCCGGCTCACTCCACCTTGGTCAGGAGGGGTTTGCCCTTTTCTACTACGTAGGTGGCTAGCTCTACCGCTATTCCGTTGCCTACGTTGCGGGCCTGGTGGTGGACGCCGTAGGGCACCGTCAACGCGTCACCGACGTTGCACACCACCGGCGGCAGACCCTCGAGTGTGTATTCCAGGGTTCCCTGCAGAACACAGATGATCTCTTCGCCGGGGTGGAAGTGCTTGAACGGCGGCGAGTCCGGCGTGAATTCGACACGACTCTGGATGACCTCGCGTCCGGGAATGCTGAGATCGTGTTTCTGCAGATCGACACGCCACAGTCCCGGCGCTCCCTCGACCGCTGCCGGACTGATGCCCTCGGGTCGATCTCTCCCGCTCACCACGGCCTCCTACGAGTCGCCGCGCAGACGGCGCCCACTCCCGTTGAGATATCCGCTCGAGGATATGGGGCCGCAGACCCACCCGGGGCAGAGATGACCGACAAGGCAGCCCACGATGCGGCGACGCACGTCGTGGGCTGCCCAGCCCTACGTCACGCAGTGGCACCGTCCGGCCGCCCGACGTGGGCACCGGCTGCGAGGGCAGCGGCGGTAGCGGTGTCCAGGGCGCCGTCGGCGACGACCACCGCGTGCCGGCCCCGCCGCTCGCTGCCGGCTGCGATGGTGACCGGCCGCTCGAACGCGAACGCCACCCCCACGCCCGGATACATCGCGGTCCGCGTGAACCACCGGTCGCCGTCGCCGAGACCACTGAAGACCAGGGTGTACGTCCGCCCGTCCGGCCCGGTGCCGGCCAGGGCGACCCATGGTTCGGCGGAACCGTTGACCGCCTCCTCCCCCGTCGCCGAGGCGCTGAACACCGACGCGGGCGCGGCCGACACCGCCCGCCAGAAGAACCCGCCGTAGCCGGCGCCGTCCGGACGGCCGTTGGTGGCCGGGCTACCCAGCCGCACGTCCTGCCCGTCCGGGGCGCGCAGCGTGTAGTCCACGTCCAGCCGCCAGGCCGACACGTTCCCGGTCACCGGGACGGCGGTGAGCTGGCGATCCTCGGTGAGCAGCACCGCCGCGTGCGGGTCGCGCCACTCGAGCCGGTGAGCCAGCCGGTCGGCGGACCGCTCCGACCAGCCCGTGTGCGCGATCCGCCCGTGATCGTCGCGCCAGGTGTAGCCGACGTCGCGGACGTAGGTGCGCCCACCCCAGAGGTTGCTGCCGTTGACGTCCTGCACCGCGAGGGAGACGCCGAGGTGCCACACGTGGTCGGCGGGCAACGCGTCGGTGACCACCGTGCCGCCCAGCGTGCGTACCGGGTGCAGGTAGGGCCGCGGCCCGTGCCGCGCGTCCAGCGCAGGGTCGACCACGTACCGCGCCACCTCCGTCCCGTCGACCACCAGCCGCGCCGACTCCTGCTCGGTGTTCATGACAGCTCCGAGTGGGCGGAGACCGGCCGGCGGCCGGCAGGGCTGACGGGGACCGGCCGGCGGCCGGCAGGACTGGCGGAGACCGGCCAGCGGCCGGCAGGACTGGCGGAGACCGGCCAGCGGCCGGTGACGGCGTGCAGGGCGGCCACGGTGTAGCCGGCGAGGATGGGCACCGCGACCGGGGTGACCAGCACGGCGAGCAGTCCGGCCAGCGCGGTGACCCCGGTGAGCGCGGCCCAGCGGGCGGGCGCGTCGAGGCAGGCGCGGGCGGCGCAACGGGCCGCCGCCCGCCACCGCCCGCCCCCGTTGCCGCCCACCTCGACGACGACCAGCCCCGCGTACCCGATCAGGCCGGCCACGATCAGTGCGGTCACCAGCAGCGCCGGCGGGCCGCCCGGCACCCGACCGGTGGCCAGCGCCGCGAGGTCGGCGGCGAGCAGCCCGGCCACGGTGAGCGCCAGCAGGCTGACCGGCACGCCGGGCAGCACCGAGCGGCCGAACCGGCGCAGGGTGGCCCCCGCCGACGGCCAACTGCCGGTACGCGTCCAGTCGTGCACCGCCGCGCTGGCCGTGCCGGCCGCCGCCGCCGCGGTGAGCAGGGGTGCTGCCGCCAGCGTCAGCAGAATGCCGAGCAGCGCCAGGTCGGCGGCGTCGCGGGCGACGTCGCGCCAGTCCCGCCTCCCGCCGGTGTCCGTCGGCTCAACCCTTGATGCCACTGGTGTTGATCCCTTCGACGAGCATCCGCTGGAACGCGACGAAGAACAGGAAGACCGGCAGCAGCGACAGCACCGACATGGCGAACATCGGCCCGACCGCGCTCTGGCTGGTCGAGTCGATGAACAGGGTCAACGCGACCGGGACGGTGTAGTCCTCCAGTTGGGACAGGAAGACCAGCTGGCGGAAGAAGTCGTTCCAGGTCCAGATGAACGAGAAGATCGCGGTGGTGACCAGCGCGGGGCGACTCAGCGGCAGGATGACGTGCCGGAAGATTCCGTACGGGCCGGCGCCGTCGATCCGGGCCGCCTCGTCCAGTTCGCGGGGGACGCCCCGCATGAACTGCACCATCAGGAAGACGAAGAACGCCTCGGTGGCCAGGAACTGCGGGATGAGCAGCGGCAGGTACGGCCATTCGCCGCCGACCAGGCCCAGCGTCCGGAACAGGATGTACTGCGGCACGATCAGCACGTGTTGGGGCAGCAGCAGCGTGCCGATCATGACGGCGAACCACATCCCGCGCATCCGGAACCGCAGCCGGGCGAAGGCGTATGCGGCCAGCAGGCAGGAGAGGCCGTTGCCGACCACGGTGAGCAGGCTGACCATGGCGCTGTTGAGGAAGAACCGGCCGAAGCTGACGTCGAAGTTGGACCACCCGGCGGTGTAGTTGCCCGGGGTGAACCGCTCGGGCAGCAGCCCGACGTTGTTGACGATCTCCTCCTGGGACTTCACCGAGGTGCCCACCATCCAGATCAGCGGGTAGAGCACCACGGCGACGATCGCCACCAGGATCAGCAGTCGCAGCACCGGCCGTCCGCCCGGCCGGCGGCGCGCGTTCGGCGGCGCTGCGGTCGGCGCGTCGGCCGTCGGGGTCACCGCCACCATCACCGGTCCTCCCCGTCGGAGTAGTGCACCCAGAACCGCCCGGTGCTGAAGAAGATCGCGGTGATGACCGCGATGGCGAGCAGGAACACCCAGGCCATCGCCGAGGCGTAGCCCATGTCGAGGTCGGTGAAGCCGGTGATGTAGAGGTTCAGCGTGTACATCAACGTGGAGTCGACCGGGCCGCCGGTGCCGTTGCTGAGCACGAACGCGGCGGTGAAGCCCTGGAAGCCGTTGATGGTCTCCAGCACCAGGTTGAAGAAGATGACCGGGGAGAGCATCGGCAGGGTGACGTTGCGGAACTGGCGGAACCGCCCGGCCCCGTCGACCGACGCGGCCTCGTACAGCTCGGTGGGCACCTGCTTGAGCCCGGCCAGGAAGATCACCATCGGCGCGCCGAACTGCCAGATGGCCAGCACCATCAGCGTCTCCAGGGCCCAGTCGGGGTCGTTGACCCACGGTTTGCCGGTGATGCCGAAGAGGCTCAGCAGCGAGTTGAACGCGCCGTCGCGGTTGAACATGTTGACCCAGACGATGGCCAGCGCGACGCTGCCGCCGAGCAGGGACGGCAGGTAGAACAACCCGCGGAACAGCCCGACGCCGCGCCAGGCCCGGTTGAGCAGCAGCGCCACGCCGAGCGCCGCCGCCAACTTCAGGGGTACGGCGATCAGCGCGAAGGTCAGGGTCACCCGCACCGCGTGCCAGTACGACGGGTCGGCGGTGAACATCCGTTCGTAGTTGGCCAGCCCCACCCACTCCACCTCGGAGAAGGGGGTGAGGATGTCGTAGTTGGTGAAGCTCAGGTAGAGCGACAGCAACATGGGGACCGCCGTGACACCCATCAGGCCGATGAGCCACGGCGACAGGAAGACGTACCCCGCCAGACCTTCGCTGTGCCGGAAGCGTCCGGGCCCACGCCTCTCGGCGTGGGCCCGGCTGTCTCCGGGACCGCTTCGGGTCGGGTCGGGCGCCGTGGTCAACGCCACGAACGACTCCTCTCCTCGCCTGGTGGGGCGGTCAGGCGATGGCGGACTTGCACGCCTCGATGAACTGGGTGGCGGCCTCGGCAGAGGTGGCCCGGCCGTACTGCGCGTTCTCGGCGGCCTTGATCAACTCGGATCGCACCTTGCTGTGTCCCTTGATCGGCACCTGCGGCGACTTGCCGAACTTCTGGGTCAGCTCGGCCTCGACGGCGATCGACTGCTTCATGGCCGGGTCGGTGGTGTCGTCGCTGACCACCCGGCGCAGGTCCTGGTTGGACGGCAGGCCACGGTCGGTGCCGAGCAGCTTGACCGCCGCCAGGTCGTTGTTCAGGAAGTTGATCACGTCGACCGCGACGTCCTTGTTCTTGCTGCCCTTGAACACCGACCAGTACATCGAGGCCCGGGCCCACTGCGCGCTGGGATCACCGGGGTAGGCGATCACGCCCAGCTCGTCCTTGGTGTTCTTCTTCAGGTCCGGCATCTGGTTGGCCCAGACCCAGGAGGTCGCCGACTTACCGGTGACCACCAACTGCTTGGTGATGTCGCTGGAGTTGCCCTCGTGGATGACGTCGGCGGTCGGCGTGGCCTTGCGGTCCCGGGCGCCCTTCCACAGGTCGAACCACTTGGTCACGTCCTCGGCGGTGAAGCCCAGTTCCTTGCCCTTGTAGAGGTCCTTGCCCTGCTGGCGCAGCCAGACCCAGAACGCCTTGTAGTCGGCGCTCGGGTCCTGGGTGCCGGGCACCTTCGTCTTGGCGGTGACCTGCTCGGCCCAGGCGATGTGCTGCTCCCAGGTCATCCCGGTGGTCGGCTCGGGCAGGTTGTGCTTGGCCAGCAGCGTCTTGTTGTAGACCAGACCCTGGGTGTTCTCCCCGGCGGCCAGACCGGCGAGCTTGCCGTCGACCACGCCGTACTGCCAGAGACTCTCGGGGAACTTGGAGGTGTCCAGCTTGCCGGACTTCTGGTAGGAGGTCAGGTCGAGCGTGGTGCTGCGGGCCGCGTACTCGGCCAGGTAGTTGTCGTCGATCTGGAACAGGTCCGGCGGGTTGCCGCCGGCGGTGAGCGTGGCCAGCTTGTCGAAGTAGCCCTGGTTGGCCTGCCAGGTCTTCTCGAAGGTCACATTCGGGTGCTTGCTGGTGTAGAGGGCCAGCGCGTCCTCGGTCAGCTTGGCCCGGGCGTCGCCACCCCACCAGAAGATGGAGAGCTTGACCGGGGCGTTCGGGTCGGCGGCACCGCCGTCGTCGTCTCCGCAGGCGGCGGCCCCGAACATCAACGGCGCGGCGACCGTTACGGCGAGCAGGCCGCGCAACAGGCGCCGCCGAGGCAGCGGGGTACGGTGATTGCGCCCGACAGGCGCGTTGGTGGTGGGGGACGTTGCGGGGTGCATGTGCGCTCACTCCTCGGCATTAGGAGGCGACGGCGTCACCGGTGACCGCGGTCGGGATGCCCGGGCCCGCAGGGCAATGCGGGTCCGGGCCTTGCGGTGCGGCCAGGGGACGTGCCGGTCGGGCGTGCGGGCCCGGACCGGTCGAGTCGCGGATGACCAGGTCGGTCTGGAGCATTACCTGTGCGGTCGTACGACGGACGCCGAGCGCCGTGCCGGCACCGGGCCCCCGCGCGCCGCGCGGTGACTCGATGTCCTGTTGCAGCAGCATGTCGACGGCCGTCCGGCCGGCGGCCCCGGTGGGTGTGGCCACCGTCGTCAGTTTGGGGCGGGTGAGCCGGCTCAGGGTGATGTCGTCGACCCCGACGACGCTCACCTCTTGCGGCACCCGGACCCCGAGCGAGTGCAGCCCCTCGATGAGGCCGATCGCCATCAGGTCGTTGTAGGCGAGCA
This sequence comes from Micromonospora parathelypteridis, assembly GCF_014201145.1. Taxonomy (NCBI): domain Bacteria; kingdom Bacillati; phylum Actinomycetota; class Actinomycetes; order Micromonosporales; family Micromonosporaceae; genus Micromonospora; species Micromonospora parathelypteridis. The sequence continues at coordinate 53,494 of NZ_JACHDP010000001.1, forward strand.
CGGCCGACACACCGCTGCGCCGCACCTGCTCGGCGATGGCGGCGCCACCGGTCTCGGTCGGCGCGTTCGGGCCGAGCAAAGTCAGCTCAGCCCCGCCGGCTCGGGCGGCCGTGCCGGCGGCTCGGCGCATCTCCCGGTTGGTCCACGAGCTGCGCGGGCCGCCGAGCAGGGCGATGCTGCGGTGGCCCAGGCCGATCAGGTGCTCGATCGCCGCCCGGGCGCCCTGCCCGACGTCCATCAGCACGCAGGGCAGGCCGGTCACCTGACGGTTCACCACCACCAGAGGCACCTCACGGCTGAGTTGCTCAATCAGGCTGTTGCTCATCCGTGGGCTGCACAGCAACACCCCGTCCACCTGCTTGGCCAGCGCGTGGACCAGCTCCTCCTCGGCGGTGGGGTCCTCGTTGGTGTCGGCCACGAAGACGTGGTAGTCGCGGTGTCGGGCCTGACTCTCCGCCGCCTTGATCAGCGGCGGGAAGAACGGGTTCGCGATGTCCGCGATGATCAGCCCGATGTTGTGCGTACGCCCGGTGATCAGGGCCCGCGCTGCCCGGTTCGGTCGGTAGCCCAGATCCTCCGCGCAGGCGAGCACCCGGACCCGGGTCTCCGGGTTGACCAGGTGCGGAGCGGAGAAGGTGCGGGAGACGGTGGAGATGTGCACACCGGACGCCCGGGCGACGTCCCGGATGGTGACTGGCACGGCGGCCCCTTCGTCCGATGTGGCGGCGGTCACGTAGGTGTGGCTCATTAATGCAAACGGTTGCTCCAGTGTCAACGGTGGATGGTTACGGCTTTGTTGCACCCGCACTCCCCTTGGTGACTTGCGCCCCCGCAAACACTGATAAATACCACCGATTGTGTCGCCATCGTTGACGCCATCGGATCGAGCGTGATTACTTCACTGCAAACCTTTGCAGGATCACTGGGGAGGCGACCCGAATGTCACCGAGAGTCGACGGCCGGGCCCGGTACGCCGTCGTGGGCACCGGCGCGCGGGCGGAGATGTTCGTCCGGGCCCTGGTGCTCGACCACCCCGACACCACCGAGCTGGTCGCCTTCGCCGACGTCAACCAGGCCCGGATGGACGCGCACAACCGCTGGCTGTCCGAGCTGGGCCACCGTCCGGTGCCCACGTACCCGGCCGCGGACTTCGCGGCGATGCTGGACAAGGAGCGCGTCGACGTCGTGCTGGTCACCAGCGTGGACGTCACCCACGACGAGTACGTGGTGGCTGCGCTGCGCGCCGGCCGGGAGGTCGTGACCGAGAAGCCGATGACCGTGGACGCGCCACGCTGCCGGCGCATCCTGGACACGGTGTCCGAGACCGGCGGCCGGGTGACGGTCGCGTTCAACTATCGCTACAACCCATTGCATGAACAGGTCCGCCGGCTGCTCGCCGAGGGTGCGGTCGGCGAGATCGGCTCGGTGCACTTCGAGTGGCTGCTCGACGTCCGCCACGGCGCGGACTACTTCCGCCGCTGGCACCGCGACAAGGCCACGTCCGGCGGACTGATGGTGCACAAGGCCAGCCACCACTTCGACCTGGTCAACTGGTGGTTGGCCGCCACCCCCGTCGAGGTGTACGCGGCCGGCCGGCTCTTCTTCTACGGCGAGGACGGTCGCCGACACGGCTACGCCCGCGACTACGAACGGGCACACGGCTCCCCCGCCGCGGTCGACGACCCGTTCGCGCTGCGGCTGGACGCGCACCCGCGGCTACGCGAGCTGTATCTCGACGCCGAGGCCCAGGACGGCTACCAGCGCGACCGCAACGTCTTCGCCCCGGGGGTCAGCATCGAGGACGACATGGCGGTGCTGGCCCGCTACTCGACCGGCGCCACGATGACCTACCACCTCACCGCCTACGCACCCTGGGAGGGCTACCGGGTGATGGTCAACGGCAGCCGGGGCCGGCTGGAGCTGGAGGTCGCCGAGAACGACTTCGTCGACCGGGGCACCGCCGGCGCGGTCAAGGGCGCCGCCCTGCACGGCACCGAGGCGCCGGCCGAGGGCGGCGGTGCGACACTCACCCTGCGCCAGTTCTGGGAGCCACCCCAGCAGATCCCGGTCGCAAGCCGGACCCGACACGGGCACGGCGGCGCGGACGCCCGGATGACCGGTGTGCTCCTCGGTGGCCAACCCGACCCGCTGGACCGCGCCGCCACCGCCGACGACGGCGCGTTGGCCCTGCTCACCGGCCTGGCCGCCAACCGGTCCTTCGAGACCGGTCAACCGGTCCGGGTCGCCGACCTGCTCACCCCCCGCTGACCCAGGAGACGAGGAGCCCATCCCCGTGCCGACGTTCGACAACACCGACCTGCTCCTGCCGCCCGAACCCGGCCAGCGCGCGCTGGCCCGGGAGCTGTACGCCCTCGCGGCGGAGCAACCGATCATCTCGCCGCACGGGCACGTCGACCCGGCCCTGCTCGCCGAGGACCGGCCCTTCCCCGACCCGGCGCAGCTGCTCATCGTGCCCGACCACTACCTGACGAGGATGCTGCTCAGTCAGGGCGTACCCCCGGCGGATCTGGGCGTGCCCACCCGCGACGGCAGCCCGACGGAGACCGACGGCCGGGTGATCTGGCGGCGCTTCGCCGCGCACTGGCACCTGTTCCGCGGCACCCCGTCGCGGCTCTGGCTGGAGCAGACCTTCCGCACCGTGTTCGGGGTGCACACCCCGCTCGGCCCGGCCACCGCCGACGACCTCTACGACGAGATCGCGGCCCGACTCGCCGAGCCGGACTTCCGGCCCCGGGCGCTGTTCGAGCGGTTCGGCATCGAGGTGCTGGCCACCACCGAGTCGCCACTGGACGACCTGGGCCAGCACGCCAAGCTCGCCGCCGACGGCTGGGGCGGACCGGGCGGCCGGGTGGTCACCACCTTCCGCCCGGACGACGTGGTGGACATGGAGTTCGAGGGTTGGTCGACGAATGTGGACCGACTCGGTGAGCTGGCCGGCGAGGACACCGGCACCTACGCCGGCTACCTGGCCGCGCTGCGGACCCGGCGCGCCGCGTTCATCGCCGCCGGCGCGACGTCCTCCGACCACGGCCATCCCACCGCGCGCACGCTCGACCTGGCGCCGGCCGAGGCCGAGCGGCTGTACGACCAGGGCCGGCGCGGCGAGGCCGACGCCGCCGACGCGGAAGCGTTCCGGGCGCACATGCTTGTCGAGTTCGCCCGGATGTCGCTCGACGACGGCCTGGTCATGCAGTTGCACCCCGGTGCGGTGCGCAACCACAACCGTTGGCTGCACGCCCGGCACGGCCGCGACGTCGGCGGCGACATCCCGCAGGCCACCGAGTACGTGCACGCGCTCGCCCCGCTGCTGGAGCGCTACGGCAACGACCCCCGCCTGCGCGTGGTGCTCTACACCCTCGACGAGGACACCTTCACCCGCGAGCTGGCGCCACTGGCCGGCGGGTACGCCGCGCTGCTGCTCGGCGCGCCCTGGTGGTTCCTGGACTCCCCCGAGGTGCTGCGCCGGTTCCGGGAGACGGTCACCGAGAGCGCCGGCTTCTACAACACCACCGGGTTCGTCGACGACACCCGCGCGTTCTGCTCGATCCCGGTCCGCCACGACGTGGCCCGCCGGGTGGACGCCGGATTCCTGGCCCGGCTGGTCGCCGAGCACCGGCTGCCGATGGACGAGGCGGCCGAGACCATCGTCGACCTGGCGTACCGGCTGCCCAAGCGGGTCTTCAACTTCGAAAGGCAGGCTCGGTGAGCGTCACCATCACCTCCGTCGACGTGCACGACGTGCGGTTTCCGACCGCCGCTCGGGGCGACGGCTCCGACGCGATCAACCGCGGCGACTACTCGGCGACGTACGTCCAGCTCGGCACCGACGCCGGGCCGGTCGGCGCGGGGTTCACCTTCACCAACGGTCGGGGCAACGAGATCACCTGCGCGGCGGTCCGCGCGCTGGCCCACCACGTACGCGGGCGCACGGTCGAGGAGATCGCCGCCGAGCCGGTGGCGTTCTGGCGCTCACTTAGCGCCGACGTGCAGCTGCGCTGGCTGGGCCCCGAGAAGGGCGTCATCCACATGGCGACCGGCGCGCTGGTCAACGCGGTCTGGGACCTACGGGCCACCCTGGCCGGCAAGCCGATGTGGCGGTTCCTCGCCGAGCTGCCCACCGACGAGTTGGTCGCCAGCATCGACTTCCGGCACATCACCGACGCCCTCACACCGGACGAGGCGGCGGCCATCCTCGACAAGGGGCGCGACGGGCTGGCCGACCGGTTGGCCACCCTGCAACGGGACGGCTTTCCGTCGTACACCACTTCGGTCGGCTGGCTCGGCTACCCGGACGACAAGGTGCGGGCGCTGACCCGGGCGGCGTACGACGACGGTTGGCGTGCGATGAAGATGAAGGTCGGCGGCCCGCTCGCCGACGACCTGCGTCGGGCCCGGATCATCCGGGAGGAGATCGGCCCGGACGCGCTGTTGATGATGGACGCCAACCAGGTCTGGGACGTCGACGAGGCGATCACCGCGATGGCCACGCTGGCCGAGGTGGATCCGTACTGGATCGAGGAGCCGACCCACGCCGACGACATCCTGGGGCACGCCCGGATCGCCCGCGCGGTGACCGAGCTGACCGACGGCCGGTGCCGAGTGGCGACCGGTGAGGTGGCCGCCAACCGGGTGATCTTCAAGCAGCTGCTGCAGGCCGAGGCGATCGGTGTGATGCAGATCGACGCCTGCCGCGTCGGTGGCGTCAACGAGGTGCTCGCCGAGCTGCTGCTGGCGGCGAAGTTCGGCGTGCCGGTCTGCCCGCACGCCGGCGGTGTCGGCCTCTGCGAGTACGTCCAGCACCTGGCGATCTTCGACTACCTGCGGGTGGGCACCGGCCTGGACGGTCGGATGATCGAGTACGTCGACCACCTGCACGAGCACTTCGTCGACCCGGTACGCACCCGCGGCGGCCGGTACCTGCTGCCCGACCGGCCCGGCTACAGCGCCACCATGAAACCGGCGTCGATCGCCGAGTTCAGCTTCCCGGACGGCCCGGCATGGCAGTGACCGTCAACGCCTCCCGGCTCGGCCTGGGCATACTGCGCCGGTTGCCCGCCGAGGCCCGTCCCCTGATCCGTCCGGGCACCGTGCCGACCGGCATCGTGCACCTGGGGCTGGGCGCGTTCCACCGGGCGCACCAGGCCGTCTACACCGAGGCGGCGATCGGCGCGGCCGGCGGCGACTGGGGCATCGTCGCCGTCGCCCCGCGCAGCACGGCCATGGTCGAGGCGCTCACCGCGCAGGACAACCTGTTCAGCGTCAGCACCCTCTCCGCCGCCGGCAACTCCACCCGTGTCGTGGGCGCCCTGAGCGGCGTACGGCACGCGCCCAGCGACCCGGACGCCGTGGTGGCGCTGCTCGCCGACCCGGCGGTACGCGTCGTCACGCTGACCGTCACCGAGAAGGCGTACCAACTCGACCCGGTGACCGGCCAGTTGTCCCCCGACGCGGCGCTCGCCGCGGACCTGGCCGGCGGTCACCCGCCGAGCACGGTGCCGGGGCTGCTGCTGCGCGGGCTGGCCGCCCGGGCCGCCGCGGACGCCGGGCCGGTGGCCCTGGTGAGCTGCGACAACCTGCCGGCCAACGGTCGACGTCTGCGCGGCATGCTCGACCAGGCGGTCAGCCGTGCCGTCGGGGTGCCCGGCCTGGTCGAGTGGGTCACCGGCAACGTCACCTGCCCGGGCACCATGGTGGATCGGATCGTGCCGGCCAGCACCCCGGAGACGATCGAGGCGGCACGCCGGGCCCTCGGCGTTACCGACCTGGCCGCGGTTGCCGCCGAGCCGTACGCGCAGTGGGTGATCGAGGACGACTTTCCCGGCGGCCGGCCGGGCTGGGAACACGCCGGGGCGGTGCTCACCGGTGACGCCGGCCCGTGGGAAAGGTTGAAGCTGCGCTCCCTCAACGGCGTGCACTCGGCCGCGGCGTACCTCGGCGCGCTGGCCGGTCGGGAGACGATCGCCGACGCGTTGGAGATCCCGCACCTGGCCGACGTGCTGCGGAGGCTGATCGCCGAGGACGTCGCGGCCAGCTTCACCCCACCGGACGGGGTCCGGGTGGTCGACTACGGCGAGCAGGTCCTCGCCCGGTTCGGCAACCCGGCGATCCGACACCGCACCCTGCAGGTGGCGATGGACGGCTCGCAGAAGTTGCCGCAGCGGGTCCTGCACACCATCGCCGACCTGCGCGCGGCCGGCCGGTCCGCGCGCTGGGGCGCGCTGGTCGTGGCGTCCTGGTTGCGCTTCGCGCTCGGGTACGCCGACGACGGCCGCCCGTTGCCGTTCCAGGACCCGTTGGCCGAGCCGATTCGCGCCGCGCTGGTCGCCGGCGCGCAGAGCCCCGAGGGCGCGGTCGACGCGGTCTTCGCGCTGCGCGAGGTCGTCCCGGTCGAGGTGGCCGAGGACGACGAGGTCCGCACCGACGTGATCACGTGGCTGACCGCGCTGCAACGGCACGGCGTCGAGGCCACACTGGCCGGTGCCCGGTGACCGGGCCGACACTGGCCGGTGCCCGATGACCGGGCCGACACTGGTCGGCGCCCGATGGCCAAACTGACGCGGGCCGGTGGGTGGTGAGCGGGGTGGCGTCGCCGCCCCGGGTGGCGGTGATCGGGGCGAACGGGCACGGCCGGTGGCACCGGCGCGCGATCGCGCCGCTGCACGCCGCCGGTCGACTACGGCTGGTCGCCCTGGTCGACGTCCGGCCGGTGGAGGACGATCCGGCAGCGCCGGTGCCACCCGGCGTCGGGGTCTTCACCGACCATCGGGCGATGCTCGCCGCCGCCCGGCCGGAGGTGGTGGTGATCTGCACTCCGCCACACACCCACCTGGCGATCGCCCGCGACGCGCTGGCCACCGGTGCGGACCTGCTGCTGGAGAAGCCGCCGGTGCTGTCGCTGGCCGAGCACGAGGAGCTGACCTGGGCCCTCGCCGCCGCTGGCCGGGTGGCCCAGGTCGGCTTCCAGGCGCTCGGGTCGGCGGCCCTCACCGCGCTGACCGACGCGCTGGCCGCCGGCCGGCTGGGCACGGTCACCGGCATCTCCACCGTCGCCGCGTGGCAGCGGCCGGACGACTACTACGCCCGCTCCCCCTGGGCGGGTCGACGGAGTCTGAACGGCCGGCCGGTGCTCGACGGCGCACTGGCCAACCCGCTCGCACACGCGGTGATGCAGTGCCTGGCGATCGCCGAGGCGCTCGGCGGGGCGACGCCCTGGCCGGTCGCGATCGAGGTGGAACGCTACCGGGTCCGGCCGATCGAGGTGGAGGACACCGCCGTGCTGCGGGTCCTGTTCCGCGCCGGCCCACCCGTCCTGGTGGCGGTGACCCTGGCCGCTGAGGAGTTCGTGGCGGGCGAGGTGGTGGTGACCGGGACGGCGGGACAGGCGGTGCTGGAGTACCCGACCGACCGGTTGCGGCTGCCCGGGGACGTGGTCACCCGTCGCGTCCCGGGACGACAAGGGCTGCTGGAGAACCTGCTCGCGCACCGGCTCGACCCGCCGGGGGTGCCGCTGATCGCCCCGCTGGCCCGTACCGCGCCGTTCACCGCACTGCTGGACGCCTTGCGGGACGCGCCGGAGCCTCGGCTCCTCGACGGCGACCTGGTGACCGCGGTGGGCGAAGGTGGGCAGCGGGTCCGCCACCTGCGGGGCGTGGTCGACGTGCTGCGTCGGGCGGCCGAGCGGGGGGCGCTCCCGAGCGAGTTGGCGGTGCCGTGGGCAGCCGCCGCGTACCGCGCCGAGTTGGCGGGATAGGGGGCGACGGCAACTCGAGTGCAAACATCGCCCGGACTTCTTCGGGCCGCATTGGACAGATCCCCGGATATCCCGCCGACAACGGCCGGGGCAATTCCGGTCGAGCCCGGCAACTGCAACATTTCTGCATACACCACGTATTGACCCGTATAAAACTGCGAATCTACCGTTCCTGGTGACTGCCCTACCACCACCAGCGAATGGGATGAGTCGATGCGCAGAATTCTCACCGGCGCTACGGTGATCGCCCTCCTGCTCGGTGCCGCCCCGGCCGGCGCCGCCCCGCCACCCGCACCTTCCGCCGCCGCCGATCGACTCTCCTGGCTGGCCCGTCACCTCGGCCGGCAGGCCCTGCCCGAGCGCGACGGCTGGGCGGCCGAGGGCGCCGGCACCACCGGTGGCTCGGCGGCCACCCCCGAACGGACCCGGGTGGTCCGCAGCCGGGCCGAGCTGGTCGCCGCGCTGGGCGGCGACAACGCCAGCAACGCCACCGATGCCACGCCGAAGCTCATCTACGTCGACGGCGCCATCGACGGCTTCGAGGGGCCCGACGGCACACCGCTGAGCTGCTCCGAGCTGGCCGATCCGGCGTACCGGCTGGACGCCTACCTGGCCGCGTACGACCCGGCGGTGTGGGGACGGGTGCCGCCGACCGGGCCGCTGGAGGAGGCCCGGGTGCGCTCGGTGACCAACCAGACCCGGCAGACCCAGATCAACGTCGGCCCGAACACCAGCATCGTCGGACTGCGCGGCGCCCGGTTGACCGGGCTCACCCTCATGGTCGACCGGGCGTCGAACGTCATCGTCCGCAACCTGACCCTCGTCGACGCCCGCGACTGCTTCCCGGCCTGGTCACCGACCGACGGCGAAGCCGGCAACTGGAACAGTCAGTACGACCAGATCTCGGTGCGTCGCAGCGAGAACGTCTGGGTCGACCACAACACCTTCACCGACGGCGACAACCCGGACAGCGCCCAGCCGGTCCACTTCGGGCGGCCGTACCAGGTGCACGACGGGTCGCTGGACGTCACGCACACCGCGAGTCTGGTCACCGCGTCCTGGAACCGCTTCACCGGACGGGACAAGCTGATGCTGATCGGCTCGTCCAACACCGTCGGCCCCGACGTGGGTCGGCTGAAGGTCACCCTGCACCACAACCTCTTCGACAGCGTCCTGCAACGGCTGCCCCGGGTGCGCTTCGGTCAGGTCGACGTCTACAACAACCACTACCGGCTCGGTGGGGACGACTTCCAGTACGCGCTCGGCGTCGGCGTCCAGTCGGCGATCTACGCGCAGAACAACTTCTTCACCCTGGACGCGCCGGTCGACCCGGGCGATCTGCTCTACGACTGGGGTGGCACCGCGTTGACCGAGCGGGGGTCGTGGGTGCGTCAGGGCAGCGGCCCGGCGCGACCGGTCGACCTGCTGGCGGCGTACAACGCGGCGCACGACCCCGACCTGGGCTCCGACGCGGGCTGGACTCCGACCTGGCGCCGCGACCCGGTCCTGCCGGCCCCACTGGTCCCCCTCCTGGTCGGCCCTCTCGCCGGCGCCGACCGGCTGCCGATCTGAGGCCTGCCCGCATTGCGGATCAGACAAGCGTTGATCGACTCCGTTTCGCCGATATTGCGGTGTCCGGGCACGCGGACAGCCCGATGTCGGCGAAACGGGTCGGGTCGGCGACGAACGGGCACATCGACGTGGAGAAGATCGGCTATAAGTGACGCATGGACTTCCCGCCGCACCTGGGCAGCATGCCGATGCACGCGATCACCGAGATCCACGGCGAACCGGGCCTGCTGGAGCGCTTCCGGTTGGAGGTCCAGCAGTTCGACGACGGTGCCCGGGCGCGGCTGACCGCCGCGCTCGACCTCGCCGCCGAGCTGCACCGCGACGACCGACGCGTCCGGGAGCCGTACCTCAATCACCTGCTGCGGGTGGCGATCCGGTTGATGCACCACTACCAGGTCCGTGACGTGGACGTGATCGTCGCCGGCCTGCTGCACGACGCGGTCGAGGACCACCCGTCCGAACTGGCCGACGGTGACCCGGAGGGCGATCCGACCGAGGCCGCGCTGGCCGCGCTCGCCGCGCGCTTCGGCCCGCGGGTGGCCACCCTGGTCGCCGCCGTCACCAACCCGCTGTACGACCCCGCGCGGGACCGCAACGCGCAGTACCGGGAGCACCTGGCGGTCAGCCTGGACCGGGAGCCGTGGGCCCGGGTGATCAAGGTGTCGGACTTCACCGACAACGGGGTGGGCGTGATCCACACGGTCGGGCCGAAGGTCGTGTCGTCGGCCCGGAAGTACCGGCCGATGGTGCCGCTCTTTCGGGATCTGATCGGCCGGCCGGACACACCGTTGTCACCGGCGGTGAAGCGGCACATCTTCGGCCAACTCGACCTTGCCGAGGAGCGGTTCAGCGCCATCCTGGACCAGCCCGCCCGCTCGAACTGACCCGCTCCGGCGTGCCCGGCACGGGCTGTCCAATTCTTCCCAGAGGAGCAGGAAATGGTCCTGTACCTTCTGCCCGGTCCGGTGCGGCGCTGATGCTGCGGATCATGCTCTGCGGCGCGCACGACACGGACCGCATCCGTGAGGACTTCGTCAAGGTCGCCGCCGGTTTCGGCGCGGAGGTGTGGCACTACCTGTCGGGTGACATCCTCTACATCAATCACGGACAGGCGAGCTGGGACACCAATTCCCGGGACACGGTACGCAACGCTCACCTCTGCGTGTTCGTGGTCCTCGAATCGTACGGCTCGATCACCTGGCGGACGGAGCTTCGCGAGGCCCTCTCCACCGGCAAGCCGATCCTCGTGCTGTGCCTGGACCGGACTTACCAGACCTACCAGGCGCTGACCAGGAACGTGGCACTGTCCGCGGTGACCGACCCGGGTCAGCAGCACCTCATCGCCACTCTTCGCGAGGTCGAGTCGGAGCGGAAGCTGACCGTCGTCAGCTTCTCCTACGGATCGTTCGAGGAGACGCTGCGACGTCACCTGTCCCGGCTGTTCGAGTTGGCGCTGCGCCAGGTCCAGGTACGCAACAGTCGCGTCGCCCTGCGGCAGATCTTCACCGACAGTGCCGGGCTGAGCGCCGCCCAGCTCGTGACCACCGCGGAGATCGCGACCGACGAGTTCGAGGAGAAGACGCTACGTAAGCAGGCGATCCATGCCCTGGCCGCCCACGGCGCCGCGGACGAGGACACCATCGTCACATTGCTGTCGAGCATGGAGCAGGGGGTGCAGCGCCTCACCGTCGAACTGCTTCCGCGGCTGTACACGACGCGGACGGTCGACCCGGAGTTCTTCGCCCACTGCATCGCCCTGGCGAACCGGTCGGCCGATGTCGGGGTGGCCCGGCGCCTCATCCCGGCCCTACTGGACATCGACCTGGCCGCGGCGGTCCGGGCCCTGGAGACGCTGGAACTGGTGGAGTCCGGAGCCCGCCGGCGGCTGGCCGAGACGTTGGAGGCGTACGAGCCGCAGATCACCGATCCGGAGCTCGTCGACACGGTGTGTGGGCTGCTCGACCGCTGCCTGACGAGCGAGTCCGAGGCGGATTGGAAGGCGCGCTGCCGTGCGTTCCACGAACGGCTGACGGCGACGGTGCCGGGTGCAGCGGGACGGCCAAACGGGATCCCGGACCAACCCGCCCACCCCGACTGACCTGCCGCTGCGTCACCCGACCGGGTTCCGCGACAAGTTCTCAGATCCTCGACGAAGCCTCTCGCATTACGGTTGGTTTGCGCCGGATGGGAGGGAAGCGACCTCTCGGTCGAATCTTCCGGCGAAGTCCCCACTCGAGAGGATTCCGACCATGCGCGACCTTTCTCGTCGCGATCTGCTCAAGGCGACGGCCGTCGGCGCCGGAGCGGTCGCCCTCCCGAGCATGATCGCCGGGAGCACGGCGATCGCGGCCGACGGCCCCGGACCGTTCGTCGGTGACAAGTTCCCGCCGGCGGAGCTGACCGGCCGGATCGTCCGCCCACAGAGCCCCGACTACGCGGACGCGAGCATCGGCTGGGACGAGCTCTTCGTCCACTACCCGCTGGTCATCGTCTTCGCCCAGGAGACCCGGGACGTGGTGAACGCCCTCACCTGGGCGCGGCAGCACAACGTCGCTCTGCGGGTCCGCAGCGGCCGGCACAGCCTGGAGGGCTGGTCGAACGTCGACAACGGCATCGTGATCGACGTCAGCGAGCTGAAGGACACCCACATCGACACCGCCAGTCGCATCGCACGGGTCGGCGCCGGGCTCAACCAGTCCGAGGCCATCACCGCACTCGGGGAGTACGACCTGGCGGCGACCACGGGAACCGAGGGCACCGTGGGCCTTTCCGGTGCGACCCTCGGCGGCGGCTTCGGCTTCCTCACCCGCTATCTCGGAATGGCCTGCGACAACCTGATCGGTGCCGAGATCGTCGTCGCGGCGGGTGCCGACGGCGCGAAGGTGCTCCAGGTGGACCCGTGGAACCACCCGGACCTGCTCTGGGCGCTGCGCGGAGCCGGAAACGGCAACTTCGGCATCGTCACCTCGCTGACCTACAAGGTGGCGCCGCTCAAGAGCGTCGCCTACGTCCAGGCGACCTGGGAGGGCCTCGACGACCTGCACGGGGTCTTCGACTCCTGGCAGCGCAGCGCACCGTTCGCCGACCCCCGCCTCGGCAGCCAACTCGAGGTCCACCCGACCGAGGTCCTGCTGTTCGGGGTGCTCGCCGAAGGATCAGAGGCGGAGGCGAGGAAGCTGCTGGCCCCGATCCTCTCGGTCGGCAACCCCACGGTGACGGTGCAGATCGGAGGCTGGAGCGAGACCTATGCCGGCTTCCAGATTCCGACCGCGGACGAGCCCGCGAACTGGAAGTTCTTCTCACAGTTCACCAGGGATCCGTTCCCGGAGAAGGCGATCAGCATCATCCGCGCGTTCATGGAGGACTCCCCCTCCGCCGACAGCAACTTCTTCACCCAGGCCTTCGGCACCGGGGCGCAACGGCAGGAACCGTTCGGGGGCGCGGCCTTCCCGCACCGCGACGCGCTCTTCTACTCCGAGCCCGGCGCCGGCTGGGGCACTCGCGGGGAGCCCGACAGCGGCGATGCCGTCACCCCGATCGCCCAGACCTGGATCGCCGAGTTCAGCCAGGCACTGCGGCCCTACGTGGACGGCGCCTACGTCAACGTGCCGAACATCGGGATGGCGGAATGGGAGACCGCCTACTGGGGTCGCAACTTCGAGCGGCTACGCAAGATCAAGGCGGAGTACGACCCGCACAACGTCTTCCAGTACGAGCAGAGTATTCCGCCCGCGACGCACTGAACCGCAGGACGGGCGGTGCGGGGGGGCACGGCGCCCACCGGGAGCAGCACGAGCATCCCGATGCTGACCCACACGTACGCGTTGGCGCCGACGAACCCCAGCGGCCCGGCCGAGCCGTTGGCGAAGACCCAGACCAGCCCGCTGCAGAGCACGACGTACCCGGCGACGCCGGCGCGCGCCCGACGACGGGTCGTCGCGTCGGCCGGCGGCCACGGCAGCGTCGACGCGGCGAGCACCACCAGCCCCGGCACCAGCCACACCAGGTGGTGCACCCAGGTGACCGGGCTGACCAGACAGGCGCTGACGCCGGTCAGCGCGAAACCGGCCCGATCGTCGCCATGGTGTACCGCCCGGCGTACCCGCACCGCCCAGACCACCAGCACGGCGGCGACCAGCACCAGCCACAGCCGCCGGTCCGGGTGCGCCGGGTCGAGCCGGGCGACGAGACCGAGCAACGACTGGTTCGACACGTACGCCAACTCACCGACCCGGTCGGTGTCCCACAGCGCCTCGGTGAAGAACGTGCGGGTGGCGTTCGGCGCGAACACCGCTGCGACCATGGTGGCCCCGACGGCGGTGCCGATGGCCGTGGTGGCGGCCCGCCACCGTCCGGTGACCAGCAGGTACCCGATGAAGATCGCCGGGGTGAGCTTGACCGCCGCGGCCAGCCCGGTCCCGACACCGGCCAGCCGGCTACCCCGCTCCAGCAACCACAGGTCCAGGTAGACCAGCCCCAGCAGCAGCAGGTTGACCTGCCCGAAGCTGACCGTGTCCCGCACCGGGTTGAGCCCGGCCAGCAGACAGCAGGCCAACGCCAGCGCGTACCAGCGGCTCCACCCGTGACGCCGGGCCAACGGCTCCACGAGCAGGTGCAGCAGGAACGCGACGGCGAGCGCGGTGAGCACCAGGTTCGCCACGATCGTCGGGTACCAGGCCAGCGCGGCCATCGGCAGCATGCTGGCGGCGGCGAACGGCGGATAGGTGAAGCCGTACCCGTTCGCGGTGCTCCACGCGTACAGGTCGCCGCCGCGTGCCCAGTTCCCGACCGCACCGTGGTAGACACCGACGTCGAACCAACCCCGGTGCCCGGGCAGCACCGCGATCGCCACCGCGAGCACGGCGGCAAGCCCGAGCACCGTCACCACCCGCTGCCGGGTCACGTTCATCGGGCCACCTCGACCGGTGCCGGCAGCATCAGCAGGCGCAGCGATCCGACCGCGAGCAGCCCCACCAGCACCCCGGCCGCGGCCAGCGCCGCCTGCGCCGCGTCCGGTCCGAAGCCACTGGGCAGCGCCACGAACGCGAGCACCACCGCGCCCACCGCCGCCGCCGGCCGGACCCGCCCGTGCGGCGCCGCCGCCGCGATCAGCACCAGACCCCAGAGCGCGTACCAGGGCCGGGTCGCCGGGCCGAGCAACGCCGCCGCCACCAGCACCAACCCCATCGCGTACGCCGGGCCGAGCCGCCGCCGTTGCCACCACGCGGCGACCGCCACAGCCAGCGCGGCAGCCACGCCCAGACCCAGGCACAGCCGCATCGGGGCGTCGCCCAGGTGCAGACCGAACCGCCCGGCCGCGCGCAGCGCCACCCGACCCAGCGCGCTGGAGACCGACCAGCTGTGCCGGTACATCGGGGTGCCGAGCGCGCCGACCCACCCGTACCCAATGCCGGTGGCCCAGGTGACCACGGCGGCGGTGCCCACCGCGACCCCCGCGGTGCGGGCCAGCGAGGCCGGCATCCCGCGGTGTCGCGCGGCGAGCGAGACGACCACCAGCAGCCCGACCACCGCCGGCACCTTGACCAGGGCGGCCAGCGTCACCAGCACGGTCGCCGTGCCGTAGCGGTGCTCGAACGCAAGGCTGAGCCCGGCCACCAACAGCCCCACCATCACCGCCTCGTTGTGCGCGCCGGCGATCAGGTGCAGCGGTACGAGGGGGTTGAGCACGCCCAGCCAGAGCGCGGCAGCCGGGTCGACGCCACAGTGCCGGGCCAGACGCGGCAGGTACGCCACCAGCAGCGCCACCCCGGCCAACGCCACCAGGCGCAGACCGAGCACGCCCAACACCAGCTTGCCACCGGTCACGCCACTGACCATCGCCGCCACCGCGAGGAACACCGGCCCGTACGGCGCAGGGGTCTGCTGCCACATCTGCGGCACCTCGACGGCCAACGCGCCGCCCAACTGAGCAACCCCGTGCCGGTACACGTCGATGTCGGCGAGGACCATCGCGCCCTGCGCCAGATAGCTGTACGCGTCCCTGCTGAACAGCGGCGGCGCCACCAGCAACGGCCCAGCCCAGCAGGCCAGGGTGAGCGCGGCGGACCGCCGTACCGCCGCGGGTTGGGGTGCCGGCGCGGCCCGCCCGGCTGTTCGTGCGGCCCGCAGTTCCCGGCCCGCCCACCACCAGGCGGCGACGAGCAGGGTCAGGCCGACGTACCCGCAGAGCAGCGCCGGCCCGGCGAGCTGCCGCAGCGCGCTCCACCAGGGGGCGTGCCCGCCGACCGGCAGCGCGCCGGCGGCCAGGCCGGCGCAGGCCAGCAGCGCGGCACCGACGCCCCCGAGCAGCCGGTACGCGACGACGGTCGGCAGTGTGCGCACCCGGGCAGGATGTCGCTCCCGGCTGACCGGCACACGACGCCCCGACGATCAGCAGGCGACGGAGTGGTGTCGGTGTCGGGTGCGGCGGTGACGGCGTGGCGACGGGCATATCGGTCACCGGTTGTTAGCGTGAGTCGCGGATCCGTGACCGTGGAGGGGTGCCATGACGGACGCCCCCGATGGGAGGCCGAGGCCTGCGGACCAGTGGCGACACCGAGGCGTTCGCGGGCTGACCATCGCGCGTGACGCGAGTGTCCGGGGTTGGCGGTGGTGGGCGCGTACCTGGGATCGGCTGGTCGCCGCATTGCAGGACGAGGCGCCCGTCGGGTCCGCCGCCGCACCGTCGCCGTCCGGCCCGCTCGTGGAACAGCGCGACGCGCCCCGGCTGATCGCGGTGCCCGCACGCGGGTACGTGTACTCGTTCTACATCCGCGCCACCTTCGCCTGGTCGTCGCCGGCGAGTCTGCGGGCCGAGATACTCAGCTGGTACGTGCAGTACTTCCAGCCCAACGCGATCCAACGGCTGACGCGGATCGCCGCCGACGCCGCCCGGGACCTACCGCCGCACCGGGCCGGGGACCTCGAACTGGCGTTGCAGCAGGCGCTCGCCGAGGACCCCGTGTGGCACTACCAACGGGGTGACATCGACATCACCTGCCGCCCCGACGCCGCCGTCCGCCTCGACGAACGGATCATGCCGGCGCTCCAGCCGCACGTCGACCGGCTCGTCGAGCTGGAATACCAGTTCGACGAGCAGCTACGCAGGGCACGGTACGCCGAGGAGTTGAGCCGTCAATGGGTGACACTTCTCGGTGCCCATGCCGAGGACCAGGACGTTGCCGACGCCCGCGCGCACCTGCTCGCGGCGCAGAAGGACGCCGCCCGCTGGATCACCGAACTCCTCCGCCGCCACACCGAGCACCCGGCCGACTCAGTGAGCGCGCCGCCAATCCCGCCCCAGCAGACCCGCGAGACCTCGACGCCGCCGAACTGAGACGCCGTCGGCGCGGGTTGCGCGCGTGAATCTGACGGTACCGTGGTCGCATGTCGACAGCCGGGCGAAGCAGCCGTCGATTCCTCCTCCTCGACGACCTGCCGGTTTCGGACGGGACAGACGACCTGCTCGGTACTGGCACGGTGGCGTCGAGCCTGGCTGATCTCATCTACGGCTCGCGAAGCCACACACCGTTCGCGCTGGCCATCGACGGCCAGTGGGGCGCCGGCAAGAGCACCCTGATGAAGCAGTTGTCCGCAGGGCTGCAGACCCGCACGGACATGGAGGTCGTCTGGTTCAACGCCTGGACGGCCACCGGCGGGGGTGCCCTCACCGGCATGTTGGAGACGGTCCTCAACAGCCTCGACCGCAACGTCGTACGGCGGTCGCTTCGCCGGCTCAACAGCAACGGTTTCGTCGCCGGCGCACTTCGCATCGGCGTCGGCATGGCCGCCGGGTTCTTCCGCGTTGATCGGGCACTCGATCAGCTGTGGGAGCGGATGGCGGTGGACGCGTCCGCCCGCCAACAGGTCCGTCGGTTGCTCGAGGAGGCGATGACCACCTGGACTGACGGGAGAGATGGCACGCCCCGGCGGACGATCACGATCTTCGTGGACGACCTCGATCGCTGCGACCACCGCACGGCGCTCGAGATCTTCGAAGCCATGAAGCTATACCTCGACCTACCCGGCATCGCTTTTGTGCTGGGCTGTGACCTCAGTGTCCTCACCCGACTGGCACTGCCGGGAGCGGACGAGCCAGCACAGGTACGAAGCTATCTGGAAAAGATCATCCAGGTTCATTACCGCATCCCACGCCCGGCCGAGGCGCAGGTCCACTCGATGATCATTGGGTACGCCAACCGGTCCCGCACGGACAGCCTGCTGACCGATGACATGGTGGCGTTGATCGGACGTCAGACCGTTGGAAACCCCCGCCGAGTCAAGCGGCTCATCAACAGCTTCGTGGCCGAGTACGACCTCGACCAGGACTGGCACGAGATCGGTGCGGAAGGCTTGATGAAGGTGGTGATACTCCAACATCTGTACCCGGACTTCTACCACGACGTCCTCGCGGGCAAAGACGACACCGCCGGCGACGTGCTCAACTACCGGCTGACGAGAGACTGGCTGCGACGCGCTGCTGCGCTGCCTCCGCAGCAACGCGAGGCGGCACACCGACTCCTCACGCACCACGACGTCGCGCTGCCGACATCGCTCGACGATCACAGCTACGATGCCGGCGACTGCGCGCGAGCGAATGCTCAACTGGCCGAACGGGTGCCCGCCCTCTGGCCCGCCCTCATCGACAACGACGACCTCCTCGACCTGCTTCGCAGCTTCGGCGACCAGGCCGAGCGCGGCCACCTGCAGAGCAGGCTCCGTCGCCGCCCGTTGAGCACTGCGCCGACGACACTCTCTGGCCGAGGCAAGGAGCCCCGCCTCGATGGCATTCGTCTGTTGTGGGTCGACGACAATCCGGCCGGCAACGAAGCGCTCATCAACACCATCACGGCGCGAGGTGCTCAGGTCAGGACGGCCGTGTCCGGCGAACAGGCCCGGGCTCTGCTGCCGAACTTCAATCCGAACCTGCTGCTCTCCGACGTCGGGCGGGGCGGGGCGGAGGTGGGCTTCACCGACCTGGTGGCGCTTCGCAAGGACGGTTACGCCGGGCCCGCTCTCTTCTATACCTCCCATTTCAGTACGACGTTGAACGAGAAGGCGATCGCCGCCGGGGCGGTCGGGGTGACCGCCTCACCCACCACCGTCATGGAGTGGCTGGAACGGCATTCCGCGAACGCAGCGACCTCGCCAGGCTGAACAGGTCATCCAGGGAGCCAGCGAATCCGACAGTCGATACCTACAGTCGGGCCATGAGCACCGACGTACGCGTGCGAGCCGTCTACCCCGGCAGCTTTGACCCCTTCACGCCCGGGCATCTGAACGTGGTGAACCGGGCACGAGCCCTCTTCGACGAGGTGGTCGTGCTCGTCGCGGTCAACGGCACCAAGCATCCGGGCACCGACGAAGAGGAGCGCGCGGCCGCGGTTCGGGCCGTTCTGCCGGTCGAGTGGACCACCGTCACCGTTGCGGCCTGGCGCGGGTTGACCTCCACCTACTGCCGTCGCCACAAAGCAGGAGTGATCGTCCGCGGCGTGCGTAACACCACCGACCTTCAGAACGAGTACGAGCTCGCCGCGATGAACCAGTCGCTGGGTGTCCCCACGGTCCTTCTGCCTGCGCAGCCCGAACTGGCTGCGGTGTCGTCGACTGCGGTGCGCAGGCTGGCGTCCGAGCGCTGATGCGGCGGGCCCTGCCGCTGGATCCGCGTGGCCGTGGTCGTCGGCGTCAGCCGCCGTGCCACATGGGGGCGCTGCGGGTGACGGTCTGCGCAACGATGGCCGGCTCGGCGAGGACGGCGACCAGCCGCCGGGATGCCGCCACCGCGAGCGGGCCCAACGTCTGGTGCTCGATGACCGCGTGACAGAGCTGGAGTCCCAGCTCGGCCAGCTCGCGTCGACCTAGTTCGATCCGCCACGGGTGGTCGCGCCGCCGCGCCAGCACAGCCCGGATACGACGGCGCAGTTCGGCCCGTTCGTCGGTGTTCTGCCGCATCACCTCGACCGACCAGCGCCACGTCTCGGCGAGGAGCAACAAATCGACCCGGTCGGGCGGTTGATCGGCGAGGAGCAACTCCTGATGGCAGACGAGCAGCGCCTCGACCGGCTCGGTGTCGTCGATGAGCAGCCCGGCGAGCAGGCCCGCGCCGATGGGTGCCGGTTCCCCGACGTCCTGCCTGGTGGCGCTGAGCAAGTGGTCCAACCGGGTACGCGCCGCGCTGGTGTCCCCACTGACCAGTTGCAGGACGGCCAGGAACTCCTCCACTCCGGGCGCCGCCCGGCCTGCCGTGCTCGCGTCCGGATCTCGCCCCGCCACGCCCACGTCCGTCGCCGCACGGCTCAGCCCTTCGGCGGCGGCGAGCAGCTGTGTCACCGGCGCACCGTCCGCGATCAGCCGTGCGATCCGCTGCCGCTGACCTGCCAACGGCGCCGGCTCGGCGGGCGGTGGGATGAGCGCCAGCAGGCCCGCCAACCGGGTCCACTCCCCCGCCGCCGCACCAGCCAGCAGCGCCCGACGCAGCGCCGCCACGGTCAGATCGTCGGCGTGACCGATGCTGGCGGCCCGCGCTTGCGCGACGTCCGCGAAGACGCCGAGCGCCTCCGGCCAGTAGCCAGCCCGGGCGAGCTCGACGCCGAACTCCTCGCGCAGTCGGCTGCCGCGTCGCGCGCTCACCGAACCTCCGGCGAGTCGGCTCTGCAGACGGCCGTGCCGGAACCGGTACGCCCCGGCGCCGTCGCGCAGCAGGCCCACGGTCTCGGCGTACGCCAGGAAGGCGAGCAGCCGGTGCGGTGTACGGCCACGGAGGGCGAGGGCGGCACGGGTGATGGCGAAGCGCATCCACGCCCCACCGCCGCGCCGGTGCAGCCACCAGCCGAGCCCGAGCCCCACTCCGGCGTAGACCAGCGCCGGCAGCGGCGGCACGGCGGACAACACCCCGGTGAGGCGCAGCGCCGCGACGCCGACGAGCAGCCGGAGGACGCCGGTAGCGGCGCTGGCCAGCGCCGAGGCAACGCTGGCGGCACGGTCCGCCTCGACTGTCTCGATCACGCTGGTCGCGCCGAGTTCGGCCGCGGGCGCGGCGACGTCCACCCCCAGCCCGGCCCGGACGGCCCGGTACGCCCAGACCAGCAGTCCGACCACGACGGCGGCCCGGACCGAGTCGGGCCACGGCGGCAGCGCCGGAACACGGTTCAGCAGTGCGACCAGTTGCGGAGTGGGGGTGACGGCAGAGAGGACGGCGAGCGTGACGAGTGCCCAGAACACACCGCTGATCTGCCCGCTGAGCAGCCCGACACGAAAGGCCCGGAATCCGCCGACGAACGCCACCCGGCGGGGCTGTTCCCGACCGGCCCGGCCCGAGCCGCGGACCAGCGCGACGACGGCGGCCAGCAGGAAGGCCACGAGCGCCAGGGTGTCCGTCTCGCGGACCAGAACGTCCAGGAGATTCCGGGTGGGTGGGTGAGTGACCAGCTTCGCCGTCGCCGTGAGGGCGTCCGCGGCGAGCGTCAGCGTCAGCCACACCGCCGCCGCGGTACGCGCGCCGGCGACGAGCGCCCAGAACGGGCCGGCTTGCGCGGTCGGCAGCTGCCACCAGCGAAACTCCCGGACGTCCAGGGACTCCAGATGCGCGGCGAGGAAGGCGAGGTAGCGCCGGGCGGTCTCGGGTTCCCACCGCCGAAGGCCCTGGGTGCCGCGACGGGACCGCAGCGCGGCGTCCACGGCCCTGGTCAGCAGATCGTCCTCGACCGAGCGCCGGCCCCTCTCGCGGGCCAGCGGCACGAGGTCCCGGGGGTCGGTCCCCGGCTGGTCGAAGGCGCTGCGGGCCATCGCCACCATCAGTGGGGTGGAGAGCGCGGCGGTCAGTTGTGGGTCGTCCCCGAGCGCGGCGGCGACCGTGGACCAGTTGTCGACCTGATGCAACGAGGCCGCGTCGACCAGGTAGTCGGCCACTTCGCCGGGCGCCGGGGGTTCGAGCATGACCACGGCGGCGCCACGCAGCTTCTCCCCCTGCGTCAGGTAGTGCTCGTAGACCGAGGTCCGGCAGGTGAGGACGAAACGCTGGGTGGGCAGCGCGTTGAGCTCGTCGAGGCAGGCGATCAGCCGATCTTCGGGCACCTCGTCCAGCCCGTCCAGGACGGGCACGACCAGGTTGGTCTCGACGAGGTCGCGCAGCACGGCCTCGCGGCGCGGGTGGCCGGCGGCGAGCTGGGGGTAGCGCCGCCCAATCCGGTCGACCAGCCAGTCGTGGAAGGACTCTCGGTCGGGATCCCAGGAGTCAGCCGGCACCAACGCTGGTACGGGTGCATCCGGCTCGCGGTGCAGGGGCAACTCCCGGGCCATCCGCAGCGCGATGATCGACTTGCCGGAGCCGGCCGGCCCCAACACCACCAGCCGCCCGGACGGTATGTCGCGGTAGCGGCTCCACAGTGTGCGGTCCCCGCCGGCGAGGTCCATCGGGGCGGCGTCGCTGGCGCGGCCGATCGCCCGCCAGGAGGGGAGGAATCGGCCGGGAGCGGTGCGCCACCGCACCGGCAGCGGATACGGCTCGTCGACGCTGCGCAGCAACGCTTCGTCCGTCGGGTCGCGGCGGATCAGCTCCAACAGTTCGTCGGCGGCGGCGCGACGGTGGGCGGCGGCCTCGGCGAGACCGGTCGCCCCGGCGCGGAAGACCTGATCCAGCAGGACATAGACGGCGATCACCCCGGCGACGATGCCCCAGGTCCAGTTGACCTTCTCGAAGCCGTAGCGCAGCCACACCCACGCCGTGCCGCCCCCAGCCAGCACCGCCACGACGGTCAGCGATCCCCACTTCCACCCCCGACGTCGCACCGCACGATTGTGGTCGACTTGGGACCGCCAGGACACCCCGCACGGAGCCGCCGCTCTCAGCCGCCGGCCACGTCCGACTCCGCGGTGGACCGGCCGAGCAGCGCCCGCCGCAGCGCCGCGGACTGCTCCACCGACCCACCCCGGACACCGAGGCTCCCCCGGGCCGCCCGGTAGTAGCCGTCGCGCGCCTCGTTGACCTGCGTCAGCACCTCGGAGATGTCCGGCGGCGCCTCGACGATCCCCCGGGCGAGCCGCTCGACCTGCCAGACCGCGTCGCGCCACCTCGCGGCGGCGACGACCGTCGGCTCATCGCCGAGCAGCAGCAGGTTCTCCCAGACGATGGTGCGGCGAGCATCCGACTCGGCCAGCCGGGCAAGGCCCTCCTCCCGGTCGATCGGATGGCTGTGCGACCCCGGCCGCAGATCGGCAGTCATCCGCAACGCCACCGCATGATTCTCCTTGAGGGCGTGCGCATAGTCGACGTACGCGTCGAGCCGCCGCTCGTCCCAGCGGACGCCCTGGCTGCGCCGCCACCGGGCGCGGTCGGCCAACGAGGTGGCGAGGATCGTGCCCAGGGTGCCGACCAGTACACCGAGGAGCGCCGGAAGCTGCGTCAGAAGCGTGCTCACGCCGCCGAGGCTGCCAGTCCCGGGCAAGCCCCGCCATTGTCCTGGTCGACCTTGCTCGGGATACAGGCCCGGATGCCGTGGGCGCGTAGATGGCCGCGGTGGGCGGCGATGGACTCCTGTGATTCAGTGCGCGCGGCGGTAGTGCATGGCCACCGCGCCGTTGCGGAGCGGCTTCGCCGAGAGCAGCTCGAGCTGGCGCGTGCCGGGCAGCCCGCCCTGGTACAGCGTCGGGCCGTGACCGGCGATCCTGGGATGGACGAGCAGCTTGTACTCGTCGATCAGGTCCAGCCGGTCGAGCTCGGTCGCGAGCTTGCCGCTGCCGAGGAGGACCCCGGCCGGGGTCGCGTCCTTGAGCTTCTGCACGCCCTCGCGCAGATCGCCGGCGATGTGGTGGCTGTTCGTCCACGGGAAGTCCTTGCGCGTCGACGACACCACGTACTTGGGTTTGGCCCCCAGCTTGACCGCCCACTCGCGCATGGCCGGCGGCGCATCCACATCGCCGCGGGCGACGGCCGGCCAGTAGCTCTCCATCATCTCGTAGGTGACGCGACCCCACAGCATTGCCCCGCCCTCGTCCATGAGACGGGTGAAAAGGGCGTGCGTCTCGTCGTCGGCGATCCCCTCCTCGTGGTCGACGCAACCGTCCAGGGTGACGTTGAGGCTGAAGGTGAGGAGTCCCATGGCCGGCGAGTCTAACGCCATTTCTAGGTCGACAAAGTGCAGCATCACCCATTTGATCCCGTTGTCTACCGGCAGCGGCACGCTGTCGCGTCGGGGGTCCGTTGCATGATCGTGCCCGTCATTACGACTCAACCTGGTGAGGTGCCGGAGTCACGTGCGAACGAGGTCTGACGGGGTCCTTCGGCTCCTGATCAAGAAGATCGTGGAACTCGGCGTCTCGGACCATGTCCGGGGCTTCGGTGCTGTCACGGTCGTTCGCGGTCGGCCCGTTTCACGCAGACGGGTTTGTCCCAGGCGCTGCACGGGACGCGCTAGGTGGCGTGGATCAGCGCCAGCAGGGCAGAGCGGTGCTGTTCGTAAGCCTTCTGCCCAGCCTGGGTCATCCGGTAGGTCGTGCTGCCCCCGCGGCCACGGCCGACCTTCGTCGAGCTGACGTAGCCGGCCGCCTCCAACGCGGACATCTGCTTGGACAGGTCCGACTCGCTGATCTGCAGATGGTCCTTCAAGAATCGGAACGAGACCGAGGGTGCGTTGGCCAGCACAGCCATGGCCGCCAACCGCTTGGGCACGTGGATGATCGGGTCCAGGCCATCGATCACCGAAGCCGCGCCCGGGTCGCGGCAGCCGCCACGGCATAACGCCGTTCGTAGAACGCAAGGCCAGCCGTCACCAGGACGAACGCTGTCCCGGCGGCGGCGGGAACGCCGACCAGCCACCAGACGAGGCCGACGATGAGGGCGACGACGGGCAGGCTGGCCACGTACTCGCGCCACATCCGGGCGATCTCGACGGGGGGTGTCCCCTTGCCGGGCATCGGCAGCGCGCCGTGCCGACGCTGCATCCAGACGACGAACAGGATCTCGACGGCGATCAGCGCGGCGAGCGACACCACGAACAGCCCGACGTTCTCGCGCCACCAGGTGAACGTGCCGATCATGGCGGCAGCCCAGGCTCCGATGGATGGCGCGTACCACCATGGGCTGGGCGGATAGTCGATGTACGGGGCAGCGGCCCCGCGCTCGGCCGCTGCGAGTTCTTCTGCCAGGCCAATACTTTCCATGCCGGAAAGCATAAGAGAAAGCTTTCCAGTTGTGCAAGTGATGGGTCCGGCAGGCCACGACACCATGCCGTCAGTTCCTGCGGGTCGCCAGGATGGCCAGGGTTTCCCGGCGTACCGCGTCGACCTCGTAGACCAGGCGACGGTGGGTGAAGCGGACCACCAGGATGCCGATGGTCGCCAGCAGCGCGTCCCGGCGCAGGTCGATCTCCCGCTGGCGTGGGTCGCCGTGGGTGGTGGCCCCGTCGAGTTCGATGTTGACCCGCTCCCGCTCGGCGAACATGTCGAGGTAGCTGGTGCGTCGACCGAGCCGTATCGGCACCTGCCTGCGGAACGCCGGCATCGCCGGCCCGGTGAAGACCTTCTCGTGCCCCCAGATCTCCAGTGGGCTGCGGCAGCCGTCGGCGAGCTTCCCCAGCAACGTTCGGAGCGCTGCTCGGTCGATCAACTTTGGCGCGCCTTCCAGGGCATCCGTCAGCCGCTCAGGCGTGGCCAGCCAATCGTTGACCGCCCGAATCACTGGCGCCCGCCGCTCCAGGGGCGGCAACGTCGGCCATGAGTCGACGAGTGCCTGCTCAAGCCGGGTGACCGTCAGGCCCCGCCGGACCACCACCTGCGGCGGCTCGATGGCGAGCCCACGGCGCCGATGAACGACCAGTCCGGCTCGGGTGCGCAGGCTGGCGCTCGCCGGTGCGCTGAGATGCACCAGGTCGCCCACCGCCTGCGGGCGCACCCCCCACACGCTCAGCGCGCTGAGGTGACTGAGCGCACCGGAGCCGTCGGCCCAGGCGAGTGCCGCGCGCTGGCCCAGGGCTGGTTCGAGTCGACTCAGGACAGGATCGCCGGGTGAGGCACCGACCAGGTGGGCCGCCACGAACACCTCGGGCAGTACGCGCACCAGTTCACCGTTATGGCAAGCCTGCTGCAGCGCCCACTGTGGCACCACCTGCCGAGCAGTTCCGAACGTCACCAGCCCTCGGCCCACCCTGAGCAGCTCCCGAAGCACGACATTCACAGAGCGAACCGTGCAGCCGTACCCCAGTCCCCCGCAACCGCCGACGAGGTCCCTGTGCACGCCTACCGGCCTGTGGACAACGCCCGCCGAAGCGAGACTTCTGCTAGTCGCACCGATCGGTGGCAGTTCAGCAGGGCAGACGTCGGCGTGTCGAGTTGCTCAGCTGCCAACGATCAAAGAATCCGCCACTCAGGCCGCCAGCGTTGCGTAGCGGCCGTTGCGGTTCAGGAGGCTGTCGTGGGTGCCGGCCTCGACGATGCGGCCGTGGTCGAGCACCGCGATCTGGTCGGCGTCGCGCACGGTGGAGAGCCGGTGCGCGATGGTGATCGTGGTCCGACCCTCGGCGAGCACGTCGAACGCCCTCTGCACGGCCCGTTCGGTCTCGGTGTCCAGCGCGCTGGTGGCCTCGTCGAGGACCAGGATGCGCGGGTCGCGCAGCAGCGTACGGGCGATCGCGAGCCGCTGCTTCTCGCCGCCGGAGAACCGGTGGCCGCGTGAGCCGACCATGGTGTCGTACCCGTCGGGCAGCCCGGCGATGAGGTCGTGGATCTGGGCGGCGCGGGCGGCGTCCTCGATCTCCGCGTCGGTGGCGCCCGGTCGGGCGTAGCGCAGGTTCTCCCGGACGGTGGTGTGCAACAGGTACGTCTCCTGGCTGACCACGCCGACGATCGCGGCCAGGTCGGCCAGGCGCAGGTCACGCAGGTCGACGCCGTCGACGGTGACGCGGCCGCCGGTCGGGTCGTGCAGGCGGCTGACCAGCCCGGCGAGGGTGCTCTTGCCGGAGCCGGTCTCGCCGACCAGGGCGAGGCTGGTGCCGGCGGGCACGTCCAGGGTGACCCCGGCGAGCGCCGCGGTGTCGCTGCCCGGGTAGCCGAAGGTGACGTCCTCCAGGCGCAGGTGGCCGCGGACCCGGGTGGGGTCGAGGCGGACCGGTTCGGCGGGGTCGGCCACGTCGATCGGCAGGTCTAGGTATTCGAAGATCCGGGCGAACAGGGCCAGCGAGGCGGTGAGCGAGACGCCCACGTTGAGCAGCCCCATCAGTGGCCGGAACAGGCCGCCCTGCAGGGCGGTGAAGGCGACCAGGGTGCCGATGCTCAGCGTGCCGGCGGTGCCGGGCAGTCCTGCGGCGAGGTAGATGACCGCCGGTACGGCGGCGAAGATGATGCTCATCGAGGCCATGCGCCAGCGGCCGGCCAACTCGCTGTGCAACTCCAGGTCGACCAGGCGGGCCGAGGAGGCGGTGAACCGGTCGATCAGCGCGGGGCCGGTGCCGAGGGTCTTGGCCAGCTGCACGCCACTGATCGAGAGCCCTTCCTCGACGGTGACGTTGAGGTCGGCGAGTTCGCGCTGCCGTTGGGCGGTGATCTCGCGGCGCATCCGGGCGACCCGACGGGTCAGCCAGATCGCTGGCGGCAGCACCACGAGCGAGACCAGGGAGAGCTGCCAGGAGAGCGCGACCATGGCGACCGCGGTGGCGACCACGGTGGTGAGGTTGGCCGCGACGGCGGTGGCGGTGGAGGTGACCACCGACTGCATACCGCCGATGTCGTTGGTGATGCGGGACTGCACCTCGCCGGTGCGGGTGCGGGTGAAGAAGCCCAGCGACTGGCGCTGCAGGTGGCTGAAGACGTCGGTGCGGAGCCGGTGCATGACCTGCTGCCCGACCTGGGTGGAGATCCAGGTCTGGACGACGCCGAGGGCGGAGGTCACCGCGGCCACGGCGACCATGCCGAGGACCAACCAGACCAGCAGGGTCACGTCGCCCTGCGGCAGGGCCCGGTCGATGACGGTACGCAGCAGGAACGGGGTGGCCATCGCGATGATCGAGGAGATCACGATGATCGCGGTGACGGCGGCCAGCGCGGGCCGGTGGGGGGTGAACAGACGGCCGATGCGGCGTAGCGACACCTGGCGTGCCTGCGTCTTCTCTTCCGCGCTGACGGTGCGATGGCCGCGGTCGCGGCCCATGGGGGTGGGTTCCAAGGGGCACTGCCTTTCGTTCGGATATGCTGAGGTTACCTCAACATGAGGGAACAACCGCATCGGCTGCTACGGTATTCCGGTGACCGAGGACACCCCCCACACCGGCGACGACGAGAGCCTGGCCGAGACGTTCTGGGCGGTGGCGTCCCGTTTGCGCCGGCAGACGCGGGAGTCGTTGGCACCCTGGGACATCACTCCCAGCCAGTCTCGGGCACTCGGAGTGCTGGGCCGGCACGGCGAGGTCCGCCCCGGCACGCTCGCCGAGCACCTGCGCATCGCGGCACGCTCGGCCACCGAGGTCGTCGACGACCTCCAGACCCGTGGGCTCGTCGAACGCCGTCCCGACCCGGTCGACCGGCGGGCGACCCTGGTCGCGCTCACCGAGGAGGGCAACCGCGTCAGCGCCGCCATCCGGACCGCCCGCCGGGCCGAGGCCGACCGCTTCTTCGGCCACCTCAACGACGCCGACCGCGCCGAGCTGTCCCGCATCCTGCGCACCCTGCGCGCATAACGACCGCGCACCTGGGTAGCCAGCGGCCCCCGTCCGGTCGGCGGGACCGGCCAGCACGGCCGGGGTGAGGCGACGGGAGGCCCGGCTGATGTGCGGGATCAGCGGGGAGGCGCGATTCGACGGCCGGTCGCCCGACGCGGCGGCGGTCACCCGGATGACCGAGGCGATGCGCTCGCGCGGCCCGGACGACGAGGGCCTGTTCGCCGACGGCTGGGTGACCCTCGGGCATCGCCGCCTGACCATCATCGACCTGTCCGCCGCTGGCGGCCAGCCGATGGTCCGCGACGACCTGGGCCTGGCACTGGTCTTCAACGGCTGCATCTACAACTACCCGGAGCTGCGCGAGGAGCTACGCCGCGCCGGGTACGCCTTTCACTCCACCGGGGACACCGAGGTGATCCTGGTGGCGTACGCGCACTGGGGTGAGCGTTTCGTCGACCACCTGGTCGGCATGTTCGCGATCGGGCTGGTCGACCGGGTGCGGCGGCGCCTGATCCTGGCCCGCGACCGGCTCGGCATCAAACCGCTCTACCTCGCCGAGACACCCGGGCGGCTCCGGTTCGCCTCCACCCTGCCCGCACTGTTGCGGGCCGGTGACGTCGACACCGGCATCGACCCGGTGGCGCTGCACCACTACCTGTCCTGGCACTCCATCGTGCCCGCGCCACGCACCGTGCTGCGCGGCGTGCGCAAGCTGCCGCCGGCCACCCTGCGGGTGATCGAGGCGGACGGTCGCAGCCGCGACGAGGTGTACTGGCGGCCCGACTACGTGCGGGAGCCCGCCGACGCGGGGATGGACGCCTCCGACTGGCGCGCCGCCATCGGGGACGCGTTGCGCGCGGCGGTACGCCGACGGCTGGTCGCCGACGTACCGGTCGGCGTGCTGCTCTCCGGTGGCCTGGACTCCAGCCTCATCGTGGCTCTGCTCGCCGAGGCCGGTCAGCAGCACCTGCGTACGTTCAGCATCGGCTTCGACAGCCGCGACGGCGAGTCCGGCGACGAGTTCCACTACTCCGACCTGGTGGCCCGCGCGTACGACACCGACCACCACCGGATCCGGTTGGCCGATGACGATCTGGTGCCGGCCGTACGGCGTGCGGTGCTGGCGATGACCGAGCCGATGGGCAGCCACGACGTGGTCGCCTTCCACCTGCTCTCCGAACAGGTGGCGCGGCACGTGAAGGTCGCACAGTCCGGGCAGGGCGCCGACGAGGTGTTCGCCGGTTACGGCTACCACCAGCCGCTGGTCGAGGCGCCCCGGCACAGCGCCGCCGAGACGTTCGCCGCCGCGTTCTTCGACCGCGACCACGACGAGCTGCGCGGCATCGTCGGCCCGGCGTACGCGCTGGAGCACGACGCCAGCCGGGACCTGCTCGCCGGGCATCTTGCCGCGCCCGGCGCACAGACCGCGCTGGACGCCGTGCTGCGCCTGGACACCCATCTGATGCTCCCCGACGACCCGGTCAAGCGGGTGGACAGCATGAGCATGGCGTGGGGCCTGGAGGTGCGCACTCCCTTCCTCGACCAGGATTTGGTCACCCTGGCCGCGCACTGCCCGCCGGAGCACAAGGTCGCCCAGAGCGGCAAGGGCGTCCTCAAGGAGGTCGCCCGGGAGGTGCTGCCCGCCGAGGTGATCGACCGGCCCAAGGGCTACTTCCCCGTACCGGCGCTGCGCAACGTGGACGGCCCGGTGCGCGAGATGGTCGCCGAGGCGTTGCAGGCGCCGGCCGCGCGCGAGCGCGGGCTGTTCCGCCCGGAGTACGTGGCACGGCTGCTCGCCGAGCCGGACCGGGCCGAGGCGGCGGCCGGCAGCAACAAACTGTGGCAGCTCGGGCTCCTGGAGCTGTGGCTGCAGACGCACGACATCCGCTGAGCGCGCCCCCGGTCAGCCGGCCGTGGTGCGCACGGCCAGGTCGTCGATCACCGCGCGCAGGTCACCGGTCCGTTCCAGCACCCGACGCTGCCGGGTCGCGCCGGTTCCGTCACGGCGCAGCCGGCCCAGTTGCGCCAGCACGTACCCCAGGTCGCCGTGGCGCAGCAGGGCGGGCGCGATCACCGCCATCAGGTCGTCGACGAGGGCCCAGGCCGGTCGGGTGCCACCGGCCCGCAGATCGATCAGCTCGCCGTCGAGGCCGTCGTGGGCCGCCCGCCAGTGCGCCGCGGCGACCAGGCAGTCACGCACGGGCGGGGCGGTCACCCCGGCGCGTACGTCGTCGACGAGGGAGGCGACGAGAGACCGGACCAGCGCGGCGACCAGCACCGCGTCGTCCACGTCGGGGCAGACGTCGCCGACCCGGATCTCCACCGTGGGGTACGCCGACGACGGTCGGGCGTACCAGTAGACCATCGCCGCGTCGAGCATGATGCCGGCGGCGATCAGCTCGTCGACGGTCCGGTCGTAGTCGGCGGCCGAGTCGAAGTACGGCGTCGGGCCGATGCTGGGCCAGCGTTCCAGCTGCATCGACCGCCAGCTGGCATGACCGGTGTCCCGCCCGTCGTGCAGGGGCGAGTTGGTGGTGATCGCCTGCACCACCGGCAGCCACACCCGCAGGTGGTTGCAGACCTGCACGGCCAACTCCCGGTCGGGCAGCCCGACGTGCACGTGACAGCCGCACACCGCGGGGTCGTGCGCCACCGGCCCGTACCGGCGGGACATCGCGTGGTAGCGAGGCTCGTCGGGCACTGTCCGACGCGGCTCGGCCACCGGGGTCGCTCCGACGGCCACGAGCCGGGCCCCGGCCGCCGTGGCGGCGTCGGCGGCGGATCGGCGCAGCGCCACCATCTGCGCGCGTAGCTCGGTGAGGTCGGCGCAGACCGGGGTGACCATCTCGACCATGCTGTGCCGGAACTCCTGGCGGCTCTGGTCGCGGGCGGGACCGCGCAGCGCGGCGAGCACCTGGTCGGCCACCGGCAGGTTCCGCCCACTGTCCGGGTCGAGCAGCAGGAACTCCTCCTCCACGCCGATCGTGAGGATGGACAGGTCGGGCACCGTGTCGGCGGTCGCCGCGCGGTAGGCCATGGCCGCCTCCATCCGCTCCTACGGCCGTGGGTGGACCCCACGACCGGGGCGGCACGGTTTCCCGGCCGAGCACCGGGACAAACGCGTGCTCAGGATGTCGCCAGGCCCGCCGCGCGGGCGGTGGGAAAGGGCCGTTCAGCCGCGTTGTCCGTCAACGCGAAGGCTGTCCAGGTACGCGTCGACGGCCTCCCGCCACGGCCGAGCCGGGCCAGCAGGTCGGCGCGGACTACGGGTAGGCGTAAGAGACGGGCCGTGAGCGCGCGCTGCTCACGCCTCAGCGACGTACACGCCCGACCCCCGTACGCCGACCACGATGCCGCGCGCTTTCAGCGCCTCCACGGCACGCGCCACCGTGCGGCGGGCCGACCCATACTCGGCCGCCAACTCGTCGTACGTCGGGAGGCGCTGCCCGCGTGGGAACTCGCCTGAGCCGATGCGCCGTAAGAGATCAGCTTCGATCTCCTGCGCGGTATGTGGGATCGGCACCTTCACAGGCTGCGCCTTCCCAGCGTAGAGCCTACTTGCACCCATTGCACTACTGGCACTTGTGGCATTACTGTCGATCTCGCGCGGTGCGTAGTAGATCCGGGATCGGTGCGCGTCGCTGCGCTCATGGGGCGTCCGCTGGTCTCGCCGATCACGCGGGCGCCCCCTCCTAGAGGAGGGAGTAGCCATGTTCAGTGCGCGGGCCGACGGTGGCCAGCCATTGCGAGTGCCGGTCGATATCGAGGTGTGGGCATGGGGCGTTGTGGTGCCCGGCCGGGTCACCTGCGACCGATGCTGGCGGGCGCTGCGCATCGACACAGGCACCACGCCCGGAGAAATCGCAAAGGCGGTCGCCGACCACCGGGAGCAGTGTGCGGGGACGCCGTAGTTGAGGCCGGTGGGAGGAGATTCGTCAGTCATGCGCCGGACGGTTGTGGGTAAGCGCCGCGGCGTGACCGACGGCATCCGGGTGGTCGTGGTCGGCGCCGGCTTCTCCGGACTGGCCGCCGCGCTGGCGCTCACCCGTGCAGGAGCCGAGGTGCGAGTGCTGGAGGCCCGCGACCGGGTCGGCGGTCGGGTGTTGACCCGTTGGCTGCCCGACGGCACCCAACTCGACCTGGGGGCGCAGTGGATCGGCCCGACCCAGGACCGGATGTACGCGCTGGTCGCCGAGCACGGCCTGGTCACCTTCGCATCGGCGGCGCTCGGCGCGCCCACCCTGCTCTGGGCCGGCCAGCGCCGGGCCGGGCCGCCCGCGCAGGCCGGCCGGGTGCTCGGGCTGCTCGACGAGTACGCCGCACGACTGGACCCGGACGCACCCTGGCAGGCGCCGGAGGCCGCGCAGTGGGACCGGACGATCCTCGGCGGCTGGCTGCGCGCGACGGCCGGGGACGGCGACACCGCCGACTACCTGGGGCGGCTGCTCGCCGGTGGGCTGCTGGCCACCGGCGCGGACGAGGTGTCCCTGTTGCAGCTGCTGTTCTACCTGCGCAGCGCCGGCGGGACCGGGCCGTTGCTGGGGATGGCCGGGGGCGCGCAGCAGGACCGGATCGTGGGCGGGCCGTCGGCGCTGGCCGAGCGGATGGCTCTGGCCCTGCCCCCGGGGACCCTGACGCTGGCCACACCGGTGCGGTCGATCGAGCAGACCATCGACCGGGTGACGGCGTGGACCGACACCGGGCGCGTCGACGGCGACGCGGTGGTGGTCGCGCTGGCGCCGGCACTGGCCGGCCGGATCCGGTACGACCCACCGCTGCCCGCGCTCCGCGACGGGCTGACCCAGCGGATGCCGATGGGTTCGGCGCTGAAGGTGCACGCGGTCTACCCGGAGCCGTTCTGGCGTGCCGACGGGCTGTCCGGGGTGTCCACCAGCAGCGCTGGTCCGCTCACCGAGACGGTCGACAACTCCACCCCGACCTCGCCGCTCGGGGTGCTGACCGGGTTCAGTTACTCGGTGGATGCCGCCGCGCTGCGCGAGATGTCATCCGACGAGCGTCGGCGGTGCCTGCTGGACGCGTTCGCCTGCGTGGTCGGGCCGCGAGCCCGGGACCCGGTGGACCTGGTCGAGTACGACTGGTCGGCCGAGGAGTGGACGCGGGGTTGTTTCTGCGGTGGGCTCACCCCGGGTACCTGGGGCACCTACGGTCCTCGACTACGGGCGTCGGTGGGGCGGGTGCACTGGGCGGGCACCGAGACGGCGACCCGCTGGACCGGCTACCTGGAGGGCGCGGTGCGGGCCGGTGAGCGGGCGGCGGCCCAGGTGCTGTCGGGTTGAGGTGCTGACGGATTGAGGTGGCACGCGGAGGGGCCGGCCCGGTCTCGGCGGGACCGGGCCGGCCCCGGCCCACGGTGCGCCCCGGCCAGCCCGGTCGGTCAGTCGACCGGGCCGGCGCGGGGGGCCCGGTCAGGGGTAGTTGGTCAGGTACACCGTCTGGTTGGCCGCGTTGGCGGTGCCGCCGACGTTGTTGATCACCCGGTTGATGGTGCCGACGCCGCCGAGCGAGACGGTCACCATGTTGGTGAACCGCACGTTCGGGTTGGTGGGCACCTCGAAGGACCGCTCCTCGACCACGGCGGGATTGACGTTGAAGTAGCTGTAGCTGCCCAGTCCCCACGCCCCGTGGCTGGTCACCGAATCCGCGACCTTGTACGCGGCGTAACCCCGGGTCGTCCCGTTCATCCAGGCGGCCTGGTTGGGCGGGTCGTACGGCAGCTCGTTCTGGTAGAAGTACGTCCGGCCACCGTTGCCGTTCCAGATGGTCTGGTACTTCTGGTAGTGCTCGACGAAGAGGCCGTACATGGTGACGTTGTCGCCGTTGACCGTGAGCCCGGTGTCGGCGGTGTTCAGCGTCCACCCGGTGGGTACGCCGGAGGCCGCGTGGTCGGCCCGCCACAACCACATGTGGTCGCCGATCACGTTGTCGCTGTTGACGGTCAGCGTGTTGGTGGCCTTGCCGACGTGTGGCCCGCCGATGCGGAAGAA
This sequence comes from Micromonospora parathelypteridis, assembly GCF_014201145.1. NCBI lineage: Bacteria > Bacillati > Actinomycetota > Actinomycetes > Micromonosporales > Micromonosporaceae > Micromonospora > Micromonospora parathelypteridis. The sequence goes on from NZ_JACHDP010000001.1 coordinate 87,486, forward strand.
CACGTCGTGCAGCGAGGTCGGGTTCGTGGCGTGGCTGGCGGACGAGCCGGACGGCCCGACCTCCATCAGCACCGGCGAGTTGGTCGTGCCGGCCTCGAACATGATGCCGGCGACCTTGACGCCGTCCACATCGGCCACCCGCATCCCGACGGTGCCGTTGTCGGCCTGGATGGTCGCCAGGCCGAGGCCGAGGATCACCGTGTCGGCCCGGTTCACCTGGATCGGCTCGGTGACGTGGTGCACGCCCGGGGTGAAGAGCAGGTGCTTGCCCTGGGCGAGGGCCGCGTTGATGGTGGCGGCGCTGGTGCCGGTCTGGACGACGAAGAACTGCGACAGCGAGATGGACGAGCCGGCCGGGGTCTTGTTGTACCAGCTGGTGCCGGTCGAGTTGGTGCGCAGCGCCGGCACGAAGACCCGGTACTCACCGGTGCCGTCGACGTAGAGGAACGGCTTCTCCCGCACCTGCGGGGTCTGGCCGATGACGGTGTGCGACGGGTTGGGGAAGCTCGGCGCCGGCGCGCCGACGACGCCCTGGAAGACCATGTTCCACACCGAGCCGGTCCAGCCGTTGCCGAACTCGCTGTTGCGGGAGTACCACTGCTGCTGGGAGCCGGAGACGACCAGCCCGTCGATGCGGGTGTCGGCCAGCAGGCCACCACTGGACCAGCCGTCGCCGCCGTTCCAGAGCTGGATCTGGTTCTGCGCGCCCCGCAGGTGCATCCGCCGGTACGGCGCGGCCTGGGACACCGCCCAGCGCTCCACGGTCTGCCCGGCGGGCAGGGTGACCGAGAGGTTCTCGGCGGCCCGCCAGAAGTTCTGGGTGGCGTTGCCGCCCATCCAGAAGGCCTCGGCGCGGACGTGGCCGTTGAGGTTGACGTCGTCCGGGCTCATCCCGAGCCCGGCGACCTGGGTGAAGAAGCCGAGGTTGACGTCGGCGGTGTAGGTGCCGGGCTTGAACAGCACCGAGTAGCGCTGCGGGCCGAACTGGTTGGTCTCCTGCTGGGTGAAGAGGGTGTTCAGTCGACTCTGGATGGTCGACGTCGGGGTGCTCGGGTCGAAGACGAACGTGTTCGGCCCGAGGTTGGGGTTGTACGGGTCGGTCGTGCCGACCGGGGGCTCGCTGGTCCCGCCGGTCGTGTTCACCGCCAGCTCCCACAGCGAGTAGCCGTAGGCGGTGCCCCGGGCGGTGCCGTACATCCGCAGGTAGCGGCCAGTGCCGGAGACGGTGAGGGACTGTGTCCCACCGGTGCCGGTGGTCGTCGAGTAGATGCTGGTCCAGGTGGACCCGTCGGCCGAGGTCTGGAGCTGGAAGGCCCGGGCGTACGCGGCCTCCCAGGTGAGCACCACCCGGCAGATCGTCCGGGTGCTGCCGAGGTCGACGCGCAGCCACTGTGGGTCGCTGGCGGCGCTGGCCCACCTGGTGCCCGGGTTGCCGTCGACCGCGGCGGACGCCGCGAGGCCGGCGTCCTGGTTGGACGAGGCGGTCGCCGGGCTGCCCTGCGCGACGTTGGTGCTGCCGCAGGTCGGTGTGGTGCCGCCGGTCTCGCCGTAGACCTGGAACTCCCAGAGCGAGTAGCCGTAGCCGGTGCCCCGGGCGGTGCCGTTCATCCGTACGTAGCGGCCGGCACCGGTGACGGTGAGGTTCTGGGTGCCGCCGGTACCGGTGGTCGTCGAGTAGATGGTGGTCCAGGTGGCGCCGTCGTCGGAGGTCTGGAGCTGGAAGGCCCGACCGTAGGCGCCCTCCCAGAGCAGGTTCACCTGGCTGATGGTGGCCCGGGAGCCCAGGTCGACCTGGAGCCACTGCGGGTCGCTGAACGCGCTGGCCCAGCGTGTGCCGGTGTTGCCGTCGACGGCGGCAGCGGCCGGGGTGCCGGCGTTCTCGGTGGACGAGGCGGTGGCGGGGCGGCCCTGGGAGAGCAGGGTGGGCGCGGCCTGCGCGGGTGTGGTGGCGCCGGTCGGGCTGAGCGCCGCGACCAGGGCCACGGTGAGCCCGACGAGCAGGTGCCGGACGGCCCGCCGGGGACGCGGACGTGCGGATGTTGCATGAGATGTCATGACATCGCCTGTCGATAGGGGGTTACGGATGCCGCGCGGGTGGGATCGGGCTCGCCCCGTGGTGCCGTCGGTGGTGCCGCCGATGCGGTGCCGCCGTTCGTGGTGCCGCCGATGCGGCGCCGCGGGCCGGAGAGCGCTCTCGTAGGAGTGTTGCGGCGAGATTGCGGCGGCGTCAAGACATCGATCTATAACTTCGTTATTTATCCCGAGGATTCTTTTTGTGTAATTCGCCGTCGGCGGTGCCGTCGTTCCCGCTCAGCGGCGGACGCCACCCTCGGTGAGGAAGCGGGCGATCGGCAGCGTGGCGGCGCCGAGCGCCACCGCGTCCACGCCGAGTCGACACAGCTCGATCGACGCCTGCTCGTACGGCTGGCGCAGCGCCTGCCGTCCGGCGGCCTCCCGGACGGCAGGCAGCAGGTCGCCCAGCGCCATCGCCGCCCAGCCACCGAGCACCACCCGCTCCGGGTTGAACAGGTTGATCAGGTTGGCCACCCCGGCGCCGAGGTAGCCGGCGGTGTCGTCCAGCACCCGCCGGGCGGTGGCAGAGGTCTCGGCGGCGGTGACCAGCGCGGCGATCTGGGACTCCTCGTCCTCGCCCGGGACCGGTCGACCCCGGCGCGCCTCCCGGTACCGGTCGATGATCGCCTCCGCGCCCACGTACGCCTCCAGGCAGCCGCGCGCGCCGCACCGGCAGGCCCGCCCGCCGTACACGAGGGTGGTGTGTCCCCACTCCCCCGCGCTGCTGGACGCGCCCCGGTAGGTCGCGCCGTTGGTGACCACCGACGCGCCCACGCCGGAGCCGACCAGCGCGAAGACGGCGTGCCGGGCGCCGCGGCCGGCGCCGAACCACATCTCGGCCTGGCCGAGGGTCTTCGCGCCGTTGTCGATGTGCAGCGGCAGATCGGTGCCGGCGCCGATCAGGCGCTCCAGCGGCACCCGGTCCCAGCCGAGGGCCTGGGCGTGCACGACGGCCTCGGTGCCCTGCTCGACCACCCCCGAGACGCCGATGCCGACGCCGAGCACGTCACCGGGGGCCACCCCGGCCTGACCCGTGACCGCGTCGATTCCGGCCAGCACGTGCCCGGCCACCAGGTGCGGCTCGGTACGGGCCGGGTCGAGCGGGTACTCGATGCTGGCCAGCAGGGTCATCGCGAAGTCGAACAACTCCACCCGGACCCGGGTCTCGCCGACGTCCACGCCGACCACGAAGGCGAAGCGGGGCGCGATCCGCAACAGCATGCTGGGCCGGCCACCGTCGGACTCGGCAGCCCCGGCCTCGGCGACCAGCCCTTCGTCGATCAGGTCGGCCACCACGTTGCTGACCGCCGGCTGACTCAGCCCGGTGCTGCGCACCAGGTCCTGCCGAGTGAGCGGGCCGTCGAGGAAGAGCTTGGTCAGCAGTGCGGACCGGTTACGCAACCGCACGCTGCGGTTGGTGGCACGCGCCAGCTCCACTCGTCACCTCGTTCCCGTCGGCCGTTCGAGGCGACTGTAACCGCCTCGTGCTTGACGACCCACCGACCAGCCACTTTAATGACGACATAATTTAAGCCGTGATGTAACTCCCGGGAAACGCCGACGGACCCCGACGGCGCACCCCCGAACCCTGTCCGCAGCCGGCCGCCCGTCGTCCCCGACCCCTATCGGCGACGGAGGTCGGCGGACCCCCACCACGCACCGGAAGGGCTGACCGTGTCGAGACGACACCTCGGGATATTCACCGCCGCCGTACTGGCCGCCGCCTCACTGACGGCCTGTGGCGGCTCCGGCGACGACTCCGCCGACGCACCCAAGACGCTCACCTACTGGGCCAGCAACCAGGGCGCCAGCCTGGAGGCCGACAAGACGATCCTCCAGCCGGAGCTGGACAAGTTCGAGAAGCAGACCGGGATCAAGGTCACCGTCGAGGTGGTCCCCTGGTCGGACCTGCTCAACCGCCTGCTCGCCGCCGCCACCTCCGGCAAGGGCCCGGACGTGGTCAACATCGGCAACACCTGGTCGGCGTCCCTGCAGGCCACCGGCGCCCTTGTCGAGTTCGACGACGCCGCGCTGCAGGCCGTCGGCGGCAAGGACCGGATCGTGCCCGCCGCGCTCGCCGCCGCCGGCGCCCCCGGCAAGCCGCCGGCCGCCGTGCCGCTCTACAGCATGGCGTACAGCCTGTACTACAACAAGAAGTCGTTCGCCGACGCCGGCATCACCGCGCCGCCGACCACCTGGGAGCAGCTCGCCGAGTACGGCAAGAAGCTCAGCACCGGCGGCAAGTGGGGCCTGGCGATCGAGGGGGCCAACCCGTCGGAGAACGCCCACCACGCCTTCACCTTCAGCCAGCAGTACGGCGGTGAGTGGTTCGACTCGGCCGGCAAGCCGACCTTCGACACCCCGCAGAACGTCTCGGCGATCAAGCGCTACATCGACTTCATGGCCGCCGACAAGATCACCAACCCGAGCAACGCCGAGTACGCGCAGAACCAGTCGGTCTCCGACTTCGCCAACGGCAAGGCCGCCATGCTGCTGTGGCAGTCCGCCGGGTCGAACCTGAAGACGCAGAACATGCCCGCCGACGCGTACGGGGTTGCCCCGGTGCCGTTCCTGGCCAGCCCGCCGGCCGGCGGCAAGAAGGTCAACAGCATGGTCGCCGGCATCAACATGGCGGTCTTCAAGCACACCAAGAACAAGGACGGCGCGCTGAGCTTCGTGAAGTTCATGACCAGCGACGAGGAGCAGACGATCCTCAACAAGACGTACGGCTCGCTGCCAGCGGTGAAGACCGCGGGCTCCGACCCGGCGTTCAGCGCCACCGAGCAGAAGAACATCCAGGAGACCCTGGTCAACACCGCGGCCCCGCTGCCGCAGGTGCCCGAGGAGAGCACCTTCGAGACCCTGGTCGGCACCGCGATGAAGGAGCTGTTCGCGGACGCGGCCAGCGGCAAGCCGGTCACCGAGGCGTCGGTGAAGGCGAAGCTGACCGACGCGCAGCAGAAGATGCGCTGACCCAGGCGTCACCGGTGGCCGTGGTCGGGCGCTGAGCCCGGGCACGGCCACCGACTCCGAGAGGACCCCGATGGCAACCAGCACTACCGCGCCGGACGCCGACCGACGCGAACCCCGGTCCGGGTCACCGGCCCGGAGGCCGGCCCGCCGGCCCCGCGGCCCCCGCCGCTCGCTCCTGCCGTATCTGCTGCTCGCGCCGGCCGTCGTGCTGGAACTCGCCATCCACGTGATCCCGATGGTGGTCGGGGTCTGGATGAGCCTGCTGGAGCTGACCCAGTTCCACATCCGCGACTGGTCCACCGCGCCCTTCGTCGGGTGGGAGAACTACCGGGCGACGCTCGACCTGAACAGCGCCGCCGGCAAGGAACTGCTGCACTCGTTCTGGGTCACGCTGGTCTACAGCGTGCTCTCGGTCGGGTTCGCCTGGCTGCTCGGCATCTCGGCGGCAGTCGTCCTGCAACGGCCGTTCCGCGGGCGGGCGATCCTGCGGGCGCTGTTCCTCACCCCCTACGCGCTGCCGGTCTACGCCGCGGTGATCACCTGGAGCTTCCTGCTGCAACGTGACACCGGCCTGGTCAACCACGTCCTCGTCGACCAGCTCGGGCTGCTCAACGAGCGGCCGTTCTGGCTGATCGGCGACAACAGCTTCTGGTCGCTGCTGGTGGTGTCGGTGTGGCGCAACTGGCCGTTCGCGTTCCTCTGCCTGATGGCCGGCCTGCAGAACGTGCCCGGCGAGATGTACGAGGCCGCCGCGATCGACGGCGCCGGGTTCTGGCGCCGGCTGCGCTCGGTGACCCTGCCGATGCTGCGGCCGGTGAACCTGGTGCTGCTGCTGGTGCTGTTCCTGTGGACCTTCAACGACTTCAACACCCCGTTCGTGCTCTTCGGCGGCTCCGCGCCGGAGCAGGCCGACCTCATCTCCATCCACATCTACCGCAGCTCCTTCAAGACCTGGGACTTCGGCTCCGGCTCGGCGATGTCGGTGGCGCTGCTGCTGTTCCTGCTGATCGTCTCGGCCGCGTACCTGCTGATCACCAACCGACGGAGGGACGACCATGCGTGAGACCGCCGGTGAGCGCTGGGGCCGGCGCATCGTGCTGACCCTGCTCGCCCTCTTCGTCCTCATCCCGCTCTACGTGATGGTCACCTCCGCGGCGAAGCCGTTGCAGGACGTGCAGAACGGTTTCACCTGGTGGCCCAGCCGGCCCACCCTGCAGCCGTTCGTGGACATGTGGAGCACCGTGCCGCTGGCCCGGTACCTGGTGAACAGCCTGGTGGTGTCGAGCATCGCGGCGGTCTGCTCGGTGGCGGTGGCCATCTTCGCCGCCTTCGCGGTCAGCCGGTACCGGTTCCGCGGCCGGGGTGTCTTCTCGGTGACGGTGCTGTCCACCCAGATGTTCCCCGGCATCCTGTTCCTGCTGCCGCTGTTCCTCATCTACGTCAACCTCGGCAACGCCACCGGCATCGAGCTGTACGCCAGCCGTACCGGCCTGGTGATCACGTACCTGACCTTCTCGCTGCCGTTCTCGATCTGGATGCTGGTCGGCTACTTCGACTCGATCCCCCGTGGACTGGACGAGGCGGCGCAGGTCGACGGGGCCGGGCCGCTGCGCATCCTGTTCCGGGTCATCCTGCCGGCCGCCGTGCCCGGCGTCGTCGCGGTCACCGTGTACGCGTTCATGACCGCCTGGGGCGAGGTGCTCTTCGCCTCGGTGATGACCGACGAGGGCAGCCGCACCCTGGCCGTCGGCCTGCAGGGCTACTCCACCCAGTTCAACGTCTACTGGAACCAGATCATGGCCGCCTCGCTGGTGGTCAGCATCCCGGTCGTCATCGGGTTCCTGGCCCTGCAGCGCTACTTCGTCGCCGGCCTCACCGCCGGCGCGGTCAAGTGAGTCATCCAACCCCAGAGGAGAACCTTCCCGTGCCCGACCTGTCCAAGCTGCCACCGGACTTCCTCTGGGGTGTCGCCACGGCGGCGTACCAGATCGAGGGGGCCGTCGACGTCGACGGCCGGGCGCCGTCCATCTGGGACACCTTCTCGGCGACCCCCGGCAACGTCGACAACGGCGACACCGGCGCGGTGGCATGCGATCACTACCACCGGTGGCCGGAGGACCTGGCGCTGCTGCGCCGGCTCGGCGTGGACGCGTACCGCTTCTCGGTGGCCTGGCCCCGGGTGATGCCCGACGGCGTCGGGCGGGTCAACCCCGCCGGGCTGGACTTCTACGACCGGCTCGTGGACACCCTGCTCGCCGACGGGATCCGGCCGTTCGTCACGCTCTACCACTGGGATCTGCCGCAGGCCCTGCAGGACCGGGGCGGCTGGCCGGAGCGTGCCACCGCCGAGGCGTTCGCCGACTACGCGGGGGTTGTCGCCGCCCGCCTCGGCGACCGGGTGGCCGACTGGAGCACCGTCAACGAACCACTCTGCGTGTCCTGGATCGGGCACCTGGAGGGCAAGATGGCCCCCGGCGACCGGGATCTGACCCGCGCGGTGCACACCTCGCACCACGTGCTGCTCGGGCACGGTCTGGCCACCCAGGCGGTCCGGGCCAACGCGGCCCGGCCGGCGTCGATCGGGCTGGTGCTCAACCTCAGCCCGATCGAGGCGGCGACCGACCGGCCGGAGGATGTCGCGGCTGCCCGACGGGCGGACGGGCACGTCAACCGGTGGTGGCTGGACCCGATCCACGGGCGCGGCTACCCCGCCGACATGATCGCCACCTACGGGGTCGAGCCGCCGGTACGCGGCGACGACCTGACGGTGATCGCCACGCCCACCGACTACCTCGGGGTGAACTACTACTTCCGGCAACTGGTGGTGGACGACCCGACCGGCGCGGCGCCGTACGCCCGGCAGGTGCCGGTGCCCGGATCGGTGGAGACCGCGATGGGTTGGGAGAACTACCCGCCCGGGCTGGAGCGGCTGCTGGTCGACGTGCACGAGGAGTACCGGCCGGGCCGGATCATCGTCACCGAGAGCGGCTCGGCGTGGCAGGACGAGGTCACCGCGGACGGCACGGTGGAGGACAAGGAGCGCACCGACCATCTGGAGCAGCACCTGGCCGCCTGCGCGTCGGCGGTGGCCCGGGGGGTGCCGCTGGACGGCTACTTCGTCTGGTCGCTGCTGGACAACTTCGAGTGGGCGTACGGCTACGACAAGCGCTTCGGGCTGGTGCACGTCGACTACGCCACCCAGCGCCGGACGGTGAAGGCGAGCGGTCTGCGTTACGCCGAGCTGATCCGCGCCCATCAGCGTCTCGCCGGGGCGACCGGCTCCGCCACGCAGGTGGCCTGAACGGGGGCGGTGAGGCCGGCCGCCCGGGGTGTTGCGTAGGCGACCCCCGGGCGGCCGTTCTCTTCTACGGAACGCCCAGTTGCCGCCGCCCTGAGCGGTTAGCCTTCCCCAATGGCCGAAGCCCCCGACGAGGTCGCCGATCGCGGCACCGGCTCACGCCTGTCCAGCACCGACCGGATGACCGCGTTCAGCGACGGCGTGTTCGCCATCGTGATCACCCTGCTGGTGCTCGACCTGCGGGTGCCGGAGTTCCACGAGGGCGAGCTGCTGGCGGGGCTGCGCGGCGAAGGCGCCTCCTACCTGGCGTTCGTCGTGTCGTTCGTCTACATCGGGGTGCTCTGGCTCAACCACCACGCGCTGCTCAGGCTGATCCGCGCGACGACCCTCACCCTGAGCTGGATCAACCTCGCGGTCCTCTTCGGCGCGGTGATCATTCCGTTCCCCACCGCGGTGCTGGCGTCCGCGCTCACCCACGGGGACACCGCCGACCAGCGCGCGGGCGTCGCCCTGTACGCGTTGGCGGCCGCGCTGATGTCGGCACCGTGGCTGGTGTTCTTCGGCTACCTGCACCGCCACCCCGAGCTGCTTGATCGTGGGGTCAGCCCTCAGCATGTCCGGACGCAACGGCTGCGACCGGTCACCGGCCTGGTCCTGTACGGGTTGAGCGGCCTGCTCGGCTGGTTCGTCAACCCGGTGCTGGGCCTGATCGGCATCATCGTCATGATCGCCTATCACGCGGTGACCAGCGAGGGGTTGCGGCGGCGGGGCGCGCGGCGCTGACCGTTTTCGCCCCTGTATGTACCGGTAAAGCTAGTCTGGGCCGGTGCAGGGTGGACCAGAGAACGCGACGACGACCGACGAGCGGCACTCGTCCCAGGTGGTGTTCGAGGTCAACGGCGCGGCGCGCGAGGTACGGCTGGACAACCGCACCACCCTGCTCGACACGCTGCGCGAGCACCTCGGCCTGACCGGGGCGAAGAAGGGCTGCGACCACGGCCAGTGCGGCTCCTGCACGGTGCTGCTGGACGGCCGCCGCGTGAAGAGCTGCCTGGTGTTCGCGGTCACGCTGGATGGCCGCTCGGTGGTGACCGTCGAAGGGCTGGCCGGGCCGGACGAGCTGTCCCCGTTGCAGGCCGCGTTCATCGCGCACGACGCGTTCCAGTGCGGCTACTGCACCCCCGGGCAACTCTGCTCCGCCCGCGGCATGCTCGACGAGGTCGCCCGGGGCTGGCCGAGCGCGGTCACCGGCGACCTGAGCGGGCCGGCCGAGCTGACCGACGCGGAGATCCGCGAGCGGATGGCCGGCAACCTGTGCCGCTGTGCCGCGTACCCGCACATCGTGGCGGCCGTGCGCGAGACGGCGACGCGATGAGGGAGTTCCGCTACCACCGGCCGGTCGATGTGGCCGACGCGGTCGCCGTGCTCAGCGCGGAACCGCAGGCGGCCTACCTGGGCGGCGGGACCAACCTGGTGGACCTGATGAAGCTCGGGGTGCAGCGCCCCGACGTGCTCGTGGACGTGACCGGGCTTCCGCTGGACACCGTCGAGGAGTTGCCCGACGGCGGGCTGCGGATCGGCGCGACCGTCCGCAACAGCGATCTCGCCGCCCACCCGGTGGTCCGCCGGGACTACCCGGTGCTGGCCCGCGCCCTGCTCGCCGCCGCCTCCGGGCAGCTACGCAACATGGCCACCACCGGCGGCAACCTGCTGCAGCGCACCCGCTGCGTCTACTTCCAGGACACCGGCAAGGCGTGCAACAAGCGTGCGCCGGGCAGCGGTTGCGCGGCGTTGCACGGCCAGAACCGCGACCTGGCGGTGCTCGACTGGTCCGAGCAGTGCGTGGCGACGCACCCGTCCGACCTGGCCGTCGCGCTGACCGCACTCGACACGGTGGTGGAGGTGCACGAGACCGACGGCACCCGCGACATCCCGATCACCGCCCTGTACCGCTCCCCCGGTGCGCACCCCGAGCGGGAAACCACTCTGGCCCGGGGTGCGCTGATCACCGCCGTCCGGTTGCCGCCGCTGCCGGCCGCGCGCCGCTCGACGTATCTCAAGGTGCGTGACCGGGCCTCGTTCGCCTTCGCCGTCGGTTCGGTGGCCGCGGTGCTGGACCTCGACGGGGACGTGGTCCGCGACGTACGGCTGGCCTATGGGGCGGTGGCACACCGGCCGTGGCGGGCCCACCGGGCCGAGGCCGAGCTGCGGGGTCGGACGTTCAGCCCGGAGCTGGCGGGACGGGCCGCCGACGCCGAGCTGGCCGAGGCGCGCCCGTTACGACACAACGGGTTCAAGGTGCCACTCACCCGGGCCATCACCGTGCGGGCGCTCAGCGAGCTGGCCGAGGGAGCGCCGTGAGCCCCGGCGCGGTCGGCCGGGCGTACCCCCGGCTTGAGGGCAAGGAGAAGGTCACCGGCACAGCCCGGTACGCGGTGGAGTACCCGGTGGACGAGGTGACCTACGGCTGGGCGGTGCCGTCGGCGGTGGTGCGGGGCCGCATCACCCGGATCGACACGGCGGAGGCGCTCGCGTCGCCCGGTGTGCTGGCCGTCCTGCACCACGGCAACGCGCCCCGCCTCGCGCCCGGCCCGCAGCCGGAGGTGTGGCTGTTGCAGGAGCCCGCGGTGCACTACCGGGGCGAGTTCATCGCGGTGGTGGTGGCCACCAGCCTGGAGGCGGCCCGCGAGGGCGCCCGGCTGGTCCGGATCGACTACGACGCCGGAGCGCACAGCACGGTGCTCGCCGCCGACCACCCCGGCCTGTACCGGCCGGACAAGGTCAACCCCAGCTATCCGACCGACACCGCCGAGGGCGATTTCGACGCCGGGTACGCGGCCGCCCCGGTGCGGGTGGACGTCACGTATCGAACGCCGGCCTACCACAACAACCCGATGGAGCCGCACGCCACGACGGCGCAGTGGCGCGACGGGCGGCTACTGGTGCACGACTCCACCCAGGGCGCCTCGCTGGTGCGGGCCACGCTGGCCGACATGTTCGAAATGCCACCGGAGTCGATCCGGGTCGTCGCCGAGCACGTCGGTGGTGGCTTCGGCAGCAAGGGGTACGCCAAGGCCTCGGTGGTGCTGGCCGCCCTCGCGGCCCGCCACGTGGACCGGCCGGTGAGGCTGGCGCTGACCCGTCAGCAACTGTTCGGGCCCATCGGCTACCGCACCCCGATCATCCAGCGGGTCCGGCTCGCCGCCGACGCCGACGGGCGACTCACCGCGATCTGCCACGACGCGATCAGCCAGACCTCGACCGTCCGGGAATTCGCCGAGCAGACCGCCGTCTACACCCGCAGCATGTACGCCGCACCGCACCGACGCACCACGCACCGACTGGTCCGTCTCGACGTCCCCACACCGTTCTGGATGCGCGCTCCCGGCGAGTGCCCCGGCGCGTACGCGCTGGAGTCGGCGATGGACGAGCTGGCCATCGCCGCCGGCATCGACCCGGTGGAGTTGCGGATCCGCAACGACGCACAGGTCGACCCCGACCAGGGGCGGCCGTTCACCAGCCGCAACCTGGTGGCCTGCCTGCGCGAGGGTGCTCAGCGCTTCGGCTGGGCGGACCGGGACCCGACGCCCCGCGCCCGACGCGACGGGCGCTGGCTGATCGGCACCGGGGTGGCCGGGTCGAGCTACCCGGCCCGGAACAGGCCGTCGTCGGCCACGGCCACCGCCCGGCCCGACGGCAGCTTCCTGGTGCGGATCAACGCCACCGACATCGGCACCGGCGCCCGAACGGCGGTCTGGCAGGTGGCCGCCGACGCGCTCGGGGTGCCGCCGGAGCGGGTGGAGATCCGCATCGGTGACAGCGACCTGCCGACCGCGGCGGTGGCCGGAGGCTCGATGGGCACGGCCAGTTGGAGCTGGGCGGTGATCCGGGCCGGGCAGGCGCTGCGCGAGAAGCTTCGGAACCTTCCCGGAGACACCCCGGCCGACGAGGTGACCGCCGAGGTGAGCACCGACGACGAGGTGGGCGGGCAGCCCACCCTGCCCCGGTACGCATACGGGGCGCAGTTCGCCGAGGTGCGGGTGGACGCGGACACCGGTGAGGTGCGGCTGAACCGGATGCTCGGGGTGTTCGCGGCCGGGCGGATCGTCAACCCGACGACGGCGCGCAGCCAACTCCTCGGCGGCATGACGATGGGGCTGTCGATGGCGCTGCACGAGGAGGGCCTGCTCGACGAGCGGTACGGCGACTGGGTCAACCACGACCTGGCCACCTATCACATCACCGCATGCCCGGATGTGGAGTCCATCGAGGCGTACTGGTTGGACGAACAGGACGACGAGTTGAACCCCGCCGGGGTGAAGGGCATCGGCGAGATCGGCATCGTCGGCGCCGCGGCGGCCGTCGCCAACGCGGTGCACCACGCCACCGGCGTGCGAATTCGGGACCTGCCGATCCGGTTGGACAAGCTCGTCGGGGTATCAGCACTCGCTTAAATAAGCAGTTGGTGATATAAAGGCGTCGTGCACGCCTTCGACGTGCTGGGCGATCCGGTCCGGCGCCGCATCCTGGAACTGCTCGCCAGCGGCGAGCAGACCGCCGGCGCGGTCAGCGCGGTCATCCGCGACGAGTTCGGCATCTCCCAGCCAGCCGTGTCCCAGCACCTCAAGGTGTTGCGGGACAACGGCTTCGCCACCGTGCGACCGGAGGGCACCCGGCGGCTCTATGCGGTCGACCCACGCCCACTGCGCGAGGTCGACGGCTGGCTGGAGCACTTCCGCCGATTCTGGACCCCACCCCTGGCGGCACTCGCCACCGAGCTGGCCCGGGGCCGACGCGAGCGTCGGCTGGGCGGGCCCGCCGACCCACCCGACGAGAGGAACACCTGATGATCGACGCGATCGAGCAGATCAACGCCGTCCAGCGGCGGGTCGGCAGCCGCACCCTGGAGGCCGGCGAGGCCCGCGTGAGCACGCTCAGCCAGACCTACCAGGCGACGCTCGATGATCTGTGGGACGCCTGCACCAACGCCGAACGCATCCCGCGCTGGTTCATGCCGATCACCGGTGACCTGCGGCTGCACGGCAAGTACCAGCTCCAGGGCAATGCCGGCGGCACCATCGAAACCTGCGACCCACCGCACAGCTTCACCGCCACCTGGGAGTACGGCGACGAGGTGAGCTGGATCGAGGTGCGGCTCACCCCGGTCGACGCCGAGCGGACCCGCTTCGAGTTGGACCACATCGCGCACGTCGACCAGGACCGGTGGGCACAGTTCGGGCCGGGTGCCGTCGGTGTCGGCTGGGACCTGGGGCTGCTCGGTCTCGCCTCCCACCTGGCCGCCGACGGCAGCGGCGTCAGCCCGGAGCAGAGCGCCGAGTGGAGCGCGTCCGACGAGGGGCGACGGACCATGGAGCTGAGCAGTCACCTGTGGGGCGAGGCGAGCATCGCCGCCGGCACCGACGCCGACGAGGCGAAGGCCGCCGCCGCACGCACCACCGCCTTCTACACCGGAGCCCCGGAGGCCTGAGCAAAGAGCGGCGGCGCGGCGGCAGGAGCAGCGGCGGCGGGGGTAGCGTGCTGCGGCATGACAGGCTCGCCGTACTCGCACTGCTCCTTCTGTGGCGCCGCCTACCCGGAGGCCGCCGGGTGGCCGCGGGTCTGCGCGCTCTGCGGCGAGACCGTCTGGCGCAACCCCCTGCCCGTCGCGGTCGCGGTGCTGCCGGTCCGCACCGCCGAGGGCCTGGGCGTGGTGGTGGTCCGCCGGGACATCGAGCCGGCCCGCGGCCTGCTCGCGCTGCCCGGCGGCTTCATCGAGTACGGCGAGGAGTGGTCCGACGCCCTCGTCCGTGAACTGCGGGAGGAGACCGGGCTGATCGCGGCGGCCGAGGACGCCCAGCTCTTCGCGGTGCACGGCGCTCCCGCCGGCGGCACGATGATGATCTTCGGGGTGCTGCCCGAACGAGCTGCCGAGGACCTGCCCCCGTCCGCGCCGACCGAAGAGGCCAGCGAGTGGCTGGTGCTCACCGATCCGGTCGAGCTGGCGTTCTCCACCCACACTCGGGTCCTGGCCGACTTCCTGACCCCCAGCCACCTCGCCTGACCCCACGCCGCCCCGAACACGCCGCCCCCAACGCCCCCGACGGTGCAAGATCGTGCTCGATCCTGGTTCTAGTGGCATCAAGAGCCGACGAGACCACTACTTCCAGGATCGAGCACGATCTTGCATGGGGCGGCGCGGCGTGGGCAGCGCGGCAGCAGGCGGGTGAGGCTCAGCGGGGCAGGGCGTTGTCGGCGCCCGTCAGGTAGCCGCTGGCCTGAAGGTCGAACAGCTCGCGGTAGAGGCCGTTCGCGGCCATCAGCTCGTCGTGGCGGCGCTGCTGGACGATCCGGCCCCGATCCATCACGAAGATCCGGTCGGCGTGCCGGACGTTGGCCAGCCGGTGGGTGATCAGGACGACCGCCCGATCAGGGCGCCGGCGCAGGTGCTGGAACAGGGCGTGTTCGGCACGCGCGTCCAGGGCTGCCGAGGGTTCGTCACAGATCAGCAGGGCGGCATCCCGGTAGAGGCCGCGAGCCGCGACGAGCCGCTGCCACTGCCCGCCGGACAGTTCATGGCCGTCCTTGAACTCCCGGTCGAGCAGGGTGTCGTAGCCGTGCGGCAGACCGACGATCATCTCGTGCGCGGCGGCTGCGGCAGCCGCCTCCTGGACGCTGGGGCCGGATCGCTCCGGCGGGCGGTCGTGCCGCCCGACGCGGATGTTCTGCCCGGCGGTGAAGGGGAACTTCCACCACTCCTGGGTCATCACTGCCACCTGGGCGCCAAGGGCTCGGGGGTCCAGCTCGGCGGCGTCGACGCCGTCCCAGCGGATCACCCCGCCCGTCGGCTGGTAGAGCCCCGCGATCAGTTTGGCCAGGGTGGTCTTGCCGGAGCCGTTCTCGCCGACCAGTGCGATCACCTCGCCCCGGCGGACGCTCAGGCTGACCCGGTCCACTGCCGGCGAGTCGGTGTCCGGGTAACTCAGGCTCACGTCGGTCAGCTCGATCACGCCGACACCGTCGGCCATCCGGTCGCCGCCGATCGGCACCCGCGCGTGGGCGCGGGCCAGGAAGTCCCGATAGTCCTGGTAGTAGAGGGCGTCCTCGTACAGCGAGTTGGTGGCGACGACCGAAACGCCCAGGCTGGTCCGCGCGGACTGCAGGGCGAGCAACGCGGTGGCCGCGGCGGCGAGGGCGACCATCCCGTTGAGCAACAGGCCGCCGAGGACCGCGTACACCCCGAAGGTGGCCAGCCCCGCCACCGTCGCGCCGACCACCCGCGTGCCGGTCTGCGAGCGGACCAGCCGCAGCTGGGCCCGGGTCTCGACGGCCATCACCCCGCGATACTCGGCGAGCAGGAAATCGCGCATCTGGTACGCGCGCACCTCGGCAGCGGTGTGCCGGTTGGCCATCAGGTGGGCCAGCATCCACATCCGGCGCCGCCGGGTGATCCGGGCCAGCATCGCCAGATACTCCCGGCGGGCCATCCGCACCGCCGTGATCGCCTGCGGCACCGCGGCGAGCAGCAGGCAGGGCAGCAGCAACGGTTGGATCACGGTCACCGCCACGGCGGTGGCGAGCATCCCGACCACGCCGGTCACCAGGTTGACGGTGTGGTCGACGATGTACGCCGCCTCCGCCATTCCCCGGTCCCGCGCGCGGTCCATCTCCTCGGCGAAGCCGGCGTCGTCGAACGCGGCGAGGTCCACCGCAGTGGTGGCCTCGAACAACCGCAGCTCCACCTGATAGTTGATCTGCGGGATAAGCCGGGCCTGGGCCCAGCCGGCCGCGATCGTCAGGCCGCCGCGCGCCGACACCGCCGCCGCGGCCACGATCAGCGCCGGCAGAGCCGAGCGGACCCGATCCGGTGTGGGACCGGCGGCGAACAACTCGCGCAGCACACTGGTCGTGGCGAGCAGGCCGAACGTCGTCATCACGCCGGCGGCGATGTTCAGGCCGATGGAGGCGACCGTGTCCCGACGGTTGGTGGCCCAGCCCAGCCCGACCGCCTCCCGGACCAGCCGGGGCAGTCGGCGGGCAACCGCCCAGAAGCTGGTGTGGGCGAACTCCTGCGCGTGGTGCAACCAGTCGCGATCCTCCAACTCCGGCAGCATGGTGCCGGTGGGCGGGTCGCCCGGCTGATCGTCGCTCTGGGGAGCGCTGCGCTGGCGGGCCATCGACTCCACGGACCCTCCTCCGGGCGGTATCACGAACGCCGCCCGACACTACTGCCCGCGACCACTCAATGTCTTTAGGTAGTCGGCGCGTCGCACGGGTGTGCCAATGGCGTGTCGTCGCCAACCGGATGATTCCGAGTCGCCCAGGTCAGCCAGCCGGCGTCTCCGAGCGGAAACTGTGACCCAGTTCGGCGCCGAGCCCGAAGTAGTGGCGGAAGTTGTAGATCAACGGATGCCAGGCCGCCGGGTCGACATGGTTGGTGCCCGGCACGACGATGCGGGCGTCGGCGTGTACCGCCAGGACGTGGGCCTCGACGATGAGGAACGTTTCCGTGACGTCGGCGTGGATCCGGATGGCGCGGGCCTCCAGGTGCAGCGGGCACTCGGCCACCCGGGGCGGTCGGACGCAGCGCGACGGTTGCGACCGCAGGCCGGCGACCTCGAACTTCGCCGGCTCGTGCCGGAACCGGTCCCGCTTGACCGCGGGCACCGGGTGCCGTCCGGTCAGCGGCGCCAGCCGCTCGACAGCCTCCCACTGGTCGGCAGCGGGAAGATTGATCACCAGGTCGGGGCGGGCGGCGAGATTCTGCGCGGTCTGCCCCTCGTCGCCGAGGCCCAGCACGACGACCTGGCCGAGGGCCCACGCCGAGGAGATCGGGGCCAGGTTGGCGCTGCCGTCGTCGTTCTCGGTGCTCAGCAGCACCACCGGGGTACCGAAGTAGAGGATGCTCGGGTTGATCGTCAGATGCTCGGTGGCGGTTGGCGTGTTGCTGATCGTCATAGTCGCCGACCGTACGGCCGTCATGGTTCGGCGTGCGCCGAAGCAACCGCCCCAGGAACAGACCCGCCAGCTCTGCGGGTCAGGATGGTGACGGGCCTTCGGTGATCGGCAGGAGCACCTGGAACGTCGTGCGTCCGGGCTCGGTCTCCACCCGGATGTCGCCGTGGTGCTTGTGCACCACGATCCGGTACGAGATGTCCAGCCCCAGGCCGGTGCCCGTGCCGACCGGCTTGGTGGTGAAGAACGGCTCGAAGATGCGCGGACGCACCTCCGGCGGGATACCCGGGCCGGTGTCGGTGATCTCCACCGCCAGCAGGTCACCGCTGAGTCCGGTGCGGACGGTCAGCACCCCCTTCTCCCCCATCGCACCCAACGCGTTGTCGATCAGGTTGGTCCACACCTGGTTCAGCTCGGCCGCGTACGCCGGAACCGGCGGGAGGCTGCGGTCGTACTCGCGGACCAGCTTGACCTCGGCGGGGATCTTCCCCTTGAACATCACCAGCGTGGCGTCGAGCAGATCGTGCACGTCCACCACTCGGTGCGGTGCGCGATCCAGCTGCGAGTACTGCTTGGCGGCGTCGACGAGACCGGAGATCCGGGTGACCGCGTCGCCGATCTCGCGCATCAGCAGCTCGGTGTCGACCGTGTACGTGAGCCAGCGAACCGCCGCTTCCAGATCCGCGGCGCCAACCGCCGCCTTCACCTGCGCCAACCAGGCCGCGTCGAGCCCGCCACCCACCAGGATCGGCGCCAGGTCCCACGCGCCGCTGACCCCGTGCTCCTCCAGCCAGTCGGTGAGGGCGTCCTCGGCGTCGGCGGTGGCCATCGGGGTCAACTTCGGCGCGGTGGCGACCCGGGCCACCGCCTCCTCCTGCAACGCGACGAGGCCGTGCAGGGCCCTGCCGTCGAGCCGGCCGTCGGCGACCATGGCGAGCTTGTGTCGCATCCCGGCGACACGCTCGCGCAGCACCGAGGTGGCCCGCACCGCCGCCGCGGCCGGATTGTTCAGCTCGTGGGTCAGACCCGCCGAGAGCGAGCCGAGGGCCAACAACCGTTCCCGTTCGCCGACGACGGTCTGCGAATTCCGCATACCGAAGAACAGCCCCTCCAGCAGGTGCATGGGCATCGGGAACCAGGTCCGCAGGGCGTGCGCGAAGTCCTCCGCCGGCAACACGAAGAAGTCCGCGTCGGTCACCGCCCGCAGACTGTTGCGGTAGGTCTGGTCGACCTGGTCTCCCAGGTACGCCTGGACGGCCCCGCCGTACACCCCACGCTGATCGGTCCGGCTGACCTCGACGTCGTCGCCGCGCACCTGCCGGCTCAGCGCCACCGCACCCCGCATCAACACGAAGAAGCAGGTGGCGGGCTCACCCTCGGCGTACACCAGGGTGCCGCCCGCGCGCTGCTCGACCCGCCCACGCTCGGCCAGCCAGGCGAGCTGCCCGTCGTCGAGGGCCTCGAACAGGAACAGGGTGCGTAGCTCCGCCGGCGTCAGCCGGTCCGATTCGATGCTCATTGGGCCTCCAGGTAACGGTGCACGAGGGAGACGGCCATCGCGCCTTCGCCGACTGCCGAGGCGACCCGCTTGACCGACTCGGCCCGCACGTCCCCGGCGGCGAAGACCCCCGGCACACTGGTCTCCAGGTGGTACGGGTCGCGCGACAGCGACCAGCCGGCCGGCCGTCGCCCCCCGGCGAGCAGGTCCGGGCCGGTGACGATGAAGCCGCGGCCGTCGCGGACCAGCACGCCGTCCAGCCAGTCGGTCCGGGGCTCCGCGCCGATGAAGATGAACAGCCAGGAGGTGTCGACCGAGCGGGCCTCCCCGGTGCGGGTGTCGCAGAGGGTGAGCCGTTGCAGGTGGTCCTCCCCCGCCGCGCCGACGACGGCCGTGTGCGGGTGCACGGTGATCCGATCGATCCGTTCCAACTGGTCGATCAGGTAACGCGACATCGAGGCGGTCAGGTCCGCGCCTCGGATCAGCAGGTGCACCCTCGACGCGTACCGGGAGAAGTGCACCGCCGCCTGGCCTGCGGAGTTGGCCCCGCCGACGATGTAGACGTCCTGCTCCACGCAGCTCGGCGCCTCGGTCGCGGCGGCGCCGTAGAACACCCCCCGGCCGGTGAAGTCGGCCAGCCCGGGAGCGTCGAGCACCCGGTACGACACTCCGGTGGCCAGCACCACGGTGTGCGCCGCGATCTCGGTGCCGTCGCCGAAGCGCAAAAGCCGGGCGCCCCCGGCCTCACTCAGGCCCACCACCTCCCGGGCGCTGAGCAACTCGGCGCCGAACTTGACCGCCTGCCGCCGGGCCCGATCGGTCAACTGCGCGCCGGAGACGCCGTCCGGGAAGCCCAGGTAGTTTTCGATTCGACTGCTCTGCCCGGCCTGCCCGCCGGTCGCCCGTCGCTCGACGAGCACGGTGCGCAGCCCTTCCGACGCGCCGTACACCGCCGAGCCGAGGCCGGCCGGGCCACCGCCGATCACCACCAGGTCGTAGAAGTCGGACGCGGGCACCACGGTCAACCCGGCCAGCGCGGCCAACTCGGTCTCGCTCGGGGCGATCAACGCCTTGCCCTCGGCCGTCACCACCAGCGGCACGTCCGCCTCGGTGGCCCCGGCCGCGTCGAGCAGGCGGATGCCCTCCGGGTCGTCGGACAACATCCAGCGGTACGGCACCAGGTTGCGGGCCAGGAAGTCGCGGACCTTGAACGACGGCGCCGACCAACGGTGCCCGACGACCCGGATCTCGGCGCTCGCCGCGTCCGGGGTGACCGCCCACGCCTCCAGCAGCCCGTCGACCACCGGATAGAGCTTCTCCTCGGGCGGATGCCAGGGCTTGAGCAGGTAGTGGTCCAGGTCGACCACGTTGATGGCCTCGATCGCGGCGTCGGTGTCCGCGTACGCGGTGAGCAGCACCCGGCGGGCGGCCGGAAAGATGTCCATGGCCGCCTCGAGGAACTCGACACCGGTCATCTCCGGCATCCGGTGGTCGGCCAGCAGCAGCGCCACCTGTTCGCCGCGCAGTTTGACCTCCCGCAGCGCGTCCAGCGCCTCGGGCCCGGAGGAGGCCCGCAGGACCCGGTAGCGGTCGCCGTAGCGGCGCCGGATGTCCCGGGCCACCGCCCGGGACACCACGGGGTCGTCGTCGACGCTCAGGATCACCGGGTTCGCCATGGCGCCATGAAATCACCTGTCGAGGGTGGGCCGCACCATGGCCTGGGCTCCGACGCACGGTTGACCGGGTCGGGGATGGGTAAGCCGGGGAGCCGCGCGGGTGGCCGCACATCGACGACCGGCCGGCTGCCGCGCACACCTCGGGGGGCCCATGGCGGACGTGTCGCCGACCGGAACGACGACGTCGGGCGGGATCGTGGAGTTGCGGGTGCACGGCGTCTCCGGGTCGGGCGCGGACCAGGTGTTGAACCGGCCGTACGTGCACCAGGTCGCCGGGGACCGCAGCGGAGGGTTTTACCGACCGCGTCCCGGCTATCCGGATTCGACCGGGACCGGCGGGGTGACGTTGGAGGCGTACCGCTGGAGCGACCTACCGTCCGGCACGGCCGTGCGGACGCTGTCGCTGGTGTTCCTGCTGCCGTTCATGCTCTGCAACGTGGCGCTCTGGATGCATCCGGCGATCCACGGCTGGAAGAACGTGGTCGTCGCGTTGTGCCGGGTGCTCGCCCTCACCCTCACCATGCTCTACGTGCTCTCCATCGTCGGGGTGGCGGTGGACCTGATCGCCTGGCGCTGCATGGGCACACCGGCGTGCATGGGCGGCCGAAGCTGGCTGTCCTGGCTCAGCGGCCGTCCGATCGGGCTGCGCCTGGGAGTGCTGGCGCTGGTGCCGGTCGCCGCGATCGGGCTCGTCTGGTGGCTGAGCACCCGTCTCAGCCACTCGTTCGACGCGTTCCGCACGCGCGAGCCGGCAGCCTCGAAGCACCGGTTGAGCGCGGTCGGCCAGTGGGACGGCGCACCGCTGGTGGGTCGACTGCGCTCGGTGCACGTCGCGGCCGCCTTCGCCACGCTGGACGGCAGCTTGCTGGCCGCGCGGTCCAGCCAGCACCGCTCGCCGACGATGGTGGTGCTGCTGGCGGCAACCGGGGGGTTGCTGCTCACCTGCCTGGTGCTGGTCGCCGCGGTACGGAGCATCGACCGGACCGACCCGACGCCCGGCATGGACGCCTTCTTCCGCGGGCTGCGCACGATCGCCTGCGGCGTGACGATCCTGGTGATCGTGCACGTCGTCATCAGCCCGGCGCCGTGGTCGGAGAGCCGCGCGTTGCCCGGGTACGGCGCGATCGTGGCCTGGCTGTTCGTCAGCCAGACGGTGCTGGTGGTGATCCTCGCGGCCTTGGTGATCTGGCGGCGGGGCGGCAGACACCCCGACGGCGGAGGACGTCCCGCGCCGCTGCGTGCGCTGGGCGCGCCGGTCCTGGTCACGATCGCCGCCGGGCTCGCGGTGGCGTTCTCCGCCGAGTTGGTCTACCGGACCGCAGACGTGTTGGACCGCGACGGCACGACCGCGGACGGCCTCGTGACCAGCCCGCCACTGGCGTACAAATGGGCGATCTTCGGGTTTTTCCTGGCGGTGTTGAGCGCGTTGCTGGCGGCCGGAGTGGTCACGCTGCTGACCCGCGGCCGTCGGTGGCGGGCCGCCCGGGCGATCGTGGCGGCGGACTTCCCGCACGCGCCGCCGGAGGCGGCCGAGCGGCTTCGCCAGGTCGAGCAGGCGGTTGCCCGGGCACGGTTCACCGAACGGCTGGAGCCGCTCACCGTGGTCTACGCCGGGCTGGCCGCGCTCGGGCTGGCGACCAGCGCGCTCGGGCTGTTCCACATCCTTCCCGGTGACGTGTTGCAGCAGTACGTCGGCCTACCCGAGAACTTCGTCAACTTCTTCATCGGAACGGGCAGTTACGTGATCGCCGCGCTCCTGCTCGGGCTGGTGATCGGCGGCCTATTCGCGTACCGAACGGTGGGATTCCGCCGGTACGTGGGCGTGCTGTGGGATCTGGGCACCTTCTGGCCCCGCGCGGCACACCCCTTCGCCCCGCCCTGCTACGCCGAGCGGGCCGTGCCGGAGTTGGCCAAGCGGATCTCCTACCTGGTGGAGCAGGGTCACGGCGTGCTGCTGACCGGGCACAGCCACGGCTCGGTGCTGCTCGCCGCCACGGTGCTGCAACTGCCGGCCCGGATCACCGACCGGTGCGCCCTGCTGACCCACGGGTCACCGCTGCGCCGGTTGTACGCGCGGCTGTTTCCCGCATCCGTCAACGTGTCGGCGCTTGAGGAGATCGGCGAGCGGGTCGGTTGGCGCTGGGTGAACCTGTGGCGCGACACCGACCCGATCGGCGGTTGGATCTTCGCTCCGCACCGGGACGGGGACAACGAGACACCGGCCGGACCGGCGGCGGCGGTGGACCGGCGGTTGACCGACCCGCTGGACGTGGTGCCCCCACCCAGCGACAGCGTTCCCCCGCCGATCATGGCGCACTGGCCGTCGGAGTCACAGGAGGCGTTCGCGGAGGCGGCGCGGGACCTGATCGCGCGGCTTCGCGCCGGCCGCCCCGGGACGGGCTGATCGGGCGGCCGGATATCGTCGGCGGGTGAGCCCGTCGAAGCAGCCCGAACGCCGGTTGATCGCCTCGAACAAGAAGGCCCGGCACGAGTACACCGTGCTGCGCACCTATGAGGCGGGCATCGTGCTGGTCGGCACCGAGGTGAAGTCGCTGCGCGAGGGGCGAGCCTCGCTGGTCGACGCGTTCGCGCACGAGCGCGACGGCGAGATCGTGCTGTACGGCCTGCACATCGCCGAGTACGCCTACGGCACGTGGACCAACCACACTCCCCGCCGCAACCGCAAGCTGCTGCTGCACCGGGCCGAGATCGACCGGATCCTGGACAAGGTCCGCGAGGGCGGGGTGACCCTGGTCCCGCTGTCGATGTACTTCGAGAACGGCTTCGCCAAGGTCGAGCTGGCCCTGGCGAAGGGCAAGCGCTCCTATGACAAGCGGCAGACGCTGGCCGAGCGGGACGCCAACCGGGAGATCGCCCGTGAACTGGGCCGGCACCTCAAGGGCCACCCCCGCCAGCCCTGAGCTGCCCTCTCTCGCGCGTCTTCCACCACGGGTTCCGGCGCGGCACGCCGGGAAGTCGTTGACGTCATCCACCCAGCGTGGTCTGCTCTGTTCGCACCGTTAATGACAACGGTATTCATTGTCTGGAAGCGGAGGAGAACCATGTCGCTCACCGTCCCGCCCGCCCTGCTCGACGCCGCCGAACGCGGCCCCGTCGACGACGAGGCGTTCATCGCCTGCGTCCGCGACTCCCTCCCGTACGCCTGGGCCACCGTCAGCCGGGTGGTGGCCGAGCTTGCGGCCGGCGACGCCGACCTGGCGGACAACACCGTTCCGCCGCCCACCGACGCCGACCGGGGTCAACTGCTTCGAGCGCTGGCGAGCGACGCGATCCGCGCCGGCCTGGAACGACACTTCGGCGTACGCCTGGCCTTCCAGAACTGCCACCGGGTCGCCGCGTTCCGCCTCTCGGCAGTCGACGGGGAGCGCTACCGCCGCTTCGTGTCGACCCGTGGCCAACTGCTCAACCAGTCCCCCGAGTTGCGCAACTGCTGAGAACCTCGCGGCGGGCGGGCTCCCGCGAGCCCGCCCGCCGCGCGCCCCGCCCGCCGCGCACCCCGCCCGCCGCGCGCCCCGCCTCGCGCCCCGCCGCCATGATCGTGCTCGATCCAGGATGTAGTGGCCTCACCGATACGCCGACACCACTACATCCTGGTTCGAGCACGATCATGCGGACGCAAGCGGGTCTGGGTGGCGGTATCGGCCGCCGAGACGCACGCCTAACCGGCGACCGGCTGACGTCAGCCGGCGAGCAGGTCGTTGTGCGCGGCGCGCAGCCGGGCCAGCGTCGGGTCACTGCCCGGGACGACCCGACGATCCAGCTCGGCCCACGCCTCGGCCAGCGCCGCGCGGATCGCACCGAGCTCGGCGGCGTGCCGCTGACCGCTGCGCCGGTGCTGCTCCTCAAGGCGCCGTGCCCAGCCGGCGGTGACCGTGGCGAGCCGGTCGGCGTCGGCGCGGGCCTGCGCGCCGCTGCGGGCGGCCGCGGCGGGGACGATCGCGGCGACCGGGCGGGGATCGCCGTCGCGGGTGACGACGGTGACCGCGTCGGTCAGCTCGGCCAGCGCGACGAGCTGACTGAACCGGGTGCGCGCCTCACGCAGCGGCACGGAACGCGGCGGGTCGGGGTGCGGGGTGAGCGCGGGGACGGCCATGAATGCATGGTGCCGCGCGGGTATGACAACTATTCGCTGTCGTCAGTGACGGTGCGTGGCGCGGCCAACCACTCGTCGGCCAGCACCGACCAGACCTCAAGGTCGATGCGACCGTGCGGGCCGGGGCTGACCTGGCGGAGGGTGCCGTCGAGGCGCAGGCCGAGTCGATGGGCGAGGGCCTTGCTGCGGATGTTGTCGGCGTTGGTCCGCCACTCCACCCGGGAAATGCCGCGCTCGCGGACCGCCCAGTCGACGATCCGACGGACCGCCGGCGCGACCAGGCCCCTCCCCTGCGCCTCCGGCTCCACCCAGCAGCCGACCTCGCAGACGCCCCTGGTCACGTCGAACGACACGAACATGACCCCGCCGACGAGAACGCCCCGCCGCCACAGGCCCCAGATGCCGCCGGTGTCGCTGGCCCAGCGGTCGGCGTAGCGCTGCAACACCGCTCGCGCGGACGGCAGGTCGGTGGCGACGAAGGCCGGCGACACCCAGGGCAGGATGTGCTCCCGCGCCCGATCGAGGTGGTCGAGGAACTCCTCGGCCCGCCACGGGTCCAGCGGGCGCAGCTCGACTTCCTCGCTCAGCGGCAGGGCGAACACCAGGCCTCCACTCGACTGCGCTTCGGACGACGGGCAGCAGCCTCGCATGCGCTTCGGACGACGGGCAGCAGCCTCGCACAGGCCCCTCGGTCACGCCCGTACCGGGGCACGCCGGGATCATCGACGGGTGCGGCCCGATCAGATGATCATGTGGGTCCAGTAACTGAGCCAGAGCACGAACAGCGCGCCCTGCACCACGGCGAGCGCCGCGGTCAGCCACACGTCGACGCTGGCGTGGCGGGCCCAGCGGGCCAGCACCAGGGCCACCGGGAACGCCGCGAGCAGGTAGCGCAGCAGACTCCGGTACACCGCCGGGCCCATCGACAGAGGCACCAGCACCATGAGTACGCCGTACACCAGGTAGGCCAGCTCCCGGCGGCGGAACCCGGCGACCAGCACGCCCAGCACGGCCACCGCGAAGAGGACCCGGGCGGCGTCGCGCGGTTCCCCGGCCAGCCCGTCCAGCAGCACCGGCACCGGGTTCTGCACCTCGATGCCCCATCCGACCTGCTGGGCGTGCTGGTAGGCGAACCAGTCTCCGCCGCGCCACCGGCAGAACGCCATGAAGGTGAACCAGCCGGCCGGCAACAGCAGCAACGGCCAGCCGATCCGCAGGTAGCCGAGCAGCGCGCGCGGGCCGAGCCGCCAGTCGTGCTGACGGAGCAGGACCAGGGCCAGCGGCAGCGCGACGAGCAGGCCAACCGAGCGACTCATCGCCAGGAAGTAGCCGAGGACGCCGACCAGCAGCCACTGGCGTCGCTCGGCGTGGTAGAACGCGGCCAACGCGAGACAGACGAAGAGCGACTCGGTCAGCGCCGCCTGGAAGAGGAACGCGGTCGGCAGCAGCACCAGGTAACGGGTGAAGCGGCGGGCCGCCTGCGCGTCGCCGAGCAGCAGCTCGGCCAGCCGGTAGCCGTACCAGAGCGCGAGCAGGAACGCGACGTTGCTGATCAACAGCAGGGCCAGCGCGGTGTCACCGCCGAGCAGCACGCCCACCGGCCGGGCCAGGAACGGATAGAGCAACGGGAAGCCGAAGTCGTTCCACGGCCCGGTCAGGGGCAGCTCGCTCAGCCGCAGGTAGAGCAGCCCGTCCCAGGCGAACCAGAAGGAGATCCATCGGTGCCCGGAGATCTCCCGCTGCTGCGCCCACATCAACGCCTCGTCGGCCGGCGGTGCCCCGGGGACGCCGTCCCAGGCGTGCAGGACCAGCAGCCCGAGCAGGGTCAGCAGCAGCTTCGCGCCGAGGAACAGGCCGATCACGTACGACCAGGGCGCCGGCACGCGGCGGACCGTGCGCGCTCCGGCCCGGCCTGCCTCGACAAAACGGACGGCCAGCGTCGCCGCGCCGCTCCGCCACCGGTGCATCCGCCCCGCTCCCCCGCCCGCCCACCCGTCGCACAGGAGTGTCGTCCACGCCGTCGCACGCCGCCACGCGCCACTCCGGAGCGGAAACGATCGTTGACCAAGAGTGACATTCGACGCAGAACGGGTACGCGCGGCACCTCAACCACGGCAGGTGAGCAGGGAGCACTGCGGCATGGGCGAGCAGCACGGCACGGTGGTCATCGGTGCGGGGCCGGCGGGGCTCACCGCGGCGTACGAGCTGCTCCGGCACGGCCGGCCGGTCCGGGTCTTCGAGGCCGACGAGGTGGTCGGCGGGATCAGCCGGACCGTGGAACGCGACGGATGGCGGTTCGACATCGGCGGGCACCGGTTCTTCACGAAGGTGCCCCGGGTGGAGGCGTTCTGGCACGAGATCCTGCCGGACGAGGACTTCCTGACCCGGCCCCGGATGAGCCGGATCTTCTACCGCGGCGCGCTGTTCAACTACCCACTCAGCGCCGTGAACGCGCTGCGCAACCTGGGGCTGCCGGAGGCGGCCCGCTGCCTCGGCTCGTACGCCCGCGCCCGGCTGCGCCCACCAGAGGACCAGTCGCACTTCGAGGGCTGGGTGTCGGCCCGGTTCGGCTGGCGGTTGTATTCGATCTTCTTCAAGACGTACACCGAGAAGGTCTGGGGGATGCCGGCGGACCGGCTGCAGGCCGACTGGGCCGCGCAGCGGATCAAGAACCTGTCGCTGGCCAAGGCGATCCGCAACGCGTTGCTGCCCCGGCGTCGACGCACGGATGTGACCAGCCTGATCGAGCAGTTCCAGTACCCGAAGTACGGGCCGGGAATGATGTGGGAGCGCTGCGCCGAGCAGGTGTGCCACCAGGGCGGGCGGGTGTCGACCGGCACCTGGGTCACCGCCGTGCACCACGACCCGGTGCGACGGCGGGCGATCAGCGTGACGGTCAACGGCGCGGACGGGCAGCGTACCGAACCGGCCGACCATGTGATCTCGTCGATGCCGATCTCGGAGCTGGTGGCCGCGCTGCGTCCGGCGGCGCCGCCGGAGATCCTGGCCTGCGCCGCCGACCTGCGCTACCGCGACTTCCTGACGGTCGCGCTGGTGGTGCCGGCGGAGTTCTCTTTCCCCGACAACTGGATCTACGTGCACGACCCGGGGGTACGGGTGGGCCGGATCCAGAACTTCGGCTCCTGGTCGCCGCACCTCGTCAAGGACGGACGCACCTGCCTCGGCCTGGAGTACTTCGTCTTCCAAGACGACGAGATGTGGCGTACCCCCGATGCCGACCTCGTGGCGTTGGGCACCGCGGAGTTGGAGCGGTTGGGGTTGGTGCGACCGGGCGTGGTGGAGGCCGGCTACGTCGTGCGGATGCCCAAGGCCTACCCGGTGTACGACGAGCGCTACCAGCACAACGTGGACGTCATCCGGGCATGGCTGAGCGAGGCGGTGCCGAACGTGCACCCGGTGGGGCGCAACGGCATGCACCGCTACAACAATCAGGACCACTCGATGTTGACCGCGATGCTCACGGCCGAGAACATCGCCACCGGCAGTACGCACGACGTCTGGTCGGTCAACGTGGAGCAGGACTACCACGAGGAATCGTCGAGCAGCGACGGCCGACGGGGCACCGGCCGGGACGCGCCGGTGCTGCCCAGCCGGATCACCACGGCCCCGATCACTGCGCCCGTCGGTGTCCGTGCCGGCGGCGACGGCGACCGGTCGGCGCAGGTGCCGCTGGCCTGACGGGACGACCCGGCGCAGCCCGGGCGAGCGCCAACTCGACCTCCACCCCTCATGGACCGTGACTGATACGGTCCAATGCGTGACTGCCGGGCCGGTCGCAAGAGGGGGAGGGCGAGCCAGTGGATATCGACGACGAGGACAATCAGGGGTGGGGCCTCGCTGACGCGATCGAGGCCCTCAAGGCCGACCTGGCGGCAGCCGCCGTCACGCGGACCAGCTATCCGAAGTTTCCGGTGACGTCGGCGACGGTCGAGTTGAAGGTCGTCGCGACGCGCAGCAAGACCGGCAAGGCCGGGTTCAAGGTGCCGTTCATCCACACCGAACTGGGCGGCGAACTGGGTCACACAAATGAGGTCCTCAGCACCATCACCGTGCAACTCGGAGCTCCCGTGGATGCTGTGGGCAAGCAGGTGAGCATCTCGGATTCGGCTGACGAGTTGAAGCGGTGAGGCGATCCGTAGCTTACGTCGATGCAAGCCGCAGAACGTGTCCTCGGGATAGCCGCCGATAGAGGAGCTGGCCATCCCGACGGCCGATATGGTTTCGGATCCGGCTTCCTTGTCTCCGGCCGCGCCGTTCTCACCTGCGCACACGTGGTCGCCGGCGCCCAAACGGTGCTGCTGAACGACGCCTTGGGCAACGCGTACACCGGACACGTCGTACACCTGGGCGACCCACGCCCACCAGGCACGGGGATAGCTTCCGACCTGGCCATTGTCGATATCGACGACCCTGCGGTGGATGCTCCACCCTTTCCGCTCGCCGAGATCGACCGCACCGGGATGGGGTCGCTGGAGTCGGTGCGCGTCGTGGGTTGGCCTCAGTTCATGGACAGTCCGAACGGGCACGACCGGAGCACCTACTCCGCGGTGGGCAAGATCGAGGACATGACCCGGCGGCGTGAAGGGCTGCTACGTGTCGACGTCAGCGGCAGCTCTCCGGCTAATGTCGAATCGGGATCCCCCTGGCAGGGGTTCTCGGGAGCGCCGGTCCTCGTCGACGGGCACCTGGTCGGGGTCGTGACCACGCACGGCTTGCCGGAAGGTCCCAGCGCACTGACCGCCATACCCCTCGCCACGGCTCTCCCGGACGACTGGTGGCCGGCGTTTGGCGCACGTCGCACCTCACCCCTGCACATGGTGCGACCCGGGCCACCCGGCCCCGCGTGCGTCGTCCACCACCAGACCGTACTGCGATCACTGAGCGGCTATCGGTCCAGCTTGCTCGACGACGTCATGCCGTACGTCGCGCCCGACCCCAAGGCCAGCTGGCACCCTGGCAACATCTGGCAGCGGTTGAGTGCCGAGGACGGCCCGAACGCCATCCTGCTGAATGGACACGGCGGCATCGGAAAGAGCCGCACTCTGCTCGAAGTTGCCGGCTTGGCCGTCGGGCAGAGCTGGACGGTGCTGCACGTGCGCCCAGGGAACGCCGCGGGGGTGGTGGACCACCTGACCGCTGTCGTCCGGTCGAGTTTCGCGCCTGTGCTACTGGTCGTCGACTACCTCAACCAGAGCATGGCCAAGGACCTCGACCTCCCGCAGCTGCACGCCCTGATCCAGCAGAACCGACGCGGCTCCAGCCCGCACCTTGCCATTCTCGCCAGCGCCCGTACGGGCTGGTTGCTCACACCGGCCCACGCCCGCGGCGTTGCCGCCCTCGAGCAGATCCAGCTCGAGCCCGAGGCCGAGGACCTGCGAGCCATCTGCGCATCCCTGGTGCAGGCCGTCGCCCCCGTGGCCACCAAGAAACTGGGTGTGGACACCATGCTGGGGTACACCGACAGCGTTCGGCCCATCCTCACGCTCCTGGTGGCGCGGCAGATCGAGAATCGGGTCATCCGGAATCTGCCGGTGCTTCCGCGCGCCACCATGGACGCCCACGACCTCCGGCAATGGCTGGAGCTTCGCCTCGACGAGGACGGCCTCGTGCCACGGCTCGACTCGTCCGAGAGTTTGTGGGGCCCGCAGGTGGAGGTCCACATCCGGGCGGCGGCAGCCGTATTCCTCGCCACGCCGGGCGACGAGCCGGCGCTCGTGGAGGCTGCGTCGCACATCTTCAACGAAGGTGCGACGGCGGCGAATCTGCTGCATCTGCTCATCAGGATGGGCTGGCTCGTCAGCAGTGACGACGTCCTCGACTCCGTACACGACGTCGTCACGGACTTCCTGGTCACCGGAGTCGTGTTCTGGAGCACCACTGGCGCCCCGCGCCCGGCATTGACCGCACAACTCTTGGACGCCGTCGGCCGGCGGCCGGCCTCCCTGGAGCACGCGCTCGTCGCGCTCGGCCGGCTCGCGGACGACATCGACAATGGGGATCGCGCGGCCGACCTGATTGGTGAGATCAACCGTTGGTTCGGAGAACATCGCGAACCGGTGGTTCAACTGCTCCTGCGGGACCCGCGGATCGGTGCCCGGACGGCAGCGGTGCTGGTGAGCAGCGGCATGCTCACGACGGCCTGGAAGACGTACTGGGACCACGCGTTCAGCCCTCTGCTGACGACGCTTGGCCGCGCGCCGGAGGCCTTCTCCCTTTTACTGGCCGCGGTGCGTGACGTGCCCCCCAAAAGCCGGGACGTCGCCGCTGAGTTGGCCGATCACACGCTCGCCTGGCTCACCGGACGCTCGTTGGCCGGGGTGGAACAGCTCCTCCGGCTGCTACTCCTCCGCGACGATCTCCCCGCGGACCGAGCCAGGGCCGCTGTGCGGTTGGCCAACGAATGGCTGCGCCACCACTCCCGCGACGTTCGATCCGACTTCCTCCTCAGGTGCGCGCTGAGGCGCGACGTCGTGGATCACGAGGCGGATCCCGACCTCGAACGACTCACCGGTTTCGCCCTGGAGTGGCTGGCCGCGAACGGCACGCAACTGAGAGCGACCTATCTGCTGCGAGCTATGAGCAGGGTCAGACACCTGCCCACCGCCGCCGTCGTGCCGCTCGTCACCCGCGCACTGTCCTGGCTGGGCAGCTACGGCGAGACCATCGAAGCGACCTATGTGCTGCCGGGTTTCCTCAACCAAACGGCGGTACCGCAGGAACGGGTCCCCGACTTTGTCAAAGCGGCCCGAACCTGGCTCGCGCATTCCAGTACGCGGCCGGAAGCCCGCTACGTTCTGGCGCACCTGCTGACCCGCCAGGACCTCGACGCCACAGTCGTTGCGGAAACGTTCGATCACGTGCGGGAGTGGGTCGAGCAGAACTCGGACGATCCCACTGCTGACTACCTGATCCGACGCGCATTGGCACACCCCGCACTGCCGTCGGAAATGACTACGGTCGTTTGCGCGACCGCGTCCAAATGGTTGTCGAACTACGGGATCCTCGAGACGGCGAACTATCTTCTGCAGGTGCTCGTTCCCGCCGACGGGCTACCCGAAGAGCTGCGCGCCACCACGTTCACCACCGCACAGAACTGGCTGCGAACGCACGGCCAACACCTCGACTCGGCCCACCTCCTGCAGGTACTCATCCCCGCCAACGGGCTACCCAGAGAGCTGCGCGCCACCACGTTCACCACCGCCCAGGCCTGGCTGGAAACGCACGGCCAACACCTCACCGCAAACTTCCTCCTGCAGGTGCTCGTTCCCGCCAAAGGGCTGCCCGACGAGCTGCGCGTCGCCACGTTCACCACCGCACAGAACTGGCTGCAAACGCACGGCACACACCTCGACTCGGCCCACCTCCTGCAGGTGCTCATCCCCGCCAACGGGCTACCCAGAGAGCTGCGCGCCACCGCGTTCACCACCGCACAGACCTGGCTGCACACCCACGGCACACACCTCACCGCGAACTACCTTCTACAGCTGCTCATCCCCGTCAAAGGGCTGCCCGACGAGCTGCGCACCACCACGTTCACCACCGCACAGACCTGGCTGCAAACGCACGGCCAACACCTCGGCACGAATTACCTCCTGCAGCTGCTCATCGCCGCCAAGGAGCTGCCCGAAGAGCTGCGCACCACCACGTTCACCACCGCACAGGCCTGGCTGCAAACGCACAGCGAGCACCTCAGCACGAACTTCCTCCTGCAGGTGCTCATCCCCGCCAAGGAGCTGCCCGAAGAGCTGCGCACCACCACGTTCACCACCGCACAGACCTGGCTGCACACCCACGGCACACACCTCGACGCGCGGCACCTGCTGGAAACGTTGCTGCGGGCCGACGGGCTGCCCGAGGGGTTGCGCCGCACCACGTTCACCACCACACAGGCCTGGCTCCAGACGCACCGCGAGCACCCCACCGCGAACTACCTCCTCCAGGTGCTCGTCCCCGCGAACGGGCTGCCAAAGAAGCTGCGCACCACCACGTTCACCACCGCACAGACCTGGCTGCACACCCACGGCACACATCTCGACGCGCGGCACCTGCTGGAAACGATGCTGCAAACCGACGGGCTGCCCGACGGGTTGCGCGGCACCGCGTTCACCACCGCGCGAACCTGGCTACACACCCACGGCACACACCTCACCGCGCAATACCTGCTCCAGGTGCTCGTCCTCGCCAAAGAGCTGCCCGAAGAGCTGCGCACCACCACGTTCACCACCGCACAGACCTGGCTGCCCATCCACGGCACACACGTCACCGCGCGGCACCTGCTGGAAGCGCTGCTGGAAGCCGACGTCGTTCCGGCCGCGGTTCGGGAGTCGGCCGTCAACGCGGCGGCAGCCTGGCTGGACCTGTGGTGGCAGAGGGCGGCGGCCGTGGGGGTCCTACGCGCACTACTCCGGGTTGAGCCGCCGAGCAACGATGCTCTGGACGTCCATAACGGTGAGAATGTTCCGAGCGCCAGGGTGATCGAGCGGGCACTGCAATGGCTGTCGCGTTTCGGACTCTCCACGGAGGCTCGTTCGGTCATCGAGCCCTTGCTGCGGTCTCGTGCTCTGCACGAGCAGGCACGCCAACAGGTGCTCCGAACTGCGGTGGTCTGGCTGAACGAGCAGGCAGATTCGGATCGTGCTTGCGACATCATCCGCGAGGTCCTGGACAGTTCGGACCTGCCGGAGGATCTTCTGGTCGACGCGATCGAAGCGGCTCGGACCTGGCTGACGCGACCGGAGGTCGACTATTTTCGAGCCCGACACCTCATCGCGGCGCTATTTCGGCGGCAGTCGGAACACCCGGACAGGGTCCGGGCGATCACCTCCCCATACCTGATCGTCGTTGAGCGTGGAATCGACGCGGCCCAGGCCCGCCATGCACTCTTCGTCTATCTCACCGAACCAAACCTGGATCGCGAGGTCCGGGAGACGGTTCTCCGCCTCACTCGCGAGTGGTTGGTGCGGTTTGCCGAGCAACCCTCTGCTCACCTCGTCCTCGCCGCCACGGCAGCACGCGGCGATCTGACCACGGACGAGGCAGGGTGGTTCGAGTACTGCGTGCGAACGTGGCTGGGCAGAAATGCACAGGAGCCGCGCGCGCGGCCACTCGCCCAAGCGCTGCTCGACGGCGCGCTGACGTTCCCACCGGCGCTGCACCAGGAACTGACCGAAACTGCGCAGATCAGCAGCGACGACTCCGATGATCGCAGTGCCGGACCTGACACCCGTCAACCCGCAAGCGTGAAAACCCAGCGTCCGTCGCCCCGACAGTCTGGAGCACTCCGCAGCGCGGACTGAGGTCAGCCGACCCGGGCATCTTCGGCCAACGCGGCCGCCTCGGGCGCGGGGTCAGCTGTCCGCCTGGGCAGCAGGAGTGGGGTGGCGAGCAGGAGTACGCCGGACATGGTGATCGCGGCGAGCGGGCTGGTGAGGGTGGCGAGAATGCCCCAGACGACCATCAGAGCGGCCTGGAGGAGTTTGCCGGCGGCACTCCAGGTGCTGAGGATCCGGGCGGTGTGGCCTGCGGGAGTCCGTTGCAGGCGTTCGGTCGCGTAGATCGGGTTGAAGATGCCCATGCACGTGATCAGCAGGCCCTCGACGACGATCACGGTGATGAGTCCGGGAATGCCGGGTTGGACGAACGCGAGACCGAGGGGGAAGAGCGACCGGAGCCAACCGGAGATGGTCATGATCCGGTGCCGGCCGTAGCGGGTCACGAGCCGCGCGGACAGTCGGGCGCCCACGAAGCCGCCGAGTGCGGGGATGCCGAACGCGAGACCGTACTGCCAGGCCGGAAAGTGGTACTGGCCCAGCAGAAGGACGGCCAGGACCGGGACGGTGGCCATGATGAGGCCGCCGACCAGGACCGAGTTGAGGAACAGACCCTTCAGTACGGGGTCGCGCAGGATGAACCGCCAGCCGTCGAGAAGATCTGCCCCGCGCAGCCGGGTGATCCGGTCGCGGGGTGCTGCGACGTCGCCGCCGCGGATGCGGAGGACCCCGAGCGCGGACAGCAGGTAGCTGAAGGCGTCGGCCATGATCGTGACGACCGGGCCGAGCAACCCGATCAGGGCGCCGCCGAGGGGTGGGCCCGCCGCGGTCGCCACCCAGTTCGTGCCCTCGAATCTGCCGTTCGCCGCCAGGAGATGCTCACCACGGACGAGATACTTCAGGTACGCGCCGGACGCGGCGGCGAAGGTGATGCTCGCGGTTCCGGAGATGACTGAGACAACCAGCAGTTGGCCGTACGACAGTGAGCCGAGGACGTACGCGATCGGGACACTCGCCATCGCGGCGAACCGGATCAGGTCCATCCCGATCATCACCGGGCGCTTGGCGCGGTGCTCCACCCACGGTCCGAGCGAGAAGGCGACAATTGCCGCAACGGCGAGCCCGGCCGCCTCCAGGAGCGAGACGGCGAACGCCGACGAGTGCAGCACCTGGACCGCGAGCAGCGGGAACGCGCCGAAAGCGATCCACGTGCCGTACGTGCTGACGGCGTAGGCCGACCACAGCCAACCGAAGTTGCGTCCCAACCGTACGCGCATGCGACTCCCTCGCGACAACCGATGTTCGGGTCTCCGCATCCCACTGCACCGGTCGGCTCAGGATCAAACAACCGACCCCGGGCGAGTCACAACCATCGGTTGTGCGCCTGCATAATGGTCCGGTGGATACCGAGGCGGTGCGATCGTTCGTCCGCGCGGCCGAGCTCGGGCAGCTGCAACATGCCGCCGACGAGCTCGGCGTGACGCAACAGGCCGTGTCGAAGCGGATCGCCACTCTCGAACGCGACCTCGGCGTCCGGCTGTTCACGCGTACCGCCCGAGGGGTCGAGCTGACACTCGACGGCCAGGCTCTTCTCCCGCACGCCCGGGACGTCGTCGCGGGCGTCGATCGCGGCATGGCCGCGATCAGACCAGGCTCGCGGACCCTTCGGATCGACGTCCTCGGCCTACGGTCCGCACAGGCCGTCGTCCTGCACGACTACTGGCGGTCGCATCCCGAAACCGACCTCGACGTGGTGACCCTCCGGGTCGACGACCCACGCGCGGCGGTCGCCGCCGTCCAGGCGGGTGACATCGACGCCTCGTTCCGCTCGGTCACCGACCCGGCCACACTGCCGAGCGACGTGCACATGATCCACGCGTTCGACTCCCCGACGGAGCTGCTCGTCGGCCCGAGGCATCCGCTCGCCTCCGCACGAACGCTGACACCAGCCCAACTGCGCCGACACCGGATCTGGGTGCCGGGCATCGCGCCGCGAAGCGAATGGGCAGACTTCTACGATCAGCTCGCCACCGCCTTCGATCTTCGCGTGGACGCGGCGGGCCCGAACTTCGGCAACGAGGTGCTCCTCGACATCCTCGCCGACTCCGCCGACGTGGCAACCCTCGTCGGCTCACGCGACCGGTACATCTGGCCCACGAACCACGACCTACGTCGCATCCCGATCGTGAAGCCGACGCTGGCCTACCCGCTCTCGCTCATCCTCCCCCGAGCGAATCCACACCCCGGGCTCCAGGCGGTCATCGACCACTTCGCGAGCCTGGCACCGCTGCCCACGACGACCTGGCGCCCGACCTGGGCGACGACACCACGCCACCGCGAGGGAGCCGTCGAACACCACCGACGTTGACGGTCAATTGCCGCAGCGCGCCTGCGGGTCGGTGGTGGATCTCAGCGGATGCGGTGCGCTCCGCGTCGACCAGTGTGTCGCCGGCATTCGTGGGATCGTTCGTCTGATCGGCGGCAGAAGCGGATAGCGGCAAGCAGATCGCATGGCACGGCACGCGTGGACGTCGATATGCTCGTGTAGGTGCGGCACGATGACGATCATGGGCGCGCCGATCCGCACATGTTCGTCCTGAAAGCGACGTAGCACGGATCCTTCAATCCACGCAGGGCCACCGAAGGGGCCGTGCCCAGAGTGGACACCTGCGCAGACGTCCCTGATCTTCTCAGTAGGGCGTTAACGATCTTCACCGTCGAGCGCGAGCGAAGTATGACCGCACGAAGGGGATGGGTATGGGCTGGATCGCGGTGGTTGGAACCTTGGCCGGGACCGTCATTGGGATGATCGGAACGATCGCTGGCCAACGAGTGGCTGCCAGCGCGGCGGAATCCCGCGAGCGACTCCAGCGCCGTGCAGCTCTACGTGGCGAGCGCAAAATCGCGGTCGACGCCTTCCTCGAGGCCGCCCAAGAAACCGAGGTGGCGGCCGCCAATCGCAAATCCCTTTCCGACAAGGAGAAGGATCACGTCGCTAAGCAACTGTGGTCTCGCCACAAGCAACTTACGTTGATTTGTTCGGACGAACTCAGCACTGCGGCAGACAATCTTGCGAACGAGCTCGGCCACTGCCTGTGGCAGGGCGCGCCTGACGGGCAGCGGGTTTATGAGGCTATCGGAGAGCAGACACGTCTGTTCCGGCAAGCCGCGAAGGCCGAGTTGACGTGGTCAGAGCAATGAGCAGCTCGGCGCCGGACTCACCGTCATCGACATAGGCGGATGGCCGTCGCCCGGGCCAGTCGGTCAGGCCGTTCCAGCACCGCCGATGTCCTCGATCAGGGAACCGGCACCGCACACGCCCTGGCCTGCGCAGCCGCTCAGGGCTTGCGGGCCACCGCGCCGTAGATGGAGGCGTCGGCCAGGGGCGGCCGCTGCTCCGGTGGCACCTGCGGCCGCCACTCGGCGACCGGAACGATGCCCGGCTCGGCCAGCTCCAGACCGGCGAAGAAGCGGGCGAACTCGGCGCGGTCGCGAGGCACGGCGTCCTGCTTCATTCGGCCGGCCGCGAACTCGGCCTCCATCCGTTTGACGATCTCGGTGGGGATGTGGTCGGTGGTGAAGTGGGTCAGCGCCAGCCAACTCCCGGAGGGCAGCGCGTCGAGCAGCCGGGCAACCTGCTCGTGTGGGCGGTCGTCGTCGGTGAGGAAGTGCGTCACGGCGACCAGCACCAGGGCCACCGGCCGGGACAGGTCCAGTGTGGCGTGCAGCTGCGGGTCGGCGAGGATCTGCTCCGGTGCGCGCAGGTCGGCGTCCAGGTAGGCGGTGGCGCCGGCCGGGTTGCTGGTCAGCAGTGCGCGGGCGTGGACCAGCACCATCGGGTCGTTGTCGACGTAGACCACGTGGGCCTCGGGGGCGACCGACTGGGCGACCTCGTGGGTGTTGTCGGCGCTCGGGATGCCCGTGCCGACGTCGAGGAACTGCCGGACTCCAGCCTCCTCGGCGAGGAACCGCACCGCCCGGCCGAGGAAGGCCCGGTTCTCCCGTGCGAGGGTGCGCACGCCCGGGTAGACGGCGGCGATCTGGTCGCCGGACTCCCGGTCGACGGCGAAATTGTCCTTGCCGCCGAGCCAGTAGTTGTAGCGGCGGGCCGGGTGCACGGTCGTGGTGTCGATCGGCTCGACACCACGGCTTTCGGACAGATCCGAGGTGGATGGCACCGTCACGAGACCTCCCCAGGTCAACCGGCTACGCCGCCGCATGGCTCGACGCCCACCCGGACCATGGTAGGTGCTCCCCGTGGCGGCGCGGTGCCCGTCGCTCGTCGGGACCGGCGGACCGCGCGCGGGTGCCGCCCGAGCAGGAAACCGCTTACCAGGCGGCTATTGACGGTCATCACTGGCTGTCAGTACCGTGATGCGGGCAGTGTGAAAGCGCTTTCCGACCCTCACCGTCCGACAGGGAGCGCCCCCATGCCCCGATACCTCCGTGCGTTCTGCCTCGCCCTGCTCGCCGTCGCCACCGTGGTGAGCACCACCACCGCCCTGCCCGCCGAGGCCGCC
This sequence comes from Micromonospora parathelypteridis, assembly GCF_014201145.1. Classification (NCBI taxonomy): domain Bacteria; kingdom Bacillati; phylum Actinomycetota; class Actinomycetes; order Micromonosporales; family Micromonosporaceae; genus Micromonospora; species Micromonospora parathelypteridis. The sequence goes on from NZ_JACHDP010000001.1 coordinate 125,880, forward strand.
CCCCGCTTCCGGGTGCTGGTCTTCTCCAAGATCACCAACTTCTACCATGACTCGATCCCGGCCGGCGTCGCCGCGATCCAGCAGCTCGGCACCACCCACAACTTCGAGGTCGTCGCCACCACCGACGCGGCCGCGTTCACCGACGCCAACCTCGCCACCTTCGACGCCCTGGTCTTCAACAACACCAACTCCACCCCGGCCTCCGGTGATCTGCTCAACGCCAGCCAGCGGGCGGCGTTGCAGACGTTCATCCGCAACGGCGGCGGCTGGGCCGGCCTGCACGCTGCCTCGGCCAGCGAACGTGACTGGCCGTGGTACGAGGGCCTGGTCGGCACGATCTTCGACTACCACCCCGATTTCTCCGCCACCGGCGGCACCTTCCCCGGCCGGGTCAAGGTGCTCGACCGGGCGCACCCCTCGACGCGCAACCTGCCGGAGCTCTGGGAGCAGAGTGAGGAGTGGTACAACTGGCGGACCAACCCGACCGGCAACGTGCACACCCTCGCGCAGATCAAGGTTCGCGACGGGATCAACGGGATGGACGAGGGAATCGACCACGCATACTCCTGGTGTCAGCGCTACGACGGCGGCCGGTCCTGGTTCACCGCCGGCGGGCACGCCAGCTCCCGGTTCAGCGAGCCGACGTTCCTGGAGCACCTGCGCTACGGCATCGAGTGGGCCGCCGGTGCGGTCGCCGGCGACTGCTCGGCCACCAAGACCAGCAACTTCGAACGGGTGGGGCTGGTCACCGAGAACCTGGCCGACCCGTTCGAGCTGGCCGTCGCCCCGGACCGGAAGGTCTACTACATCCAGCGCACCGGGGCGCTGAAGGTGGTCAACTCCGACACCCTCCAGGTCACCACGTTGCTGGACTTCGCGTACACCCCGGCGATGACCGACCAGTCCGACGGGCTGCTCGGGATGACCTTGGACCGCAACTTCGCCAGCAACGGCTGGATCTACCTGCTCTGGTCGGACAAGACCCTCAAACAGCTCAACCTGTCCCGGTTCACGGTCGCCAACAACAGCGTCGCGCTCTCCTCGGAGAAACGCCTGCTGGCCATCCCCACCTACCGGGGTGAGGGCCGGGCCAACTCGCACATGGGCGGGTCGCTGGCCATGGACGCCACCGGGCGGCTCTACGCGGCGATCGGCGACAACACCGACCCGTTCGCCTCCAGCGGCTACACCCCGGTCGACGAGCGCGCCGGCCGCGCCGCCTGGGACGCCCAGGGCACCGCCGGCAACACCAACGACCTGCGCGGCAAGATCCTGCGGATCACCCCACAGGCCGACGGTACGTACACCGTGCCCAGCGGCAACCTCTTCCCGGCCGGCACCGCGAAGACCCGGCCGGAGATCTACGCGATGGGCATGCGCAACCCGTTCCGGATCACCATCGAACCGCAGACGAACGCGGTCCTGGTGGCCGACTACGGCCCGGACGCCCGCGCCGCCGACGCCAACCGCGGCCCGGAGGGGACTGTCGAGTTCAACCGGATCACCAGCGCCGGCAACTTCGGCTGGCCGTACTGCGTGGGCAACAACATCCCGTTCAACGACTACAACTTCGCCACCAACACCTCCGGGCCGAAGTTCAACTGCGCCGCGCCGGTCAACAACTCGCCCAACAACACCGGCCTGACCACCCTGCCGGCGGCGAAGTCGGCGCTGGTCTGGTACGCGTACTCCGCCTCCACCCAGTTCCCCGAGCTGGGCACCGGCGGCGGCGGGCCGATGAGTGGCCCGGTCTACGACTACGACCCCGCGAACACCCGCACCACGAAGTTCCCGGAGTACTTCGAGGGCAAGTGGATCACCTACGAGCTCACCCGCAGGTGGTTCAAGACGCTCTCGATCCACAAGACGGCGCAGACCTTCACCAACACCCGCTTCGGTCCCACCGCCGTCGGTGACCTCCAGTCCATCAACGGGATCTTCGGCAACATGAGCTGGATCCAGCCCTTCGAGGCGGAGTTCGGCCCGGACGGCTCGCTCTACGTCATCGACTTCGGCGAGGGCACCGGCAGCGGTCGCGGCGGCAGCAACGCCGGCGCCGGCATCTACCGGATCGACTACGTGGCCAACGGCAGGCCACCGACCGCGAAGATCGCCGCCAACCCGGACAGCGGACGCACGCCGCTCGCGGTGACCTTTTCGTCGGCGGGTTCGACCGCCGGTGACGGGTCGGCACTCAGCTACGCCTGGGACTTCACCAACGACGGCAGCACCGACTCCACCGCGGCCAACCCGAGCCACACCTACTCGGCGGCCGGAAAGCACACCGCCCGACTGACCGTCCGCAACAGCGGCAACGGGCTGACCGCCACCGCGGTCACCGACGTGGTGGTCGGCAACACCCGACCCACGGTGACCATCACCGTGCCCGACGGCGGGTTCTTCGACTTCGGCGACAAGATCCCGTACACCGTGACGGTGACGGACCCGGAGGACGGCACCATCGACTGCTCGAAGGTGACCGTGCAGACGCAGCTCGGCCACGACTCCCACGCCCACCCGCTGGACGTGTACACCGGTTGCGCGGGGCTGCTGGCCACCGAAGCGGACGCCGGTGACGGGCACGGGCCGGGGCAGAACCTCTACACCGTGGTCACCGCGCAGTACACCGACGGCGGCGCGGCCGGCGGCGTGCCGGCGCTGACCGGTTCCACCCGGGCGCAGCTACAGCCGAAGAGCAAGGAAGCCGAGCACTTCAGCGCCCAGTCCGGCATCACGGTCAACGACCGGGCCACCGCCCGCGCCGGCAAGCGGCTCGGCGAGGTCGACCACAACGACTGGACGGCGTACGGGCCGGTGGACCTGCGCAACGTCGGCTCGGTGACGCTCGGGGTGACCAACGGCGGCCTCGGCGGCACCATCGAGCTGCGGACCGGCTCGCCCACCGGCACGCTGATCGGCTCGGCCGCCATCGGCTCGACCGGCGGGTGGGACAACCTGGTCTCCCCCACCGTCACGCTGACCAACAAGCCCACCGGCACCACCACCCTGTACGCGAAGTTCGTCAACGCCGCCCAGGTCGGTGGCACCCCGGACCTCCTCGCACTGGACTGGCTGCGGTTCAACGGTGCCGGGGTCAAGCAGGAGCCGGGCGGGACGCTGTCCCTGGCCGCCTCCCCGACCGGCGGCACCGCGCCACTGACCACCACGCTCACCGCCACCGCGACAGCACCGTCCGGGCAGAGCATCACCGACTACGCGTGGGACTTCGGCGACAACAGCGCCATCACGCACGGTGCGACGCTGCGGTCGACGGCCCACAGCTACCCCCGCAAGGGAACCTTCACCGCCCGCGTAACGGTCACCTACACCAGCGGAGAAACCCGTTCGGCCAACCTGACCATCACGGTCAGCTGACAGCAGATCGGTGACGGGCGGGCGGGGCTAACCACCCGCCCGTCACCGCCATGACGAGCAGCCTTGATGGCCCGTGTCCCGGCGGCCCAGGCTCGGACGGGGCCTCGGCGGCCTCAACTCGATCGATATCGCCGCGAACCGTCCCACCGTTCCACCAGGCTCGGCCGAGGGATGCCGAAATACGAGTCCGTCCGGCTGCGTGCGGCTCGCCAACCAGTGGTTCTGGACTTGCGGGTCCATTATTTGCGAGTCACAGTCCGATACGGCGCCGAGCACTGGCCCGGCCGTTTCCGGAAGTGACGGGGGAAGACCATGGATTTGCAGCTTGCTGGCAAACGCGCTCTGGTCACGGGCGCGAGCGGCGGTCTCGGCGCGGAGATCGCCGCGATCCTGGCCGCCGAAGGGGTTGCCGTGGTCGTCCACGGGCGCGACCGTGCCCGCACCGAGCAGACCGCCCAGAAGGTCGGCGGTCAGGCCGTCATCGGTGACCTCACCACCGATGACGGCGCCGAGGCGGTGGCTGCCCAAGCCGGAGAGGTGGACATCCTGGTCAACAACGCCGGCACCTACGATCCCACCTCAAGGTGGTCCGACCTGGACGCGGACGCGTGGGCCGACATGTTCAACCTCAACGTGCTCAGCTCCGTCCGTCTGATCCGGCATCTGGTTCCCGCGATGCGGGCCAAGGGGTGGGGCCGGGTCATCCAGATCGGCAGCGTGACCGGTGAGTCGCCGTCGGCGGGGCAGCCACACTATGCGGCCAGCAACGCCGCCCGGCTCAACCTCGCCCGGTCGTTGTCCCGTGATCTCAAGCACACGGGGGTGACCTCCAACGCCATCGCGGCCGGCGCCATCCTGGTCCCGACCACCCGCGAGCACCTCATGGAACTCGGCCGCGAGAACGGGTGGGGTGAGACGTGGGAGGAAGTCGAGCGCAATGCCACCCCGATTCGCGCTGGCACCGACGTCGGCCGCATCGGAAATCCCCGCGAATACGCCGACCTCGTCGCCTACCTGGCCAGCCCGATCTCCGACTACATGACCGGTGCCACCCTCCGGATGGACGGTGGCAGGTACGACCGGTAGCCGCGGCAGACGTCACCGCCCCGCCGTCGTGCCATCAGTGGCTAAGCGACGGTGGGGCGGTGCCCATCGGCACCGCCCCACCGCTCAGGACGGACTACTGCCAGGAACTCTGTTGGGTGTAGACGAGGTTGCCGGGGATGGCCGTTCCGCTGGTGCTCCACTCGGTGTAGGCCCAGAAGTCACCCTCGGGCAACGGCTTGTTCGGCTTCAGGGTGAATCCGACCGTCGAGCCGCGCTCCACCGTGGAGGGGATCGTCAGCGTGGCGCCTGAATACTTGGCGTTTCGGCCGATGATGGCGTGGCTCAACTGGAAGTCGACGACCGGTCCGCCGGGGAACTGCGCGAACACGTACGCGGTGTAGCGCCCCGGCTCGGGCAGGAACTTGTACGCCTGCTCCGCGCTGGTCCAGTACCTGTCACTGCTGTAGATCAGGCTGTCGCCCTTGTACAGGTAGAGGTCCAGGTTCGTGTTCGGGTCGTCGGTGCTGGTTTCGACCACGATGCCGGCAGTGTTGGCTGGCACGGTGAACTCGACCTTCTTCACTCCGGTGGCTTTCGGGTCGAACACGCCGCCGTAGACGCCAGCCGGCATCGAGTACGACTTCCGCTGCACCGGCGTGTAACCGGTGCTGCGACCGGCGATTGGTCCGGTGAAGCCCGGCTGGATCGAGCCGAAGGCACCGTTGGCCATCCGGCCGAACTCCTCGCCGTCGTCACCGTACGGCCGGGGCGTGATTCCCCACGGACGGGCGGCGACCGGAATCCGGGCGCTGTGGGCCTTGCCGCGCCAACCGATGGACCCGGTCGCGTACCGGTCCCAGGCCGCGCTGCCCCGCCGCAGCGTGATGGTCACCGTCGCGGACCTGCCGGGTGACAGCGTCACCGATGCCGGCGACACGGTGACCTTCATGCCGGCCAGGCCGGACACCGACGAACGGTAGGTCTCCGGCGCCTTGCCCACGTTGGTCAGAGTGCGGGTGAGGGTCACCGGGCGGGTCCCGTCGTACTCGCGCAACGAGATGGCCGGCAGGTTGAGCTCCTTGCCGTCCGGCGTGGCCGTCTCGCTGAAGGCGACCAGCTCCGCGGCCGTCGGCTCGATGACCAGTCCCGGGTCCTTGGCCCCGGCCAGGTTGATGAATCCGCTGCCCTGGTCCAGGGGGCTGCTGGTGCCGACCGTGTCGGTGGCGGTGGTGCGCAGCGCCGAGGCGACCGCGCCCGGTGACCACTCTGGGTGCGTGGCACGCAGGACAGCCGCCGCTCCGGCCACGTACGGCGAGGCCATCGAGGTGCCCGAGTACGCGTCGTACTGCCGCCCGAAGTTGCCCGCCGGTGAGACCGCGGCGATGATGTCCGAGCCCGGCGCGACCAGGTCCGGCTTGAGGACGCCGAGGGTCACCTTGTCCGGTCCGGTGGAGGAGAAGTCCGCGACGCTGGGCACGCCCGGGACGCTGGAGCCGTCACCACCGGTGCGCAGAGACACCTTCGCGTCGGTGGGGTGGCGCATCAGATAATTGAAGAGCGTGCCGGCCTGCTTCTCGGTCGGCAGGTAGACCACCGGGAAGTCGAAGATGGAGTTGATCCGGTAGTTGCCGACCGGGTCGAACACCACCATCGCCGCCCCGCCCTTGGCCTTGATCTCGTTGGCGGATCCGAACATGTCGGACAGAGCGCAGGCGACCACCTTGCCCTTGATCTTGGCAGGGTCGAGGCTACCGGGCTCACAGTAGACCGCCCCCAGGTCTGGCGATCCTGCCTGTTCGCCGAAGACCATCGGCCGCGAGGCGTCACCGGGCAGCGCGTCCAGCGAGCCGCCGACCAGCTTCGTGCCGTCGCCCAGCTTGACGGTGGCCTCGTCGAGGTTCGTCACCGCCGCGCCGACCGTGGTCACCCAGGGCGCCGCGTTGCTGATCGCCCCGCTCACGATGCCGGTGTTGCCCGCCGACGCCGCCACGAAGACACCGGCCAGCGAGGCGTTGAGGAAGGCCATGCCGATGGGTGTGTTGGCCTCCCAGTCGCCGAGATCCGAGCCGATCGAGAAGTTCAGGACCTGCACGCCGTCGGCGACGGCCGCGTCGATGCCGGCGATGATGTCCGCGTCGAAGCCCATGCCGCCCCAGAGCACCTTGTAGACGGCGATCTGGGCGTCCGGCGCCACCCCGGAGACCGGGCCGAAGCGCCGACCGTCGATCTCGACGTTCGGGATCGGCAGACCGGCCGCCGTGGACGCGGTGTGCGTACCGTGCCCGGACATGTCGCGGGGGGACAGCATCTCACCCTCGGGCACCGAGCCACCGCCCGCGAGCCAGGTGTCGGCGAAGTACCGGGCGCCGACGATCTTGCCGTTGCAGTGCTCGGCCGCGAAGCCGACACCGGTCTGGCAGGTGCCGTGCCAGGTCGCGGGGGCGGGCATCTTCTTGGCGAACGACGCGCTCTCCGGCCAGATGCCGGTGTCCAGGACGCCGATCACCATGCCCGCGCCCGTGCCGGGGCCAGGCTTCACCGGCTTACCGGCGGGACCACCCGTCGGGGCCTGGTCCGGCGCGGCCGGAGTGGTGGCGGCCGGGGCACCGGGGGTCGGGGCGGTCGGCGGCGCGGTGGGCGGCGGCGTCGGGGTGCCGAGGGCCCGCGAGGCGGTGACCGCGCGGACGCGCTTGTCCGCCCGCAGGGTGGCCGCCTGCTGGGCGGTCAGCTTCGCCGAGAAGCCGTTGAAGGCAGTGGTGTAGACGGCGTTGACCGTGACCCCGGCGGCGGAGACGACGGCCTTGCGCTGCGCGTCGAGATGCCCGCGGTACGCCTGCGACGGCGCCGACGTCACGTCCAACCGGCTTCCTGCCGCCGGGCGGGTCCGGGCCAACCCGGACACACCACCGGCGTACGAGGTCAGAGGTTCCTCGGCCAGTTCGACGACGTACATGCCGGAGCCGGTCTCGTCCACGGCTGCCATCGGGGTGGCCGCCCGGCTGCCGCCGGGTCGGCGGTCGGCCCCGTCGGTCAGGGTGACCTTCCGGTCGGACCCGGCGGTGAAGTAGCCGGCGCTGCTGCCGTTACCCGGTGCACCCGCGGGTGCGGCCGACGCCGTTCCCGCGACGCCGGTGGTTCCGGCGATCAGAGCGACGAACAGCGTCGGTATCGCCAGTCTTCGCAGCCTGTTTCCACTCGTGCCTGTAGCCACGAGGCTCCTTTCGGTTGCTCCCTTGTGGAGCAGTTCTCATCGATCACGACCCGCCATTGGGAGCGCTCCCCAACCCAAGTCCACGACGGTTAATCGAGGATTTGGGCGGTGTTACGGAACGCCGGCACTGGCAAGATCACCGTACGCGCGCTAGGTGGCGTGCCGTCAATACCATGATCGGAAACGGCGAACCCGTATCGCTCGCCCGGCGCATCGCGTGGGGGCGCAGCTACCCCGACAGCCCCGCCGGTACGGGTACCTGAAGGTGCGCCAGGAGGGCGGCGACCTCACGGTCGAGGTCAAGGCTCACCTCGTGGATCGCGTCCACTCCGAACGAACCGAATGGACGACTGGGCTGCTCGATGACGAACCGCGCTCCGCCCTGGGGTCCATCGCAGATCACCACGCGCAGCGGCGCGTACAGCATGGCGGCGGGATCGTGCCGGAACATCCGCTCGGCGGTGGTGTGGTTGCCCATCAGGTATTCGACACAGTGCAGGGGGTCGCCTGCGAGCTTCATCATCGGTTGCAGGTCGCCGCTGCTCCAGTAGATGAGGAAGTCGTGGGGTGCCCGCTCGCGCATCAGGGCGAGCACGTCATCCCACGGGGCGCCGCGGGCCACCAGCGCGTTGAACGCCCCGGCGTCGTAAGGCGGGACGGCCTGCTCGTACTGCCGCCGGAAGTCCTCGAAGGGGCGATCGACGCGGATGTCCAGACACCTGGCCTGGTAACTGCGCTCGGAGTGACCCTGTTCCATCGTGCCCACGTCTCCCTAGCCGAACGAGCGGTTCGGATAACTTTATCCGTATTTGTGACGAATGCAGGATTAGTATCTGATCACTGTTGATCCCGCCATTTCTGAGGTGATGTGTGTGAACGGGGCCGAAGCACTGCTGCGGACGCTGGCCGGCGGCGGAGTGGAGGTGCTCTTCACCAACCCCGGCACCACCGAGCTGCACCTGGTCGGGGCGCTCGAGTCGGTCACCGAGGTGCGCGGTGTGCTTGCTCTCTTCGAGGGTGTGGTCACCGGCGCGGCGGACGGTTACGCCAGAATCGCGGGCAAGCCCGCCGCGACGCTGCTGCACCTGGGGCCCGGCTTCGCGTACGGCCTGACCAACCTGCACAACAGTCGGCGCGCCAACTCGCCGGTGGTGAACATCGTCGGGGACCACGCCACGTTCCACACCGCGTTCGACCCACCGTTGAACTCCGACATTGCCGCCCTGGCGGGATGGCTGCGCGGCCCGGTCCGCCGCCCCGAGGACGCGGCCGGCGCCGGCCCTGACGCCGCGGCCATCCTCGCCGCCGTGCTGGAACCTCCCGGGCAGGTCGCCACCGTGGTCATGCCGGCGGACGTGTCCTGGTCCGACGGAGGTGCGGCTGCCGCGCCCGCCAAGCCGCGGACAGCGCCGGCCGTCGACCAACAGGTGCTGACGCAGATCGCGGACGTCCTTCGCGCCGACGAGACGACCGCCCTGGTCATCGGGGGCCCGCTTCTCCGTGAAGCGGGCTTGCTGGCCGCTGGCCGCATCGCCGCGGCGACTGGTGCTCGCGTGCTGCAGGAGCTCTACTCCAACCGGGTCGAACGCGGGACGGGTCTACCCGCGTTCCCCCGACTCGGCTTCTATCCGGAGCAGGTGCTCGAACAACTGCACGGGGTACGTCACGTCATCGTCGCGGGCACCAAGGCGCCCATCTCCTTCTTCGCCTACCCCGACCAACCGAGTCTCCTCGTGCCCGAGGGCGCTCGGACGCACATCCTGGCCGAGGTCGGCCAGGACGCCGTCGCGGCGCTCCTCCACCTTGCCGACCTGGTGGCACCGGACACTGCCGCCCAGGTCACCGACCCGCATCGACCGGCGCTGCCGACGGGCCCGCTCACCCTGCAGAACTGGGCCGACGTCGTCGCAGCCCTGCTACCCGAACGGGCCATCATCATCGATGAGAGCGTCAGCTCCGGCACCGCTCTGGCGACCGCCACCGCCGGCGCCCCTCGGCACGACGTGCTCATGCAGACTGGTGGCGCGATGGGCGACGGCCTGCCGTTGGCCGTCGGCGCCGCGGTTGCCGCACCCGACCGGCCGGTGGTGGCGCTGGTGGCCGACGGCTGTGTCATGTACACCGCCACCGCGCTGTGGACCCAGGTGCGCGAGCAGTTGAACATCACCAACGTGATTCTCAACAACCAGGCGTACGCGATCCTGCGCCAGGAGTGGGGACACTTCAGCAAGCGCCCGGGCCTTGCCAGTCCGGACAGCAATCCACTGTTCGACCTGGCCAACCCACAGATCGATTTCGTCGGGCTGGCGAATGCGTTCGGCATGCCCGCGAGCCGCGCAACCACCGCCGAGCAGCTGGCCGAGCAGTTCTCCCAGGCGCTGGCCCAGCCCGGCCCGCACCTCATCGACGCCACCATCCCGCCCGCCGCCTAGGTCCCCACGCGTCCGATCGCGTGCGCCCATGAACGGGCTGCGATGATCAGCGGATGGAGTTCGTGCTCGATCCACCGCGCGGGGTGGGCCCGCTTTCGCTCGGCATGACGATCGACGAGGCCCGCGGAGCGCTCGAAACGCTCGGCCGGCTGACGCCGACCGCCTACGGCGAGCTGGCCCTGCACCTGCCGAGCGGGCTGGGGTTCAGCGTGGGGTTCGGGGTCGGCCCGACACGGGGCCGGGTCAACGCGATCGAGGTGTGGCGTCCACATGAGCAGGACGTGGTGCGCTACCGCGATGTCGATGTCTTCGGGCTGCCCGCGCTGGAGGTCGTGGAGCGCCTACGACGCCATGTCGACATCGAGCCGAATGAGGAGGACGACGGGTTCACCGCGCGAAAGCTGTACCTCGCGCTGTGGCGGCCGTTCGCCGAGGACGACGACCCGGACGAGGAGCAGGGTCACTTCTTCCAGTCGGCGTTCCTGGCTCGGCCCGGCTACGACGACACGCCCGCCGAGGCAGCGGCCCGGCTGGCCGCCGGCCACGAGCCGGGCTACTGATTCAACTCATCCGCGTCCGGTGTGGCCTGTCGGGCCGCACCGATGGCGGCACCCCGTCCAGGTGCGTCTCCTTGACGCCGCCAGAGCAGGGTGCACGCCCCGGCGAGGGCCAGTCCGAGCAGCGGCGCGACGCCGACCCCGGCGAGCGTGCAGGCGACCGCCAGCAGCGCCGGCGGCACCCAGCACCAGGCGGGCACGGTCCGCGGCGCACGGCCGCGCCGGCGGGCGGCGGCCTCGGTCGCCATCGGCACCACCAGCACCGGCAGCGCGGCGGCCAGCAGTGTGAGCCAGGGCAGCACCAGGCGGTCGAAGCGGGCCACCGCCAGCATCCCGCCGAGCACCGCGACGGCGAGCATCGCCGCTCGGGCCGGCACCCGCGGTGCGAGGCCGCGCACCGCCAACGCCCCGGAGTAGGTGGTGGTCAGCGCCGCGGCGAAGACCGCCACCGCGACGAACAGATTCGCGTACGCGGCCAGCCCCGACCCGGTGGCGAGCAGCGCGACCACGTCCGCCGAGCCGGTCCGCAGCCACAGGCCGGCGCCGGCGAGCACACCGAGCAGCGCCGGACCGATCAGCAGCCCCACGCACCAGGCCAGGTCCCGCCGCCGGGCCAGACCGACGCTGAAGTCCGGTGCGCGCAGCGCGAACACCGCCGCGTAGCCGATCAGCGCGGCCGCGTCGGCGAGCCCACCGGCGGCGAGGCGGACCGGCGCGCCGGGCGGCGGCAGCACGGTCAGGCACCAGACGACCAGCACCACCGCGCTCAGCGTGGTGAACACCGCGACCCGGTTGCCGAGCCGGGCCGGCCCCCACGAGACGGCAAGGACCGCGACCTCCAGCAGGGCCGGCCCAGCCCAGCCCGGCAGATGCGTCAACGCGGCCAGGGAGGCGCCGCCGAGGCCGACGTTGAACCCGTTCCAGCCGACCATCGACACGGTCAGCACGGCCGCCAGCAGCAGCCGCGAGGTGTTGCCCAGGTACGCGGGCAGCACCGCCGTCAGCGTCCCACCGTCGCCGAGCGGCCGGCGCAAGCCGATCCGGCCCTGCCCCCACAGCAGCGCCGCCATCAGTGCCGCGCCGACCAGCAGCCCGGTCACCGGCACCGCGCCGCCGTGTCGGGCGGCCATCGCCGCGCCCAGCACCAGGGTGGCCGGCGCGGTGCCGATGCCCAGCCAGGCGCCAACCGCCGCCGGCCACCGCCGTTCGAGAACCTCAGACAACGTGACCCAGGTAGCCGGTGATCGCCGCGTCCAGCACCTCCGCGCCCGGACGCGCCCACACCTCGGCGGAGAAGACCTCCACCTCGATCGGGCCGGCATACCCGGCCGCGTCCACCGCCTCGCGCAGCCGACGCAGCTCGATGCAGCCGTCGCCGGGCAGCGCCCGACCGAGCAGCACCCCCTCCGGCAGCGGCGTCACCCAGTCACAGACCTGGAACGCGGCGATCCGTGGGCCGGCCCGCTCGATCTGCGCGTACACCGTGTCGTCCCACCACACGTGGTACGCGTCCACCACCACACCGACGACCGTCGGGTCGAACAGCTCGGCGATGTCCAGCGCCTGACCGAGGGTGGCGATCACGCAGCGGTCGGCGGCGAACATCGGGTGCAGTGGCTCGATCGCCAGCCGGACCCCGGCTGCCGCCGCGTGCGGGGCCAACTCGCCGATCGCATCGGCGACCTGACGGCGGGCACCGTCAATGTCCCGGCTACCGGGCGGCAGCCCTCCGGAGACCAGCACCAGCTCCGGTGCGCCAAGCGTGGCCGCCTCCTCGATGGCGCGCAGATTCTCCGCACGCCAGTCGTCGGCAGCGAAGAAGCCGCCCCGACACAGCGAGGTGACGGCCAGGCCGGCGTCGCGGACCAGCTTCGCCGACCGGGCCAGGCCGTGCTCCGCGACGGGCTCCCGCCACAACCCGATGCCGGGTACGCCAGCAGCCACACACCCGGCCACCACGTCGGGCAGCGGCCACCGCTGGGCGGTCGCCTGATTGAACGAGAACCGGCGCAGCCCGGTCATTGCCGGACACCCGCGACCGTGAACAACGCCCGGGCGCGGGCGGCAGCCAGGTCGGCGTCGGGTAGCAACCCGGCGGCGTCGGCCAGGGTGAGCAGGGTCGCCAGGTGCACCGGGGACCGGCCGGACTGCGCGCCACCGACCATGGTGAAGTGGTCCTGATGCCCGGCCAGCCAGGCCAGGAAGACGATCCCCGTCTTGTAGTGCCAGGTCGGCGCCGCGAACAGGTGGCGGGCCAGCGGCACGGTCGGCGCGAAGATCTCGTCGTACGCCGCCAGGTCGCCCCGGTCGAGGGCGGCCAGCGCGGCGGCGGCGGCCGGCGCGATGGCTGCGAACACCCCGAGCAGCGCGTCGGAGTGACCCACCTCGTCACCCCGGATCAGCTCCGGGTAGTGGAAGTCGTCGCCGGTGTAGAGGCGTACCCCGGCCGGTAGTCGGCGGCGCAACGCGACCTCGCGGCCGGCGTCCAGCAGCGACACCTTGATGCCGTCCACCTTGGCCTGCTGTCCCTTGATCAGCTCGGTGACCGTGTCGGCGGCCAGGTCCAGGTCGACCGCACCCCAGTAGCCGGTCAACGCCGGGTCGAACATCGGGCCCAGCCAGTGCAGCACCACCGGCTCCTCGGCGGCGGTCAGCAGCTCGTCGTACACCCGAAGGTAGTCCTCCGGGCCGCGGGCGGCGGCGGCCAGGTGCCGGCTGCACATCAACACCGGCTGGGCGCCGGCCGCGTGTACGTCGTCGAGCTGCTCGCGGTACGCGGCTCGGACCGCGGTCAGGGTTGCCGGGCCGGGCGGCAGCTGATCGGTGCCGACGCCGGCGACGATCCGCCCACCCACCGCGCGGGCCTCGGCGGCGCTGCGACGGATCAGCTCCCGGGTGGCCGGATAGTCCAGCCCCATCCCCCGCTGGGCGGTGTCCATCGCCTCGGCGACCCCCAGCCCGTACGACCAGAGGTGCCGCCGAAACGCGAGCGTGGTGTCCCAGTCCACCGCCGCCGGGGCACCCGGCACGTTCTCCGCCCCCGGGTCGGCGACCACGTGCGCGGCGGCGTACGCGATGCGGCTGGTCGCGGGCGCGGCCGGCCGGGCGAACCCGCTCCCCCCGGCCAGCCGGTGCCGCAGCCCGCCGGGCAGCACGACCTCGGCGGTCATGAGCGCAGCTCCGGCACCTCGACGCGACTGCCCTCCCGGGCCGAGCGCAGCCCCAACTCGGCGAGTTGCACGCCGCGCGCGCCGGCCAGGAAGTCCCACCGGAACGGCTCACCGGCCACGACGTGCCGCAGGAACGCCTCCCACTGCACCTTGAAGCCGTTGTCGAACTCCTCGTTGTCGGGCACCTCGGCCCACTGTGCCCGGAAGTCCTCGGTGGCCGGCAGGTCCGGGTTCCACACCGGCTTCGGAGTGACCGCCCGGTGCTGGATCCGGCAGTTGCGCAACCCGGCCACCGCGCTGCCCTCGGTGCCGTCGACCTGGAACTCCACCAGCTCGTCGCGGTACACCCGCACACTCCAGGCCGAGTTGATCTGCGCGATCACCCCGCCGTCGAGTTCGAAGACGGCGTACGCGGCGTCGTCCGCGGTGGCCTGGTACACCTGGCCGGCCTCGTCGACCCGCTCGGGCACGTGGGTGGCGGTCACGCAGGAGACGGCGTTGACCCGACCGAACAGCTCCTCCAGCACGTAGTGCCAGTGCGGGAACATGTCGACCACGATGCCGCCGCCGTCCTCGGCCCGGTAGTTCCACGACGGACGCTGTGCGGGCTGCCAGTCGCCCTCGAACACCCAGTAGCCGAACTCGCCGCGCACCGAGAGAATCCGGCCGAAGAAGCCGCCGTCGATGAGGCGCTTGAGTTTGCGCAGACCGGGCAGGAAGAGCTTGTCCTGCACGACGCCGGTGCGTACGCCGGCCGCGTCTGCCGCCCGGGCCAGGTCGAGCGCCGCCGCGGTGTCCTCGGCCAGTGGCTTCTCCGTGTAGATGTGCTTGCCAGCCTCGATGGCCTGCCGGATCGCCTTCTCCCGCTGCTGGGTGACCAGGGCGTCGAAGTAGATCTCGACGTCGTCGCGGGCCAGCGCCGACGTCAGATCGGTCGTCCAGTCGGTCAGCCCGTGCCGTTCGGCGAGCTCCCGGAGCTTCGTCTCGTTGCGCCCGACCAGGACCGGTTCCGGCCAGATGGTCGTGCCGTCGGCCAACGTCACCCCGCCGGATTCGCGGATGGCCAGCAGCGAGCGGACGAGGTGCTGCCGGTACCCCATCCGTCCGGTCACTCCGTTGACGATGATGCCGATCGACCTGCGGGTCATGGTGTTCCTTCCGTCGTGCTGGTCGTGCCGATCCGCGCTCAGTGGTTGGCGGCCGCGCTGCCGAGCAACCCACGCAGGTCGGTGGCGAGCCGGTCGAAGCGGGAATCCGACATCACCTGCGCGTAGTCGCGGTGCGCCGGCAGCTCGACCGGGAAGGTGCGGATGATCCGGCCGGGCCGGGCGCTCATCACCACGACCCGGGTGCCGAGGAAGACCGCCTCGGCGATGGAGTGGGTGACCAGCACGACCGTGGTGTCGGTCTCCCGCCAGATCCGGTGCAGCTCGGCGTTCATCTGCTCCCGGGTCAGCGCGTCCAGGGCGCCGAACGGTTCGTCCATGAGGAGCACCGGCGGGGAGTGCAGCAGCGCGCGGCAGAGCGCCACCCGCTGCTGCATACCGCCGGACAACTCGTGTGGCAGCGCCTTCTCGAAGCCGGTCAACCCGGTCATCTCGATCAGCTCGTCCGCCCGGCGGGCCGCCTGCGTCCGGTCCATGCCCCGCATCTCGGCCTGGAGCAGGATGTTGGCCCGCGCGCCGCGCCACTCCAGCAGCGCGGCCTTCTGGAACACGAAGCCGATCTCCTTCTGCGGCCCGCGCACCGGGCGTCGCAGCAACGACACCGTGCCACTGGTCGGCTTGACCAACCCCGCGACGATCTTCAGCAGGGTGGACTTGCCGCAGCCGGACGGGCCGACGATCGTGACGAACTCGCCCGGTTCGATGTCCAGCGACACGTCGTCCAGCGCGGTGGTCTGCGAGCGCCGGGAGGTGAATCGGACGGTCACCCCGGACATCCCGATGGCGGTGCCGGTGGCGGCCGGCGCGGCGGTCACCGGGTCACCCCTGCGCCGCGTACGAGGAGTCCCAGTACGCGTTCGGCGCACCCGGGTCCTTCAGCTCCGCGTAGCGGGACATCAGGTCGATGGTCTCGGTCCACTGCGCCTCGGTGTTCACCCCGGGCGGGCCCTCGCCGCCGAGCAGCGGCAGGTTGAGGGTGAGCTGCTTGGTGAGCACCTCGGGGGCGGGCTCGTTCTCGGCGAGCGCGACCATCGCGCTCACCGCTCCGGCCGGGTCGCGCGCGGCGTCGGACCAGGACTTCTGGGTGGCCCGGACGAACTTGCGGGCCAGCTCCGGGTCCTTCTGCAGGGTCTGGGTGTTGGCGATCAGGCCGGTGCCGAGCAGGTTCATCCCGTAGTCGGCGAAGAGCAGCACGTCGACCTTCTTGCCGGTCTTGCTCTCGATGGTGGGCGCCTGGTCGTGGAAGAAGCCCATGATCGCGTCGACCTTGCCCTCGGCCAGGGCTGCGATCTTGCCGGCGGCGTCCACGTTGACCACCTTGACGTCGTCCTTCTTGAGACCGTTCTTTTCCAACCAGGCCGGGAAGGTCGCGTAGAGCGCGTCGCCGGGGGTGCCGCCGACGGTCTTGCCCTTGAGGTCCGCCGGGGTCTTGATGTTCTCCTCGGTGAAGAACTCCACCGAGGAGGGACCCTTCTCCAGGTACGCGCCGAGGCTGCGCACCGGCATCCCGCTGGCCACCGACTTGAGCAGCACGGGGCTGTCCGCCCAGCCGAAGTCGGTCTGCTTCTGGGCGACCTGCTTGACCGTGTTGCCCGAGCCGTTGCCCGGCAGGATCTTCAGGTCGATGCCCTCGGCCGAGTAGTAGCCCTTCTGCAGGCCGTAGTAGAACGGCGCGTGCTCGCCGTAGGGCACCCAGTTGAGGGTGAGGGTGACCTGCTTGCTGCCGTCGGCGCCGGTCTTGCCGGCGGAGTCGTCCCCGCCGCAGCCGGTGGCGGCGAGGAGCAGGGCGGCGGTGGCCAGGATGGTGGTAGCGGTGCGTTTCATCGGTGCCTCCGTGATGGGGTCGGTCAGGAGGTGGTGAGTGACACGCTGGCGCGACGGCTGGCGTGCCACGGGATGAGCAGTGCCTCGGCGATCTCGACCAGGACGAACAGGACGATGCCGATGGCGGACATCAGGATCAGGTCGGCGAACAGCAGCGGGGCGTCGAGGTTGCCGTTGGCCAGCAACAGGACGTAGCCGAGCCCTTCGCTGGCACCGACGAACTCACCGACCACGGCACCGACCACCGCGAGGGTGACCGCCACCTTCAGGCCGGCCATCAGGTGCGGCAACGCGTTCGGGAAACGGATCTTGCGGAAGGTGCGCCACGGCCCGGCACCCATCGTGGCGGCGAGGTCGAGCAGCTCCGGATCGGTGGAGCGCAGCCCGGCCACGCCGGAGATGACCACCGGGAAGAACGCGATGAGCACCGCCAGGATGATCTTCGGGGTGAGGCCGAGGCCGAACCAGACCACCAGCAGCGGCGCGATGGCGATCTTCGGGATGACCTGTGCGAACAGGACGATCGGGTAGAGCGCCTTGTCCAGGGTGCGCGAGTAGGCGATGGCGACCGCGGTGGCCAGACCCAGCGCGGCGGCCAGCACGAAGCCGAGCACCGTCTCGTAGAGGGTGACCAGGGTGTGTCGGGCCAACTCGGACCACTGGCCGGTCATCGTCTCCCAGACCTGGCCGGGGGTGGGCACCAGGTAGTTCGGGACGTACTCCCGGGCGGCCACGAACCACCAGGCGGCGACGAAGGCCGCGAGCACCAGCGCCGGGCGCCAGAGCGAGTCGGCGAAGGTCACCGCTCGACGGCCGAGCGTCGGCCGAGGGGGGCGGCCACCGGTGCCGGGCGGTCGACCGGCCACCGTGGACGAAACCACGCCGTCGGTGGCCGCCGATCCGGCCCGTTGGCCCGCCGTGTCCAGAGCGTTCTCGGTCACGCGGAACCTCCTCGGGGCCCGGCCCGGCATTCACGGAAGGGGCCGGTCGGCGGATCAGGCAAACGCTTTCCTGGAGCGTAGGCGGCCCACCAATACCAGGCAAGGCCTTTCCTCGATCTGTTTCCACCGATGCGTACCGAGCCCGGCAATCATGACTTGTGGACGGTCAGCCGGTCGCCGGGTAGGTGTCGAGCAGGCCACACATGCCCAGCCGACCCCGCTCGACCGGCTCGTCCACCGCGTACACCCCCGCCTCGCCCAGGTGACCGGGGTCCCCCCGTTCGAGGGCGTCGAGCT
Source organism: Micromonospora parathelypteridis (assembly GCF_014201145.1). Lineage (NCBI taxonomy): Bacteria > Bacillati > Actinomycetota > Actinomycetes > Micromonosporales > Micromonosporaceae > Micromonospora > Micromonospora parathelypteridis. The sequence goes on from NZ_JACHDP010000001.1 coordinate 143,900, forward strand.
GCACGCCGGTTCCGGCGGCGGCGCGGCCCGCGCCGGCCTCCCACCGCTGCCGCCACCGCGCCAACAGCGGCTGACGTAGCGCGATCGCCGCGGCATGGAACGCGGCCAGCGCCGCCGGACCACCGGACCGCAGCGCCTGGAAGCCGGTCACCGCAAGATCCCTCCTGCGGTACGCAGAGCGCACGTCCGCGCCCGGCGCTCCCCCGTCGGGCAGCGCCACCGCGGCCGCGTACGAGGCCGGATCGGCCAGCACGTCGGGCGGGAACGTCAGCACCGCGTCGCCGGCCTCGGGCAGACCGCTGTTCTGCATGAGCACCACAATGGTCAGACCACCTCCGTTGACCAGGCGGTGCACGGTGCCCGGCTCGAACCAGACCACCGCGCCCGGCCGCAGCGGAGTCTCCCGGAAGCCGGCAGTGGTCAGGGTCTGCACCGCGCCCTCGCCGTCGGTCACCACGTAACCCTCGGTGCAGCAGAGGTGCATGTGCGGGGTGCCGCCCACCAGGCCGTCCGGGGCGACGGTGTCGTAGACGCGCAGGCGGGAGACCCCGATGCCGCCGGGCAGCGGGGCGGCGAAGTGATCCGACACGGCCGGGCCTCCCTGCGGGAAAGGGCTTTCTCTGCGGTACCGTGACGCTAGCCGGCACGACGAAACGCCGTCAACAGATCGAGGGGGCGGGCCATGGCGACCCTGTCCGATGTGGCGCGCCGTGCGGGCGTCTCACCCGCCACCGCCTCCCGTGTGATCAACGGCAGCAGCAAGCCGGTCACCGACGAGCTGCGCGAGCGAGTGCTCGCTGCGGTCGCCGAGCTGCAGTACGTGCCGAACGCACACGCCCAACTGCTGGCCCGCTCGCACCGCAGCGCGGTCGGCGTGATCGTGCACGACGTCTCCGACCCGTACTTCGCCGAGATCACCCGTGGTCTGCAACGCGTCGCCACCGACCAGGGCCGGCTCTTGATGATCTGCAACAGCTACCGGGACCCGGACCGTGAGCTGGAGTACGTGGAGCTGCTGCGCGGCCACCAGGTGGCGGCACTGATCCTGGCCGGCTCCGGCTACCACGACGAGGCGTTCACCCGGCAACTCAACGAGAAGCTCGCCGCGTACGAGGCGACCGGCGGCCGGGTCGCGGTGATCGGTCGCCACGAGCACTCCGGCGACGCGGTGATGCCGGACAACCGGGCCGGCGGTTACCTCGCTGGTCGGGAGCTGTGCGGGCTGGGGCACCGGGCGATCGGCGTGGTCGCCGGCCCGCGCATCCTCACCACCACGACCGACCGGCTGGCCGGCCTCCGGCAGGCCCTCACCGAGCAGGGCCGCGACCTGCCCGAGCGGCGCATCCGGTACGCCGAGTTCGACCGCGACGGCGGGGCCGAGGCGACCGCCCGGCTGCTCGACGCCGACCCGGAGCTGACCGCGATCGTGGCGCTCAACGACTCGATGGCCATCGGCGCGCTCGCCACCCTGCGGGCCCGTTCGCTGGCGGTGCCGCAGCAGGTCTCCGTGGTGGGCTTCGACGACATGCCGATCGCCCGGGACGTGACCCCGGCGCTGACCACCGTGCGGCTGCCGCTGGTCGACATGGGAGTACGGGCGATGTCCCTGGTGCTCGGCGCCGAGGCACCGACGCCCCGGGTCGAGGTGCTCCCCGCCGAGCTGGTCCGCCGCGACACCGCCGGTCCCGTCCCGCATTCCGCCCGTGCCTCGGCAGGCCCGGCGCCGCGCGCGCGAAGAGGTGACGCCACCCCGTGAGCGGGCTCAGCCCGTGAGCGGGGTCAGCCCGACGCAGCGTCGGATCACGAGCGACGACGTGGCGTACCTGCTGCGTGCGTCGTTCGGGTCGCGAACCCGGGTTCGTGACGCCGGTCCGCTGGCCGGCGGCGGGTACGCGACGGTCTGGTGGGCGCTGCTCGACGACGACAGCCGGGTGGTGCTGAAGCTGGCCCCACCGGCCGGAACGCCACTGCTGCGCTACGAACGAGGACTCTGCGCCGCCGAGGCACGATACTTCCGACTCGTCGCCGAACGTGCGCCGCAGGTGCCCGTACCCCCGGTCCTGCATCACGGCGCCGACCCGGCGTACGGCGAGTGGTTGGTCACCGCGCTGCTGCCCGGCCGGTCGCTGCGCGAGCTGGCCGAGGCCGGTGTCGCGGCCGACGACGGCCCGGCGCGGTACGACCTCGGGGCGGCCCTCGCCGCGCTGCACCGGGTCACCGGCGACCGGTTCGGGTACGACGGCGACCGGGCCGACGGGTCGACCTGGCGGGCAGCGTTCACGGCGATGCTCGACGCGCTGCTGGCCGACGCGACCGAGTGGGACGTCCGGCTGCCGGTGACCCCGGAGCGCCTGCACGCGCTGGTGGGGTCGCACGCGGACGACTTGGACGAGGTGCGCCGCCCCGCCCTGCTGCACTTCGACTGCTGGGACGGCAACGTGCTGGCCGCGCCGGGTGCGGACGGCCGGCTGCGGCTGCGTGGGCTGGTGGACGGTGAGCGGTTCCTCTACGGCGACCCGCTGCTGGACCTGGTCTCGCCAGTGCTGTTCCGACGCGTCGAGGACGACCTGGAGCTGCCCCTGCTGCGCGGCTACCGGGCCGCCGCCGTCTCGCCGCTGGTGCTGGACGCGTCCGCGCGCCGACGGCTCGGCCTCTACCGCTTGCACCTGTACCTGTTGATGACCGTCGAGATGCCCAGCCGGGGCATGACCCCGCAGAGCCACCCGCAGCGGCACGCCCGGCTCGCGGCCCTGCTGGATTCGGAGCTGGCCGCGCTCGCCCTCGACTGAGCGAAATCCCGTTGCCCGGCCGGGGCACCGCTCGTAACCTGCCCGGCGTGCAGATTCGGGAGTTCGTGACGGAGGACTGGGCGCAGGTCTGGCCGATCGTCGAAGAGGTGATCCGGGCCCGGGAGACCTTTCCCTACGACCCGGCGATGACCGCCGACGCCGCCTACGGCATGTGGGCTGAGGTTCCGCCGGGCCGGACCGTCGTCGCGGTCGACGGTGAGCGGGTCCTCGGCACCGCGAAGATGGGCACCAACCGGCCCGGACCGGGCGCCCACGTGTCCACCGCCAGCTTCATGGTCGCCGCCGACGCCCGGGGCCGGGGCGTCGGCACCGCGCTGTGCCGCGACGCGCTGGCCTGGGCCCGCCAACAGGGGTACGCGGGCATGCAGTTCAACGCCGTGGTGCAGAGCAACCGGTCGGCGGTCGACCTGTACCGGCGGGAGGGTTTCGACGTGGTCGGCACCGTGCCGGGCGCGTTTCGCCACCCCGCCCTCGGCCGGGTCGGCCTGCACGTCATGTACCAGGAGTTCTGACCTGCGCCTCCGACCGTCCCTGGTGGGCTGACCGGCTTCGCTGGCCGGGGGCCATGGTGGTCGGCAGAGCCTTTGGAGCTGATGTCGTAAACGAATCGGCCGCTCGCCGTGCCGTTTGAGCCGTGCCGTTTGAGCCGTGCCGGCTGAATCGTCTACGACATCAGCTCCATAGCGTCTCAACCACTGACCGTGCCCCCGGCCGAGGCAGCGCTCCGCGCCTCGGTCACGTGCGCAAGGCTCGGTTGGGCAACCGGGCGAGCTGACCACATCGATATCCTTGCTGAGTGACCCTCAAGGGAGCATTGGCGTGGATCGTCACAGGCGGCGTGGGTCTTCTCGTCGGCGCCACGGTGGGTCTGTTGCTGACAGTGGTCTTTGAGGATCCGCTCAAGAAGCTCCTGCAGAGGCTTCGTCGGCGGGGAAGATTTATGCGGGCGGGCCGGCGGGCGGCGAAAGCTGTGGACTTCGACTTCGGCGGAGTCACGTCACAGTGCATGATCGTGACTGGCGACGGCACCGAGGCCATCAAAGAGGAGCTGGTGCACCTCATCGTCAGTGACGAGCCGGTCGAGCTACCGGCGGAGTTGGCGGCCTGGCGATCGGAGATCGCCGCTGAGGAGCAGGCCAGGGCAGATTCCGGAGCACCGCACCACTGGAATGGTGATTGTTTCGCGGTTGCTGAACTGGTCGAAGAGCGGACTTCCCGCGACGAGGAGGTGGAGCTTTTCCTCCACCTCCGGCGCACCGACTACTACAGCTTCCTGGCCAGCCAGAACCTCGACAGGCGCTTTCGGGACGGCACCACGCCACGAACCAGGTACATCGATCCAGTCGGTCACCGCAGAGCACCGGCCTTCATGTCGCTGAGCCTCGGTACCAGCATTTTGGTCATCACGACCGACAACCGCGTTCTGATCTGCCAGCGGAGCCCCAGGGTCGGTTCCCGACCGCTGCACTGGGGTGTCTCGGCAGATGAGGGGCTCAGCGCACGACTCGACTCGCCCAGCGGCCTTCCCCCTCGGCTACATGCTGCCGCGCGACGTGGGCTCGGCGAGGAACTTGCACTTGAGGATCACGAGTACCGCCTCGCCCTGCTCGGCATCACCATCGACACCGAACGGCACCAGTGGGACTCGGTGTTCGTGGCGTACGCGCATGACCTCACCTCGGAGCAACTCGAACGTCGTATGAAGCGCGGCACGAAGGACGGCTCGCTGGAGATCGCATCCTGGGAGTTCGTGTCCTTCGATGTAAGGTCCGTCCTGCAGCGGCTACACGCCGGGCAGCCGGAGCGGAAGTGGACTCCGGTCGCGCCCGTGGCCCTCTACCTCGCCCTGGTCCACGAATACGGACGATGGCGTGTAGAACGGCTGAGCAGGCGTCACGCGGCCAGGATGGTGCGTACGACATCAGCTCCGTAGCGTCTCAACCACTGACCGTGCCGCCGGCCGGGGCCGCGCGGAGCCCTGGCTGCACAGGGGCTGGGCCCGTGGCGGCGCGGCGGATCGGGGTGCAGAGACCACCCGCCGCGACCAGTAGGCACCCCGCCCCCGCCACGAGGGTGACCACCTGGACGCCGTACCGGCCGGCGGCCCAGGTCATCGCGGCCGCGCCGATCGGCCCGAGGGCGTAGTGCGTGCTCCAGAACGCCGAGGTGACCCGGCCGAGCAGGTGGTCGGGGGTGATCTCCTGGCGCAGCGACATCGAGCAGATCCCGCCGATGCTGAGGCAGCACAGATACACCGCGGTCAGCGCGGTGACCGCCGGTACGGTCGCCGCGAGGCCGACGCCCGCCACCGCGAAGCCGCAGATCGTGTGCGCGCCGATCCAGGTCGGGCCGAAGCCGCGACGACGGCGCAGCGGGGCTACCAGCAGCGCGCCGACGACCGTGCCCAGCGCCGCCAGGCCGAGCACGATGCCGACGGTGCCCTCGGAGCCGCCGAGGTCGTGTGTGACGTGGTAGATCAGCACGTCGGTGAAGCCGTAGGTCAGGAAGATGAAGACCGACAACAGGACGGTCAGGGCGCGGAGCACGGGCTGTCGCCACAGAAACCGCGCACCGGCGAGAAACTCGACCAGCGGTCTCTCCCGGGTTGCCGGTGCGGCGTCGTCGGCCCGCACGGGTCGTAGTCGGATCAGCCACAGACCGGTCGCGGAGAGCGCGAAGCTCGCCGCGTTGACGGCGATGGCGATCGCCGGGCCGAAGCGAGCCGACACCACGCCGGCGAGCAGCGGCCCGAGGACGGCCGTCGCCGCGTACGTCGCCTGCAGCCGGCCGTTGGCCTCGGTGATCCGGTCGGAGTCGACGAGGTTGCGGACCGCGGTCACCGCGGCGACCTGGAACACCATGCCGGCCGCCTCGCAGATCGGTAGCACGACGAAGAGCAGCCAGACCTCCGGGCCGACGAGCCAGATCAGTGGCACCAGTCCATAGAGCACCAACCGGACCAGGTCCGCCACGATCATCAGGGTGCGCCGGTCGTACCGATCGACCAGCACCCCGCCGAAGATCCCGGCGGCGACGGACGCCGCACCCGCCACGGCGGTGAGCAGACCCATCTGCGCCACCGACCCGGTCGCCTGGAGAACCAGCAGCGGCACCGCAAGGTAGGCGAACGAGTCGCCGGCGGCGGAGAGTGCCTGCGCCACCCAGTACGTGCCGAACGTGCGGTCCCGCCACAGCGGAGCCCGGCCAGCGGAGACAGTTCGGCTCATCGCGACGAGAGTAGTGGCGCTGCCGTCAGCCGGTCTTGGTGAGGTCGGTCGTGGCCGCGAGTTCCGTCACCACGTCCAGGAACCGGTGCAGGGTGGGTGAGGTGTTGTCCGGCAGCCACACCATCTCGGTCTGCGCGTAGGCGCCGGTCAGCGGGACGAACACCACGCCGGTGCGGCGCAGGCTGGCTGCCGAGCTGGCGAGCCGGGTGACGCCGAGCCCAGCGGCGACCAGGCCGAGAAGGCTCTGCACGCTCGCTTCCTCCTGGACGATGTTCGGCGCGAAGCCCGCTTCCCGGAACTGTTCCTCGAAGGCGTGGTGCCAGGGTTCCCAGGAACTGCGCGGCGTCGTCACCCACGGTTCGTCCGCCAGGTCGGCGAGCTCCAGTTCGGCGCGGCCGGCGAGCGGGTGGCCCTCGGGTAGCACGGCGCACACCGGTTCGGTCGCCAGGCTCCTGGATTGCAGGCCGGGAACGAGCGTGGTCCGGGTGAAGGCGGCGTCGTACTGGCCGCCGAGGACACCCTGGACCAGGGACGCGATGCTGGTGGACTCGGTGGCCAGGTGAAGATCGGGAAGCTGGTCGCGCACCGCCCGGACCACCGGGGGCAGGAGGTGGTTGGCGACGGTGGTCAGGAAGGCGAGCCGGAGGGTGCCGACCTCGCCCCGCAGGGCCCGTCCCACGACGGCGACGGCCTCGTCGGCGCGGTCCAGCACGGCCCGCGCCTCGGGCACGAACAGGGCGCCGATGTCGGTCAGGGTGGTGCCGCGGGAGTCGCGGGCGAACAGCTTCACTCCGAGGGTGCGTTCCAGCGCGGTGATCTGCTGGGACAGCGACTGCTGGGCGATCATCAGGCGGGCGGAGGCTCGCGTGAAGCTCAGCTCCTCCGCAAGGACCAGGAAGTATCGCAGTTGCCGCAGCTCAGGGGTGGCCACAAGGACAGACTGTAGCGGCACGGCGTGCCTGACCAGCCGGGAAGTGGGCAGACGGAGACGGCCGCGGGAGGATCCCGCGACCGTCTCCGGAAGTGCTCGAAACGATCAGGCCTGGCGCAGCGGAGCCAGCGCGGTGCTCCAGGCGACCACCTGGTCGAGGGTGGTGGTCAGCGCGTCCTGCTGGAACTGGTTGGGCTTGAACACGCTGAAGTTCTCGAAGTCGGTGAAGAGCGACAGCGCGACCTGCGAACGCACGTCGGCCATCTGAAGCTCGCCGGAGATCAGACGCAGGTGCTCCACGGCGCGCGCGCCGCCGACCGAGCCGTAGCTGACGAAGCCGACGGCCTTGTTGTTCCACTCGGCGTACAGGAAGTCGATCGCGTTCTTCAGGGCACCCGAGGTGGAGTGGTTGTACTCGGGGGTGACGATGATGAACCCGTCGTACGAGGCGATCGTCTCGGCCCACCGCTTCGTGTGCGGCTGGGAGTACTGGCCCATCGACGGCGGGTAAGCCTCGTCGAGGTGCGGCAACTGGTAGTCAAGCAGGTCGATCAGCTCGTAATCCGCGTCGGAACGCTGCTTGGCGATCTCGAGCACCCAGCGAGCGACGGCTTCCCCGTTGCGCCCCGGGCGGGTGCTTCCGAGGATGATTCCGATCCTGGTCATTTTGGCACCTTTCAGAAGTCCTTGCCTGGCGACGTGAACGCTAGCCGGTGCTTGATTGGTCAAGCAAATGCTCTGAGCATGGTTACGATCACACTCAGAGTAGGCAGTTGCTCAGTCAAGCAACTATGATATGAGGATGTCCGACCCCTCCGCAGAGCCGCTGCAACCCCTCACGCCCGACGAGGAAGCCCTGGTCCGCGCCCTGGGCCACGTGATGTACGTGCTGCCCCGCACGATCGACGCCGACATGGTCAACGACCGTCAGCTGCCGCTCACCGAATACAGCGCACTGATGAACCTATCGGAGGCGCCGGGTCGGCGGATGCGGATGAACGAGCTCGCCTCGGCCTGCCACCTCTCGCTCAGCGGCATGACCCGCACCATCATCCGGCTGGAGACGCAGGGTCTGGTCAAGCGGGAGCGCTGCGAGGAGGACGCCCGGGGCTGGAACGCCGTCCTCACCGACGCGGGCTTCGCCCGCCTGGAGGAGTCCTGGCCCAGCCACCTGGCCGCCGTCCGCCGGCGGTTCCTGCAGCACTTCGAGGGCTTCGACCTCGCCCAGCTGGCCCGGGCGTTCCGCGGGGCGGGAACGCCCGGGACAACCGACTGAACGACGCCCGACCGGCCCGCCCGGCCCGGAGGGTCAGCTGGGCAGCCGACCCTCCGCGACCAGCCCCCAGGCGAGGAGCCCGAACGCGGCGGTCGAGGCGACGGCGCGGACCACGTTGCCGCGTACCCAGGTGACCTCGAAGCGCGCCCGCAGCGCCGCGAGGTCGGTGACCCGGTCGACGTCGCCGACGCGGGCCAGGACGTTGTTGAGCGGTACGTTGACCACGGCGGTGACGCCGAGCACCACCACGTACAGCACCAGCGCGGCCACGATCCACGGCAGCACCGCCCGGCGCTCGGCACCGAGGTGCAGCGCCGCCGCCAGCAGCGTGAACAGCAGCGCTCCCCCGAAGCAGACGGCGAACCACCCGTTGAGGATCGACTCGTTGATCCGCTGCATGGCGAGCACCAGCGTCCGGTCGTCGGTGCGCCCCAGACCGGGCATGACCGCGTACGCGAAAGCGGCGAACAGCCCGGCGGTCAGGCCGGTGGTCAGGGTGGCGGCGAGCAGGCTGGCGGTACTCAGGAATCCCATGCTCCCCATTGCACCCGTTCGGACACGCCCGGACCAAACGCGCCAGCTGTCACCGGGCCGGGGCGTGGGCGGCCAGCGGGTTGGTGAGGGTGCCGACGAACTGGAGCGCGGCCGACGGGTCGGCCAGGTCGATCATCTGCTGGTTGTCGCGCAGCTGGAGTCGGTTGAGACAGGACAGCGTGAACTCCGGTGCGAACAGGTCGTAGTGGCGAACCCGCTCGGCCAGGTGCGGCACCCGCTCGAAGTAGTCGCTGGCGCAGGCCGCGACCGTCCGCCAGAAGTCGTCCTCGGCGAGCACACCGGCCTCGACCAGCACCGCGTTCAGGTGCCGCAGGAAGCAGTCCACCACGTCGGTGAAGATGGTCAGCAGCTTGGTGTCGTCGGGCACGTCGACCCGGATCCGCTCGACCGCGGCGGGCAGCTCGACCTCGGTGGTCATCACCGCGATCTCCTCGGCGATGTCCTTGAAGATCACCCGCTCCACGGTGTCCCGTTCGTCGAGGACCAGGATGACGTTCTCGCCGTGCGGCATGAAGGCCAGATCGTGGGCGTAGAAGCTGTGCAGCAGCGGGGTCAGGTAGGCGTCCAGGTAGCGGCGCAGCCACACCTCGGGCGCCAGCCCGGACCGGGCGATCAACGCCGCCGCCAGCGAGCCGCCGTCGCTGTCCACGTGCAGCAGCGCGGCCATCGTGGACAGTCGCCGTCCCGGCGCCAGGTCGGGCACCGGGCTCTCCCGCCACAGAGCGGCGAACATCTTCCGGTACGGGGAGGTGCGGTCGGTCGCCGCCTCGTACTGCTGATGCCGGTAACCCACCGCGGCCCGCTCCCGGATGACGGTCAGGCCGGTGCCGGTCAGCACCTCGTCGCCGGCGATCAGGTCGGCCAACCAGTCGTTGATCGCCGGGGTGGCCGCCATGTAAGCGGCCGACAGCCCACGCATGAAGCCCATGTTCAGCACCGACAGCGCGGTCTTCACGTAGTGCCGGCTCGGCTCGGAGACGTTGAAGAAGGTGCGGATGGACTGCTGGGCGAGGTACACGTCCGGGCCGGGGCCGAGGTGCACCAGCCGGCGCGCGGCCAGCTCCCCGGCGAAGGTGACCGCCAGCTTGTTCCACCACTGCCACGGGTGCGCCGGGATCAGGTGGTAGTCGGCGAGGTCCAGGCCGAGGCCGGCCATCGTGGCCGCGAACCGGGCCCGGGTCTCCGCGTCCAACTCGCCGTCGATCAGCGTGTCGTAGTCGAGGTCGGCGGCGCTGCTGAACGTCGAGTGGTCGCGGTGCGCGGCGAGCCACTCCAGCCGGATCGGTGCGGCGGCCTCCGGGGCGTAGCTGTGGTACTCGTCGACGCCGAAGCCGAGCCGGCCGTTGTTGGCCACGAAGCAGGGGTGGCCCTCGGTCATCGACGTCTCGATGGTCTGGAAGTCCGCGTCGGCCAGCTCGGCGGCGCTCGGCGCGGCCTGGGCCAGCTTGTACGCGGTACCGGCCAGCGTCGAGGTGATCTCCTCCAGATAGACCGGGAGCACCCGCGCGGAGAGCCCCAGGGCGCCACGCAGCTCGATGATGAGGTCCACCGCGTCGGGCGGTAGCGAGTTGCCGTCGCGGTGCCGGGTGATGCTGTCCGCGTCGATCTGCCAGTGCGCCAGGGCGAGCACCCGCGCCGCGAACCGGTACGTGACCGCGCCGTCGTCGCTGCGGACCTCGTACCACTGCCGGTCGTCGGGGCCCGGCACGGGCTCCGGGGTGAGCAGCCGTTCGTGGGTGAACTCGGCGAGCGCCTTGCGGACCAGCAGCCGGTTGGCCCGGGCCCAGCGCTGCGGGGTGAGATGCCCGACCGGGTCGCCGGAGGCGGCGAGCGCGGCGATCTGGGCGGGGACGGCGGTGGCGGTCACGCCGGGGCTCCTTCGATTCGGGTGGTATCAGCGCGCTCGGCGGCGGCCTGGAACTGTGCCCGGGTGCAGACGCTGAGCAGCGCCTCCTTCTCGGGCTTGGCGATCGGGCCGACGACCTCGAAGCCGACGGCGGCGTTCAACGCGTGCACGGCGGTGTTGCGCACGTCCGGCTCGACCACCACCCGCCTGATCGCCGGGTCGGCGAAGAGCCAGGCCATGACCGTGCCGAGCACGGCCCGGGTGAAGCCGTGCACCGGTGTGCCGACGGGCGCGCAGAGGAAGTGCATGCCCACGTCACCGAGCTGGTGGTCGTAGAGACCGACCAGCTCGACGTGGTCCGGGTCGTAGCGTTCGGCGAGGAACGCGGGACTCCCCCGCCACAGCCCGAGGTACGCGTCGTGGTGCGGGTGCTCGGCGATGCGCTGGTACTCCTCGGTCACCTGGGCCTCGTCGGCGTCCTGCATCAGCCAGAACGCCGCCTTCGGATGGGTCACCCAGGTGCGCACCAGCGCGGCGTCGGCGACCGGGTCGAGCGGACGCAGCGCGAACTCGCCGAGCCGATCGTCGGCGTGGGTGAAGACGATGCTCACGACGTCACCCCGAACTCCTGGAAGGTGATGCTCTTCTCGATCGGGTAGTGCTCCCGGCCGAGCAGCTCGCGGATGATCCAGGAGTTGCGGTAGGCGCCCATGCCCAGGTCCGGTGAGGTGATGCTGTGCGTGTGGGTGCCCGCGTTCTGCAGGAAGATACCCCGCCCGCTGTGGTCGATGCTGTAGTTGCGGGCCACGTCGAAGCGGCCGTGCGCGTCCCAGCGGATCCGCTCGTGCACCGGCGCGAGGAACTCCGGCACCCGGTAGCGGTAGCCGGTGGCGAAGACGAGGCCCTCGGTACGCAGGGCGTAGTCCCGCTCCTGCTCGACCTGACGCAACCTGAGCGTGTACTCCCCGTCCTGGTAGCCGGCGCCGACCAGCTCGGTGTTGGTGAGCAGGCGGGTGTTCACCGGTTTGTCGACGCTGTGCGCGTACAGCAGGTCGAAGATGTCGTTGATCAGGTCGGCGTTGATCCCCTTGAACAGGCCCTTCTGATCGGACTCCAGCCGGTAGCGGGTCGCCTCGGGCAGCGCGTGGAAGTAGTCCACGTAGTCCGGTGAGGTCATCTCCAGCGTCAGCTTGGTGTATTCGAGCGGGAAGAACCGCGGCGAACGCGTCACCCAGTTGAGCTGGTAGCCGTACCGGTCGATGTCGCCGAGCAGGTCGTGGTAGATCTCGGCGGCGCTCTGCCCGCTGCCCACCACGGTGATGCTGCGCTTGGTGCGCAGTGTCGTCCGGTGCTCCAGGTAGCGGGAGTTGTGCACAGCGTCGCCCGGCAGGTCGGCGACAGCGTCGGGCAGGTGTGGCGGGGTGCCGGTGCCGAGCACCAGGTGCCGGGCCCGATACTCGACGGTCTCCCCCGTGCCCGTGCTGGCCCGCACCACGTACCGCTCGTCGGTGGCGTCGTACTCCACGGTGGTGACGGTCTGACCGAAGCGCAGGTTCGGCAGCTTCGCCGCCGCCCACCGGCAGTACGCGTCGTACTCGCTGCGCAGCGGGTAGAAGCTCTCCCGGATGTAGAACGGGTAGAGCCTGCCGATCTCCTTGAGGTAGTTGAGGAAGGAGTACGGCGACGTCGGATCGGCGAGGCTGACCAGGTCGGCGATGAACGGGGTCTGCAACCGGGCTGATTCCAGCAACATGCCGGGGTGCCAGGCGAGGCTCGGCCGGGCCTCCAGGAACACCCCGTCCAGCTCGTCGATCGGCGCGGTGAGGCAGGCCAGACCCAGGTTGTACGGGCCGAGCCCGACGGCGATGAAGTCGTGGGTGGACATCGAGGTCTCCATGGTCATCGGCGTCAGCCGACGGGGCAGGTCAGGTCGGCGGCGACGTGGTCGTGCACGTACCGGCCGGCGTGGCTGGCGATCAGGTCGAGCACCTGGCCGACGTCGTCGACGGTGGTGGCCGGGTTGAGCAGGGTGAACTTGAGGAAGTGCCGGCCGTCGACGCGGGTCCCGGCGACCACGGCGAGGCCGGACGCCGCGAGGGCCTCCCGGGCGTGCAGGTTGGCGGCGTCGGCCAGCTCCCGGCCCGGGCCGGTGGGCAGGTAGCGGAAGACCACCGTGCTCAGCTCGGAGCGGGTCACCACCTCGAAGCGCGGGTCCTCGCTGACCAACTGCCAGGCGTCGGCGGCCCGGTCGACCACCTCGTCGAAGAGCGAGCCGAGCGCGTCCGGACCCATCACCCGCAGGGTCAGCCAGAGCTTCAGAGCGTCGAAGCGGCGGGTGGTCTGCAGGCTCTTGTCGACCTGGTTGGGGATGCGCTGCTCCACCATCCTGGCCGGGTTGAGGTAGTCGGCGTGGTAGGTGGCGTGCCGCAGCGCCCGCCGGTCGCGGACCAGCAGCGCGCTGGAGCTGACCGGCTGGAAGAACGACTTGTGGAAGTCGACGGTCACCGAGTTGGCCCGCTCGATGCCGTCGAGCAGGTGCCGCCGCGTCGGCGAGACGAGCAGACCGCAGCCGTACGCGGCGTCGACGTGCAGCCAGACGTCGGCCGCCGCGCAGATCCCGGCCAGGTCGATGAGCGGGTCGATGGAGCCGAAGTCGGTGGTGCCGGCGGTGCCGACGACGGCCATCACCACCAGTCCGGCCTGCCGGCACCGTGCGATCTCCTCGCGGACGGCGGCCGGCCGGATCCGCCGGCGGGCGTCGGTGGGCACCGCGATCACCGCGTCCGGGGCGAGGCCGAGCAGCTTCGCCGACTTCTGCACGCTGAAGTGACCGGCCGCGGAGGTGAGGACGCGCAGCCGGGGCAGCAGCTCGGCGCGCGCGGCCGGGCCGATCGCCTCGGCGCACGCCTCCTCCCGGGCCAGCAGCAGCGCCTGGAGGTTGGACTGGCTGCCACCGCTGGTGAAGACGCCGTCCGCGGCGGGACCGAGGCCGATCCGCTCGGCGGTCCAGTCGATCAGCCGCCGTTCGATGAGGGTGGCCCCGGCGCTCTGGTCCCAGGTGTCCAGTGACGAGTTCACGGCGGTGAGCACCGCCTCGCCGAGCAGCGCCGGGATCGCCACCGGGCAGTTGAGGTGGGCGAGGTAGCGGGGGTGGTGGAACCAGACGGCGTCGCGCAGGTAGACGTCCTCCAGCTCGTCCAGCGCGGCACGGGCGTCGCCCAGCGGCCGGTCCAGGTCCACCCGGTCTACCAGGGGGGACAGCTCGGCCGGGGTGATCCCGGTGCCGGGACGATCCACGGTGGCCACCCGGCGGGCAACCCGGTCGACGCCGTCGGCGATCGTCTGCCGGTATTGCTCGACCGAGCCGTCATGCAGCAGGTGGGCCCGCGCAGCGGATGGCGCCAGGGGCGCCACGGTGGTCTCGACGGGGTACGTCGGCACAGTCATGGTGTCAGCTGACCTTCTTCGCGGCGCGGATGGCGGTGGCGAGGTTCTCCAGCAACGGTGCGGAGCCGGCGTACGAGAAGCGGGGCACCGCGTCCCACGCGGTCACCTGGTTGGCCTTGACCGCCGGCAGCTGCTGCCAGGTCGGCTTGGCGGTGAGGTCCTTGGGCTGCAGGGCGGTGCTGCGGTTGTCCAGCAGGATCAGGTCGGCCGGGAACTTGCCGGTGCTCTCCCAGCTCAGCGCCTCGAAGTAGTCGCCGGCTTCGAGCTTGGTGGGGACCACGATGTCGACGCCCAGCTCCGCGAAGTACATCAGGTCGGTGCTGACCTTCGGGTTGGAGACGTAGAAGAGGTCGGGGCTGCCGGAGCAGGCCATCACCTTGATCCCGGGGTTGGCCTTGACGGCCTGCCGGACCGCTTCGGAGGCGGCGTCGAAGCGCGCCTTCCCGTCGGTGACCTTCTTCGCGGACAGGTCCGCGCCGAGCGACTCGGCCAGCGCGGCGTACCGCTCGATGGGCTTGGTCATCGGCACGCGGGCGGTGGTGATCGCCACGCTGGGCGCGAGCGGAAGGATCTTGTCCTTGCTCTCGTCCGGCACGTACCAGAGGGCGTCCGGGTCGTACATGTGGGTTACCAGCAACTCGGGGCGCAGCGCCGCGTACTTCTCCAGGCTGAACTCGCCCCACACGTTGCCGAGGATCTCGACGGCCTCGATGTTCAGGTCGCCGGCCTGCGGGTCGGCCGTTCCGTCGGCACGTTTGGTTTCCCCGAAGACGCCGACGAGTTGCTTGTCGAGACCGAAATCGATCAGGGCTGCCGCGACTCCGGTGAAGGCCACCACGCGGGCCGGACGGGTCGCCGCCTCGACCTTCTTGGCGCGGTCGTCGGTAAACGACCAGGGGCCACTTCCGGTGCCGGCAACGGGTTTCGCGGTGTCGTCCTTGCCGCAGCCGGCGAGCAGGGCGGCCAGCGTGGCGGCGCCACCGGCGGCCAGGAGGCCACGGCGGGAGAGACGGCGGGCGGACAGGGCATCGGGCATGGTGTTGTCTTTCGATCAGGGTTGGTCGGGTTCGACCGGGGCAGCGGGGTTAGGTTAGCCTAACCTCGGTTATTGTCAACAGCGGTTCGCCGCGTCGCCACCACCCCGGAGCCCACACTGGACGCCACACCCACCGTCACCAGGCCGGCACCATCGGTGCCAGCCAGGGACACGCCCGTACCCCCGGCGCGGCGCGGCCGTCACGCGGCCCGCGCCGCCGGCCTGGTCGCCGCCGTGGCGCTGCTCGGCGTGATCGTGGTGCTCAGCATCGCGGTCGGAGCGAAGGCCATGCCGCTCGCCGACGTCTGGTCCGGGCTGCTGCAACGCGACGCCACGGAGTACGCCGTGGTGCACCGGATGCGCCTGCCGCGTACCCTGCTCGGGCTGCTTGCCGGAGCCGCGCTCGGCGTGGCCGGCGCGGTCATGCAGGCCCTCACCCGCAACCCCCTCGCTGACCCCGGGCTGCTCGGTATCAACGCCGGCGCGTCCGCGGCCGTCGCCACCGCCGCCGCCTTCCTGGGCGTCACCGCCGTCGGCGGATACGTCTGGTTCGCGATGCTCGGCGCGGCGGTGGTGACCGCGCTCGTCTACGCCGTCGGCGGCGGACGGGGCGCCACCCCGGCCCGCCTCGCGCTCGCCGGTGCGGCGCTCAACGCCACCCTCTACTCGTACGTCAGCGCGGTGATGCTGCTGGACACGGCCTCGCTGGAGCGGCTGCGGTTCTGGACGGTCGGCTCGCTGGCCAGCGCGGACTCCGCGACCGTGACGCGGGTGCTGCCGTTCATCCTGGTCGGCCTGCTGGTGGCGCTCGCCGCCGCCCGCCCGCTGAACGCGCTCGCCCTCGGCGACGACGCGGCCAGGGCGCTCGGCGCCCGACCCGCGCTGATCCGCGCCGCCGTGATCGTCGCGGTCACGCTGCTCTGCGGTGCGGCGACAGCGGCGTGCGGCCCGATCGTCTTCGTCGGGCTGCTCGTGCCGCACCTGGTACGCGCACTGACCGGCCCGGACCTGCGCTGGCTGCTGCCGTACTGCGCGGTGCTCGCGCCGGTGCTGCTGCTCGGCGCCGACGTGCTGGGCCGGGTGCTGGGCCGCCCCGGGGAGCTTCAGGTCGGCATGGTGACCGCCGTGCTGGGCGGCCCGCTCTTCCTGTGGCTGGTCGCTCGTGGACGGGTGGCTCATCCGTGACCGTTCTCCGTACCCCCGGCGGGCTGTCGCTGCGGTTCCGCCCCCGCGCGCTGGCCGTCGGCGTCGGTGCCGCGCTGCTCGCCGCCGGGCTCAGCCTGGTCGCTCTCGGCAGTGGTGACTACCCGATGGGCCCGGCCGACGTGCTGCGCACGCTGAGCGGCGGCGGCACCCCGGCGGAGCAGTTCATCGTGCACGAGCTACGACTGCCCCGGCTGGTCACCGCCCTACTGGTCGGTGCCGCGCTGTCTCTCGCCGGCGCGGTGTTCCAGTCGCTGGTCCGCAATCCGCTGGGCAGCCCGGACATCCTCGGCTTCACCCAGGGCGCGTCGACCGGCGCGTTGG
This sequence comes from Micromonospora parathelypteridis, assembly GCF_014201145.1. Lineage (NCBI taxonomy): Bacteria > Bacillati > Actinomycetota > Actinomycetes > Micromonosporales > Micromonosporaceae > Micromonospora > Micromonospora parathelypteridis. The sequence goes on from NZ_JACHDP010000001.1 coordinate 160,555, forward strand.
TGGTGGTCGTCCTCGGCGGCAGCAGCCTGGCGCTGGCCGGCGCCGCCGTCGCCGGTGGGCTCGGCACCGGAGTGGTGATCTACGCGCTCGCCTGGCGACGCGGAGTGCACGGCTACCGGCTCATCCTGGTCGGCATCGGCGTCGCCGCGATCCTCACCGGCGTCAACGGCTACCTGCTGACCCGGGCGCCGCTGATGGACGCCGCCCGCGCGGTGCTCTGGCTCACCGGCAGCCTGGACGGGCGGGGCTGGGCCAACGCCGGGCCGCTGCTCGCCGTTCTGGCCGTGCTGGCACCCGTGGTGCTCGTCGGCTGCGCCCCGGCGCTGCGGATGATGGAGTTGGGCGACGACACGGCCAGCGCCCTCGGCGTGCCGGTACGGCAGCTACGCCTGGTGCTGCTCGCCGCGGCGGTGCTGCTGGTCTCGTTCGCGGCGGCCGCCGCCGGGCCGGTGTCCTTCGTGGCGCTCGTCGCACCACACGTGGCGAAACGGCTGACCCGGGCGCCGGGCCCGAACCTGCTGCCGTCGATGGCCGTCGGCGCGGCGCTGCTGGTCGGCGCCGACCTGCTGGCCCAACGCGCCTTTCCCGGGCACCAACTTCCGGTCGGTGTGGTGACCGGAGTGATCGGCGGCGGCTACCTCGTCTGGCTGCTGGCCTTGGAACGCCGGGCGGGCCGGCTGTGAACACTCGCGACGCCCTCGAAGGAGCACCTGTGCACCCCCGCGAATCCCGGCTCGGCGGCACCGCGCTGACCCTCGCCTACGACCAGCGGACCATCGCCGAGGACCTCACCGTGGCGGTGCCCGACAACTCGTTCACGGTGATCATCGGCCCGAACGCCTGCGGCAAGTCGACGCTGCTGCGCGCGCTGTCCCGGATGCTGCGCCCGAGCGCCGGCGCGGTGCTGCTGGACGGGCGGGACATCCACGATCTGCCGGCCCGGAAGGTGGCCCGAACGCTCGGCCTGCTGCCGCAGTCGTCGATCGCGCCGGACGGCATCAGCGTCGCCGAGCTGGTCGCCCGGGGCCGCTACCCCCACCAGGGGCTGCTGCGGCAGTGGTCGCGCGAGGACGAACGGGTCGTCGAGGAGTCGATGGCCGCGACCGGCGTCGACGACCTCGCCGATCGGCCGGTGGACGAGCTGTCCGGCGGGCAGCGGCAACGGGTCTGGATCGCCATGGCGCTGGCCCAGCAGACCCCCCTGCTGCTGCTCGACGAGCCGACCACGTACCTCGACATCGCCCACCAGATCGAAATCCTGGACCTCTGCGCCCGGTTGCACGAGGAGCAGGGGCGCACCCTGGTCGCCGTGCTGCACGACCTGAACCACGCGGCCCGCTACGCCACGCACCTCATCGCCATGCGCGACGGACGCGTGGTGGCCGCCGGAGAGCCGGCGGCGGTGGTCACCGCCGATCTGGTGGCCGAGGTGTTCGGGCTGCCCTGCCGGGTCATCGACGACCCGGAGACCGGCACCCCGCTGGTCGTCCCCGCCGCCCGACGCCGGAACACCGCCACCGTCCGGGAGTCGGCGTGAGCGGGCGAACCACCAGGCAGAGCGGCGGGCGGCGTTTCCGCGACCCGTGGGGCGTGCCGCACCTGCGTGCCGACGACCCGCTCGCGCTGGCGGCGGAGCAGGGCCGGGTGACCGCGTACGACCGGGCCTGGCAGATCGAGGTGGAACGGCACCGCGCACAGGGCACCAGCGCGGCGTTCCTCGGCGTCGACGCGCTGGGCTGGGACCGGTTCGTCCGGCAGGTCCGGCTCGACGACACCGCACGCCGCTGCCACGCGGCGCTCGACGAGGCGACCACCGAGTGGGTGGACGCCTACGTGGCCGGAGTCAACGCCGGTCTCGCCGCCGGGGCGGCCCGAGCGCCGGAGTTCGCCGCCACCGGGCTGTCCCCGGGCCGCTGGGAGCCGTGGACACCGCTGGCGGTCTGGCTGGGCCACCACATCCTGTTCGCGGGGTTCCCGAGCAAGCTCTGGCGCGAGCACGTGGCGCAGCGGCTCGGCCCGGACGCGGTCGAGGCGTTCGCCACCGACGGGCCGGCCGTCGCCGGCAGCAACGGGTGGCTGCTCGCCGCCGAGCGCACCGGCACCGGAGCCGCGCTGCTCGCCGGCGACCCGCACCGGTTCATCGAGGATCCCGGCGTCTACCAGCAGATCCGACTGGCCTGCCCGGAGTACGACGTGGTCGGGCTGGCGGTGCCGGGCGTGCCGGGCATCGCGCACTTCGGGCACACCGGCGCGGTGGCCTGGGCGATCACCAACGCAATGGCCGACTACCAGGACCTGTACGCCGAGCGGCTGCGCCGGCACGGCAACCAGGTGCAGGCTCTCGGCCCGGACGGTTGGCGGTCCGTGCACTCCCACGTCGAGACGATCGAGGTGGCCGGGGCCGACCCGGTCGACGTCGAGGTGGTGGAGACCGACCGGGGTCCGGTGATCGTGGGCGCGCCGGACGACGAGACGGCCATCAGCCTGCGCTACCCGCCGCGGGTGCGCGCCGAGCTCGGCTTCGCGACGCTGCCGGAGCTGCTCCGCGCCCGCACGGTGTCCGATGTGGACCACGCACTGCGGCACTGGGTGGAGCCGGTCAACGTGGTGCAGGCGGCGGACACCGCCGGTGGGCTGCTGCACCGGGTCGCCGGGGCGGTGCCGCTGCGACATCCGGACAACGGCCGACGGGTGGTTCCCGCCTGGGAGGCCGCGCACACCTGGCAGGGCTGGTACGCGCCGCTGCCCCGGGCCGAGGTGGTCGGCCGGGCGGTGATGGCCAACGAGCGAGGGCTGGCCACACCGCTCGGGGTCGAGTTCGCCCCGCCGCACCGGGCACACCGCATCGCCGAACTGCTCGACGCCGGTGCTGCCTGGACGGCCGACGAGATGGCGACGGTGCACACCGACACCTACCTCGGCTCGGCCGGAGCACTGTTGGCGGTGCTGGCCGAGTCGACCGGGCTCGGCCCGGCCGCCACCGCGCTGCGCGAACGGCTGCTGCGCTGGGATCGGCGGATGGCCGCCGACAGCACCGACGCGGCGGACTTCGCCACTCTGCGGGCCGCTGTCGTACGCCGGATCGCCGCCCACCCGGCGCTGGCCGCGCTGGCCGAGCCGCCCGCGTACCCGGAGGTGTTCGCGCCCTGGCTGGCGCTGACGCCGCGCGTCGGTTACGCGCTGGAGCACCTGCTCGGCGCGACCCCGCTGCCCGGCGTGGACGTGGCCGCGCTGGTCCGCCCGGCGGCCGACGAGGTCGCCGACGCATCCACCGGGCAGGTGCGCTGGGGTGACCTGCACCGGCTGCTGCCGTGGCGGGCGCTGCCCGACCCGGACGGCGGGCCCGGGCCCCGACTCGACGGTGACCACGACTGCGTGTTGGCCACCTCCAGCGTGCCCGGGGTCACCCACTGGTGCTTCCGCGGGCCGGCGGCGCGTTTCGTCTGGGACCTGGCCCAACGCTGGGACAGCCGCTGGGTGGTGCCGCTGGGCAGCTGTGGAGTGCCCGGTGACCCGCACCACGACGACCAGAGCCCCGCCTGGCTGGCCGGCGAACTGCTGCCGGTGATCACGGACTGGGATCAGCTGACGGAGGAGCCAGATGAGCGCTGACACCACGACGCCTGACCAGCACCACTACCGGCGTGACGTCACCGGGTTCGGGGTGGTCACCATCCGCCCCGTGCGCCCGAACGAGGACGTCGACCTGCTGCACGGGTGGGTCACCCAGGATCGGGCCCGCTTCTGGGGCATGCGGGAGGCGAGCCGCGAACGGGTGCACGAGATCTACGCGTACCTGGACTCGTCGACCACCCATCACGCGTACCTGGTGCACCGGGACGGCGTGCCGGCCGCGCTGGCCCAGACCTACCAGCCCGAGGCCGACCCGGTCGGCGAGTGCTACGACGTACGCCCCGGCGACGTCGGCGTCCACCTGCTCATCGGACCGTCGACGGGGGTCGAGCGCGGGTTCACCGGTGCGCTGTTCGGCGCGATCCTCGACTTCGTCCTCGCCGATCCGGGCCGGCTGCGGGTCGTCATGGAGCCCGACGCCCGCAACGACCGGGCCATCAGGCGGTTGCTGCGCACCGGGTTCCGGCTCGGGCCACTGATCGACCTTCCGGACAAAGGCGCCCGCCTCCTCTTCCTCGACCGACCAGGGACCACCACCGGCTGACGTCAGGCACGAAACCGGCCGCCGGCCGGGATGCGCGAAGCACCCCGACCGGCGGCCGGCCACTGTGGCGTCAGCGCAGGCCGAACGCCCGGGTGATGCTCTGGCTCACGGTGTTGCCGGCGGTGTCCCGCGCGGTGGTGCGCAGGCTCACGAAGCCGGCCTTCGCCGGTGCGGACAACGAGGTACGCCAGCCGTCACCGTGCCGGGTCAGACGCTGCTTCCGCCAGGTCGCCCCGTCGTCGTAGGACACCTCGACGGTCACACCGCCGACCGTGCCCGAGATCTCGGGCAGGTGCGAGGCGACCACGGTCAGCGGTGCCCGCCGCGACGCCTTGCCGTCGGAGTCGATGGCCACCTGGTAGTCCAGCTGGATCATCGGTAGCACCTCCGACGACTCCTCCCCGGTGGCCGCCGAGCTGAAGCCCCACTCGGTGCGGGTCTGCCGGGAGTACGGGTTGGTCCAGGCGGCCCGGTCGTTCTCCACCACCAACCGGTACGGCAGTCGCTGCTCGGCCAGGCCGGAGACCTGGAGGTACTCGGCGTTACCCCAGTTCAGCTCCTTGTCACCCTGGTAGAGGGTGGTCCGGTTGACCATGTCGAAGTTGGCGCGCGCCTCACCGATGTGGCCACCCCCGTCACCCCAGCCCGGCGCGGGCAGGTAGACGGTGTCCAGGTAGCGGACCGGCGTGTAACTCTGGCCGCCCATCCGGGGCCGCTGGATCGGGCCGAACCACTCGACGGTGCTCCGCTTGCCGGCCGGGTACCGGACCACGTCTTGCAGGTGCTGGCCGGTCTCGCCGACGATGTACGCGTCGTCGATCCACCGCTGATCGGCGCTCACCCAGTCGGTACGCCGGCCCTGTGCCGGGACGGTCTCCTGGTTGCTCGACGCCATGCCCTGCCAGATGTCGGTGCGGAACTCCAGCGCCTTGCCCTGCCGGTAGTTGCGGAACTCGACGTCGACCCGGGCCAACTCCCGCGCGGAGGGCCGGTAGGTGGGGTCGGCCGGCACGGTGCCGGTCCAGTGGTGCGCGACGTCGTACAGGTAGGTGGTCTCCGGATGCGACTCGACGGTCAGCCGCACCGTGCCGCGCTCCAACGCCGCGACGAGTTGGTCGCCCTCGTCGGCGGTGAGCGTCGCCACGGTCACCGGGGCCGGGCTCTCCGGGCTCCACGGCGACTCGTCCCAGGGGTCAAGCCGGCCCACGCCGTCGTTGACCACCAGCAGCAACTTCGCCCCGGCCGCCGCGGCGGCCTGCGCCTGGGTGGCGATGTCCACGGTGTCGCTGCGCCGGACCACCACCGCCCGGTCCCGGACCGGACGCTTGGCCATGCTGGCCGCCGACGCGTCGGCGACGTAGACCGCGTCCAACTGGCGACGACCGGCCGGCAGCGCGGGGGTCGCCCGCTTCACCAGCAGATCGTCGTACAAGCGGCCGCCGGCGGAGACCGTCAACGCCGGCTGCTCGAGCCGCCACCGGGCACCGAACTCGAACTCGCCGTCGGTGACCTTCCGGCTCGTCGGCAACGCCCACATGCTGTCGTACGAGTCGTTGGGCAGCACCTGGCTCTCGGTGAAGCCGTTCGCGGTGGACCGGTGGATGTCCATCCGCAGCGAAGTGGCGGTGGCCTCCTGCGGCACCTTGGCCTGCACCTGTCGGGCGGCCCGCGCGTCGAGCGTGACGGTGCGGTCGCGGTCCAGGTTGACGTCGGTGAAGCTGAGCATCGCCATCCCCTTGGAACGCGGCCCGTTCACACCCCGCACGTCGGCGGAGATCCAACCGTTCCAGCTCGCCACCGGCAGGCGCAGCGTGGCGGTGCCGCTCTCGGGCAGGTCGACGGCGGTGAACAGGCCGTCGGTGGTGAGGATGACCTTGCCGACGAGCGGCTTGCCGTCCCGGTCCTTGGCGATCAGCGTGAGGTTCTGCCGCTGACCCTCCTTGCCGGCGCCGATCAGGGTACGGCCGCGGACCGTACCGGCGTCGTCCGTGGCGATGATCATTCCGCTGACCTGCTTCTCCACCGGCAGCTTGTCGTACTTCGCGGTCAGCGTCACCGTGGCGGTGCCGCCGGCGGGCACGGTGACCGTGTCGGCGGAGAGGGCGAAGAGCCCAGCCGGCGCGGTTGCCGCGTCGAGGGCCAGCTTCAGCGTGACCGGCGCGCTGCCGATGTTGGTGTAGGTGACCGTGCGGTCGACGGTCATCGCCGGCTGCTGCGGCCAGGCCTGGAAGCCGGAGTAGGCGCTCGGGGTGGCGAAGACGGTGGCGTGCACGGCGGCGACCGCGTCCACCCGACCGGCACCCGCCTGGTACGGGGTGTAGTCGGGGGAGGCCTTGACCGTGCTGACCAGCGCCTCCTTGATCCGCTGACCGGTCCAGTCCGGGTGCGCGGCGGCGACCAGCGCGGCCGTGCCGGCCACGTGCGGGGTGGCCATGGACGTGCCGCTCATCAGCGTGTAGTCCCCGGAGCCGCCGCGGACCAGGTGGGAGCGGGCGGCCAGGATGTCCACGCCGGGCGCGGTGATCTCGGGCTTGAGCCCGCCGTCGCCGGCACGCGGGCCCTGGCTGGAGAAGTCGGCGAGGTGGTCGGTGGAGTCGACCGCGCCAACGGTGAGCGCGGAGTTGGCGGCTCCCGGGCTGCCGATGGTGGCCGGGCCGCTGTTGCCGGCGGCGATCACGAAGAGCGCGCCGGTCTCGGCGCTGAGCCGGTCGACCGCCTGGCTCATCGGGTCGCTGCCGTCGGTGGTCTCACCGCCCAGGCTCATGCTGACGACGCGGGCCTTCTGCTCCCGGGCCGCCCACTCCATGCCGGCGATGATCCACGAGTCCTGCCCGCTGCCCTCGCTGTTGAGGACCTTGCCGATGTGCAGCCGGGCGCCGGGGGCGACGCCCCGCTCGACACCGCCGGACGCGGCGCCGGTCCCGGCGATCGTCGAGGCGACGTGCGTGCCGTGTCCCTTGTAGTCGAGGATGTCGGGCTCCGCGGGCACGAAACTGCTGGACTCGGCGATCTGCCCGGCGAGGTCCGGGTGCTCGGCGTCGGCACCGGAGTCGAGCACCGCGACGTCGACACCGGCGGCGGTGTTGCCCTCGGCCCACAGCTTCGGCGCGCCGATCTGCGCGGTGGACTCGGACAGGTCGGCGTGCACCCGACCGTCCAACCAGATCTTCGCGATGCCGTTGGCCAGGGTCGGGGCGTCACCCGTACGACGGGCTGCCGAGCCGGCGGTGAGCGCGGTCCAGAACCGGTCGGCGGTGGCACGCGGTCGGGTCAGCGCAGCACCCTGCACGCTGTCCAACGGCCGGACCAGCTCGGCGCCGTCCACGGCAGGGCGGGTGCGGTTGCGGGCCGCCGCGTCGGTCATGGTGACGATCAGCGGCAGCTTGTCGGTGTGGGCGTCGTCGTAGCCGTCGGCGATCAGCTCGGTGACGTTGAAGAGCTGCCGGTCCAGCACGCCGCTGGTGACGTACGGCAAGGCGGCGTCCGGGTACACGTACGTGTCGCCGTGCAGCACGGTGCGGTGGAAGGTCGGCGTGCTGCCGTCCGGTCGGCGCACGGTCGACACGGTGCTGCCGTCCGCCGCGGTGGTGACCGTGACCGTGTCACCGGTGATCAGGGTGACGGTGGACGCGCGTCCGGCGGCGGCCGGGGGAAGGCCTACCGGGCGGTCGGGGGTGTTCGGCGGGGCGGCGGACGCCCCCGCGGCGGGTGGGGTGAACCCGGCCGCCAGGGTGAGGGCGGTGCCGAGGGCGATCAGCCCGGATCGGCGACGCCGGTGAGACAGAGCCAAGATGACCTCTTTGTGTCGAGAAGTGGTACGCAGCACAGCATCGATGCAACGCACACCCCCACGACCCACCCACCCGCGACGCAAGAACGACATGGCACAAACCCGCCACCGCCGACTCAGGTCGCGGGCTTGGTCAGCTCGGCTAGGCGGTCCAGCTGGTTGGGGTCGGACAGGGCTGAGCCGACCGCCACCACCCGTACGCCGGCCTGCAGGAACGCGGCGGCGTTGCCTGCGTCCAAGCCACCGGTCGCGACGAAGCGCAACTGCGGCAGCGGGCCGGCTACGGCCTTGAACCAGGCCGGCCCGAGGGAGATCGCGGGGAACGCCTTGAGCCAGGTGAGGCCGTGCCGCAGCGCCTGCTGTGCCTCGGTCGGGGTGGCCACACCGGGCAGGTGCGGCAGGCCACGCGCGGCGGCCGCGTCGGCGACCGCGAGGTCCAGGCCGGGCGCGACGGTGAACGCGGCGCCCGCGTCGGCGGCCGCGACGACCTGTGCGACGTCGAGCACCGTGCCCGCGCCGACGATCCGGCCGCGCTCGGCGCCCGCCTCGACGGCGGCACGCAGCGACGGCACGGCATCGGCGGTGGCCACCGGCACCTCCACCACGTCGATGCCGAGGTCCCAGGCGCGCTCGGCGAGCCGAACGGTCTCGGCGACCGGCAGGCCGCGCAGGATCGCCATCACGCGGGCGCCGCCGAAGATGTGGTCGAAGTCCGCTGTGGTCATGGTGCACTCCATCCGAGGTCGCGGTGAATCTGATGCCTGGTGGTCCGGTCGGATCCCGACGGCACGGGTCAGGTCGTCACCCGCGCGCCGGTCAGATCGAGCGACGACCAGTCGTCGGCAGTGGCGGCGAGCAGCCTCTCGAACCAGGCCCACGGCGGCACCGGGGCGTTGTCGCCGCTGCTGGTCAACGCCTGCGCCGCGACCAGGTGACCGAGGCGCAACCGTCGAACGGGGTCGAGGCCGCGCAACAGACCGGCCAGGTAACCGGCCGCGAACGCGTCTCCGGCGCCGACCGGCTCCACCACGGTCACCCGGGGCGCCGGGACGAAGACCGGCTCGGCGTCTCGGCACAGCACGGTGGCGCCCACCGCGCCGTCCTTGACCACCACCGTCTCCGGTCCGGGCAACAGCCGGCGTACGGCCATCGGGTCGGCGCTGCCCCACAGCGTCTCGGCCTCGTCCTGGCCGACGAAGACCAGGTCGCAGCGGTCGGCGAGGTCACGCAGCACCGGCGCGGCCTGCTCGGCGGGCCACAGCCGGGCCCGGTGGTTGACGTCGAAGCTGACAAGCGCCCCCACCAGCGGCCGATCGGTCACCGCGTGCTCGACCAGCGCCCGGCAGGAGGCGGAGAGCGCCGGGGTGATCCCGGACAGGTGCAGCACACGGGCACCGGCCAGCCCCGGGGCGGCCAGCGTGTCAACGTCCATTCGGGAGGCCGCCGACCCCGCCCGGTAGTAGTGCACGGCGGTCCCCTCCGGGCCCGGGTCCTTGACGTACATGCCGGTGGGGGCGGCCGGGTCCACGCTGACCTGGTCGACGCGGACGCCCGCGGCGGCGACATGCCGGACGACGGCCCGGCCGAAGGGGTCGTCGCCGACCCGGCTCACCCAGGCCGCCCGGTGCCCCAGCCGGGCCAGGTAGCCGGCCACGTTGGACTCCGCGCCGCCGACCGAGACAGCTACCCGTTCGGCGTGCTCCAGCGGTTCACCCGGTGCGGGGCAGAGCACCACCATCGTCTCCCCCACCGCAGCCACCTCGATCGGTGGCGAATCCGCCGGGACGGTCGGCCGGTCAGGTCGAGGGTCGGTCGGCATCGGGGCACACGTCCTCGCGGCGGGGGTCCTGGGCGCCGCCGAGCCTAGGTGCCCCGCGCGAGACGAGCAACCCGTTGCGCGGTGGGCCCCCCGAGGCTCAGGGCAACGTCAGACCGTACGCGGCCAGCACCTCCCCGATCGGCTGGTAGTAGGTGGTGCCGCCGGCGGTGCAGTTGCCGGTGCCGCCGGAGAGGATGCCGAGGATGGTGCCGGTGGAGGCCACGTAGAGCGGTCCGCCGCTGTCCCCCGGCTCGGCGCAGATGTTGGTGCGGATCAGGCCGTAGATCACGCCGGTGGAGTAGTTGACGGTCTGGTTGAGACCGGTGACGGTGCCGCAGCGCACCCCGGTGGTGCTACCGCTGCGGCACACCGCCTGACCGATGTACGCGTTGCCGGCGCCGTAGATGGTCAGCAGGCCGGGGTAGGTGTAGACCGCGCTGGGGTGGGCGATCCGACCGGTGTAGCGGATCAGCCCGTAGTCGTTGGTGGGGAAGCTGGTGGCGGTGCGGGTGCCGAGCACGGTGGTCTGGGCGCTGTCGGTGTACCAGGTGCTGGCGGTCGTGGTGCAGTGCCCGGCGGTGATCACGTAGTAGGTGCTGCCGCTGCGCACGTTCGCACCGAGCGAGCAGCGACCGCCGCCGCCGTAGATGCCCTGCCCACCGGCGATCAGGGTGCGCAGTGTTCCGGGCTCTCGGCGCAGCAGCGCGCCGGCCCGGTCGGCCACCGCCCGCAGTGCGGTCAGTTCGCTGGGGGCCACCGTGTCGTCGACGGTGAGGGTCATCCGGTTGGTCGCCGGGTCGATACCCCAGGCGGTGCCCGCGGTGCGTACGCCGGCCAGCACGGCCGCCGGGTCGGCGGCGGGCGCGGCGGCCCGGTCGGGGACGGCGGCCTGCGCCGCGCCGGGCGCGACGAGCAGTAGGACGCCAAGGACGAGGGCGACGAGCGGGGAGCGACGCATCCGAACCTCCGCAGAGATCGAGATCGATATATGTGCCAGCATCGCCCGGTCTCTGACGCCGTGGCAACCTCGGGCCGCCCTCTTCCCCGGTACGCGGGAATCGCCGATCCGGGGACGGGCAGCGCTGGCGGCGCCGATAATCCTCGGGAGACACGGCGGGAGGCCGGGCATGACCACCGGACGCACCGCGGCACTGGTACGCCGGCCGGACGGGTCGACCCGGGCCACGCTGCTGGAGTTGCTCTTCGACGTGGTCTTCGTGGCCGCGCTCGCCCAGACCTCGAAACTGCTCGCCGACCAGGAGTCCTGGGCCCACAGCGCGACGGTGTTGCTGATGCTGACGGCGATCTGGTGGACGTGGTCGGTCACCTCGACCACTACCGAGTTCTACGACCCGCAGCAGCGCCCGATCCAGGCCATCCTGATGGTCGCCATGATCGGGTCGGTCGGGATGGCGGCCTCGCTACCGATGCTCACCAGCGGACAGGCCCGGACCTTCGCGCTCGCCTATGTCGGCACGCACGTGGTACGCGGCGTCGTCCTGCTCAGCACCCTGTACCAGCAGCGGCAGCGGTTGGCCCTGGCGCGAGCCGCCCGGTTCCTGTTCTGGTTCCTGGTGTCCGGCGTTCTCTGGATCATCGGCGCGCTGGCGGGCCCGGCGCGCTGGTGGATCTGGACCAGCGCGATAGCGATCGACCTGATCTCCGCGGCCGCACGCTACCCCACGCCCTGGCTGGGCCGGGTGCCGATCGAACAGTACGAGCGGACCACCGCACACCTGGGCGAGCGCTACCAGCAGTTCGTCATCCTGGCCCTCGGCGACATCATCCTGGTGCCCACCCTGGAGATCAGCCGGAGCGAGTTCGACATACTCCGGATCGCCGCCCTGCTCTGCGGGTTCGCCATCATGCTGCTGCTCTGGCAGATCTACGTCTTCCGGGCCGGCGGTCTGCTCGAGGCGAAGGGGGACCGGCCGGCCCGCGTAGCCCCGTACACCCATCTGGTGATGCTGGTCGGCGTGACCGCCACGGCGGCCGCCTTCGACCTGGTCGTCGAACGGCCGACCGGAACGACGCCGGTGCGGTGGCTGATGCTGATCATCGGTGGGCCGGCGCTGTTCGTGCTCGGCCGCGCCCTGTTCACCGCGCTGCTCTCCACCTCCGTGCCGTGGCGGCGAACGGCGTGGCAGCTGCTGCCCCTGGCGGTGCTGCCGTGGGCCGGCGGCTGGCCACCGGTGCTGGTCAGCGCCATCGTGGCGCTCGGGCTGGCCGGTCACGCGCTGGTCCCCGGCGGCCGCCGGGAGACGTTGCCGGGGCTGACCCTGCGGCGTCCCGGCGACTGACCGCGACGGTCAGCCGAAGTGTCGACCGGCCCACTCGGCGAGGTCGCGGGCACAGGCGTCCACCGACTCCCGCCAGGTCCGGGCCGCACCCTCCCCCGCCTCGTCGCTGACCTGCTTGACCAGCCGGCACGGCACACCGGCCTGCGCGGCGGCCCACGCCACCGCGTACCCCTCCATGTCGACCAGGTCGGCACGCTGCGCCAACCGGTCCCGCGCCGCGTCGTCGGCCACGAACGTGTCGCCGGTGGCCAGCACCGCGCCCTGGGTGGCCAGCGACAGCGGCGCTCCGTAGGTCTCGCCGGTGAGGCTACGCAGCAGGTCGGTGTCCAGGTCATGCTGGAGCACGGTGGCGATCTCGTGGATGCCGGCCCACCCGGGGCGCAACGCGCCGGCCGTACCCAGGTTGAGCAGCAGGGCGGGGCGCGGCCCGGCGGCCAGCACCGCGGCCACCGCGCTGGCGGCGTTCACCTTGCCCATGCCGGTGAGCAGCACCGGCAGCTCGGGAGGCAGATAGCTGGCCTCCTCGCCCACGGCGAGCACCACCAGCGGACGATCGGCCCGGACCGTACCCCGAAGATTCACCGGAGCATCGTACGAGCCGGCCCGGCGGCGACGTCCGGCCGGTTCGGCGGCGACCGTCAGCCTCCGGCGGTGACCGTGGTGGCGGTGACCGTGCCGTCGGCCGCCGGGCCGCCCTGCACGGTGACGCTCTGCCCGGCCTTGAGCGCGGTCAGTTTGCTGGCCTCGGCGACGCGGACCGCGGTGTCGTCGGTGGTTCGGACGGTGACCACGGTGCCGTCGGCGGTCTCCAGGTAGAGCGTTCCGCCGTCGACCAGCTTCACTTTTCCGCTGGTGGCGGCCGGTGCGGTCGTCCCACCGGGGGCGCCCGCGCCGTTCTGGCCACGCCCGGCGGCGCCGGGGAAGGCGGTGGGGAAACCGCCCGGGAAACCGGCTCTGCCCGACCCGGCGGTGCTCGACGGCTCGCCCCAGCGCTGCTGCACGTGCACCCCGCCCAGGAAACCGGCCAGCACCAGCACCAGGACGCCGAGCACCGGAGTGGCGCGGTTCCACCAGCGCCGCGGCGCCGCCGCGGCGAGCGCGCCAGTCAGGCCGCGATCCGGGGCCCCCGCCGATGAGGGCTCCTGCGGGTGGTCGTCGACCCGGTCGAAGATGACGGTGTCGCTGCTGTCCATGTCGTGTCCTCGCATGTCGGCCTACTCGTAGCGCAGGGCGTCGATGGGGCGCAGCCGGGCCGCCCGGGCCGCGGGCAGGCCACCGAAGAACAGGCCGATCGCCACCGAGACGCCGAGGGCCAGCCCCACCGAGCTGGGCACGATCACCGGGTGGACGCCGACGATGGTGAACTGGGCGCCGATCAGCGCCGCCGCCACCCCGAGCGCCCCACCGAGGAGGCTCAGCATGGTCGCCTCCACCAGGAACTGGGTCAGCACGGTACGTCGGCTGGCACCGAGCGCCTTGCGGATGCCGATCTCGCGGGTCCGCTCGGTCACCGTGACCAGCATGATGTTGGTGATGCCGATGCCGCCGACCAGCAGGCTGATCGCGGCCACCGCCCCCAGCAGCACCGTGAACGTGTCGGCCGTCTCGGACTGGGTCTGCAGGAGCTGCGCGGCGTTTTGGATCCGGTACGGGACGCTGCCCGAGGTGGACGTCGGCAGGCGCTGGGCGAGCACCGTGGAGACCTGCCCCTGCGCCGCCGACACCCGGCCCGCATCGGTCGCCTCCACCAGGATCGAGTTGAGCGGCCCGTACCCGGTGAGCACCTCGCGTACCGCCCGCAGGGGGGCGATCACGGTGTCGTTGGCGTCCTGGAAGCCGGTGGAGGACTTCGCCGCCAGCACCCCGACCACGGTGAACAGCGCGCCGCCCACGGTGACCTGCCGGCCCACCGGATCCCTGCCCGCGAACAGTTCGTCGGCCACGGTGCGGCCGAGTACGACCACCCGCCGGCCCTGCGCCTCGTCGTCGGCGCTGAAGGCGGCGCCGCTGTCCACCGGCGAATTGGCGGCGGCAAACCAGCTCGGCCGGGTGCCGACGAACTGCGGCACCTCGTGATCGGCCCCCTCGAAGGTGAGGGTGGTACTGGTGGTTACCAGCGGGGAGACCGACCGTACGTCGGGCGCGAGCACCGGGTCGGCGAGCGCGTCGGCGACCTCGAGGGTCAGCCCGCCACCGCTTCCGCCCCGGTTGGCGCCGGTCACCGTCAGCGTGTTGGTGCCCAGGGCCTCGATCCGATTCGTGATCACCTGAGCGGAGCCGTTGCCGACCGCGACCAGCAGGATCACCGCGGCGACCCCGATCAGGATGCCCAGCATGGTCAGCGCGGAGCGCAGCTTGTTGGCGGCCACCCCGCGCAGCGCGAACCGGACGATCTCGGCGAGGTTCATCGCCCCACCGCCGCGGAGTGCCGTCCGCCCTGCCGGACGTCCGAGCGGACCTGCCCGTCGAGCAGCCGGATCAGCCGCCCGGCCCGGGCGCCCACCTCCGGCTCGTGGGTGATCAGCACGATGGTCCGGCCCGCTGCGTTGAGCTGGTCGAAGACCGCCAGGATGTCCTCGGTGGAGCGGCTGTCCAGGTTGCCGGTCGGCTCGTCGGCGAGCACCAACGCCGGCTCGGTGACCAACGCCCTGGCCACCGCGACCCGCTGCTGCTGGCCGCCGGAGAGCTGGTTGGGCTGGTGGCCGGCCCGGTCGGCCAGCCCCACGGCGTCCAGCGCGGCGAGCGCCCGCCGCCGCCGCTGGCCGGCCCGCACCCCGGCGTACGCCAGCGGCAGCTCGACGTTGGCCAACGCGGTGGTCCGCGGGATCAGGTTGAACGCCTGGAAGACGAAACCGATGAGCCGGTTACGGACCAGGGCGAGTTGGCGGTCGGCGAGCCGGCCGACGTCCACCCCGTCCAGCAGGTACTGCCCGTCCGAGGGCACGTCGAGGCAGCCGAGGATGTTCATCAGGGTGGACTTGCCGGAGCCGGAGGAGCCCATGATCGCCACATAGTCACCGGCCGCGACGGTCAGCGAGATCCCCCGCAGGGCATGCACCGCCGCCGGGCCCTCGCCGTACACCTTGGTCAGCGCACGAACGTCCAGGACCGGTGGTCGTGCGTTTCCCGGCGTCATCAGCGGGTCCCGTTCCCGCCTCGGGCACCGCCGCCGGTGAGGCCGCCGCCGCCCGGGAAACCACCGCCGCCCGGCAGGCCGCCCCGGGCGGGCAGACCGCCACCGGTGCTGCCCGTGCTGGCGCCCTGCGGCAGGACCACCCGGTCTCCCTCGGTCAGCCCGGCGGTGACCTCGTACGCCTGGTCGCCGGCAAGACCCACGGTGACCCGCCGGCTCTCCTGCCCGGTCTCGGTGAGCACCGTGACGGTGTGCCGATCGCCGGTGCCGGAGACCGCGGCCGAGTTGACCAGCAGGACGTCCTTGGCGGTCCCGGTGATCACGCTGACCCGCACGGTCTGCCCCGGTTTGGCGCCGGCCGGCAGCGTGGTCACGCTGACCGTGACCCCGTAGGTGACCACGTTGTTGGTGGTGGTGGCCTGCGGATCGACCGCGACCACCGCGCCGGCGGCCTGGGCGCTCTGCAACGCGTTCCACGTGATGGTGGCCGCCTGCCCGTCCTTGAGCTTGGTCGCGTCCGCCTCGGCGAAGCCGGCCGTGACCTGGAGCTTCGTCAGGTCGGCCAGCTCGACGAACCCGCCGCTGGAGGTGGAACCCGAGCTGCTGGAGGTGGAGCCGCCCTGCTGCCCGCCGGAGGAGCCTCCGTTCGCACCGGCGGCCGAGCCGTTACCCGCGGACCCGCCGGCCGAGCTGCCGACGGTGCCGTTGACCGCGACCACCGTGCCGGCCATCGGCGCGGTCAGGCGGGTACCGCTCACCCCGGCCTGCGCCTCGTCCACCGCCAGCTCGGCCTGGGCGACCGAGTTCTCCGCCGACGAAGTGTCCGAACCGCCCTCCTCGGCGCGGTCCAGGGCATCCCGCGCGGCGGTCAGGTTCGCCTTCGCCACGTCGAGGTCGCGTTGCGCGGCAGCCGGATCGACGGTGGCCAGCAGTTGGCCCTTCTTCACCACGTCGCCGACCCGCACCGAGATCGCGGTGACGGTCCCGGCGGTGGCGAAGCTGGCGCTGGCCGTCGACGCGCTGCGCACCGAGCCGTCGGCGGTGACGGTGGCGGTCACCGTGCCCCGGGAGACACTGACGGTCCGGGTGCCGGTGGGCCGGCCGGCCTGCGCCGAGTCGCCGCGCACGGACAGCCAGGCCCAGCAGCCGCCGCCGGCCAGCAGCAGGACCAGGACGGCGTTGACCGCGACGGGAGGCCGACGCAGGACGGCCGGCAGGCGCACTCGCATGCCGGTCAGCCTCGCCGGCACGCCTGGGAGGATCTTCGACGCAAGCTCAGAGCTGGCTCGGAATCGGCGCCGCCGGGTCGTCGTCCGGCGACGTCGACCGCGGAGGTACGGCGGGCAGCAGCACCCGGAAGGTCGTCCCCACGCCAGCGGAGGTCTCCAACTCGATCCAGCCGCCGTGCGCGTGCACGATCGACGCGGCGATGGACAACCCCAGCCCGGAGCCACCCCCGCTGCCCCGGCCCCGGCTCTCCTCGACGCGGTACAGCCGCTCGAAGACCCGGCCGGCATGCTCGGCGGGAATTCCCGGCCCGTCGTCGTGCACCTCCAGCACGGCGAGCCCGTCGGCGGTCACGGTCGGCACCGGGCCGGACCGGACCACCGACCCGGCCGGCGCGGTGGGCAGCCAACCGATCCGGACGGTCACCCCCGCCGCCGCAGGGGTGTGCTGCACGGCGTTGCCGACCAGGTTCGCGGCGACCTGCCGCAGCCGGTGCTCGTCGCCGAGCACGGTCGGCGTCTCGAAGGTCGGGTCGTGCTCAGCTAGGGTGCTCAGCCGGATCGGCCGACCGGGCGTACGGGCGTGCGTGTCCCGGATGGTGTCGGCGGCGATCTCCAGCAGATCCACCGGACGCAACGTGGGCGTACGCTGCCGGTCCAGTCGGGCCAGCAGCAGCAGATCCTCCACCAGCACGCCCATCCGGGCCGCCTCACTCTCGATCCGGCCCATCGTCTCGTCCAGCGCGGGGCCGGCCGGGGTACCGCCGCGCCGGTACAGCTCGGCGAAGCCGCGGATCGAGGTCAGCGGCGTCCGTAGCTCGTGCGAGGCGTCCGCGACGAACTGGCGCAGCCGGCGTTCGGTCGCCGCGCGGGCGCTCATCTCGGTGCCTATCCGGTCCAGCATCAGGTTCACCGCGGCACCCAGCCGGCCCGGCTCGGTGTGCGGGTCGGTGTCGTCCACCCGGTGCACGAGGTCACCGCCGGTGATGCCGGCGACGACCCGCTCCATCCGCGTCAGTGGGCGCAACCCGAGACGGACCACCGAGGCGGCCAGCAGCCCGAGGCCGAGCAGCACCCCGCCGGTGACCGCGACGTCGATGAGCAGCAACCGGTCGGCCGTCTCGGTCGCCTCGGCCAGGGACGCCCCGACCACCACCACCGCGCCGGTCCCCCCGGCCGGCACGGCGTACAGCCGCCAGTCCGCGCCGCCGTCGCCCCCGGGGACGGTGTACGGGCGACCGGCGCGGGCGCGGGCCGTCACCTCGGTCAGCGGGCCCGGGTCAGGCGCGGCCTCGCTGGGGGTGCTGCTGTGCTCGGCGTCGCGGGTGCCGTCGGCCCGGTAGTAGAGGAACAGCTGGTCCGGCCCGAGCCGGGCGAGCCGGCCGGGCGGTGCGCCGGGTGGCCCGTTGCCCGGCCAGGTCCCCGCCGATTCCGCCGGAGCGGTCGACGCGGTGGACGGCGTCGGGGCGGGCGCGGCCAACGGGTGGGTGGTGGCCAGGGCCGGGCGGGGCCCGCCGGTGAACGGGCGGACCTGCGCGGCGAGCTGCTCGTCCACGCGGTCCAACAGGTAGCTGCGTAGCAGCATCAGGCCGGCCGTGTTCGCCCCGATCAGCGCCAGCGTGGCGAGCGCCCCGACGACCAGGACCAGCCGGGACCGCAGTGTCCAGTGCGACCACGGACGCATCCGGGGCAGCCGGCTCACTCGTCGCCGCGCGGCAGACGCAGGGTGTAACCCACCCCTCGTACCGTGTGGATCAGCGGCGGACCGGACCGGTCCACCTTGCGCCGCAGGTAGTAGACGTACGACTCGACGATCCGGCCGTCGCCACCGAAGTCGTAGTTCCAGACCCGGTCCAGGATCTGCGCCTTGCTGACCACTCGACCGGCGTTGAGCAGCAGATAGCGCAGCAGCCGGAACTCGGTGGGCGACAGGTCGACCGGTCGGCCGCCGCGGCGTACCTCGTGGGCGTCCTCGTCCAACTCCAGGTCCGTGTATCGCAGCAACCGGCTGTCCGAGGTCGCGGGCGGTTCCGAGCGGGTACGCCGCAGGATCGCCCTGATCCGCAGCACCACCTCCTCCAGGCTGAACGGCTTGGCCACGTAGTCGTCCGCACCGGCCACCAGGCCGGCAACACGATCCTCGACGGTGTCCCGGGCGGTCAGGAACAGCACCGGCACCGGCCGGCCCGCGGCCCGCAGACGCCGAGCCACCTCGAAGCCGTCCAGGTCGGGCAACATCACGTCCAGGATGACCAGGTCCGGGGCGAACTCCTCCACGGCGGTCAGCGCGGCCCGCCCGGATCCCGCCACCCGCACGTCGTACGCGACCAACCGCAAGGTGGCGGCCAGCAGGGTGGAGATGTTCGGCTCGTCGTCGACCACCAGCAGGCGGGCGGCGGCGGGTTCGCCCTCGGCGGTCGGGGTGGGGCCGGCCGTGGGCGGCCGGAGGATGTCGGTGTGCACGGGAACTGAGTACCGGACCAGCCTCCACGCGAACTGTGCCGAACCTGTGCGTGGGCTGTTACCAGGAGCGCAGCACCAGCTCACCGGCGGCGAGCCCGGAGGTGATCTCGGAATACTGGTTGCCGCGCAGTCCCAGGGTGACGGCGCGGGCCGGCCCACCGTCGGCCGGCAGAACGGTGCCGGTGCGGTCGGGGCCGTCGTGCACGGCGGTGGACGGCACGCGCAGCACGTCCGGCACGGCACCGGTCCGCACCGTCACGGCAGCGCTCTGACCGACCAGCAGGTTCTCCGGTGCGGCGGTGAAGGACAGCACCACGCCGTAGCGGACCATCGTGCCGTCGACCGCGCCGACCGGGTCGACCTGCACCACTGTCGCCGGGAACGTCTGCCCCGGCCGGTCGGCCAGGGACAGCGTCGCGCTCTGCCCCATCGCGAGCGCCCCGGCGTCGGCCTCCGGGAACTTCGCCGACACCTGCATGGAGTACGTGTCGGCCAGGGTGATGAAGGCGGCTCCACGCGTGACCTGGCTGCCCACCGACCCGGCGATGGAGAGCACGGTGCCGGCGATCGGCGCGGTGATGGTGGCGCCGGCGACTGCTTGCCGCGCCGCGCTGAGGGTGGCCTCGGCCTGGTTGACCCGGCGTTGGGCGGTCAGGATCTGATCCGTACCCCCGGTGGTGTTTCCGGGGTCCGCGCCGCAGCGCGGGCCGCTCTGCCCGGGAGCGGTCGGCGTTCGGGGAGCGCTGGGGACGCCGGTGACGCTCGGCGCGGGCCGGCCAGGCGTGCGGGTCGGCGTGGCGGAGCTTGCGGTGGGTCGGGGCGTCGGGCTGTCGCTGGCGGTGGGCGTGCCGGTGGACGGCGTCGCGCTGGCCTGCGGAGAGCGCCACGCAACCGGCCGCACCCCGGCGCCGGCCGGGCAACTCACCACCGGATCCTCGTCGAGGGTGTCCCGGGCCTTCGTCAGGGCGGCGCGGGCCTCGGCCAGGTCGTCCTCGGCGTCCTGGACGGCATCCGCCGCCCCGGCGGCATCAGCGTCGGCGATCGCGGCGAGCCGCTGACCTACCTTGACCACGCTGCCCGGCCGAACGCCGATCGTCTGCACGGTGCCCGCGACGGTGAAGCCGAGGCTGCGGGTGGTGGCCGGCTGGACGGTGCCCGAGGTGGCCACCTCGACCGCGACGGGCCCCCGGTCGACAGCCACGGTCACCGGCCGGGCCGGCGCGTAACCGGCGTCCGCGGACCAGACACGCGCCCCGGCCACGCCGAGCAGCAGCACGACAACGGCACCGGCCGCCCACCACCGGGCCTGCCGGGTACGCCAGCGTCGCTTCAGGCCGATCCCCATGGTCGAGCAGTCTGCGCACCGCGCCTCGCCATCGGCTCGACCCCACCTCAGAGTTGGCTCGGAGCCGGGAACAGCAGCGCCGCTCGCCCGCCGCTCCGAGGGAACTCCGAGCCGGGTCTGAGCCGTCGACGAGGTTCGACCGGTTCGCTGAGCAGGTCCCGGAGAAGGCCTGAGGAGTCACTGTGCCGTTGACTGCAAGATACCGCCGGCTCGCGGCCGTACTGACCACCACCGCCACGGCCGTTCTGCTGCTGGCGGCCTGCGGTGGAGGATCGGACGACAACGACACGTCGAGCGCCTCGGGTGGGGCGGGGAACGCCTTCGCCGCGTACCAGGACTGCCTGCGGGACAACGGCGTGACGCTGCCGACGATGGACCCGTCCCGCGCCCCGGGCCGCGCGCGCGGCACCGCCCGCCCGTCCGGCTTCCCGACCGCCCGCCCGTCCGGCTTTCCCACCGCCCGCCCGTCCGGCTTTCCCACCGCCCGCCCGTCGGGCAGCGCGGACCCGTCGCGCGGACCGGGGCGGGGCTTTCCGGGCGGCGGGGGCTTCCCGGGCGGCGGCCGGCCGGAGGGGGTCGACGAGCAGACCTGGCAGAAGGCACAGCAGACCTGCGCGTCGGTCCGGCCCACCGGCCGGCCGAACGGCTTCGGCGGCCCGAACGCGTCCGGCGCGCCGGACGGCCGACCGGGCGGGTCGGGCGCGCCGGACGGCCGACCCGGCGGATCGGGCGATGGTCGGGCCACCGCGTACCGCACCTGCCTGAGCAATCGCGGCCTGGATCCGGACCGGCTCGACAGCGGCGACGCGAAGACCCGCGAGGCGGTGACCGCCTGCGCGGTGCTCAGCCCGTCCCCGACGCCCTGACCCTCGCGGCCACGCTTCCACCTCGTTCACCGTGTCGGGTGCTCGGCCGTCCAGCCAATGTTCAGCTTGGTCGCATCGCGCGTCCAGCCTGCTGGGGCACGCTGAGCCGGCGAGCCACCGGAGGTGTCCGGTGTGCCGACGGAAGAGGTGACCAGGATGTACGACGGGCAGGAGTTCCTCCGCGACAACCGCTGGTGCCTGAGCCGGCGCGGGTTGCTGACCGGAGTGGGCGCCCTCGGCGCCGCCGGACTGCTCAGCGCCTGCGGTGCCGGCGACAGCCCGACCGACAGCCAGGCGGCCGCCGCGCCCGGCACCGTGCTGGCCCGTGCCGGAGATGTCCCGGTCGGCGGCGGCACCGTCACCGCCGGTGTGCTGGTCGTCCAGCCCGAGGCGGGCACCTTCAGGGCGTACGACGCGACCTGCCCCCACCAGGGCGTCCGGGTCGGCGCACCCCGCGACGGGGTCGTCACCTGCCCCGCGCACAACTCCACCTTCTCGCCCAGCGACGGCGCTCGCCTGGGCGGCCCCGCCACAAAGGGCCTAACCGAAATCCCCGTCCGGCTCGACGGCGACAACATCACCCGAGCCTGACCCGCCCCGCCCCGCCCCCGCCCCGCCCCCTCCCCCGCGATCTTGCAGTTTCGGTCGTCGTTCTGTATCGATTTGCCGCCTTCGCACCGGCAGAAAGTGCAAGATCGCGGGGGCCGGCGGGGTTAGTTTTCGGCGAAGCGGTAGAGGACGAAGTCCTTTTCTGCGCCGCAGGCGATCACGTGGGTGTTCCACGAGCAGGACTCGCTGCGAACGTCCTTCAGCTCGCCCAACTCGTCGACCTCACCGGACTCGGCCCACACTCCGGCCAGCACACGGTTGTCCGCGACGACGCTGGGCGCCTTGGCGAAGACCAGCAGGTTGCCCTCGTCCAGCCGGACCGCCACGCCACCACGGTCGCGCAGCACCGGTTTGCCGGCGGCGTCGTAGAGGGTGGCCTTCGGGTCCGGACTCTCCCGCTGGGCGAGCACCTGCTCACCCAACGGAACCAGGTCGGTCACGCCCGGCGCCGACCAGGTGATCGTACGTTCGCCCTCGCTGGCCGCCACCACCTCGGTGCGCTGGACGTCGTTGTTCGGCACCTGCAACAGGCAGGCCCGCCGCTCGCCGCAGGCCACCAGTTCCGTCGGGCGGTACTCGTCGTTGCCGGAGCGGTGGAGCACCACCGGTTCCGCGTCGGACTCCAGGTCGTACGACAGCAACTGGTAGCCGCCCTCGTTGGCGGCCACGTACAGGCGGTCCTCGTGTGCGACCACCAGGTCGTCGAGGTCGGCGACGCTGCCCCACGTGCGCAACACGGTGCCGTTCGCCATGTCGAGCAGCCGCACCGACCGGTCCGCACCGATCTGGACGAGTCGCCGCCCCTTGCTCGTCCACGGGTTGCGGGGCGTGCCGTCGAGGAAGGCCGGGCCGCCCGCCGCCGCATCGGTGCCCACCGGCCGGACCACGGTACGGCCGCCGTCGTACTGGTCGCGGGGGTTCGGCTCGGTCCACTTCGTCGAGCCGTCGCTCAGGCGCAGGCCGACCAGTCGGGCCTCGGCCCGGTCCACCAGCACCGCCGTGTCATCGGCGAAGTAGACGGTGTCATCGCCACGGACCGCGCGCTGCCACCGCTGCGCGCCCGAACCACCGTCGAGGACGGCCAGCGGGCGGAGGGTGCTGTCGCCCGGCGCGTCGGCGAGGACCGCGACCGCCCCGGGGACAGCGATGATCGCCTCCCAGTCGTCGGCGCGCACGTCGGTCGCCTTGCGCCACAGCTCGCCGCCGGTGCCGGCGTCGACCGCCACCACCTCCAGACGGTCGTCCGGTAGGGGGTACCCGAGGTAGGCCCGGTCGCCGAGCACCGCCGTCCACATGCCGGCCGGGCGCTCCGCGCCGGCCGCCGGCCGGGACAGCTCACGCAGCCCCCGGAACTCCAGATCCGGGTAGCGGTCACGGGTGAGGTAGAGCGTCGCCGCGGTAGCCACCCCGACCAGGGCCACCACCGCGCCGAGCACCACCCAGCGTGCCCGTCGCCAGCGACCCGCCCCCGCCGTCGAGGGAGGGCCCGCCCAGCCCGGCCCGGGTGGGTCCGCCGGCGGGCTCGACCCCGGCCAAGGCCGCGACGGTACGGTCGACGGGGTCGCCCCTGGCCAGGGCTGTGCCGGCACGGTCGGCGCAGCCCCATCCGGCACGGTCGGCGCAGCCCCATCCGGCACGGTCGGTGCAGGTCCGGCCGGCACGGTCGGCGCAGGCCCAGCCGGAACCGTCGGCGCTGTCGGCGCAGCCCCGGACGGCGCAGTCGCGGCAGCCCCAGCCCGCACGGGCGGCTCGGCCGCCGCGGGCGGGGCGGGCGGACTCACGGGGGCCGGTGCGGGTGGGGCGATGTGCGGTCCGGCGTACGCCGGTGCGGGCAGCGGTCGGCGCAGCGGCAGGTCGGTCAGCGCACCCTCGGCCACCGGCAGCTCCGGCTGGTCCAGCACGGTCGGCGCGACTCCCAGTTCGGCGTGCAGCATCCGGGCCACCAGCGGAATCCGCGACGAGCCGCCGACGAGGAACAGCCCGGCGAGTTGGTCGGGGCTGAGCCCGGCCGCCGCGATCACCTCCCGGGCGCGGTCCACCGCGCGGCGCAGCAGCGGTGTGGCCACCCGCTCGACGTCAGCCCGGGTCAGTCGGACAGCTTCGGCGACCCCCGGCACCGCGACCGGGGCCACAGTGGACCGGGACAGGGTCTCCTTCGCACCTCGTACCTCGTCCCAGAGCCGCACCTGGTCGCGGCGCTGCGCCGGGTCCGCCGGTCGGATCAGCCGGGCCCACTGCGCGGCGTGCCGGTCACCGACCAGCTCGCCAACCCGCTGCACCAGCGCGGCGTCGAGATCCAGGCCGCCCAGGTCGGGCAACCCACCGTCGGCGACCACGGTGAAGCCGGAGTCACCCCAGGGGTCCGCGCCCTCGTTGCGTAGCACCGCGACGTCGAGCGTTCCGCCACCGAAGTCGAAGACCGCGATCGAGTCGCCGACCGGCACCGGGCGGTGCAGCACCTGGGCGTAGTAGCGGGCGGCGGCCACCGGCTCCCGCAGTAGTCGGGTGCCCGGCGGCGTCGGCCCGGCGAGGGTGTGCTCGGCCGCCTGCGGCCAGCCCGCCTGCAGCAACGCGTCGGCGAGCACCTGCCGCCGCGTGGCGTCCCACGCGGCCGGGCAGGTCAGCACGGCCGGGGGCAGGAAACCCACGGTGCCCACCGCGGCCCGCGCGACCGCCGCCAGCACGGCGGCGAGCAGATCCGAGGGCGGGTACGAACGATCGCCGAGCTGCACGGTCGGCTCGTCCACCCGACGCTTCGGGTTCGCCTCGAACCGCGCCGGGTCCGCCTGCGCCAACCGTCGGGCGTCCCAGCCGGTGTGCAGGGTGCCGTCCGGGTCGGCGTACACGGCCGACGGGCTGACCGGCTGACCGTCCATCAGCAGCGGACGGGTCCGCCCGTCCGGCCAGCGCAACACGGCGACGGTGTTGGACGTACCGAGGTCGACGCCGAGGGCGAAACCCTCGTGCTGGCCTGCCATCTACCCGATACCTCCGCCGTGACGAGGGGAACTCGACCCCGCATCGTACGCAGGCCACGCCGCCCTGCTGATCACTCGGTCAGGGCGCGGGCGGTGACGCGCGCTCAGTGGGCGGAACGGGCGCCGACGACCTCGCCCTCACTGGTCTCCCCGGTCGGTCGGAACCCGAGCTTCAGGTAGAACTGCTCCGGGCCGTCCGCGCCCGGTTCCCATGTCGTGTAGACGCGCTCGTGCCCGCGTCGGCGAGCCTCGTCCCGGACGGCCTGCACCGCGAAACGGCCGTACCCCCGGCCCTGATGCTCGGCGGCGATGTTCAGCCGCCACAGACCCGAGCGCAGGTCGTCGGGTCGGTCCGGGTGCCACACGATGTCGAAGAAGCCCATCAGGAAGCCGACGATGTCGTCACCCTCGACGATCAGTCGTGGCCACGCGATCTCGGGCTGCGCGTACGCCTCGGCGAGGGACCAGGCAACCGGAGACGAGAACTTCTCCTGGTCCGGCCGCACATTCACCCGGCACGCGGCCTCGACGTTCTCCGGGGTGATCTTCACCAGGCGTGGCATGCCGGCCACACTATAAGGAGCACACGACCATGTCCGTCACGCTCACCGATCAGGACGGGTTCACCCTGCGTGCCGCCGCCTACGGCGCCGTGACGCTGATGTCCGCCGCCGATCTCGCCGGCGAGCCCCGCAAGGCTGCCACCGGCGGCTCCATTGCCCTAGCCTCCGCTGGTCGGGCACGTGCTCGCCAAGTATCCCAAGGACGTGAAGCTCTGGCGGACATGATTCGCAAGATCACCGCAGCCCTCGACGCCGCATAGGGAAATGTCACGGGGGTTGTGTCCAGACCCCCGTGGCGTGGCGGCGTACGGGGTTTCGGCGATTCGACCGGACAGCTTGCTGGCGATGTTGGGCTATCAATCACCCGAGCTTCGTCCATTGCCCTTGGGAGATCACCTCGACGGAGCCGTCAACGACCTTGATGGCCGTCTGTTCGTCGATCGCATAGGCCGGAACGCCGATCCCAACGGCCCACCGCTGCGCGTCAGCCATGGTGTTCGTGGGGAAGTGGTTGAGGTGCGGGAAGATCGAGAAATCGGTGACTCCCAGGGTGCGGTCGTCCGGCGCGGACGGCCACTCGACGAAGTAGTCTCCGACCCGGGGCGTCATCACCATGCTTCCGGCGCTCACTCCCACCCAGACCTTGTCGGACAGCGAAGGCAGCAGGTCGGCCAACCCGGACTCGCGCATCCAGTGGCACAGGTACGTCGCGTCGCCGCCGTCGACAAGGAGCACATCGGCCTCCCGGACCCAGGGGATCCATCGCTCCGCGCCGATGGTGGGCAGCGCGGTGAGTTCGAGGACACCGAGCGACGCCCACCCCAGGCCGGACATGTACTGCCGGTCGGGCTTGGGCGCGGCGGCGACGAAGTCCCGCACCGATGTCGGACCGCACATCGGGTGACCCCACTGTGCAGTCGGGACGCAGAGAGCGTGGCACTCGTCGATCGGCTTGCCGAGCATCTGCACGAGCGCTGAGTGGATGCTGGGATTCGTGACACCACCCGACGTGAGCAAGAGCTTCACAGTGCCTCCTAATTCACGCGTAGGGGCAGATTCCCAAGATGAGGGAACAATCTGGGACCGATCGTAATTCGGGTCCCCTCTGTTGGAGGTCCGAGGTTCCTGCGGGCCCGGTCGTAGCGCGTGGTGGTTCGCGGGTCGGCGTGGCGGGCGGCGATCTGCACGTCGCGCAGGCTGACGCTCCTGATCGACTCCATATCGGCGATATCGCGGCATCCGGGCGGCTGGACACCGCAATGTCGGCGATATGGAGTGGATCATGCGGGGACCGTGCCGCGCCGCGCCGCTCCCGGACGGCCCGTCGGGGACGGCGACCCGGAGGGGTGGCCCGACCCGGTTCACCACCGGTCGGGCGGCACCAGGGTGCGGTGGACCGCCGCGACCTGCCGGGCGAACCGACTCTCGGGCACCTCGACCGCCACCGCGAGCGCGTCGGGCCACTCGTCGACGTCGCGCAGCACCGGCAGCGGTGCGGTGCGCAGCCCTCGCAGGGTCAACGCCTCCCAGGTGTCCTGGCCGGTGTCGTGCGTCGACATCCGCACCGCCCGCAGCACAATCGCGTGCCGGGGGTCGCGCAGGCCCAGCGCCCACCAGCCTCCGTCGTGCGCCCGGCCGAGAACCGCGTCGGCGGTACGCAGCCGACGGACCGCGGCGGCCAGCCGGGTCGGGGTCACCTGTGGGGTGTCCATCCCGATCTGCAGCACCGGCCGGCCCGGATACGCGGCCGCCACGTCGGCGTACGCGTTGGCGAGCCGGTCGCCAAGGCCCGCGCCCCGCTGCGCGAACACCGGCCAGCCGATCAGCGCGGCGGTCAACTCGGCGAAGTCCTCGGCCTCGGTCAGCTGGCCCGCGCAGGCCAGCACGGGGGTCACCCCGGGGGTCGCGCGGACCGCGTCGAGGGTGTCGCGCAGCGCCGCGGCGGCGATCCGGGCCGCCTGCGCGGCGGTGGCCGGTGGACAGAGGCGGGTCTTCACCGCTCCGGCGACCGGCGCTTTGGCGACCACCAGCAGGACGGTCACCGGGGACCATCCACGGTACGCAGCACGCCGGCGAAGTCGCGGGTGGCGCGCAGGGTGCCCCGGACCGAGCCGGACACCTTGGAACGGGTGCCGGCGGCCCGGGGCGCGTACGTGACGTCCAGTTCGTGGATCCGCCAACCGGCGGCGGCCGCGCGGATCAGCAGTTCGAGCGGGTAGCCGAAGGCCCGGTCGGCAACGCCGAGGTCCAGCAACGCGGCGCGGCGGGCCACCCGGATCGGGCTGAGGTCCCGCAGCGGTACGCCCCGACGGCGCAGCAACGCCGCCACCAGCGCTGTGCCGGCGCGGGCATGCCATGGCCACACCCCGGCCCCGACCGGCCGTCGCCGGCCCACGCTGAGATCCGCCGTGCCATCCAGCACCGGCGCTACCAGGGCCGGCAGTTCGGCGGGGTCGAATGAGCCGTCGGCGTCGAGGACGCAGACCAGCTCGCCGTCAGCAGCCTCCAGCCCAGCGTGCACCGCCGCGCCGTAGCCACGGCGGGGCTCGTGGACCACCCGGGCACCGTGCCGGGCCGCGACCTCGGGCGAGCCGTCCCGGGACCCGTTGTCCACCACGATGGCCCGGTAGCCGGGCGGCAGAGCGGTGAGTACGCCGGGCAGGGCCGCCGCCTCGTCCAGGCAGGGCAGCACCACGTCGATCTGAGTCGGCATATCGCCGACGCTAGGGCGGCACCGGGGTGGCGGAGGCCGGAATGTGCTTACCGAACCCCTGCCACCTGCGCATTTCTTACCGTCCGATGACGGGCCGACGGTTCCGCTCCGCAGGGGCCGGTGGCCGCCGTACCGTCCGGTGGTCATGACCTCGACCACCGCTCCCCCCGCCACCTCCGGACGGACGCCGATCCGCCGCTCTTCCGGCGACCTGCTGGTGCTGGGCGTGGAGGTGGCGCTGGTCGCGGTGGCCGTGCTGGTGGGCGCGCTGCTCAACGCGCGCGGCGCCGGCCTGCACGCCGACACCGCCCCGCTCTATGCGACCTGGCGACCGCACCTCGGCTGGGGCAGCCCCGCCGCGCTGCTGGTCGCGGTCGCGGTGGTGGGCTGGGGGGCGCGGTGGGCCATTACCGCTCGGTGGGGCCTTCTGCTGATCTCCGCGTGGCTGGCAGCCGTGGCGTGGACGTTGTCGTTGGCCCTGGTGGACGGCTGGACGGCGGGACTGACCCGGCGGCTCACCGCTCAGGGCGAGTATCCGCGCGAGGTCCCGGGGGTCACCGACATCCCGGCGATGCTGGCCGGGTTCACCGATCGGATCCTGGACTTCCAGCCGGACGCCTGGTCCACCCACACCGCGGGGCATCCGCCGGGCGCACTGTTGATCTTCGTCTGGCTGGACCGGGTCGGCCTGGGTGGGGGTGCCGCCGCGGGGTTGGCCTGTGTGCTGGTTGGGGCCACGGTCGCGGTGTCGGTGCCGGTGACCCTGCGGGCGCTCGGCGCGGCCGACGCGGCCCGCGCGGTCATCCCGTTCCTCGTGCTGCTGCCCGGCGCGGTGTGGGTGGGCGCCTCCGCGGACGGGATCTTCGCCGGCGTGGTCGCCGCAGGCCTGGCCCTGCTGGCGGTACGCGGCCGGGCCGTCGCCGCGGTCGGCGGCGCGCTGCTCGGCTTCGCGCTGCACCTGTCGTACGGATTCCTGCTGGTCGGCGTGTTGGCGTTGGCCGTGCTGGCGCTGCGCCGCACCCACCGGTGGGGCGCGCTGCTCGCCGCGTGCGCCGGGGCGGCTGCCGTGACGGGGGTCTTCGTCGCCGCCGGTTTCCAGTGGTGGGTCGGCTACCAACTGGTGGTCGAGCGGTACTACCAGGGCTGGGCGGCCGACCGGCCGTACCGATACTGGGTGTGGGCCAATCTGGCCGCGCTCCTGCTCAGCGCCGGGCCGGTGCTCGGGCCGGCGCTGCGCCGGGCGCTCGTCGCCGCAGCACGGCGACCCCCGGCGCTCGGACTGCCCGCGACGGTGGGCCGGTGGCGGGCCAGCCGCCGACTGGGCCAGCTGGCAGCGGTACGCGCGGCCGGCCCGACGGTGCTGCTGCCGCTGGCCGCCGCGCTGGCGGTGCTCGGCGCGGACCTGTCCGGACTGAGCAAGGCCGAGGTGGAGCGGATCTGGCTGCCGTTCGTCGTGTGGCTGCTGGTGGCCACCGCCTGGTTGCCGGCGGGGTCGCGGCGCTGGTGGCTGGCTGCGCAGGCGGCCACCGCGCTGGCGGTGAACCACCTGCTCTGGACGGTGTCCTAGCCGCCACAGCGCCTTCCGGGCGGTCAGCCGGCCACGGCCGCTGGTTCGCGCAGCGGGTCGGTGGCGAAGCCGGCCACGCCCTCGGCGAAGCCGACCCGGGCGGTGTAGCCGAGCAGGTCGGCGGCTCGGCGCGGGTCGGCCACCACGTGCCGCACGTCGGCCGCCCGGGCACCGCCGACCACCTGCGGGGCCGGCCCGCCCATCGCCTCGGCCAGGGTCACCGCCAACTCCCCGACGGTGTGCGGCTCGCCCGAGCAGACGTTCACCGGCATCAGCGTGGCCGGCGACGCGGTGCTGGTCAGGGCCAGCAGGTTGGCGCGCGCCACATCGCTGACGTGCACGAAGTCACGCCGTTGCCGGCCGTCCTCCAACACCCGGGGGGCCGCACCGGCGGCCAGCGCGGACCGGAAGATCGACGCTACCCCGGCGTACGGGGTGTCGCGGGGCATGCGGGGGCCGTAGACGTTGTGGTAGCGCAGCGCCCAGACCGCGCCACCGGTCTGCCGGGCCCACGCCGCGGCCAGGTGTTCCTGGGCGAGCTTGCTCGCCGCGTACGTGCTGCGGGGCTCAAGTGGGGCGTCCTCGGGCACGAGTGCCGGGTCGAGGCCGAGGCCGCAGCGCGGGCAGGTCGGGTCGTACCGGCCGGCGGCCACATCCTCGGGCCGCCGGGGCGCGGGACGCACCGTGCCGTGGCCGGGGCAGGTGTAGCGCCCCTCGCCGTAGACCACCATCGAGCTGGCCAGCACCAGCCGACCGATCCGGGCCCGGTGCAGCGCTGCCAGCAGCACCGCCGTGCCGTAGTCGTTGTGCGTCACGTAGTCGGGCGCGTCCGACGGGTCCATGCCGTGCCCGACCATCGCCGCCTGGTGGCAGACCGCGTCCACCCCGGTCAGCAACCGGTCCAACAGTGGGCCGTCGCGGACGTCGCCGCGTACCACGTCGTGCCGCCGCGACCAGGCGGGCAGTTCCCCGCCGTGCGCCTGCGGCAGCAGCGCGTCCAGCGCCACCACCTCGTGCCCCTGCTCGACGAGCAGGTCGACGACCTGCGATCCGATGAACCCGGCCGCGCCGGTGACCAGTACCCGCATTCCCGTCACGGTAGGGCGGTGCGGATGCCCGGCGGGCCGGTTCGGGTGACCCGTGAGGAGTTCACAACCTGGCAGCCCGGTAAGCGTTCGGTAATGCGGCAAACCCGTCCGGGCCGTACCCGCGCGGTCTAGCCTGCCGGCAGTGCACCCGTCGCCGGCCCACGGCGGCGAGGAAGGAGCCGCGGTGTCCCCGAGCAGATCCGGTCGACGCGACGGCGGGTGGAAACCGCCCGGGGTGGACACGGTCGAGCGAAGCTGGCGCAGCCCGCTGCGCGGGCCCTGGCTCACCGCCGTCTACGGGTCGGTGCTGCTGGTCGCACTGCCCCTGGTCATCATCACCGGGCTGCTCGACTACGCCGCCTACGGCCCCCGGTTCGACCAGGCGCTCCCGACGAACGTGGGCTGGTTGCGGCTACCCACCTTCGACTGGCCGACCCGGCCGTCCTGGCTGTTCCGGGTCACCCAGGGCCTGCACGTGACGCTCGGGATCGTCCTCATCCCGGTGGTGCTGGGCAAACTCTGGTCGGTGATCCCGAAGCTGTTCACCTGGCCGCCGGTCCGGTCACCGGCCCAGGTGTTGGAGCGGCTCACCCTCCTGTTGCTGGTCGGCGGGATCCTGTTCCAGATCGCCACCGGCCTGCTGAACATCCAGTACTCGTACATCTTCGGCTTCGACTTCTACACCGCCCACTACTTCGGGGCCTGGGTCTTCACCGGTGCGTTCGTGGCGCACGTGGTCATCAAGTTTCCCCGGCTGGTGACCGCACTGCGGTCGCGCCCGCTCGGCGCGGAGCTGCGTACCCCGCGTACGGCGACCCGACCCGAGCCGCCCGACCCGGACGGCCTGGTCGCCGCCGACCCCGGGTCGGCGACCCTCAGCCGACGCGGCGCGGTCGGTCTCGTCGGTGGTGGTGCGCTGCTGCTGGGTGCGCTGACCATCGGGCAGAGCCTGGACGGCCCGCTGCGCCACACCGCGCTGCTGCTGCCTCGGGGACGGCAGCCCGGCCCCGGGCCGAACGGCTTCCCGGTCAACCGCACCGTCGCGGCCGCCGGCGTACGCCCCGAGCAGACCGGTGCCGGCTGGCGGCTGACCCTGCGCGGCGGTGGACGGACGGTGACCCTGGACCGACCCGGGCTGCTGGCCATGGCGCAGCACACCGCCGCGCTGCCGATCGCCTGCGTGGAGGGCTGGTCGACCCGGCAGACCTGGACTGGGGTGCGGCTACGTGACCTGGCCGTGCTCGCCGGGGTGGCCGACCCGGCCAGCGCGCGGGTGTCGTCGCTGGAGCAGGCCGGGCTGTTCCGGACGGCGGTGCTCGCGTCCAACCAGGTCGTCGACCCGGACGCGCTGCTCGCCCTGCGGGTCAACGGCGTCGACCTCTCCCCCGACCACGGCTACCCGGCCCGGGTCATCGTGCCGGCCCTACCCGGGGTGCACTGCACGAAGTGGGTCGCCGAGATCGACTTTCGGGGGCGTGCCGATGACTGACCGGCTGCGCGCCGGCTACGGCGCCGCGCCCTGGCATCTCGTCGTGGTGACGGCGGCCATCGTGCTCGCCGGCTGGGTGGCGCTGCGGCTGGCCGGGGAGGCGACGTTCGGTCGGATGCTGCTCTGGTTCGTCGGCGCGGCCATCGCCCACGACCTGGTGCTCTTCCCGGTGTACGCGAGCGCCGACCGTGTGCTGCGTCGGCTGGTGCGCGGCCGGGTCGCACTGCTCAACCACCTGCGAGTCCCCGCGCTCGGCACGGCCCTGCTGTTCGTCGTCTACTCCCCCGGCATCCTCCGCCTCGGCGAGGCCACCCACCAGGCGGCCACCGGCCAGGACCAGCGGCCCTACCTGGCCCGCTGGCTCTTCCTCAGCGCGGCCCTGTTCCTCCTCAGCGCAGTGACCTACCTCCTGCGCCGCCGCCGGTTTCGGTGAAGCGGTCGGAGAGGGCGTAGCGGAGGAGCACCACGTCGCCGATCTGGCGGGCCTCGGCCAGCCGGGCGCGGTGGCCCGGGTGCCACGGGAAGTTTCCCTCGCCGACGAACCGGGGCGCCCGGCCGTCGCCGACGAAGAACGGGGCGACCACCAGGTGCAGCTCGTCGGCGAGACCGGCGGCGAGGAACTGGGCGTGCACCGTCCCGCCGCCCTCCACCATCAACCGCCCTACGCCTCGCCCGGCCAGGTCGGCCAGCAGCCAACCCGGGTCGACCGGGTCGCCCGCGTCGACCACGGTGGCCTGTCGGCCGATGCGTTCCTGGGTCTTCTCCAGCGCGCCCGTGGCGCAGTAGACGAGTCGGGCCGCGTCACCGGCGGTGAAGAACCGGGCGGTCGGGTCGAGGTCACCGCGGGCGGTCAGGGTGACCTTGGTGGGCGAGGCGGGTCGGCCACACGCCACCCGCTCGGCGCGCCGCCTCGCGGAGCGGACCAGCAACCGGGGATCGTCACGGCGGACGGTGCCGGCACCGACCAGGATCGCGTCGCAGCTGGCCCGGACCGCGTCGACCCGGTCGAGGTCGTCCGCATTGGACAACATCAACCGTTGGTCGGAGGCGTCGTCGATGTACCCGTCGATCGAGGTGGCGCAACTCAGCAGCACGTACGGCCGCGTCGAGCAGCTCATTGGGAGACGGGCCGCTCAGGAGTACGCGCCGCGAGCGCCTCCGCTGCTTCGGTCTCCGCCGCCTTGGCCGCCTTCGCCGCCAGGTAGCCGGCGTTCGCCGGGGAGAGGAAGACGCTGGTGGGCACCCGTTCGGCGACCTCCAGACCGAGGCGGGTCAACTGCTCCGCCTTGTCCGGGTTGCTGCTCAGCAGTCGAATCCGCGGCACGCCCAGCGTGGCCAGCATCTGCGCGGCGGCGGTGTAGTCCCGCTCGTCCTCGCCCCGACCCAGCGCGACGTTGGCCTGGTAGGTGTCCAGCCCGGCGTCCTGCAGCGCGTACGCGTCGAGCTTGGCGTACAGGCCGATGCCGCGGCCCTCCTGCCGCAGGTACAGCAGGAAACCGCCGAACTCGGCGATCCGTTGCACCGCCTCGCGCAACTGCGGCCCGCAGTCGCAGCGTTGGCTGCCGAACACGTCGCCGGTCAGGCACTCGCTGTGCGGGCGGACCAGCGGCGGCTCGCCGCCGGCGGCGAGCCGATCCAGCGCGCCCGCCCAGTCACCCAGGCCGAGGGCGAGGTGCTCCCGACCGTCGACCAGACCCTTGAACGAGAACACCCGGACGGTCGTGGCGTAACCGTCGGGGAAGGACAGTGGCACCGTGACCTGCGTACGGATCGTGGCGACCGGCAATGCTTCGGGCATGGGACTCCTTCGTCCGGCGCCACCGCCGCGCGGCGACGCGTAGCGTCTCACAACCGATCAACAACCGCCGCTGGAGGCGGCTTCCCGGGCGGCGGCGGGAACCCGGCTCCGCCGGGCCAGCAACACGGCGGCGCCGGGCAGGCTGGCCACCAACACCAGAGCCCCGTAGACGGTGGCGGTGGCGACACCCTGGGCCGCGCTGAGCCCCGCCGCCCCGAACACCCACGCGGCCACTCCCTCGCGTGGCCCGAAGCCGGCGACGTTCAACGGCAGGCCCATGGCGAGCAGGGCGAGCAGCGTCAGCGGCAGTAGCCGCGACAGTGGGGCGTCCGCACCGGCGGTGCGCGCCGCCACCAGGAAGGTGGCCAGGTGACCGGCGACCATCACGGCGGAGGCGATCAGCACGCCGAGCCAGGTGCGCCGGGCCAGCAGCCCGGACCGCACGTCCGCCACGGCGGTACGCGCCGCTCTCGCCCAACGCGATCGGCCGGCGTTCGGAACGGCCCGGGCCAGCAGCACCGCGACCAGCCCGCCCGCGACGAGCAGCACGGCGGCGACCGGCAGGTAGGGCCGCACCGGGGACGGGAAGGCCGCGAGCACCACCAGGGCGACTCCGACCAGGACGACCTGCCCGGCGGTACGCTCCCAGATCACCGCACGGATGCCCCGGCTGACGTCACCGGCGTCGCGGCCGTGGCGTACCGCCCGGTGCACGTCGCCGAGCACCCCACCGGGCAGGGTGGCGTTGAGGAACACCGCCCGGTAGCAGTGCGCCACCGCGGTCGCCAGGGGCAGCCGCACGCCCAGGCCACCGGCGACCAGGCTCCACCGCCAGGCCGCGCAGACCGTGGTGACCAGCCCGATCAGCAGCGCCGCGGTCAGCGCCGGAGCGTCGATCAGTCGCACTCCGGCGAGGAACGGGCCGCCCCCCACCTGCCACAGCAGGACGGCGAGCAGACCCACCCCGCCGACCAATCGTGCCCAGGCCCAGAACATCGACGCCGGCCCTCCCCTTGAAGATCGTCCACTTGCCCTAGTGCACGTACCCAGGGCGTGAACGGTTCATCCGCCCGCGAGGAGGTCGCGATGCTCGACCTGCACGGTGAGCCGACCGGCCGCCGCGTCGGCCAGCCGGCGCTGGGCGTACTCGTGGGCCGGTCCGGCCAGGTCGGGGCGCTGCTCGCAGGCCGCACCCAGCCAGCCTCGGAACCACTCGGCGGCCAGGTCGGCCTGCTCCGGGCCGAGGTGCCACGGGCTGAGCCGTTCCCGTACGTCGACACCACGGCGGGCGAACGCGGAGGCGGTGGCGGCGACGGCGTCCGGGCCGAGCAGCCGCCGGCCGTCGACGGTACGCCGCTGGTGGTCGTTGAACGCGGCCTCGACCGCCGCGTCCAACGGGTCGGCCGGGCTGAGCCGGACCCGCCCGGTCACCGAGATGGCGAACAGGGCGGGGCGGCCGACGCAGGCGGCCACCACCCGCTCGATCTCCTCGGCGCTGAGCATGTCCAGCAACGCGGACGCGGTGACCAGGGAACCGTCGGCCAGGTCGGCGGCGCTCAGCCGGGTGAGGTCACCGCACCGCGTGCTCACGGTGACCGGGGCGCCGTCGGCGGCGGTCACCCCGGTCATGCCGTCGGCGGCGCGGGCCAGCAGGTCGGCGTCCCGGTCGTGCAGCACCCAGTGCTGCGGGCCGGGCAACCGGGTGGCCAGCCAGCGGCTCATCGAGCCGGTGCCGCTGCCCAGGTCATGGATCACCGTCGGGGCGTCACCGATCAGCCGGGGGCGGACGGCGTCCAGCAGGTCCTCGGCGCGCGCCGCCGCGTCGGCCGGCTCCCGCAACCGCAGCCAGTCGGCGAACGGCAGGGTCTCCTCGACGGTCATTCCGCCACCTCTCTCAGCACGGCGGCCAGCAACCCGACGGTCGCCGGCCAGTCGGTCAGGGTGTCGCGCCGGGCGAGGGCAGCACGCCGCAGCCGGCCCCGCAGCGCGTCGTCGCCCAGCCACCAGCTCAGCGCGCCGGCCAGCGCGGCCGGGTCGTCCGGCGGGACGAGCAGACCCGGGAGGTCACCGTCGGGGGTACGGCCGAGTGCCTCCGGTACGCCGCCCACCTGGGTGCCCAGCACCGGCAGGCCGCGGGCCAGCGCCTCGGTGACGACCATGCCGTACGTCTCGCCCCGCGACGGCAGCACCAGCAGGTCGGCGGCGGCGTACGCGGAGTCGAGCGCCGCCCCGGTCAGCGGGCCGGCCAGCCGGACCCGGTCGGCGAGGCCCGCACCGGCGAGTCGGTCACGCAGCCGGTGCACCAGGTCGGGCTCCCGGGTCAGCGTGCCGGCGCAGACCAGCGTCCAGGGAACCCCGGCCAGGACGGTCAGGGCGTCGACCAGCACGTCGTGACCCTTGTGGAGGGTGACCGCGGCCACGCAGAGTAGCCGGTTACCGGTGGCCGAGCCGGGGGGTACCGGCGGCGCTGGCGTCACCCCCGGCGGCGCAACCCGGACGCGGTCGGTGGGCAGCGGGTGGCGCAGCAGCAGACGGCGGCGGGTCCACTCGCTGGTGGTGACGACGGCCCGCGCGGTGGCCAGTGCTCGCGCCTCGGCCTCGTCGTCCAGCGGCATGTGCACCAGGACGACCAGCCGCAACCGGCGGGCGTGCGGGGCGAGCAGGTCCGGCACGGTCGAGGCGATCAGACCGTCGAGCAGCACCACGGCGTCGTCGGGCGCGGCGGCGAGCACCTCGGCCAGCTTTGCCCGGTCGGCCGGCCCGGGGTGCGGCCACGCGCCGGGCACCGGGTGCTCGTGCACCGCCCAGCCGCGCTCGCCCAGCCCCGTGCAGATCCGCCGGTCGTAGGTGTTGCCACCGCTGGGCGTGGTCGGGTCGTCGATGTCACCGGGCAGGACGACGTGCACCGCCCGGCCCGCATCGATCACAGCGACCGCTCGTAGCTGGCCCAGGCGACGTGCGACTCGTGCAGGGTGACGGTGATGCCCGCCAGCTCGCGTGCGCCGGCGCCCAACTCGCCGGCGTGTACGCGCTCGGCCAACCGGTCCGCGATGGTGCGGGCCAGCACCTCGGTGGTGGTGTTCACCCCGGCGAAGGCCGGCTCGTCGTCGAGGTTGCGGTAGCTCAGCTCGCTGAGCACGGCCCGCAGCTGCTCGGTGGCCAGGCCGATGTCGACCACGATGCCGTCGGAGTCCAGGTCGGCACGGCGGAACGTCGCGTCCACCACGAACGTCGCCCCGTGCAGGCGCTGGGCAGGGCCGAACACCTCGCCCCGGAAACTGTGGGCGATCATCATGTGATCCCGAACGGTCACGCTAAACACGGTCACTCCCCGTCGTCGTAGGTGATGAGGTGGCAGAGCGCGGGAAGGTCACCCGCGCTCAGTCTGGCGAGCACGTCGGGT
Organism: Micromonospora parathelypteridis; assembly: GCF_014201145.1. NCBI lineage: Bacteria > Bacillati > Actinomycetota > Actinomycetes > Micromonosporales > Micromonosporaceae > Micromonospora > Micromonospora parathelypteridis. The sequence goes on from NZ_JACHDP010000001.1 coordinate 197,882, forward strand.
AGCTCCGCGAACCGGGACGCACCGGTGATCAGCGCGTCGAAGGCCGGATCGTCGAGCAGGTCCAGGGCTAGCGCCAGCCGGTCGGTGTAGCTGCGGCGCCCCCGCCGGGCGGGTGCGACCATGCCGACCTGACTGCTGCGGACGGTCAGTCGACCGGAGTGGAACGCCCCGCCCAGCGACACCTGCACCGGGCGGTCGCCGTACCAGCTCAGCTCGATGACCGTGCCCTCCGGCGCGAGCAGGTCAAGGGAGCGTTGCAGGCCGGCCCCGCTGGCGCTGGCGTGCACGACCAGGTCCCGGTCACCGGTCGCGTCGGCCGGTTGGGCGAATTCGACGCCGAGCGCGCCGGCCACCCCGGCCCGGCGGGCGTCGGTGTCGATCAGCTCGACCTCGACGCCGGGGAATCGGGCGAGCAACGCGGCGACGCAGCAGCCCACCATGCCCGCGCCGACCACGCTGACCCGGTCTCCGACCAGCGGCGCCGCGTCCCACAGCGCGTTGACAGCGGTCTCCACCGTGCCGGCCAGCACCGCCCGGGCGGCCGGCACCCCGTCGGGCACCGGCACCACGGCGGTGGCCGGCACGACGTACGCGCTCTGGTGCGGGTGCAGGCAGAACACCGTGCGCCCGAGCAGTTCCGGCGGGCCCTGCTCGACCACGCCGACGCTGAGATAGCCGTACTTCACCGGGCCGGGGAAGTCACCCTCCTGGAACGGCGCGCGCATCGCGGCGTGCTGGTCGGCGGGCACGCGACCGGCGAAGACCAGCGTCTCGGTGCCCCGGCTGACCCCGGAGTAGCGGGTACGGACCAGCACCTCGTCGGGCCCCGGCGTCGGCAGCGACACCGGCCGGATCTCCGCCGCGCCGGGCTCGCGCACCCAGCAGGCGTACGCCTCGCGGTTCACCGTCGCGCACCTCACCTTTTGCTCCGGGCCGAACCGAACGGCCGCCGTTTCCGTGTTCCCTGTTGGGGTCGTCGATCATAAACACGGAGGTACGGTGCCCACAGTTCGAAGTGGTCCGAGGATCGGGCTGACCGCGCAACTGGCCGTGCTGGCGGCGCTGGCCGTCACGGTGGGGCTGAGCCCGGCGGGCTGGCTGGTCGGGGTCGGCTACGGGGTGGTCACCTGCCTCGCGTTGAACCAGGGCCTGCACCGGGCCGACGCGTCCCGGTTGGGCCCCGCCGACCGGGTGACGCTGACCCGGGCGATCCTGGTCGGCGCGGTCGCCGCGCTGGTGGTGGACTCGTTCGGCCGGCCAGCGCCGGTGGGGCTGCTGGTCACGGTGAGCGCGGTGGCGCTGCTGCTGGACGCGGTGGACGGCCAGGTGGCCCGGCGTACCCGCACGGTCAGCGCGCTGGGCGCCCGCTTCGACATGGAGGTCGACGCGTTCCTCATCCTGGTGCTCAGCGTGTACGTCGCGCCGACCGCCGGCGTGTGGGTGCTGGCCATCGGCGCGATGCGGTACGCGTTCGTCGCGGCGATGGTGGTGCTGCCGTGGCTGGACGGGCCGCTGCCGCCGCGCTACTGGCGCAAGGTGGTGGCCGCCGCGCAGGGAGTCCTGCTGGCGGTGGCCGCCGCGCGGGTGCTGCCTGAGCCGTGGACCACGCTGGTGCTGGTGGCGGCGCTGGCGATGCTGGTCGAGTCGTTCGGCCGCGACGTGGCGTGGCGGTGGCGACACCGCCCCACCGTCGCGCCGGAACCCGTCACCGTGCCTCCTCGGCTGCCGGTGCGCGCCTTGGCGGCCAGTTCGGGCGGTAGCGTCCACTCCGACTGGAGGCCGTGATGACCCTTCCCGCCCGGGTGCGCCGGCTCACCGGCCGGTTCCGCGCGCACCGCCCGGGGGTTGACGCGTCCCCGCGTACCCCTGGGGTTTCTCCCGGCCGGGCCCGGCGGACGGCGAGGGTGGCGGGCAGCGTGCTGGCCGTTCTCCTGGTGTTCGCCGTGCTGGTGGGCCCGGACCGGCTCGGCCTGCTGACGCCCGGCGCGTTCCTGCGCATCCCGCTGGAGGGGTTGCTCGTCGGCGCGCTCCTGCTGGCCCTGCCGGCGCGGCCCCGGCGGGTGGTGGTGGCCGTGGTCGGTCCGCTGCTCGGCCTGCTGGCCATCGTGAAGCTCGCCGACCTGGGCTTCCGGACGGCCCTCGACCGGCCGTTCGACCTGGTACTGGACTGGTTGCTGCTCGACGACGCGTACGGCTTCGTCCGGGACTCCTTCGGTCGCGCCGGCGCGGTCGGCGCGGCGGTGGGTGTCGTGCTGCTCGTCGGCGCGCTGCTGCTGGTGCTGACGCTGGCGCTGCGGCGGCTGGCGTCGCTGCTGGTCCGCCACGAACGCGCCGCGACCCGGACGGTGGCCGCGCTGACCGTCGTCTGGGTGGCGTGTGCCGTCGTCGGAGTGCGGGTCGTGCCGGGCGTTCCGGTGGCCGACACTCAGATCACGGCGCTGGTCGGCGCGCACGCCGCTCAGGTGGACCAGCGGCTGCGTGACCGGGAGGTGTTCACCGCCCAGATCGACGCCGACCCGTTCCGCGACGTCCCGGGTGACCAACTCCTGACCGGGCTGCGCGGCAAGGACGTCATCCTCGCCTTCGTGGAGAGCTACGGGCGCGACGCGGTGGAGGACCCGGAGTTGGCGCCGCAGGTCAACGCCGTGTTGGACGCCGGGACCGAGCGGCTGCGCGCGGCCGGGTACGAGGCCCGCAGCGGCTTCCTCACCTCACCGACCTTCGGCGGCGGCAGTTGGTTGGCGCACGACACGTTGCTGTCGGGTCTGTGGACGGACAACGAGCAGCGCCACCGCAGCCTGCTGGCCAGCGACCGGCTCACCCTCAACGGCGCGTTCCAACGGGCCGGCTGGCAGACGGTCGGGGTGCTGCCGGCCGCCACCCAGCCCTGGCCGGAGAAGGGTTTCTTCTCCTTCGACCGTTACTACGACGCGGAGGCCCTGGGCTATCGGGGGCCGAAGTTCAGTTACGCGCCGATGCCCGACCAGTACACGATGCAGTTCTTCCAGCAGCGGGTACGGGCCGACGCGGACCGTCCGCTGATGGCGGAGATCCCGCTGATCTCCAGCCACTCACCGTGGACGGCCGTGCCCCGGATGATCGGCTGGGACCAGGTTGGCGACGGTTCGGTCTACGGCAGCGCCGCGACCGGCGAGGACGGTGGCGAGGCCGACGACCGGGACACCGGCCAGGTCCGGGCCGGTTACCGGCAGGCCATCGGTTACTCGTTGGAGACGCTGATCTCGTACGTGCAGACCTACGGGGACGACGACCTGGTGCTGGTCTTCCTCGGTGACCACCAGCCCGCCCCGGTGGTCACCGGCGAGGGCACCAGCCGGGACGTCCCGATCACCATCGTGGCCCGCGATCCGGCGGTGCTGGATCGGGTGTCGGGTTGGGGCTGGCAGCAGGGGCTACGGCCCGGGCCGGACGCTCCGGTGTGGCCGATGGACAGCTTCCGGGACCGGTTCCTGACCGCCTTCGGTCCGTCGACACCGCCGATCGCCGCGCCGCGCTAACGGCAGCCAGCGCCGATTCGGACAAATTGCCCATAAGCTATTAAATACCTCGCTACGCTCCCCTCGCACATCGGACACATCGGGGGCGTGATGAGATTTCTTCGTGGGGTAGCCGCAGGTCACGGGCTGCGGCGCTGGTCGCCGTCGGTGGCGTGCTGGCAGTGAACGCCCTGCTGGCACCGGCGCCAGCGTCGCCCCCGCTGAACCAGGTACTGGCCGCGGCCGAGGCCGTCGGGCCGGTCAACCCGGTCGCCGAGGCGCTGAGCTTCGGGGTGATGACCGAGGGCAACGCCAGCGTGATCAACGACGAGAACGAGGGCACCCTCGCGGTCGGCGGCGATCTCACCTTCGGCAACTACCAGCTGGCCAACAACACCGCCGGGTCGTTCGTCGTACCCGGCGACGCCAACCCGACCGCCCTGGTCGTGGGCGGACGGGTGAACTTCGCCGGCAGCGTCGGCGGCACCCGCCTCCAGGTGCTCTCCAACGGTTACGCCAAGATCGGCAACCTGACCGGCACGTTCGTCCGCGACACCGACAACAACGGCGCCCAGGTCAACACCCGGATCCTGCCGTCGGACAACTACGACGCGTACCCGCGGGTCGAGCTGGTCACCCGGCAGCCGGTGGCCAGCGTCGGGCCCGCCGCACCGATCAACTTCGCCGGCGCCTTCGCCGCCTTCCGGGACAACGCCGCCGGCCTGGCCACCTGCGGCAACACCGTGGTGCTGCGAACGCCGAACGGCGCCGTGCTGCCCCGACCGATCCCGGCCGGCAGCAACGCCGTGGTCACGCTGACCCCGGGCGTGACAAACGTGCTCAACCTCAGCGCGGCCGACCTGAACAATATCCAGACGCTGACGTTCGCCAGCCAGCCCACCGCCGACACCCCGCTGCTGGTCAACGTGGACACCAGCGGCGTCGGCAACGACTTCGACTGGAACGCCCCGAACTTCGCCGGCATCGGTGGCCCGCAGGCGCGCTACGTCCTGTTCAACTTCCCGACCGCCACCGCGCTCACCCTCACGCAGGCCGCGGCCACCGTCGAGGGCACCATCTTCGCCCCCAACGCCAGCCTCGCCGACCTCTCGGCCAGCAACACCGAGGGCAGCGTCATCACCCGTACGCTGGACCACCGCGGCGGCGAGATCCACTACTTCCCGTTCAGCACCACGCTCGCCTGCGAGGGATCCACCCCGGCCGACATCGACGTGATCAAGTCGTCGACCACCGCGGTGATCACCACCGTCGGCCAGCAGGTCCCGTACTCGTTCCACGTGGTCAACACCGGCGGCGTCCCGCTCACCAACATCTCGGTCACCGACGTGCAGACCCCGCCGTCGTCGAACGCGAACCTGGGCCCGATCACCTGCGCCGTCAACACCCTCGCACCCGGCGAACGGACCGCGTGCACCGCCACCTACACCGTCACCCAGGCCGACCTGGACAACGGCGGAGTCACCAACGTGGCAACCGCCCAGGGCACCCCGCCAAGTGGTCCCCCGGTCGTCTCCGAGCCGGACACCCTGACCATCCCGGCGCAGCCACTCGCCGCCGCCGTCACCGTGGTGAAGTCCTCCACCACCGTGTCGATCACCTCGGTGGGTCAGCAGGTCCCCTACCGCTACCTGGTCGCCAACACCGGCGGTGTGACCCTGACCAACGTCGGCATCACGGACGTGCAGGCGCCGCCGTCGTCGAACACGAACCTGGGCCCGATCACCTGCGCCGTCACCACCCTCACGCCCGGCCAGACCACCACCTGCACCGCCACCTACACCGTCACGCAGGCCGACCTGGACAACAACGGGGTCACCGACACCGCCACCGCGCAGGGCACGCCGCCCGCTGGCCCCCCGGTCACCTCGCCGCCGTCCACACTGACCATCCCCGAGTCGGGGCTGACCCCGTCGATCACGGTGACGAAGACCTCCACCACCGCGTCGATCACCACGGTCGGGCAGCAGGTGCCGTACTCGTTCCACGTGGTCAACACCGGCGGGCTCACCCTGACCAACATCAACGTCACCGACGTGCAGGCGCCGCCCTCGTCGAACGTGAACCTCGGTCCGATCACCTGCGCCGTCACCACGCTCGCGCCCGGCGCGCGCACCGGCTGCACCGCCACCTACACCGTCACGCAGGCCGACCTCGACAACGACGGGGTCACCAACACCGCCGTCGCACACGGCACCCCGCCCGGAGGCGGCACGCCGGTGGACTCGCCGCCATCGACGCTGACCGTGCCGGAGACCGGCCTGGTCGCCTCGATCGCGGTGGTGAAGACGTCCACCACCACGGTGATCAGCACTGTCGGACAGCAGGTGCCGTACTCGTTCCACGTGGTCAACACCGGTGGGTTCACCCTGACCAACGTGGGCGTCACCGACGTGCAGACGCCGCCGTCGTCGAACGCCAACCTCGGCCCGATCACCTGCGCGGCGACCACTCTCGCCCCGGGGGCGCAGACCGCCTGCACCGCCACCTACACGGTCACCCAGGCCGACCTGGACTTCGGCTCGGTACGCGACACCGCGACCGCGCAGGGCACCCCGCCCGGAGGCAGGCCGCCCGCGCAGTCGCCGCCGTCGACGTTGACGATCCCGGGCGATGCGGTCGTCCCCGCCATCTCGCTGGTGAAGTCGTCCACCACCACGGCCATCAGCTCGGTGGGCCAGCAGGTGCCCTACCGGTTCCTGGTCGCCAACACCGGTGGCGTCACGCTGACCAACGTCAACGTCACCGACGTGCAGACCCCACCCTCGTCGAACGCGAACCTCGGGCCGATCACCTGCCCGCAGACCACGCTCGCTCCCGGCGAGACCACCGCGTGCACCGCCACCTACACCGTCACCCAGGCTGACCTGGACAACGACGAGGTGACAAACGTCGCCACCGCGCACGGCACCCCGACGGGCAGTGAAACCCCGGTCGACTCGGCGCCGTCCGAGCTGATCATCCCGGCGGCCGACCTCACCCCGTCGATCGCGGTGGTCAAGTCGTCCACCACCACCGCGATCACCTCGGTCGGGCAGCAGGTGCCCTACCAGTTCCTCGTGATCAACAACGGGGACGTCACGCTGACCAACGTCAACGTCACCGACGTGCAGACCCCGCCCTCGTCGAACGCGAACCTCGGGCCGATCACCTGCCCGCAGACCACGCTCACGCCCGGTCAGGTGACGGCCTGCACCGCCACCTACACCGTCACGCAGGCCGACCTGGACAACAACGCGGTCGTCGACGTCGCCACCGCGCACGGCAACCCGCCGGGCAGTGACACGCCCGTCAACTCGCCACCGTCCACCCTGACGATCCCCGAGACCGGGCTGGTCGCCGCGATCTCGGTGGTCAAGACCTCCACCACCGCGTCGATCACCACGGTCGGCCAGCAGGTGCCGTACTCGTTCCACGTGGTCAACACCGGCGGGCTCACCCTGACCGGCGTCAACGTCACCGACGTCCAGGCACCGCCCTCGTCGAACGCGAACCTCGGCCCGATCACCTGCGTGAGCACCACCCTCGCCCCGGGCGAGTCCACCGCCTGCACCGCCACCTACACGGTGACGCAGGCCGACCTCGACAACGACGGGGTCACCGACACCGCCACCGCGCACGGGACGCCCCCGGGTGGTGGGACGCCGGTGAACTCGCCGCCCTCGACGCTGACCATCCCCCAGGCCGGGGTCGTCGCCGACATCGACGTGATCAAGTCGTCGACCACGGTGGCGATCACCGCGCCGGGGCAGCAGGTGCCGTTCACCTTCCTGGTGGTCAACACCGGCGGCCTCACGCTCACCGACGTGACCGTCAACGACACCGTGCTGCCGCCGTCCGAACGGGACGCGCTCGGGCCGATCACCTGCGGCCCGCAGGACACCCCGAACGGCGAGGTGACCCTGGCGCCGGGCGCGTCCATCCAGTGCCGGGCGACCTACACGGTGACCGCGACGGACTTCACCGGCGCCGCGTTGGTCAACGTCGCCACGGCCACCGGTACGCCGCCGGTCGGGCCGCCGCCGGTCTCCCCGCCCTCGTCCCTGGACATCCCGATCCAGCACCCGGACATCGCCATCGCCAAGTCGGTCACGCCCGCCGTGGTGTCCGCTGCCGGTGACACGGTCACGTTCGAGTTCGTCGTGACCAACACCGGCAACACCTCGCTCAGCGCGGTGACGGTCGACGAGACCGAATTCTCCGGCACCGGAACGCCCGGGCCGATCACCTGCGGCACACCGCCGGTGGCCAACGGCAGCGTCACCCTGGTGGCGGGGGCGAGCACCACCTGCACGTCGACGTACACCGTCACCGCGGCGGACATCGAGACCGGCAGGATCACCAACACGGCCGCCGCCGCCGGCACGCCGCCGACCGTCCCCGGCCAACAACCACCGGCACCGGTACGCTCCGAGCCGGCCAGCGCCGAGGTCACGGCCACCCGGGGTGCGGCGATCACCGTGGTGAAGTCCAGCAGCACCGACAAGATCGGCCGACCGGGCGAACAGGTGCCGTTCGAGTTCGTGGTCACCAACACCGGGCAGGTGACCCTGACCGACGTGACGGTCACCGACACTCTCACCGCGCCGGCCTCGCCGACCAACCTCGGCCCGATCACCTGTGGTCCGGACCGGACGGCCAACGGGGCCGTGACCCTGGCGGCGGGCGCCGCCGTCACCTGCTCGGCGACCTACACGGTCAGCAAGGCCGACTACCACCATGGATCGCTGCGCAACACCGCGACCGCGACCGGCACCCCGCCGGACGGTCCGGCACCGGTGGCACCGGAGTCCACCATCACGATCCGCGTCAAGGGGAAGCTGCCGGTGACCGGCGAGTCGTACCCGGTGGCCTGGATGAGTGGTGGCGTGCTGGCCCTCCTGCTCGGCGCGACGCTGCTGCTGGTCGCACGGCAGCGTAGGACCCGCGCCTAGCGCGGGATGATCGCGAGGGTCGGACCGGAGGGGAACCGGTCCGACCCTCGCGGCACGTCACCGCCATCGCCGCCCACAGCCGCGACCCGTCAGCACAGGCTTTCCCTCAGACGGTGCTGTCGTCCCGCATCCAGTCGACGAAGGCGCCCATTCGCTCTGCGCTCCAGCGTTTCCGGGCCGGGTATCCATACCGACGGAGCTCTGCCATCTCGAAGCGCCAACGCATGACAGGCCCGGGACGATAGGCGGCGAGATTGATGCCCCGCTGCCTCGCGAGCCCCTCAGCGCTGCTGATCAGGCGATCGATGTCGCCGGGCTTGAGCTCGAGATCACGCACGGCGGTGGCGATGACCGCCAACTCCGCCAGGCCGGGATGCGCAGGGCTGACGTCTTCGTCGCCGGCCGCGTCTCCCAACTCCCAAAGAATGGCCCGCGACACCTCGTCCGCGGTGACGCCGTACGTCGCGTGGGTGTGCTTGGTCACCCGCTCAGCGAACAGGCGAATCTCGGTCGGGTTGTGCCGGTCGGGGCTCAGCCAGCGAATCGCGACGCTGAACATTCCCAGCAGCACACCCCCCAAGGCTCTTCGGTCGAGGAATGCGCGCGGTTGCAGGCGACGCACCAGCGAGCGATCTCCGAGCAGGACGGCGTGCCAGTAGTAGCCCTGCGTCGTGCTCAGTCCGCTCGCCCGCCCCGTGGTCATGCCAGGAGGGTACGAACGGTCCACAAGCGCGGCAGGTGGCGAAGGGTGACCAGAGCGCCTACGCGGCGAGGACTCGGGTGAAGAACGCCAGACTGTCGCGGACCAGGGGCTCCAACGGCACTCCGGCGAAACAGTGGTCGGCCCCCGGCACCACCGACAACTCGACCTCAGCTCCTGCCGCGGTCAAGGCCGTGGCGAGCTCCTCGCTCTGTCCCACCGGCACGACCAGGTCCTGGTCGCCGTGGACGAGCAGCATGGGTGGGGCCCCGGCGGTGACGTAGGTGATCGGACTGGCTGCCCGGCCCCGCCCCGGGTTCTCGGTCAACGGGGCGCCGATCAGGAGTGACTCGGGTGAGTCCGCCGCGTCGTGGTCGATCGTCGCCAACGGGTGTGCCTGCGACTGCATGGTCAACAGATTTGCCGGCGCGTACCAGCAGACGGCGGCCGCGACGCGGCTGTCGTCCTGGTCCTCCCCCGTCAATGCGACCATCGAGGCCAGGTGCCCGCCGGCCGACTCGCCCCACACGCCGATCCGGTCGCGGTCCACGCCCACCTCGTCGCCCTTGCGGCGTAGCCAGCGCACCGCCGCCTTGACGTCGTCGAGTTGCGCGGGGAAGTGCGCCTCGCCGCTGAGCCGGTACTGCGCGGAGGCGACCGCGAACCCCGCACGTATCGCGGCGGTGAACGGATCGGCCTCCATGAGCCAGTCGGCCGGTTGCTTGGGCGAGCCGAACAGCCACGCGCCGCCGTGGATCCACAGCAGCACCGGGACCGGCTGGGGGGCTTCCAGCGGCACGACGAGGTCCAACGTCAGCGGGCGGAAGCCCGGGACCTCGTGCACGACGATGTCGCGGTGCTCGATCCGGTCACGCTGGCGTCGGTATGCCGCATCGATCATCGCGTCATCCTCGCATCACCGGCTCTGGAGTGTCTGTCCACCGAACGCGGCCGGTCGTCACACGTCGATGAGTTCGACGGTCACGGTCTCGATGTCGCCCACGTCGAACGCTTCGGCCTTGCGCACGGCGCGCTTGATCGGCAGCACGAACGCGCCGCCACCGCCGCCGCCGGGGAAGATCGAGGTCGCCCACGTGCTGCCACCGATCGTCGCCCGGACCCGCACCGAGCCGAAGCCCCGACGCGAACCGTCGGTGAGCTCACGGATCTCCTGCGAGGCTTCGGCCGGCAGGCTGACGAACGTCCACGTTTCAGCGCGCCGGGCATCCCACAACCACAACTCGGCGTCGAAGACGAAAACCACGGCCGCAGGATCACACACCGGTCCGACATTTCCGCGGCGGCGATGACTGTGTCCGGCGACCGTGGCCGGCCGCCCGCGCTGTTATCCCGCGCTGGTGGTCGGGCTCCACACCCACGGGGTGGTGGTCGTCACGGCCTGCAGGCCAAGGCGTTGCAGGATCGGCCTACTGTCCTCGGACGCGTCGACCAGAAGGTACCTGATGCCCCGGTCAGCGGCGATCTGCGCTCGGCGGGCGACCAGCGCACGGTAGATGCCCTTCCGACGCCACTGCGCGAGGGTCGATCCACCCCACAACGCCGCGAACTCCGTGCCGGCGATGATGACCAGCCAGGCGGCCGACACGACCTCGCCCCCGGCCTCCGCGACGAGCACGACGATGTTCTCCGGGGCCGACTCGATGCGGTCGCGAAGGTCACCGGCGAGCCAGGACCAGTCGGCGCCCCAGACCTCGGACTCCATGGCGGCGATCCGACGCAGGTCGGCAAGGTCGGTCGTGGCGCGGATGGTGATGCCGTCGGGGACTTCGCCGGCGGTGGTCAGTGTGTCTGCCACACCGATGACGACCGTCTCCTCGTCCTCCGGCGCGAACCCGGCCAGCCGCAGGCGCTCGGTGAGATCCGGCCGGTCGTGGCCGTACGTCTTCCACTCGACCGCCTGGCCCAGCGTCGCCCAGCGGTCCCGCACCCGACCGATGTGCGCGTCCAGCTCTTCACTGCTGAGGCCGTCGAGATCCTGGGCGAAGGCGAATCCTCGCGCAGGGGTGGCGATCTGCAGAATCGGGCCGTCCCACGACGGCTCCCAGTTGTTCGGCAGCCGTGCGGCGATGGTGCCCCGCACCTGCTGGTCGTGCAGTACGAGAAGTTCATTCGGTGTCGTCATCGCGGCGAAGGATGGCAGCGGTGCCGCCCAGTCAGCAAGCCATTTCGGTCACGCCGGCGGGTGATCAGTCGGAGGGTCGGGCGCGGCGGGGCGGGCCCGGACGTGCAGCCGCTCCCCCTGCGGTCCGAAGAGGCTGAGGGCCTCGGCGGTGCCGGGGCCGGGGTTGAGGACGAGGTGCGGGATGCGGGTGTCGAACTCGGCGACCTCGCCCGGGGTCAGGGTCAGGTCGCGGTCGCCGAGCAGCAGCCGTAGCCGGCCCGAGAGCACGTAGAGCCACTCGTACCCCTCGTGGGTCTGCGGGGTCCGTTCCCCGGCGGACGGGTCCGGCGGGAAGATCTGTTTGAACGCCTGCAGCCCGCCCGGTCGGCGGGTCAGCGGCAGGAACGTGATGCCGTGTATGACGATCGGCTTGGGGCGTACGCGAGGGTCGCCGGTGGCCGGAGCGTCGACCAGCTCGTCCAGCGCCACCTGGTAGGCCCGGGCCAGTGGCAGCAGCAGCTCCAGGGTGGGCCGGCGACTGCCGGATTCCAGCCGGGACAGGGTGCTCACGGAGATGCCGGTCAGGTCGGCGAGCTGGGTCAGCGTGGTCCCGCGCTGGTGGCGCAGGGCGCGCAGCCGGGGGCCGACGGCCGCCAGCGCGGCAGCGTCCTCGTTTGCCATAACAGCAAGGATAGTTGCCACCTGACCGGCGGCGACGGATGGTGGGCTCAGCCGACAGATAAAGGGAGATACCGGTGGACGAGACATACGACGTCGTGGTGGTGGGCGGCGGTGCCGCTGGGCTCAGCGGAGCCCTGGCACTGAGCCGGGCCCGACGGTCGGTCCTGGTGATCGACTCCGGTGAGCCGCGCAATGCGCCGGCCGGCCACGTGCACAACTACCTGGGACGGGAGGGGACGCCGCCGGGCGAGCTGTTCGCGGTCGGGCGGACCGAGGCCGCCGGGTACGGCGGGCAGTTCCGCACCGGGCGGGTGGAGGCTGCCACGCGTGCCGACGACGGGTTCCGGCTGAGCCTCGACGACGGGACTTCGGTGCGGGCACGCCGGCTGCTGGTGGCCACCGGATTGACCGACGAGTTGCCCGACGTGCCCGGGCTGGCCCAGCGGTGGGGGCGCGACGTGCTGCACTGCCCGTACTGCCACGGCTGGGAGGTGCGGGACCGGCGGATCGGCGTACTGGCGACCGGGCCGATGGCCGTGCACCAGGCCGAGATGTGGCGGCAGTGGAGCTCCGACGTGCTGCTCCTGCTGCACGACGCCCCCGCACCCGACGAGGAGACCGCCGAGCGCCTCGCCGCCCGGAGCATCGCGGTGGTGCCCGGTCCGGTCGCCGCGGTGGAGGTGACCGGGGACGCGCTGACCGGCGTACGGCTGGCCGATGGCCGGGTGGTGGCGCTGGACGCGGTCGTGGTCGGGACGCGGCTGACTCCCCGCGCGGATCTCCTGGTGGGGCTGGGCCTGGCCCCGGAGGAGGTGACGATGGGTGGGTACGTGATCGGCGCCCAGATCCCTTCCGACACCACCGGGGCGACGACCGTCCCGGGCCTCTGGGTGGCCGGCAACGTCGCCGACATCCGCGGTCAGGTCATCACGTCCGCCGCTGCCGGTCTGACTGCCGGAGCGGCGATCAACGCCGACCTCATCGCCGAGGAGACCCGTGCCGCGGTGGCCGCGTACCGGCAGTTGGTGGCGACGGCGTTCGAGGAGCCGGCGTGGGAGGAGCGCTACCAGTCCCGGTCCGCGGTGTGGAGTGGCCGGCCGAACCCGCAGTTGGTCGCCGAGGTCGCGGACCTGCCGCCGGGGCGCGCGCTGGACGTGGGTAGCGGCGAGGGCGCCGACGCGGTGTGGCTGGCCGAGCGCGGCTGGCAGGTGACGGCGGTGGACATCTCCACCGTCGCGTTGGGCCGGGCCGCCGCGCACGCCGACGCTGCCGGCGTCGGGGGCCGGATCGAGTTCACGCACGCCGACCTGCGCGACAAGCCGCCCGCCGAGGAGGCGTACGACCTGGTGTCGGCGCAGTTCATGCACCTGCCTCCGGTGCAGCGGCGGGAGTTGTTCGCCCGGCTGGCCGCCGCGGTGGCGCCGGGTGGCGTCCTGTTGATCGTCGGGCACCACCCGTCGGATCTGTGGACGTCGGCGCACCGGATGCACATGCCGGACATGATGTACACCGCGCAGGACGTGGCCGCCGCGCTGGACCCGGCCCGCTGGGAGGTGTTGGCCGCCGACGCCCGCCCCCGTCCGGCCACCGACCCGGACGGCCAGCACATCACCCTCCACGACGCGGTGCTGCTCGCCAGGCGGCGCTGAGCGCGGGTGCCGGTGGCGGCCCACTCGCCACCGGCACGCATAGTCACGAATGTCTGGGCAGGGCCGGGGATCTGAGCTGCGGATGTCTATCTCTCTCTGCGTGATGTGACGCTGCGTAGGCAATGTCACTGGCACGTCAGCCATCCGCCACCTGATTCACCCCACCCGGACGTACGGCCTGTGCAGGCTGCCCGGCGTGACAGCTCCAACTCTGCTCGCGGCCAGCCCCGCTGCCCGCACCGACCGGCCACCCGGCCGGGCCCGCCGGGCCGCCACGCCGGCGCGGGCGCGGGAGACGGCACTCGGCCTGCTCTTCGCTCTTCCCGGCCTGGCCGGCCTGGGCATCTTCGTGATCTTCCCGCTGTTCCAGGCGATCTACCTGGCCACCCGGGGCAACGACATCCTCGGCAACCCGACCCGGTCGGTGGGGCTGGCGCACTTCCAGGAGCTGCTGACGCCGGAGTTCGGCACGGTGCTCTGGCAGACGCTGGTCTTCACCGTGCTGGTCGTGGTGCCCGGCGTGCTGCTGCCGCTCGCGCTCGCCGCGCCGATGACCCAACGACTGCCCGGCATGAGGATCTTCCGGACCGCCTTCGCCCTGCCGTTCGCCTACTCGGTCTCGGCGGCCAGCGTGGTCTGGCTGATCATGCTGAACCCGGGGATCTCGCCGGTGAACTGGGCGCTGGGTCTGATCGGTGTTCCCGCGCCGAACTGGACCACCGAGCCGGGCTGGGCGATGGCCACGGTCGTCGGCGTCACCGTGTGGATGGTCTCCGGGTTCAACCTGCTCGTGCTCGCCGCCGGCTTGGCCGGCGTCGACGAGGAGGTGTTGGAGGCGGCCCGGATGGACGGTGCCACCGGCCCTCGGCAGTTCGTCAGCATCGTGCTGCCGATGATCTCGCCGAGCCTGTTCTTCGCCGTGGTGACCACCACGCTGGCCGCGCTTCAAGCGCTCGGTCAGGTGCAGATCATGACCGACGGCGGGCCCAACGGGCACACCCGGACGCTTGTCTATTCGATCTTCGACAACGCGTTCCACAACAACAACAGCAACTTCGGGCTGGCCAGCGCGCAGGGCCTGGTGCTGCTGGTGATCGGCGTGCTGATCGCCGTGGTGCAGTTCGGCGTCCTCGAGAGGCGGGTGCACTACCGGTGAGCAGGAGCGTGAACCGACCCGGTCCGGTACCGACCGTCCTGACCTACCTGTGGCTGGGCATCGCCGCGGTGGTGCTGCTCTTCCCGGTGCTGCTCACCGTGCTCGGTGGCTTCCTGCCGTCGAACGCGCTGCTGCACCAGCCACCGCAGCTCTTCGACGGGGACTGGACGTTGGAGAACTACCGGGCCGCCTGGCGACAACCGGTGGTGCCGCTGGCCCCGGCCTTCGTGAACTCGCTCTTCGTCGGGCTCAGCGTGATGCTCGGACACCTGATCACGTCGTGCCTCGCCGCGTACGCCCTGGTCTTCATGCGCAGCCCGCTGCGCAGGCCGATCTTCTGGCTGTTCCTCGCCACGATCATGGTGCCCTACGAGTCGATCGTGGTGCCGAACGCACTCTTCATCCGCTCGCTCGGCATCAACGACAGCCGGCTCAGCCTGATCCTGCCGTTCCTGGCCACCGGCTTCGGCGTGTTCATGCTGCGTCAGGCCTTCGCCCAGTTCCCCCGGGAACTGCGCGAGGCGGCCGTCATCGACGGCTGCGGTCACCTGCGGTTCCTGGTCACCATCCTGTTGCCGGCGAGCCGGCCGGCACTGATCGGCATCGCGGTGTGGTCGTTCCTGCAGGGCTGGAACATGTACTTCTGGCCATTGATCATCTCGTCCAGCAACAACTCGCTGAACACTCTGCAAACCGCGGTCTTCGCCCTCAAGGACAACGAGGGCGGCAGTCCCGCCGTGCTCCTGGCCGGCATCACCATCACGCTGGTGCCGACGCTGCTGCTGGTCATCTTCGGCCAGCGCTGGCTCGTCCGGGGCTTCACGGCCGGCGCGGTCAAGTAACTCCCCCAACCCCGTAGTAGGAGGAAACAGTGCGTACCACTCTGCGCCGGATCGCGGTCGGGCTCTCGCTCGCCGCCCTCACGGCAACCGCCGCGGCCTGCAGTTCGGCCACAGCGGACAGCAGCGACGCCAGCAGCGGCACGGACGCCCCGGCCGCCAGCGCCCTGGACGGCAAGGGCGAGGTGTCGATCGACTTCTGGCACGCGATGACCGGCAAGAACGGCGAGGCGCTCACGCAGCTCGCCGACCAGTTCAACGCGAAGAACAAGGGTCGCGTCAAGGTCAACCTCCAGTTCAAGAACACCTACGACGACACGCTGTCGGCGTACAAAGCCGCGCTGAACAGCGGTCAGGCCCCAGACGTGGTGCAGGTGTACGACATCGGCACCCGCTTCATGATCGACTCCAAGTCGACGGTGCCGGTGCAGTCCTTCGTGGATGCCGACAAGACCACCACCGCGGACATCCAGCCGAACATCGCCGGCTACTACTCGGTCGACAACAAGCTCTACTCGATGCCGTTCAACACGTCGATGCCGTTGCTCTACCTGAACAAGACGGCGTTCACCAAGGCCGGCCTCGACCCGGCGAACCCGCCGAAGACGCTCGACGAGATCACCGAGGCGGCCCGCAAGCTGACCGTGAAGGACGCCAACGGCCGGGTCACCCAGTACGGCTTCGGTGCCGCGCTCTACGGCTGGTTCCTGGAGCAGTGGACCGCCGTCGGCAACCAGGAGTACTGCGACCAGGGCAACGGCCGCGACGGCCGGGGCACGACCGTCAAGCTGGCCACCGACGACCACGTCAAGCTGCTCGCCTGGTGGAAGAAGATGGTGGACGAGGGCCTGGCGCCCAAGCTGGACAGCAACACCACCACCGCGGACAACGCGTTCACCGCCGGCACCATCGCGATGACCCTGGAGTCGACCGGCTCGCTGAGCGGGTTCCTGAAGAGCTCCGAGGGCAAGTTCGACATCGCCACCGGCAACTACCCGAAGATCAACACCACCGACGCGGGTGGCCCGATCATCGGTGGCGCCTCCCTCTGGGTGGTCGGCAAGGGCAAGGACGACGCGCACAAGCGCGCTTCCTGGGAGTTCGTGAAGTTCCTGTCCGACAAGGACTCGCAGGCCACCTGGCACACCTCGACCGGGTACTTCCCGATCAGCAAGGGTGCGCTGGAGACCGAGGTCGACAAGCAGTGGGTGGCCCAGCGGCCGCAGTTCCAGACCGCGATCACCCAGCTGCAGAACACCCCGCTGAGCAAGGCCACCCAGGGTTGCCTGCTCGGTGCGATGCCGCAGGCTCGTAAGGCCGCAGAGCAGGCCATGCAGGCGGCCGTGCTCAGCGGCACCGAACCGCGCGCCGCGCTGGAGCAGCAGCAGGAGGCCCTCGCCGGCCCGGTCAAGGACTACAACCAGTCCGTAACCAACTGACCCCGTACCAAATTTCACGTCGGCCGGTCGCTCACCGCGACCGGCCGACGTGCTCTCCCCCACCCCACCCCCGCCCCGCCCCCGGGCGGCGATCATGCAGTTGTGGTGGGGGACAAGAGCCGCGGATCGGGGTCACCCGGGCACCACGACTCCATGATCAACCCTGGGCCCGGGTGTTCGAGCAAACAGCGGTGGGAGGGGCCTACGCTCGGCGCGGGCTCGGCGGTAGCGTTGCGCCACACTGACGGCCCGCGGGGCAGGCGACCGCCGACCCTGACGCCCCGATCTTACGGAGGATGGTGCATGTCCATCGGCGCTGAGCCGCACGCAGTACGCGACGATGCGGCCTCGCGGCCGAGCTTCGAGCTCGCCCTGCGCGGCTATGACAAACGCCAGGTGGACCGGCACCTGGAGCAGCTCGACGGTCAGATCACGATGCTGAGCGG
Organism: Micromonospora parathelypteridis; assembly: GCF_014201145.1. Taxonomy (NCBI): domain Bacteria; kingdom Bacillati; phylum Actinomycetota; class Actinomycetes; order Micromonosporales; family Micromonosporaceae; genus Micromonospora; species Micromonospora parathelypteridis. The sequence goes on from NZ_JACHDP010000001.1 coordinate 215,363, forward strand.
GGAGCACGGGCGCTCCGCCGTCCGGGTCCGTGAGCTGACCGCAGAGGTGCAGCGGCTGCGTACCGAACTGGCCGAACTACGGGAGCAACCGGTGCAGGTGGACCGCGCCTCGATCCACGACCTGGGTCCGATGGTCGCCGAGATCATGACGCTCGCCGACAAGCAGGCCGCCATGATCATCGAGTCTGCCACCGACCGGGCGAACGAGCTGCGCAGCGAGTCGGAGCGGATTCTCCTCGACACCCGCGAGCGGGCCGCGCAGGCACGGCAGGACCTGGCCGAGGAGTTGGCGACCCGGCGTTCCGAGCAGGAGCAGGCGCACGAGGAACGGCGCACCCTGGCCGAGGCCGAGTTGACCGCCATTCGCGAGCACGCGGAGCAGTTGCGCGCCGACGGTGAGGCAGCGCACGAGCGCGCCCAGCACGAGGCGAAGCGGATCACCGAGCAGAGCGCGCAGCAGCTCAACCAGACCCGGGTCGCCGCCGACGCGCTGATGAAGTCGGCCCGTACCCAGATCCAGCAGGAACTCCAGTCGGCCCGCTCCAAGAACCAGCAGGAGATGGCCCAGTGGCAGGCCAGCGTGGAGCGGGAGGTCAACGAGCGGCGGACCGCCGCCGAGCAGGACATCGCCGAGCAGCAGGCCTCCACCGAGCAGGAGCTCGCTGAGCAGCGCAACGCGACCGAGCAGCAGATCGCCGAGCTGTTGGCCGAGGCACAGCAGCACGTGACCGAGCTGCGCAACCGGGCCGACGAGCAGGCTGCCAGCCACCAGGAGCAGCTCACCGCCCTGCAGCAGGAGATCGAGGAGCGCCAGCAGGAGGCCACCGAGCTGAACGCCGAGCTGGACACCGCCGGTCAGCAGCTGGCCGAGATCCGCCAGGAGGGCGAGACGCTGGAGAACGAGCTGTCGCGGATGCAGCAGCGGCTCAACGAGGTCCGCCGGGACCTCACCGCCGAGAGCACCCGGCTGGACGAGGCCCGCCGGGCCGGCGACGCCGCCGAGCGGCACGCCAAGGAGGTACGCGCCCGGGTGCAGCGGGAGGCGAAGCGGGTGGCCGACCTCGCCGCCGCCGCGGTCATGGCCGCGGCAGCCGGCGGTACGGAGACCGCCGAGTACCCGATGGTGGGTGCCCGGTCCAGCGCCGACCGGTCCCCTGTCGATCGGGCCGGGGGTGTGCGGCCCGAGGGCGACCGCCCCGGCGACGACCAGTCCGTCACTGATCAGTCGAGGGCCGACCAGTCGGCTGTTGATCAGTCGAGGGCCGACCAGTCCGGTGCGCACCAGACCGGTGCCGACCAGGCCGGTGCCGAACAGTCCGGTGCCGAGCGTGCGGACGGGCCGACCACCGTGGACGAGCCGGTCGCCGCCTCGGCCGAGCGGACGACCGCCCCGGACGGGCCCGCCGACGAGGCTGAGCGGATCTTCACCCGACCTGACGCCCCGACGCCCGTGCCGTTCATGGCCTTCGGGCAGCCGGTCAGCGAGAACGGCGCAGCTCGGCACTGACCTCGACAGTGGTCGACCCGGGCCCGGAGCGAATCCGCACGGGCCCGGGAAGACGGTCCGGTCGAAAAGCTGCGGGCCGGGCCGGCCGCCGCACGCGAACGGGGTCGACCCGCACCGAATCTGCACATTCTCGTCGCAGGACGTACGCGACTCTGTGTTTGGGTTGGCGGATGAGTCAACTCGCGACGGCGACCACCGCCCCGAATCAGATCGCGTACCTGGACGCCGCCGCTGCCACCGCTGTGGGTGTCGAGTACAAGCAGCGTTTCGTCGAAGCTCTCAGCCTCCAGCCCGGGCATTCCGTGGTGGACATCGGCTGCGGCCCCGGGACCGATCTCGGACGGCTCGCCGACGCGGTTCAGGCCAGCGGCCTGGTTGTCGGAGTCGACCGCGACCCACGAATGTTGGCGCAGGCCGGTCGCCGGCTGGCCGACAGAGCAACCGTCGAGCTGTGCTCAGGCGACGCCCACGACCTTCCGCTCGCTGACGCCAGCATGGACCGGGCCAGGATGGATCGCGTCCTGATGCACGTGCGGAGTCCCGCACACGTGCTGGCGGAGGTCCGTCGGGTGCTGCGTCCGGGAGGCCTGTTCGGGATGGCAGAGCCGGACTGGGACACCCTGGCGGTCGCGGATGAGGACGTGCGGACGAGTCGCCGCTTCGCCCGGTTCGTAGCGGGACGGGTGCGGCACCCGACGATTGGTCGCGAGCTTGTCCGGTTGTCGGCGCAGTCCGGCCTGCAGGTGAGATCGGTCGAGGCGATCGCCGTGGTGTTCCGGGACTTCGACACGGCGGACCAGATCCTGGGCTTGCGGCGCAACTCCGCTCGCGCGGTGCTGGCCGGGGAGTTGACCGATGAGGATGTTCAGCCCTGGCTTCAGCGTCTCGCGGACGGCCCGCTGCTGGCGGGCTTCACGTTCTATCTGGTCACCGCCCAAGCCTGACCCCGTCGCGTGATCAACTCCAGATCGCCGATGTTGCGGTATCCCCGCGCATGGATACCCCCACCTCGGCGACACGGCTCGCACCTGGACCTTGACGATCACTCTCGGCTGCGGCTCGAGCCGGGCGATTCTGCCCGGAACCGCGTCGACGGTCCCGTCGGACCTGCCAGGCTGGGCTGGCCGCCGCGCACCAGCGGCGGCCGCCGGCCCGGCCCGGCGACCGAGAGGAGCGACCGGTGACCGACCGACCGGAGGAGTTCGACCTGCTCGTCGTGGGCGGCGGCAAGGCCGGAAAGACGTTGAGCATGGACGTCGCCCGGTCCGGACAACGGGTCGCGATGGTCGAACGCGGCATGATCGGCGGCAGCTGCATCAACGTCGCGTGTATCCCGACGAAGGCACTGGTGACCAGCGCGCGGGCGGCACGTCACCTGCGTGGCGCGTCCACGCTCGGCCTGGCGGTCGAGGGCGGCCGGGTCGACGTGGACCTGTTGCGCGCGCACAAGCAGGACGTCGTCGAGGGGATGGTGGCCGCCAACCGGCAACAGTTCCTCGACTCGGGACTGCACCTGGTGCTCGGTCAGGCCCGGTTCGTCGGCCCGCGGACCGTACGGGTGTCGCTCGCCGACGGTGGCGAGCGGTTGTTGCGCGGCGCCGACGTGGTAATCAACACGGGTACCCGCCCACACCTGCCGGCGGTGCCCGGGATGGCCGAGGCCGGGGTGCTGACCAGCGAGACGCTGCTGCACCTGGACCGGCTGCCGGCCCGACTGGTGGTGCTCGGCGGCGGCACCGTCGGGGTCGAGTTCGCGCAGATGTTCGCGTCGTTCGGCAGCACGGTGACGCTGATCGAGGGTGGCCCCCGGCTGCTCACCCGCGAGGATCCCGACGTGAGCGACGCCGTGATGCGCGTCTTCCTCGACGACGGCATCGACGTACGCGTCGGCGTCGCGGTCGCCCGCATCGACCGTGACGTCGCCGGCACCGTCCGGGTGACGTTGGACGACGGCAGCCTGGTGACCGGAGATGACGTGCTGGTGGCGGTCGGTCGGGAACCGGTGACCGACGGGCTCGGCCTCGACGCGGCCGGCGTACGGCTCAGCGAGCGTGGCTTCGTGGTGGTCGACGAGCACCTGCGCACCAGCGCCGAGCGCACCTGGGCGGCCGGGGACGTCGCCGGCAGTCCCCAGTTCACCCACGTCGCGCTGGACGACTACCGGATCATCCGGGTGAACCTCGCGGGGGGCCAGCGCAGCACCGCCGACCGACTGATCCCGTACACCGTCTTCACCACCCCGGAGCTGGCCCGCGTCGGGCTCACCGAGACCGAGGCGCGCCGCGCCGGGCACGACATCCAGGTGGCTCACCTGCCGGTTGCCGCGATCCCCCGGGCGCGCACCCTGCGCCAGACCGAGGGCATGTGGAAGGCGGTCGTCGACGCCGGCACCGACCGGATCCTCGGCGCGGCGCTGCTCGGCGCCGAAGCCGGTGAGGTGATCACCTCGGTGCAACTGGCCATGCTCGCCGGAATGCCGTGGACCGCCCTGCGCGACGCGGTCATCACCCACCCGACCATGACCGAGGGTCTCAACCTGCTCTTCGCCTCACTGCGGTCCCGCCCGGTCCGCTGAGCGCCGCGCGGGCTGCCTAGCCGGCGATCTCGTCGCGTACCCGTTGCTGGAAGGCGCGCGCCTGCGCCCCGGTGGGCGGCGGTCCCCCGTGCCGCGCGGCGACCGCACGACGGATCACCTCGGCCGGGTCACCGACGTCGATCAGCCGCTGACCGGCCGCGACCTTGGCCAGCCACACGCCGTCGCGGTGCCGCACCAGCGATCTGCACGCGCCGAGCACCGCGTCCTCCGCACCGGGCGCGGGCTGGTCGTCCGGCGGGGTCGGCAGGGCCAGCCACCAGGAGAGCGCCTCGGTGAGCAGGCGACGCAGGTCGGCCGGGGCGAGGTCGGCGAAGGCCTCCCCCGCTGGCGGGCCGAGCAGCGGCAACCCGCTCTGGTGCAGGATGCTGCGATCGAGCCCGTACCAGAAGCGGCCGTCGGCGGCCGGTCGGTCGGCGGGGTCGAGGGTGCACCGGAACGGCATTCGGGACCCGGTGTTCAGCTCGACCTCGAAGGCGGGCTCCGGCGTTCCGGAGGCGGCCACCGCACGCTGGTACACGACCAACTCCAGCCCGCGCGCCGGGCAGGGCAGGGCCTCGTGTCGTAGCCGCGCCACCAGCGCCCGCTTGACGGCGTCGGTGAGTGGCCCGGCGCTGACCAACGCGACGTCCACGTCGCTGCGACCGGCCTGGTACGCGCCGAGCCCCACCGAGCCGGCCGCGTACGCGCCGACAAGGTCGGCCCCGAGTACGTCCCGGGCGGCGGCGACCAGGTCATCGAGGTAGCGCTGAAGATCGGAGTCCACGAGCCATTTTGACTCAGGAGTCACAACCGGGTCGGACTACCCCGCGTAGAGCAGCAGCAGACCAGCGACGGTGTACGCGACCATCAGCGCCAGCAGCGGGAGTTGACCGGCCACCGCCCGGGCCCGGGGGAACAGGTACAGGGCGCGGTCGTGGGCGAGCAGGGTGCCGAGCAGGTGCCCGAGGACGATGACGGTGATCTGGAGGGTGGCCACGCCGGAGGGCGTGAGCAGACCGGTGTACGGCTCCCAGCCGGCGGTGCCGAGCCAGTTGGCGCCGGTGCCCAGGGGGTCGGAGAGCAGCGCGACGGTGCGCTGGCCTTCCAGGATCAGCAACGAGTAGTAGTGCGCCACCACGTAGCCGACCGCGATCGGCACGATCGAGTGGGCGATCTCGCCTGGCACGCCACGGGCTTCGACCGGGTCGGCCCGGCCGATGCGCGCCGCGGCTCCGGTGGCGGCGAGGTACGCCAGCGCGACAGCCGCGATGACCAGGATCAGTCCGGCGCTGCCGGTGACCGCCGGGTGCAGGCCGTTCTCCTGGGTGAAGCGCAGCCAGCCCGGCGCGTTGGACAGGCTGTCGTACATGGTCGAGCCGAGCAGCACGATGACCACGGCGACCAGGCCGGGGCGGGGCCGCAGCCCGGCGATCCCGTCGAGCGGGTTGCGCCACACCAGCACGCCGTCCGTGGCCCGGCCGAGCGGAGCGAGTTGACCGATCAGTGCGCTGTACACCTCGAACGGGTCGGCGCGGTCGAACCAGCCGGCGCCGAACACCGCGGCCCCGGCCAGCATGACCACCGCGTACGCGGCGAGCCAGGCGGTGATGACCGGCAGGGTGGCCCGTTCGGGTGCGACCAGCTCCAGCCAGACGAATCCGAACAGCGTGGTGGCGGCCGGCCACAGACCCACACCGTCCGGCAGCTCACGGACCCCCCGGTTCGGGTCGCGCCGTGCTGCCAGCGCCGCGAGCAGGTGCACCGTCCGTAGCGGGTTGACCGCCCGCCAGACCGGGCCGAGCAGCAGCGACAGCGGTGCCAGCCCGACCCAGAGCAGCACGTAGAGCGCGCCGGCCGTCGGGTTGTCCGCGGTGTCCGGCCCGCCCAGCAGGCCCAGGCAGAACCAGGCGGCGGCGAGCAGGCCGAGCCCGCGCAGCACCCACCGGAGCGTGGGTGCGTCGACGAGCCGGGCCAGCCGTTGCGGCACCGGGCGGCCACCGGTCGCGTCCCGGTCGAGTCGGGGCTCGCGCCAGAGCAGACCCAGCGCGAGGAATGTGACGACGAGGGTCAGGGCGGCGGCGACGACGAGCTGCGGCAGTGTGATCGGCAGGTCCTGGCGGCCCCCGACGCCGTGCGCCAGCACCGTCTCCACGGGGGTCATGTCGCTCAGCGGACGACGAGCTGGAACAGCACCAGCTCGGTCTCGTGTGTCTCCACCTCGAACAGGCCGGTCTTGTCGGCCCGGAACTCCACCGAGCCGGGTGTGCCGGCCGGCAGTCGAGCGCCCAGGTCGTAGCCGTGCACGTGCAGCTCGTCCGACACGTCCGAGGTGACCGTGATCCGGACCAGCTCGCCCTTGTCCACGGTGACCCGGCCGGTCGGCGGGTTGATTCGCCGCTTCGCGATCGTCACGACGATCTCGCGGTCCACGGCCGGGGTGCTGGCGCTGGGTGTCGGGCTGGCCGACGAGGCCGGCGCGGTGGCGGTGGCGGCGCTCGACGGGGCGGCGGACGTGGGTGCCGTGGAGGGGGTCGCCCCGGACGGGTCGTCGCCCTGCCCGCAACCCGTGACGAGCAGGGCGGTGAGGACACCGGCGGCGAGGGCGGTGGAGGTGCGGGTACGGACGGACACGGGCGGACTCCGAACGACGCGAGGGGACGGGTGTCGAGTTGATCGTCGGGGAGGAGAACTCTACGTCTTGTTCGGCGGGGAGGAAATGACCATGATGAACGAATGCAATCGAGGCTCGTCACTGTCAGTAACACCCTGAGCCGTGCCGCGGCGGCGCTGGTCGCGACACTGGCGGTGTCGCTGTTACTGCCCGCCGCTCCGGCGTCCGCGCACGGCCAGTTGGCGACCTCCACCCCGTTGACCGGCACCGTTGTCCGCGAGCCACTGACGCAGGTGGCGTTGTACTTCACCGAGAAGCCGGCCTCCAACGCCCATTTCACCCTCACCGGGCCGGCCGGGTCGCGAGTGGACAGTGGCTGGTCGCACGGCGAGCCGAAGCGCCTGGACAAGCCGGTCCAGGAGTACTTCATGGTCAACGGCGTCTTCGAGCCGCGGCTGTACCACACCGGCTTCCCGGCCATGGTGACCGTCGCGCACTGGCCGGCGAAGGGCCGCTACACCGCCAACTACCTCTCCGTCGCCTCCGACGGTGAGGCGGTGCGGGGCACCGTCACCTTCGACTATCAGGGGCCGAGCACCGCGGCACCGGCCGGCTGGACGGCGCCCACGGCCGGACCGGAGCCGGCACTGCTCGCCCAGGCCGAGGGCAGGGCATCGGCGAGCCCCGGCGCCACGGGCGGCCTGCCGGACGTCACCGGCGCTCCGGCGACCGGGCCGGCCGATGCCACAAAGAAGCAGGGCGGCGGGTTTCCGGCCTGGCTGGTGCCGGCCCTGATCGTCGTCGTCGTCACCGCGATCGTGTTGGTGGCGGCCCGCCGCCGACCCGCCGCGCGCACGACCTCCACGCCGAGTCGACGGCCCACCGGCCCCGCGCGCAAGGCCGGTGCACCGACCCGCAAGGTCGCCACCCCGGCTCCCCGCAAGTCTGGCAACCGGGCCGATGGTCCAGCGCGGCGCGGACGACGGTAGGCCACCTCCACACCCGGCATTCTCCGCGTACCACCGCGAACTTTCGCACGGACATCGGGAACTTTTGATGTATCGACGTGAAGCCATGGACAGTCCAATCGAAACGCCTTAATGTCTCGACCCATCAACCCGGTGTTTCCGGATCGTCACTCGTCGGCGTCGAGGACGTTTCGGAGCCGGGCCGACGGCCACCCCCACCACTGAACCGTCCCGGCCGTCGGAAACTCCGCTCCCTCCTGGAGGAACGATGGGCACACGCCTGCTACGCCGACTCCGCAATCCCGTCCTGGGTGCGCTGGCACTGGTCCTCACCGCCGGCCTCTGGGCCGCCCCGGCCACCGCCGCCCCCGAGCAGGAACCGGGCGTCACGCTGCGCGTCTTCGACGTGCAGGTGCCGCTCTCCGAGATCTGCACACTCAAGCCCGCGCAGACCCCGAACGTGGACAAGCTGATGTCCACGATCAACTGGACCTCGGCGGCCGACTTCGGCTTCGAGGACAACTTCGTCTCGCAGGTGCTCGGCAACATCACCACCACGCAGGCCGGCAGTTACACGTTCCGGCTCAGCAGCGACGACGGCTCCAAGTTGTCGATCGACAACGCCGTGGTGATCAACCACGACGGGCTGCACGGGGCCACCCCGCCCAAGGAGGGCACGGTCACCCTCACCGCCGGGCTGCACCCGCTGCGCATCGACCACTTCGAGCGTGCGGGTGGTCAACAGATCACCCTGGAGTGGAGGACGCCCGGCTCGTCGTCCTTCGTTGTCGTACCGAACTCGGCGCTGAGCACCGACGCCGGCGTGGTCCGTGTGACCGCGCCCGGCCGCAAGGAGTGCGAAGGGATCACCGACTCCCCCGGCGACGGCCTCCCACTGACCGCTGTACACCCCGGCTACACGCTGACCAACCTGCGGCCCAGCGGCTTCCAGCCGAAGGTCACGGGCATGGACTGGCTGGCCGACGGCCGGCTGGTCATCTGCACCTGGGGTGGCAGCGACCAGTCCGGCTCCTCTCAGGACGGTGAGGTCTGGATCCTCGGCAACACCGGCGGATCGACCAGTCCGGGCAACGTGACCACCAAGAAGATCGCCGGAGGGCTCAAGGAGCCGATGGGGCTGAAGGTCGTCGACGGGGTGGTCTACGTCACGGAGAAGCAGCGGCTGACCCGACTGGTGAACACCGGCGGCGACGAAGTGGCCGAGCGCCTGGAGACCGTCGCCACCTGGCCGTACGGCGGCAACTTCCACGAGTTCGCGTTCGGCCTGCTCTACCAGGACGGGTTCTTCTACCTGAACCTGTCGGTGTCGATCAACTCTGGCGGCGCGACCACCAACCCGCAGCCCGCGGTCAACCGGGGTACGACCCTCAAGGTCAACAAGGACACCGGCGCGGTGAGCTACGTCGCCGGCGGCCTGCGTACCCCGCACGGCATCGGCTGGGGCCCGGAGAACGGCATCTTCGTCACCGACAACCAGGGCGGCTGGCTGCCCTCGTCGAAGCTGTTGCACGTCAAGCAGGGCCGGTTCTTCAACCACTACACCAACCCGGCCGGCCCGTTCGACACCAACGCGGTCACCCCGCCGGTGCTCTGGATGCCACAGAACGAGATCGCCAACTCGCCCAGCACGCCGCTCTACCTGACCAGCGGCCGTTACGCCGGCCAGTTCGTCATCGGCGACGTGACGTACGGCGGGCTGCAGCGGGCCTTTGTGGAGAAGGTCAACGGCGAGTACCAGGGCGCTCTGTTCCGGCTCACCCAGGGCCTGGAGGCGGGCGTCTCGGAGGTCAACGTCGGCCCGGACGGCGCGATCTACGTCGGCGGGCTCGGTGCGGGCGGCAACTGGGGTCAGACCGGCAAGCTGTCGTACGGCCTGCAGAAGCTCACGCCGAACAGCACCACCGCGTTCGAGATGCTCGCCATGCGGGCCACCACGGCCGGCTTCGAGGTGGAGTACACCCAGCCCGTCTCGACGGAGACCGCCGCCGACCTGGCGGCGCACTACAAGATCAAGCAATGGCGGTACGAGGCGACCTCGAACTACGGCGGCCCGAAGATCGACGAGGAGACGCTGACCGTCACCTCGGCGACCCTCTCCGCGGACGGCAAGAAGGTCACCCTCGCGGTGGCCGGGCGCAAGGCCGGGCGGGTGGTCCACCTGCGCTCGCCTCGCCCGTTCACCTCGACGAGCGGCCAGTCACTGTGGAGCACCGAGGCGTGGTACACGCTCAACGCCATCCCGGGCGTCACCCCGCCACCGACCGGCGGGACCAACCTGGCACTCAACAAGCCAGCCGTCGCGGACAGCTCCTGCTCGACGACCGAGACCCCGGCCAAGGCCGTCAACGGCAGCGTGACCGGCGGCAACGGCGACAAGTGGTGCTCGAAGGGCACCACGAAGTTCCTCCAGGTGGACCTGGGAGCCAGCCACCCGGTGAACCGGGTCGTGGTCAAGCACGCCGGCGCGGGCGGTGAGGACACCGCCTGGAACACCCGGGACTTCACCGTCGCGTCCAGCGCCGACGGCACGACCTGGACCACCCGCGCCACGGTGACCGGCAACACCGCGAGCACCACCACACACGGCGTCTCCGCACCGGGAACCCGCTACGTCCGGCTGGCGATCACCGCACCGACCAGCACCAGCGACACCGCCGCGCGCATCTACGAGCTGGAGGTGTACGCGAGCGCCAGCGGCACCCCGGGCACCATCACCGGAGTCGCCGGCAAGTGCCTGGACATCGACAACGCGGGCACCGCCGACGGCACGAAGGTGCAGTTGTGGACCTGCAACAGCACCACCGCGCAGTCGTGGAGCCGGGTTGGGGAGACCTACCGCGCCCTGGGCAAGTGCCTGGACGTGGACAACGCGGGCACCGCCGACGGCACGAAGGTGCAGCTGTGGACCTGCAACGGGACCGGTTCCCAGGTGTGGCAGCCGCAGTCCGACGGCTCGATCCGCAACCCGCAGTCGGGCAAGGTCCTGCAGGCCGCTGGCGGTGGCACCGCCGACGGCACGCAGATCCAGATCGGCACCAACTCCGGTGCCGCCCACCAGAAGTGGGTGGTCAACGCCACCTGACGACGGACGGGGCCTGACCCGGGTGACCGGTCAGGCCCCACTCCGGGCCGGTCGAGACCGGGTGCCGGCGAGTTGGGCGCACAGCGCGGTCGACTGCCGTGTCGGCGGTCGGTCAGGGACCGTGGGGCAGCGGCTGCGCCAGCGCCCGCAGATCCGTCGGGAGTTGGGCCAGGGCCTCCTCGAACTCCCGGTGCCCGACCACCCGGTGCATCGTCTGCAGGACGGCCCGCGCGCCCCGCTCGGCGGCGGGCCGGTCGATCCCGGCGCGGTCGGCCACCCGGCGCAGGAACTCGTCGTAGCCGAACGCTTCCGGCGGCTCCGCGGCCTTGACCAACAGCGGGCTCAGCTCGTCGGCCAGGTGGGGGGCGAGCGCGCCCGCCTCACCGCCGCTGAGCCGCTCGGTGAGGGTCCGCAGAACCGCCTCGGTCAGTGGACGCGCCTGCTCCGGCGAAATGCCCGCCCGCGCCGCAACCTTGTCGATGAATGCCAGCTCGGCCATGCCCCCGCCCTTCGTTCCGGAAACGCGTGGCTACCCGGGCCAACCGGCGGCAAACCCGGCAGTCGACGCGGATGCCCGCTCTGGCGATCGGTGGCGTTCTTCTGGTTGCTCCGCGCGGTGCCGTCTGCTTCTCGTACGGTGAGGTCGGACCGGGAACCCGACGGCTGCCGACGGCGGCCCGTGCCGCAGGAGGAGCAGATGGCGGTCGACCTGCCCGACGTGATCGACCGGTACTTCCGGGCCGTCGACGACCGGGACCTGGATGCCTTCGTCGCCTGCTTCGCGGACACCGCGAGCGTCGCCGACGATGACCGGGTGTACGACGGACGGGCCGCGATCCGCGCCTGGCGGCAGAAGACGATGGATGCCACCTCGTACACGTCCGAGCCGGTTCGTGTCACACCGCAGGCGGGCGACTCGTACCTGGTCCTCAGCCGGGTTTCCGGCGACTTCCCCGGCAGTCCGATCGAGCTGCGGTACCGGTTCACGCTGCGGGATGACCTGATCGGCGCCCTGGACATCCGTCCGTAGCAGCTGGAGACCGCCCACCGAGGAGGCGACGTGCCACGAGTCTGGCTCATCACCGGTTGTTCCCGCGGGCTCGGCCGGGCGCTCGCCGAGGCCGTGCTGGCCGACGGCGACCAGCTGGTCGCCACCGCCCGCAACCCGGCCCAGCTCGACGACCTGGTCGACCAGTACGGCGACCAGGTCAGGACGATCGCCCTCGACGTCACCGACCCGGTCGCCGCCCACACCGTCGTACGCACCGCCGTGGACACCTTCGGAAGCCTGGACGTCCTGGTCAACAACGCCGGGTACGCCGACGTCGCCTCGATCGAGGACATGCCGGAGGACGCGTTACGGGCTCAGATCGAGGCCAACTTCTACGGGGTGGTCAATCTGTCCCGCGCCGCCCTGCCAACGATGCGCGATCAGCGGCGCGGGCACATTCTCCAGATCTCCAGCGTCGGCAGCCGGGTCGCCAGCACCGGTCTGGGCGCGTACCAGTCGGCCAAGTGGGCGGTCAGCGGTTTCTCCGGGGTGCTCGCGAAGGAGGTCGCGACGTTCGGGATTCGGATCACCAGCGTCGAGCCGGGCGCGCTGCGCACCGACTGGGCCGGCTCGTCGATGACCATGCTGCCGATCAGCGACCCGTACCAGCCGGTCATCGACCCGGCCGTGCAGCGGCTGCGCCAGGCCAGCGGCAACCAGCCGGGCGACCCGGTCCGGGCCGCCCAGGCGATCATCCGGATCACCCGGGTCGACGACCCGCCTCTCCGGTTGTTGCTCGGCGCCGACGCTGTGGCGGGCGCCACGGCTGCCGCCGAGGCCCTTGCCGCATCCGATGCGCGGTGGCGCGAGTTGAGCGAGTCCATCGTCTTCGATGCGGCCCCCTGACCGGCCCCGGCACCGGGCCGACGACGCACGATCGGGCCGGCCGGCGTGTGATCGACCTCCGAACGGGCGAGACGGCTTTCCGGCCAGCGGGTGACATGATGTGCCCGACAGCTGTCGCTACGAGAAGGGTTGCTGCTGCCCGATGGCGCACTTCGAGGCTCGCACGTCCACGGCACCCGGGCCTATCGTGGTGACGCGCACCGACGATCCGCAGCTGGCGGGCTGATGCCGGCGGAGCGACCGGAGACCGTGACCGAGCAGAGCGTCCCCGCCCCCCTCGCGGACACCATGCCGTACCGGGTGGCGACCGACGTCCGAGCGCTGCGTGGGTTCGTCAGCGCCGGGGCGCTGGCCCGGGGTCTGCCGCCGGATCGGGTGGAGCTGCTGACGCTGGCGATCAGCGAGTTGGCCACCAACACGTTGCAGCACACCACCGGCGGTGGCTGGGTCCGGCTCTGGGCCGAATCGGGGCAGCTGTTCTGCGACGTCGTCGACCAGGGGCCGACGCGGGCGTTGGGCCGGGCCATGCCGGCCGCCGACGCGATACGGGGTCGAGGGCTGGCGATCGTGGAACGGGTCTGCGACGAGGTCGCCGTGCTCACCAGCCCCGGGCAGACCGTCGTACGTATTCGCCTGAGCCTGTGACGGGGGCGGCGATCCACGCCCGCGCAGGTTACGTTGGCTGCCACAATGCGGACAGCCCGGGCCGACGGTGACACCGGGTCGAGCCCGATCGGGAGGATGGCACGATGCCGGACAGCGCACGCGAGGCAGAGCTGCTCGATGCCGAGCGCACCCTGCAGGACGCCCAGCGGGCCGGCGACGCGGCCGCCCTCGATCAGCTGCTCGTCGACCAGCTGATCGCCATCGGTCCGGACGGCGGTACGTACACGAAGCAGGATGACCTGGCCGCTTACCGGGACCGCCGCTCTGTCGTGGAGGAGCTGGTCGAGGAGGAGCTGGACCTGCTCGTCGTCGGGTCGACCGGGGTGACCTTCTTCCTGGGCAGGGTGGCCGGGGTGTCCGAGGGGACGGCGTTCGCGGCACGCCTGCGCTACACCCGGACCTGGGTCCACGACGACCCGCACGGTTGGCGGGTCCTCGCCGCACACGTCAGCCCGGTCTGACTCAGGTCACTCCTCGTCGTCCTCGTCGAGCAGGCCCTGCTCATCGAGGTACGCGAACCATCGGTCGTCCGCGGGGGTCAGCTCGGCGTAGCCGGGGCCGAGCAGGTAGTAGTCCACGAAGGAGCCGAGGTCGGGGGCGAGTTCCTCGAACGCGTCGGACATGAACCACTCGGTGCCGTTCGGTGGGAAGTACCAGATGGCGCCCGTGCCACGGTCCATGAAGATCGGCTCGTCGCTGCGGGTGCCCACCACCAGCCAGCCCGCCCGGTCCTCGGGGATGGACGAGAAGTCCGGCGCGTAGTCGAGGTGGTACTGCATTCCGGCCAGGGTCGACGTGGACGCCAGCTCGACCCGACCAGCGCGCAGCCCGTCGGCCGCCAGCAGCAGATCCCGCAGGTCGGCCGGGAGACCCACCGGTACGGCATCGATGGCGGCGCCCTCGCCGAACTCGGCCCACGCCAGGCTGGCCGGTTGGTCGGCCAGGTCCGCCCGCAGCTCCTCGATGAGCTGCCGCAGCTCGGGGATCAATGCACCACCTCTGTTCGGATCAGGTCCCGTCCGGCGTGCCGGGGTCCATCCCGCAGACCTCCGAGCCCATGCGCGTGTTGGTTCTACCACGCACTGGCGCGCGGGAGCGTCACCTCGCCGAATCGGCTGGCCCGGCTCAGGTCACCGCAGCGGCGATCGCGCCAACGCGCAGGGTGCCGTCGTTGAGTGGCGTGCAGCGGATGCCGCCAGTGGTGCGCAGCGCCTTCCACGTTCCGGGGCCGACGGTGACGTCCATCCAGGCGCAGGGCCGGGCCGCCCGGTTGACCCGCAGGCTGACCGGGCCGTCGCCGGAGTCGAGGACCAGCACCTTGCCGATCAGCTCGTCCACGGCGATCCCCGTGGTGAGGATGTTGCGCCGGACCTCGGCCAGGCCGATGCCGACCGGCAGGGACTCCCGGGCGATGACCGTGACGCTGGCGTCGCGGTGCGCCTGCTGGCCGAAGTACCGGTCGCCGACGATGCCGAGACTGGCCCGGATCTGGACCACGTCGACCAGTTCGCCGGGTGGGGCGGGCGCCGGGCCGTCGGAGGGCCGGCCCAGGAAGCGGTGCACGGGCGAGGCCAGCAACTCGACGATCTCCGGCATGGCAGGGATTCTACGAACCGGACAGGGTCCTGCGGGCCAGGTCGACGGACCGGGCCGTCGGCGGTGTGGACGGCGGCTCGAAGAATCGCCGTCCACACCGCGACAGGGCTCAGGCCGGCGTGCCGGTGACGGTCAGGTTTCGCAGTCGGCCCACGTTGTCGAAGGAGCCGAAGCCCACCCGACCCGAGCCGAACGTGGTGTCCTTCGCGGTCAACAACGGGTCCTTGTGCCCGTCGACGTAGACCGCGATCTCGCCGGTCGCCGGCAGGTGCACCACCCGGACGTCGTGCCATTTGGCATCGGTGATGGCCGGGTTGGCGCCACGGGACCGGCCGTTCCACTGGTGGTCGATCCGCTCCCGGTCGGCATTGTCGACCTTGAAGATGCCGTTGTGCGGATAGATCGTGTTGTCGGTGGAGAGGTGGGCGTAGTAGAACTCGGTGTCCGAACGCCAACCGAACACGATGATCACATCACGGTTGGTGACCTCCACCGGGGTGTCGAGTCGTACCCGGGCGTCGATCTGCACCGACGACCACGCCGATCCGGCGGTCAGCACCGCGTACTCGAACGGACGGCGGGGGCCCGGCCGGCTCTCCCCAGCCTCCGCGAGGATGACCTGGTCGTGGGTGAACTGCCACTTCGCCGGCGTCACCGGCGCCCAGTTCGACGCCCCGGCGGTGCGTCGCAGGGTGGTGTCGCCGACGTCGCCGCTGGCGAACACCCGGGTGCCGGTGACCTTCCAGATCTTCCCGTTGGCCTTGGCGACCAGGTAGAGCTCACCGGCCGCGTCGGTGCCGAAGCGCAGGTCCACCCGGTTGGGGTCGCCCGGCGCACCAGGCCCGGAGAGGTCCCGCATCCGGACCGGACCGCCCGCCGCGTCGAAGAGCGCGAGTTGATGGATCGGGGCCAGGCCACGGCCGCGGCGCATCTCGTTCGCCTCGGTGTAGAGCACCCGGCCGTCGACCAGGTCACCGAAGACGTACTTGCCGCGCAGCGCGGGCAGCGCCCGCCCCCGGTAGACGAACCCGCCGGCCACGGCGACGCCGACGTCGTCGGTGCAGTTCCAGCCCGCGGCCGGGTCATGGTCGTACGCGGCGACCGGGTATGTGTAGCCGTACCGGTCGTCGTCGGCGGGCAGCGGGAACAGCCGGTCGCAGGGGTTCGTGGCCGCCTTGTCGAAGACGAAGGAACCCTCGCGCTCGCTCCAGCCGAAGTTGTCGCCGGCGCGGACCTCGTAGATCGCCTCGACGGCGTGCTCGCCGATGTGCCCCAGGTACATCCGGCCGGTCGCCCGGTCCCAGCTGAACCGGTGCGGGTCCCGGAAGCCCACGGCGTAGATCTCGCCGAGCGCGCCGGTCTGGCCGACGAACGGGTTGCGGGGTGGGATGCCGTATCGCCCGTTGGCCGAGTTGGTGCCCCGGGGGTCGATCCGCAGCAGCTTGCCGTGCGGCAGGCCCAGGTTCTGTGGATCGGTGTTGCGGGCGCCCTGACCGCCGTCGCCGACCGCGAGGTACAGCAGGCCGTAGTCGGCGTCGTGGCGCTTGGCCGTGGGGTTGAAGTTGATCTCCTGGATGCCGTGCACCTGGCCACCGAAGCCGATGCGCAGCACCTCGCGGCGGGTGCCGGCGAACGTGTCGGCGGCCGGGTCGGTCGCCGTCCACTCGGTGATGACACCGTGGTAGATCGCGTTCGGCTGGGCGTAGTCCGGCGGCGTGCTCGTCGCCGCCGAGGCCAGTTCGGTGTGGATGGTGTAGAACCGGCCGTTGGCACCGAATTCCGGGTGGAAGGTGACGTACCCGAAGCCCTGGCCGAGACCACGGCCGGAGAAGAACCGCGGCGCGAACGTCGCCGCCACGTCGAGGTAGACGTGCGGTACGCCGTTCTCGACCAGGTAGAGGTTGCCGTTCAGGTCGGGCACCGCGCGTCGGCCGGAGCCGTCGGGCAGCTCCATGATGGTGTTGATCCGCGCGGTACGCATGAGCCGCGGATCGGTCGGAGCCGGAGTGGGTTGCGACTGCGGGAAGTTGGTGTACTCGCTGAGGACCAGCCCGAGGCGGGACTGGATCGGCATCTCGGGGATCGGGTCGTAGACCGCGTCGGCAGCCCGGGCGGGGCTGGCGACCAGGGTGGACAGGACCAGCACGAGGGCGGCGAGTCCGGCCGTCAGCGCGGATCGGCGGACTCCGCCGGTGCGGCGGTGGAGGATGAGCACGCGTGTCTCCTTCTCGGTGGGACGGTGCCGAGGGTGGTCAGCGGGCCAGGTGGCGGTACTGCCTCCGGACGTCGTTCGCGGAGACCACACTGTCGAGGAACATCAGGCCGTCCATGCGGCAGTCACACGGGTTGCGTTCCAGCGTGTCCTGGGGGAAGCTCCCGCCGATCTTGATGCCCCGAGGGTCGGAGGCCGTGGTGACGTGCGGGCCAGGCCCGGACACCAGCCACGGGTCGTCGGTCCGGGTGTAGAACCCGTCCACCGGTTCGCCGTTACGGTAGAGGGCGAGAGCCCCGGTGCCGAAGTCGAAGGTGGCGGCGAGGTGCACCCACTCCCCCACCGGCAGCAGTTCCCGCCAGTCCCGGTTGGCGGCGAAGGTCTGCGAGTTGCCGCCGTCGAGGCGTCGGCCGAGCGCGACGAGACGCAGCTCGCCGTCGACGTCGATCAGCTCCAGCAGGGCGCGGACGCCGTGACCGTCGGAGTCGCCGGTCAGCACTCCGGCCAGCCCGATCGCGTTGTACCTGTCGTCCGGGTCGGCGGTGGTGGAGTTGGGCAGCGGGCTGTCCATGTTCAGCTTGAACCAGCCCATCACGGTGGTGCCGCCGGTGGCGCTGAAGGCGCGCAGCGTCCGCACTCCGCTGGCCGACCAGGTGCCGGCCTTCCAGTCGTCGTTGCCGGCCACCGCCGGGTCGACCTGCCGCGTCCGCACCGCGTTGCGGCTGCCCCGGTACGCGTGGTCCGGCACCCGCATGGCGGCACCGCCGTTGATCAGCTCGATCTCGGTGCCGGAGCGGCCCTGGTCGCGCTCCAGCGCGGGGTCGCCGGGCACCGGGTGGTCGAAGTCGTACGCGGCGACCAGGTGCGCTCGCAGGGCCGGGTGGACGTCGTGCGAGATGCTGCGATCCGCCTGCGCCGGCGGCGCCGCGGCGCCGGTCAGCGCGCCGACCGCCAGGAGGGAGACGGCGGCTCGTCGGGCCCTGGACATGGGCGTTCACCTCACTTCACGGCACGCCGGTGCCGGTTGCGTAAGCGCTTACGTAAGCGCTTACGTACCCTAGGCTTCGACGAACGTCACTGGCAATAGATCGGGTGGCATGAATACCTTCGGGGGGTTGCGGATGCCCAGGGCCAACCAGCGGCCGCGCCTCGTGGACGTGGCCGAACACGCCGCCGTCTCGCTGGCGACCGCATCCCGGGCCCTCGCCGGCCGCGAGGGGGTCAGCGCCGAGGTGGCCGACCGGATCCGGCAGATCGCCCGCGAGCTGGGATACGTCGCCAACCCGTACGCCCGCACCCTGGCCAGCGGAGCCAGTTCCACCGTGGGCCTGATCGTCCACCAGGTCGACGACCCGTACTTCTCCGAGATCGCCGCCGGAGTCATCCAGCTCGCCGCCGAACAGGGACTACTGGTGCAGATGTGCCAGTCCGGACGCGACCCCGGCTACGAGCTGCAACAACTGCGCCACCTGATCGCCCAGCGGGTCGGCATCGTGCTGATCAGCGGTTCGGGCTACGACGACCCCCGGGTGGAGGCCGCGGCCCGCGCCGAGCTGGCCGCGTTCCAGGACCACGGCGGACGCGCCGCCGCCATCGGACGGCACGCGCTCGGCATCGATGCCGTCCTGCCGGACAACGAGGCCGGCGGTTTCGCACTCGCCCAGCACCTGATGGATCTCGGCCACCGGCGGATCGCGGTCGCCGCCGGCAGCGCCGGACTCACCACGGTCGCCGATCGGCTGGCCGGCGTGTCGTCGGCCCTGCGGCAACGCGGGCGGTCCGACGCCGACCTCGCCGTCGTGCACAGCGACTTCACCCGCGGTGGCGGACGTGCGGCCGCCGAACAGATCCTCAACGAACATCCGGCAACGACAGCGATCATCGCGCTCAACGACGTGATGGCCATGGGCGTGCTGTCGACGCTGAGGTCCCGCAGCGTGCCGGTGCCGGCGCGGATGTCCGTCGTCGGCTTCGACGACGTCTCGGTGGCGGCCGACCTCGCGCCCAGCCTCACCACCATCCGCCTGCCGATGACCGAGATGGGGCGCACGGCCCTCACCCTCGCGCTCAAACCACGCTCGATACGCCCTCGCCGCCGACCCACGGGACACCTGCTGGTCGTCCGCGACTCGACCGGGCCCGCACCGAAGACCTGACCGGTCGGCCGCACCGCCGCCTCACACCGCCAGGGCCGCACGGACCTCCCGTTCCGCCGTGACGCCCCCGTCGCCGTGCGAGGTGACCCGGCCGGATTCCAGTACGTGATAGCGGTTCGCCACCCGCAGCGCGAAACCCAGGTGCTGCTCGACGAGGAGCACGCTGAACCCGGACTGTCGGGTCAGCTCGACGATCCGCTCCTGGATCTCCGCGACCACCGACGGTTGGATGCCCTCGGTCGGCTCGTCGAGCATCAGCAGCCGCGGCCGGGTGATCAGCGCCCGGGCGATGGCCAGTTGTTGGCGCTGACCGCCCGAGAGCAACCCGGCCCGGCGCCGCAGCAGCGGACGCAGCGCCGGAAACAGATCCAGCACCTCCGCGGTGGCCACCGCGCCGTCGCGCCGTCCATCGGCGACCAGCCGCAGATTCTCCGCTGCGGTCAGGTGCGGGAAGCACTGCTGGCCCTGCGGGACGTACGCCATCCCCCGCGCCACCCGATCGTGCGGCCCGAGGCGGGTGACGTCCTCGCCGTCCAGCTCGACGGTGCCGGCGCTCGGGCGCAGCAGGCCGGCCGCGACCCGCAGCAGGGTGCTCTTGCCGGCGCCGTTGTGCCCGAGCACCGCGGCCACCCCGTCCGGCGGGACGGTGAGGTCCACCCCGTGCAGCACCCGACTACGCCCGTACCCGGCGTGCACCCCGCGCAACGTCAGCATCATGCCTCCAGGCCGGTGGGGGCCGACCCGGCGTCGACCGGGTGGCCAAGGTAGACCTCCTGCACGCGCGGGTCGGCCTGGACCTGGGCCACCGTGCCCTCGCTGAGCACCCGACCGGCGTGCAGCACGGTGACGCTGCGCGCGAACCGGCGCAGGAAGTCCATGTCGTGCTCGATCACCACGACCGTGCGGTCCTGGCTCACCGTCTCCAGCAGGACACCGGTGGCGTCGCGTTCCTCGTGGCTCATCCCGGCGACCGGCTCGTCGAGCAGCAGCAGTCGGGCGTCCTGCACCAGCAGCATCCCGATCTCCAGCCACTGCTTCTGGCCGTGCGCGAGCGTCCCGGCGAGGTGCCCGGCCCGCTCGGCCAGCCCGATGGTCTCCAGCGCCCCGGCCACCTCGTCCGGGACATCCCGACGGCGGCGGGCCAGGGTCGCCCAGCTGCGACGAGCGCCCGCCGCGATGTCGAGGTTCTGCAGCACGGACAG
Organism: Micromonospora parathelypteridis; assembly: GCF_014201145.1. NCBI lineage: Bacteria > Bacillati > Actinomycetota > Actinomycetes > Micromonosporales > Micromonosporaceae > Micromonospora > Micromonospora parathelypteridis. The sequence goes on from NZ_JACHDP010000001.1 coordinate 235,856, forward strand.
TTCCTCGAAGACCGTCGAGGTCTGGAAGGTCCGCCCGATGCCCAACCGGCTGATCCGGTGCACCGGCCGGCCGAGCAACTCGTGATCACCGAAGCGGACCGAACCGGTGGCCCGGACCAGGCCGGTGATCGCGTCGACCAGGGTGGTCTTGCCAGCACCGTTCGGCCCGATCAGGAACCGTATGTCGCCGGCCGGCACCTCCAGCGAGACGCCGTCGACGGCCGTGAAACCGTCGAAGCTGACCCGCACGTCGCAGACGGACAGACCGTCCAACCGGTCGCCGCTCATGCTGCCGGCACCTCCGTCCGCTCGGCGCGCCGTCGACCCAGCGGCGACCACCCACGCCGGCGCGACTCCACGGCGCCGTCACGGCGGCGGGCCAGCGCCCACAGCGACGCCAGGCCGCCGGGCAGGAACGCCACCACCACCACGAAGAGCAGACCCTGCAGGTACGTCCAGGTGCCGGGGAAGCGCTCGGACAGGGCGGTACGCGCCCAGGCCACCGCCACCGCGCCGAGCACCGGACCGAGCAGGGTCGCCCGCCCACCCACCGCGACCCCGATGACGAACTCGATCGACGGGACGATACCGATCAGCGCGGGCGAGATGATGCCCACCGCGGGCACGAACAGCGCCCCGGCCAGGCCGGCCATACCGGCCGCGACGACGTACGCGACGAGCTTGACCGACGCCGGGTCGTAGCCGAGGAAGCGGACCCGCTCCTCACCGTCACGGACCGCCACCAGCAGCTCCCCGTAGCGGCTGCGGATGAGTTGGCGGGTCAGCGCGAGCAACGCCAGCAGCGTCCCGGCGATGATGAAGTAGACCATCCGCTGGTTGACCGGGTCGTCCAGGTCGTAGCCGAAGAAGCCCTTGATGTCGGTGAGCCCGTTGGTGCCGCCCGTCGTGCCCTGCTGCCCGATCAGCAGGATCACCATCGCGGCGGCGAGCGCCTGACTGAGGATGGCGAAGTACGCGCCTCGGACACGGCGACGGAAGACCAGCGAGCCGAGCCCGAAGGCGACAGCCATCGGCAGCAACACCGTCGCGGGCAGCGCGAACCACGGGCTGGCGAACGGTCTCCACCACACCGGCAGTTCGTCGAGCTGCCCGTACAGCTGCATGAAGTCGGGCATCCCACCCGGGCCCGCGTCGGCGAGCTTGAGGTGCATGGCCATCGCGTAGCCGCCGAGGCCGAAGAAGACGCCCTGACCGAGCGTGAGCATCCCGCCCCGACCCCAGGCGATCCCGATGCCGACCGCGACCATGGCGACGCAGAGGTACTTGGCCAGCAGGGACAGCCGGAAGTCCGACAGCACCAGCGGCGCCACGGCGAACAGCAGCGCCGCGCCGAACGCGAAGCCGGCGGCCGTCCGCAGCCGGAAGCGACCATCGGGCCGGGCCGGAGGTACGACGCTGGTGGGCGCCGGATCATCGGCGACGCTGGGAGGCGCAGGGGTGACGGCAGTCATGCGAGGCTCCTGGTCCGCAGGGTGAACAGGCCCTGTGGCCGCCACTGGAGGAACGCGACGATCGCCACGAACACGATCACCTTGGCGACGCTGAGGGTGGTCAGGTACTCCCCGGTGGCCTGCAGCACGCCGAGGGCGAAGGCGACGATCACGCTGCCCTTGAGCTGGCCGATCCCGCCGACCACGACGACCAGGAAGGCATCGATGATCAGGTTGGTGCCCATGGTCGGGCCGATCGGGCCGAGCAGGGTGAGTGCCACGCCGGCGAGCCCGGCCAGGCCGGAGCCGATGAAGAAGGTTGTCCGGTCGACCCGCGCGGTGGGGATGCCGGACACCGCGGCGAGGTCACGGTTCTGCACCACGGCCCGGATGCGGCGCCCGAGCGGGGTGAGCCGCAGCGCCAGGGTGAGCGCCGCGACGGCGGCCAGCGCCAGGGCCAGGATGAACAGCCGGTTGTTGGCGATGGTCAGCCCGCCGGGCAGCGCCACGTTGCCGGTCAGCAGCTCAGGAGCGCGGGTCTGCACGTTCGGACTGCCGAAGACGTCGCGGGCCAGTTGCTGCAGCATCAACGACACGCCCCAGGTGACCAGCAGGGTGTCCAGTGGTCGGGCGTAGAGCCGGCGGATGAGCAGGATTTCCAGCAGGACGCCCATCGTGCCGGCGACCACGAACGCCACCGGCAGCGCGACCACCAGCGACCAGCCGGCCCCGGTGATGCTCTGTTGCAGGACATAGGTGGTGTACGCGCCGGCCATGATGAACTCACCGTGCGCCATGTTGATCACGTTCATCTGGCCGAAGGTCAGCGCGAGTCCCAGAGCGATGAGCAGCAGCACCGCGCCGATGCTGATGCCGGTGAAGAGTTGACCGAAGAGGACTGTCACGGTGGGTACTCCGTACTGCTGGTCGGGTGGCCCGGGCGGACCGCGCGGCAACGCGCCCCGCCCGGGCCGGCGTCGTCAGCTCAGGCCGCTCGCCCAGGGGTAGGTCTTGAGGTACGGGTCCGGCGAGACCGGCTTGCCGGAGTTCCACACCTCGGTGATCAGACCGTCCGCGCCGATCTTGCCGATCCGGGCGGTCTTGGCGATGTGCTGGGTCGTGCCGTCGACCGTGACCACGCCCTCGGGCGCGTCGAACGTGATCCCGCCCGAGGCGGAACGGACCTTCTCCACGTCGAACGCGCCGGCCTTCTCGACCATCGCCTTCCACAGGTGCACCGCGACGTACGCGGCCTCCATCGGGTCGCTGGTCGGCTTGTCCGCGCCGTACTTCGCCTTGTACGCGGCCACGAACTTCGAGTTCGCCGCCCCAGGCGTGGTCTGGTAGTAGTTCCAGGCGGTCAGCTGGCCCTCCAGGTACTGGGTGCCGATGCCCTTCACCTCCTCCTCGGCGATCGACACCGACACCACCGGCATCGCGGCGGCGGTCAGGCCGGCCGACTTGTATTCCTTGAAGAAGGCCACGTTGCTGTCACCGTTGAGGGTGTTGAACACGGCGTCGGCGCCCGACGACTTGACCTTGTTGACGATGGTGCCGAACTCGGTGGATCCGAGTGGCGCGTAATCCTCGCCCAGCACGGTCATCCCGTTCGCGGCCGCGTAGGCCTTGATGATTTTGTTCGCGGTGCGGGGAAAGACGTAGTCGCTGCCGACCAGATAGACCGACTTCGCGCCCTGTGCCTTGAGGTAGTCGAGCCCGGGAACGATCTGCTGGTTGGTCGTCGCGCCCGTGTAGAAGATGTAGGGGGATTGTTCGAGCCCTTCGTACTGCACCGGGTAGAACAGCAACGCCTTGTTCTTCTCGAACACCGGCTTCACCGCCTTCCGACTGGCCGACGTCCAGCAGCCGAAGACGGCGGCGACCCGGTCCTCGGAGATGAGCTTCTCCGCCTTCTCGGCGAAGGTGGGCCAGTCCGAGGCGCCGTCCTCACCGATCGGCTGGACCTTCTTGCCGAGGACGCCGCCGGCCGCGTTGATCTCCTCGACGGCGAGCATGATGGAGTCGCGGACGGTGACCTCGCTGATCGCCATGGTTCCGGAGAGCGAGTTGAGCAGGCCCACCTTGACGGTGTCGCCGGCGACGTCGGCCGTGACGCCGGTCGCGCTCGGATCGTCGGTGGTCTTGCTGCCGCACGCGGCCATCGCGGCCGCGGCGACCAGGGTCATGGCACCCGCCATGATGCGGCGGCCCCGGAATAGTGACATCTACTCTCCCTGCGGTGCACTCAAGTGGCGAATGGACGGTCGGTGCGGTCCGGTGGAGCTGACGTGGGCGATGCCGAGGGCGACGGGTGGACGCCGCTCAAGGCACCGGATCGGATATGGGCAGGGAAAGCGTCGACCGACATGATTGCGCGTGTGTTTCCCAGTCCTTAATTGACTGTTTCCGCGCAGCCGGTGAGACGCCAACGAAAATCGGCCGGCACCCGTTGAGGAACGGTGCCGGCCGCGCGGAGAGAGTCGAAGAAAATGTCACCACAATGGTCGGCGAGCGATTCCGCCGACGGTGGGCGCACAATGGTGACGGCTGACCTCCCAGGGCCAGATCCTTCACGCAGGAAGCATCTTAGGACCGGATCGGGTGGAGCTGTCAAGGGTCTGGTCGACCACTGGGACGGCTGTCCGCGCCCGAGTCAGAGCTGGGCGAGCACGGTGAAGTCGAGCCCATCGGCCTCGGCCAGGTAGATGCGCTGACGCACGTGCCGCCGGCGCAGCCGCAACCGCCCACGCGGCCCGTGGTACGCCACGGTGTCGGCGGCCGTCTCGATGGCCCGCACGTCGAGGGTGCGGGCCTGCCCGATCAGCGCGGCGAGCAGCATCACGCCCTCGTAGCAGGACTCCCCCAGGCTGCCCAGCGGCGGCGCCTCGACCCCGAAGCGACGGGCGAACTCGCCGTGGAAGTCGAGGTTCTCCTGTGTCACCAGCCCGGCGAAGAAACCCGCGGTGCTGTACAGCCGCCGCGTCGCGCCGGCACCGCTGGCCAGCAGCATGTTCTCGTCCATCAACGTGCTCAGCCGCAGACAGCGCTGGTCCAGCCCGGATCGCGCGAACGCCCGGTTGAACCGCACCGCGTCCGCACCGACCAGCAGCATCAACACCGCGTCCGCGTCGCTGTGCTCGACGCGGCGCAACACCTCGGTGAAGTCGTGCGCGTCCAACGGCAGGAAATGCTGGCCCACCACCTGCCCGCCGCCGCGCAGCGCGTACCGCTGGGCCGCCCGCGCCGTACGCCGCGGCCACACGTAGTCGTTACCGACCACGAACCACCGACGCACCCCCTGTTCGCGGGCGAGCAGCCGCATCGCCGGCCACAGTTGGGCATCCGGTGTCTCGCTGGTCAGGAAGACCCCCTCGGTACGCTCACCGCCCTCGTAGAGTGCGGTGTAGACGTACGGAACGCGGTGCGCGACGCGAGGTGCCAGCGCCTGGCGCACCGAGGAGATGTGCCACCCCGTCACCCCCTGCACGGCCCCCACCGATACCAGCGCCTCGACCTCAGCGGCCACCTCGGCCGGCGGTGCGCCGCCGTCGACCGGCACCAGCCGCACCTCTCGACCCAGCACGCCGCCGCACCGGTTGATCTCCTCGACTGCGAGTTGCGCGCAGAGCTCGCAGGTGGGGCCGAACATGCCGGCCGGCCCGCGCATCGGATAGACCAACGCGATGCTGACCACGGCACGGTCGACGGTCAGCCACGGCGGTGCCGGCGCGGACATGTGCACATGATTGCCCGGCCCAGGACGGAAGGCCAGAGCTCTCCACGGACCGGGACGACTCGGTAACATGACAGGGCCACCGGACCAGGGAGTTTCATGTCAGACGTGCCCGGGGCGCCAGCCGACCTGCTGCGCTCGCTCACCCGCGCCGAACGGCTGCTCTCTCGCCGGCTGGGCGCCGTCCTGGCCGACGACGCGCTGACCATCGAGGCGTGGCGGGTGCTGTGCCTGCTCGCCGACGGCCAGGGACACCCGATGAGCGAGGTGTCCGCCGAGGCCTCACTGCCCCCGGGCACCCTCACCAAGCTGGTCGACCAGTTGGTCGACCGCAACCTCGTCTTCCGTCGGATCGATCCGATGGACCGTCGGCGGATCCGCGCCTATCTCACGGCCCGGGGTCGGCGCGAGCACGCCCGCCTCGACGAGCGGGTCCGGGCCAGCCTCGCCGAGCTGGGCATCTCGCAGACCGTCGCGCTGGACGCGCCACAGGCCGCCGGTTTGATCGGAGCCCTCGACGACCTGATCGACCGCCTCGACCCGGCCCGCCGCGCGACCCCCGCAACCCGGCTCGCCGACTCGACACCCGCAGGAATCACGGCAGGTCAGCGCTGAGGGGCGGGTGCTCCCAGCTCGTGAGGTGGGCACGCAGGGTGTGTGCGTCCGGGGCGGTGGCGGTCCACAGTGTCGCTGGACCACCGGCAAGCGGCAGTCGAGCGGCGGTCCCGTCGGACCGGACATACGCCGGTTCGGCGGGCCGCGACGGGTCGACCACCAGCAGCGAGCCGGTAGCCGGTGCGCCATCGAGCACGGCCGGCCCCGCCCAGCCAGGTGCCTGCGGTCCCACCGCCAGGGACTGCCGCAGCAACGGCCGGCCCGCGTAGTCGACCTGGGTGTGTACGACGGCGCCGCCGGGTGCCTCGCCGTACCGGCCACAGATCAGCTCGTCGCGCCAACGGAGGCTCGCCCCGGCGACCAGGTCGATCCGGGATTCGGCGAGGTGCGCGCAGCCGGCCGCCGCGACCAGTTGTTCGGGTAGCCAGTGCAGCGTGGCGCCGGCCTGGACCTCCGCCCGCACCGCCATCCGGGACACGGCGCCGGGCCGGCCCGGTAGGGCGATCGACGCGGCGACGGTGTGCACCCGGACCGCCGCGTCCGGTCCCACCTCTATCTCCAGCCGTAAATCGTCGCCGGCGATCGGGCCGGCCGCCCCGCCGACGAGGTGCACCGTGGCGACACCATCGTCGGTCGGGGTCTGGCGCAGCAGTAGCGGCGTTTCGCTGTGCAGCTCGACCAGGACCGTGCCACCCCGACCGTCGGCCCGGGCCACCAGCCGGGCGAGCGCTCGCATCAGGCCGGACCGACCGGTACGGCGAGGGGGTGCAGGGCAGCGTGGTGGGCCAGCTCGTGCCGGATCCAGTCGGCGACCCGGCCCGCCGTGGGGTCGCCCACGATGGACAGGAAGAGGGTCGGGAGGTCGCCGCGCCGGGCCCGCGCGTCGCGCTCCATCACGCCGAGGTCAGCGCCGACCATCGGCGCCAGGTCGGTCTTGTTGATCACGAGGAGGTCCGCGGCGGTGACTCCGGGTCCGCCCTTGCGGGGCACCTTGTCCCCTCCCGCGACGTCGACCACGAAGATCTGCCGGTCGACCAGTCCCCGGCTGAACGTCGCGGTCAGGTTGTCCCCACCGCTCTCCACCAGGACCAGGTCCAACGGGCCGACCGTCTCGGCCAACTCGTCCACGGCATCCAGGTTGGCGCCGATGTCGTCGCGGATCGCGGTGTGTGGGCAGCAACCGGTCTCCACCGCGCGGATCCGGGCCGGGTCCAGCACTCCGGCCCGTCGGAGAAAGTCGGCGTCCTCGGTCGTGTAGATGTCGTTCGTCACCACGCCGAGCCGTAACTCGTCGGCGAAGGCGCGGCAGAGCGCGGCCACCAGGGCCGTCTTGCCGGATCCGACCGGGCCGCCGATACCGACCCGCAGGGCACGGCCCGCGCGCGCGAGCGGCGGGTGTGGGTCGACCCCTGGTTCGGGATGGGTGTGCGGAACGGTCTCGTCGTGGGGTGGGGCGGCCGGCAGCGGCGGGATCGGCTCGGCAGTGGGCACAGCGCTCGGCACAACGGTGTCAGGACGCAAAGAGACGCACCTCCCAGGTGGCATGGACTTCGGCATGGATGTCGGTGAGCGGAGCGGCCGCGGCCGGCAGTCGCTCCGGTGGGTCGTCGGCGGCCTGCGCCGCGTCGGCGGCCGTGCCGTCGCAGGCATCGGCGAGACCGACCAGCAAGGCCTGGACCCGGTACGGGTCGAGACCGAGCAGGCGTACGCCGGCGCTGGCCGCCCCGGTCAGCGTCCCGTACGCGGCGACGGTGGCGGTTTCGAGGCGGGACAGCCCGGCCGCGGAGCCGAGCAGCCCGAGCACCAGCGGTTGGTGTGCACCGCAGGCCGTGGCGGGCAGGTCGCCGAACGGAGCGTCCGGCCAGATGGCCCGGCCGGCGCGCAGCAGCGCTCGGCCCTGTCGGCGGGAGACCGTCCGCAGAGCCGGGGCAGCGGTACGCGCGTCCAGTTCGGCGTCGAGCCGCGCCAGCACGTTCGACCGTGCGGCGGACCGGGCCGGCTCGGCCGCGTCGCCGACCCCCGGCACCGTCGCCCGGTGTGCGGCCGCCGCGAACGCCGCACCGACCAGACCGGCGGTGGCCAACCGTCCGGCCAGGAACGCCTCCAACGAGACCAGGTCGGTGACCCGACCGGCCGCGACGGCCGCCTCCAGACCGCCGGAGTGCGCGTGCGCCCCGGCCGGGAAGCGTCCGTCGGCCAGCAGCAACAGCAGGCTCGGCGTCGCCATCAGAACAGGAAGTACCGCTGGGCCATCGGCAGGCGGGTCACCGGGTCCGGCTCCACCAGCACGCCGTCGATCCGTACGGTGAAGGTGTCCGGGTCCACCTCGATTCGCGGCATCGCGTTGTTCTCCGGCAGGTCGGCCTTGCCTCGTGACCGCACGTCGCGCACCGGCACCACCCGACGTCGCACGTCCAGGCGGAGCCCTGCGTCCAGGGCCGCCGGTGCCACGAAGGCGAGGCTCGTCGCGGCCGCCGCGGTGCCGTACGCCCCGAACATCGGCCGGGGCAGCATCGGTTGCGGTGTCGGGATCGAGGCGTTGGCGTCACCCATCTGGGCGTACGCGATCATGCCGCCCTTGAGCACCAGGTGCGGTCGTACGCCGAAGAACGCCGGATCCCAGAGCACCAGGTCGGCGAGCTTGCCCGGCTCGACCGAGCCGACCTCGTGCTCCAACCCGTTGGCCATCGCCGCGCAGATGGTGTATTTCGCCACGTACCGTCGGGCCCGGTGATTGTCGGCGGCGCCGTCACCCGGCAGCGCGCCGACCCGCTCCTTCATGACGTGGGCGCTCTGCCAGGTTCGCATGATCACCTCGCCGACCCGGCCCATCGCCTGCGCGTCCGAGCCGATGATGGAGATCGCCCCGAGGTCGTGCAGCAGGTCCTCGGCGGCCATCGTGGACGGTCGGATCCGGCTCTCGGCGAAGGCCAGATCCTCCGGCACGGACGGGTTGAGGTGGTGGCAGACCATCAACATGTCCAGGTGCTCGGCAAGGGTGTTGGCGGTGTACGGCCGGGTCGGGTTGGTCGACGACGGCAGCACGTTCGGTTCGCTGGCCACCGTGATGATGTCCGGCGCGTGCCCACCACCGGCTCCCTCGGTGTGGTACGAGTGGATGGCTCGCCCGCCGATCGCACGCAGGGTGTCGGCCACGAAGCCGGCCTCGTTGAGCGTGTCGGTGTGGATCGACACCTGGACGCCGGACGCGTCCGCCACCCGCAGGCAGGCGTCGATCGCGGCCGGTGTGGTGCCCCAGTCCTCGTGCAGCTTGAAACCGCCCGCACCGGCCCGCAACTGCTCCCAGAGCGCCTCGCTGGAGACCGTGTTGCCCTTGCCGAGCAGCAGCACGTTGACCGGCAGGGTGTCCAGGGCCTCGTGCATCCGGGCCAGGTGCCAGGCGTTCGGGGTGACCGTGGTCGCCCGGGTCCCCTCGGCCGGTCCGGTGCCGCCGCCGACCATCGTGGTGATGCCACTGGCCAACGCCTCGGTCACGATCTGCGGGCAGATGAAGTGCACGTGGGTGTCCACCGCGCCGGCGGTGAGGATTCGTCCGTTGCCGGCGATCACCTCGGTCGACGGGCCGATGACCAGGTCCGGATGGACGCCGGGCATGGTGTCCGGGTTGCCGGCCCGGCCCAGGGCCACGATCCGCCCGTCGCGCAGCCCCACGTCGGCTTTGACCACGCCCCAGTGGTCGAGCACCACGGCGCCGGTGATGACGGTGTCCAGCGCCCCCTCGGCGCGGGTGACGCGCGACTGCCCCATCGACTCGCGGATCACCTTCCCGCCGCCGAAGACCGCCTCGTCGCCGCCCACGCAGTGGTCGGTCTCCACCTCGATCAGCAGGTTGGTGTCCGCGAGCCGGATCCGGTCACCGGTCGTGGGCCCGTACAGGTCGATGTAGCGGTCCCGCCGCACGGCGCTCACCGCGGCGACCCGTCGGCCGGCGGTGGGTCCAGCGGCCCGGCACACTCCCCGCGCAGTCCTGGCACGATGCGCGCACCAGCGAACGGGACGAGGTCGACACTGCGGCTGATGCCCGGCTCGAATCGGACCGAGGTGCCCGCCGGAACGGCGAGCCGCTGCCCCCAGGCGGCGTTCCGGTCGAACGCCAGCGCCGGATTGGACTCGGCGAAGTGGTAGTGCGAGCCCACCTGTACCGGCCGATCGGCGGTGTTGACCACGAGCAGGGTGGTCACCGGACGGCCGCTGTTGATCTCGATCGGGCCGGCTGCGGGCAGGATCTCCCCCGGGATCACGGGATCGGGTGGTGCACCGTCACCAGCTTGGTGCCGTCCGGGAACGTCGCCTCCACCTGCACCTCCCTCAGCAGCTCGGGGATGCCGTCCTGGACGTCGTCGCGACCGAGCACGGTCCGGCCCGTCGACATGAGGTCGACCACCGACCGGCCGTCCCGGGCACCTTCGAGCAGGAACGCGGTGATCAGCGCGACGGCTTCGGGATAGTTGAGCCGCAGGCCGCGTTCACGGCGGCGGCGGGCGACGTCGGCTGCGACGTGGACGAGCAGGCGGTCCTGCTCGTGGGGGCTGAGGAACACGGGCTTCTCCCGGTGGGATCTGCGTGCCCGGCTCGTCGTCGGCCCCGCGGGGAGCCGCGCCGGGCAGCAACACCCGGGGTACGAGCTGGAGTCACACGACCGCCGAGCCGCCGTCGACGGGGCGTCCCGGGACTCCACCATCCCGGCCCGCGCGACGGGCAACCGGCGGTGTCCGGTCGGATGCGGACCGCACCGCCCACCGCTGAGCAGACCGTAGAGGATCGCCACCGGCCGGGGCAACAGTCCTTTCGGGATCTCGGCGGCCCGCGTCTGGGTGCCCGTGCTCATTCCGCTCGTGCCCCAGCCGGGGCATGATCGCCGCATGACGGCGACGAGGGGTACGCGCGCACTGCTCGGTGGTGTGTTTCTGGCGGCGGCCACGGTCGGGGCGTGGTTGCTCTGGCTGGGCCGGGACACCGAGTACACGGTCGATGCCCAGACCGGCGCGACCAGCGGGCCGTACGAGCCGTGGCAGGTGATCGGCCTCGTGCTGACGCTCGTGGTGCTGGCCGCGCTCGCCGGCACACGACTCAGCCCGTGGTTGGTGGCGCCGGTGATGACGGTGGCCCTGACGTCGGCGTGGACGTGGCAGGCCGCGGCCAGCGACGACAGCGGGCTGTGGGCCGTCGGGGCGGTCCTGGTGCTGCTCGGGATGGCGGTGGGCAGCACGCTGGTGAGCGTCTCGGCGCGGCGGCTCAGCCGTCGTTCGGCCGGCCGCCCCGGCTGATCGCGATACCCGACCGTCGCGGCTGCCCGGTCACCGCGCGGCGGGCACCGGTGCCCGCGACCCGGCGAAGGGGATGTCGACGGGTGCCGAGGCGGGCCCCTCGCCGTCGGGGTGCCGCCACAGCCCGCGGTCGCGCAAAATCGGCAGCACGCCCTCGCCGAACCAGTACGCCTCCTCCAGGTGCGGATAGCCGGAGAGGATGAACTCGTCGATGCCGAGCGCGTGGTATTCGGCGATCCGGTCGGCGACCTCGGTGTGGCTGCCCACGAGCGCGGTGCCCGCCCCGCCACGGACCAGCCCGACCCCGGCCCACAGGTTGGGTGCGACCTCCAGGCCGTCACGGGAACCGCCGTGCAGATCGAGCATCCGGCGCTGCCCCTCGGACTCGCTGCGGCGCAGCCCGTCCTGCACCGCCCGGATGTCGGCCTCGGAGATGCCGTCGAGCAGCCGTTGGGCCTGCGCCCAGGCCTGCTCGGCGGTGTCCCGAACGATGACGTGCAGCCGGATGCCGAAGCGCACCTCACGCCCGACGTCGGCGGCCAGCGCCCGGACCCGGGCCACCTTGTCGGCGACCAGCGCCGGCGGCTCACCCCAGGTGAGGTAGACGTCGCTGTGCCGCACCGCCACCGGCAGGGCGGCGGCGGAGGAGCCACCGAAGTAGACCGGCGGGACCGGGTCGGGCAGGCGGTGCAGCCGTGCCTGCTCGACGTGCACGTGCGTGCCGGCGTGGTCGACCGTCTCGCCGCGCCACAGCGCGCGCACCACGTGCAGGAACTCGTCACACCGGGCGTACCGGGCGTCCTTGTCCAGGAAGTCGCCGTAGGCCCGCTGCTCCTGCGACTCGCCGCCGGTGACCACGTTGAGCAGCAGTCGGCCCCGGGACAGCCGCTGGAAGGTCGAGGCCATCTGGGCGGCGAGCGTGGGGGCCACCAGCCCTGGCCGGAAGGCGACCAGGAACTTGAGGCGCTCGGTCACCTCGGTGAGCATCGCGGTGCTCAGCCAGGCGTCCTCGCACCAGGAACCCGTCGGAGTGAGCGCGCCGACGAAGCCGAGTTGCTCCGCTGTGCGGGCGATCTGCCCCAGATAGGCCACGCTGGCCGGGCGGGCGCCTCCGGCGGCACCGGTCGGCACGCCGTGTCCGCCACCGACGACGTCCCGGCTGTCGCCGTTGGTGGGCAGGAACCAGTGGAAGGTGAGGCTCATCTCGGCTCTTTCCTCGAGTGCGGCGCGGGTGCGGGTGGGGGTGCGCGCGCGGCGAGCGGGCACCTCCTGAGGGGTGGGACGATCCCGCCGACAGCCTACCCATAAAACCTATCGGGTTAGTAGGCTACCGGCCACGGCGCCGACATCCGTCGATGCGTCCGCCCCCGCATGTCCAACCCGAGGAGCCGCCATGCGCATCTCATCGACGAGCCGACCCCCGCGTCGCCGCCTGCTCACGGCCGCGCTCGCCACCGTGGCACTGCTGGCCACGGCCGGAGTGAGCGCGTGTGGCGGGTCCGCCGATGCGCGCGGCGACGCGAAGACGCTCCGGATCGGCTACCAGCGCTTCGGCGGCCTGAGCCTGGTCAAGGCACGCGGCGCGACGCCGGGTGTCGAGTGGTCGCTGTTCGAGAGCGGTCCGGCGCTCACCGAGGCGCTCAAGGCAGGGTCCATCGACATCGGGCAGGTCGGTGAGGCGCCACCCGTCTTCGCCGCGGCCGGGAAGATCCCGTTCTCCATCATCGGGACGTCGGTGCCGATCCCCCAGGGTGAGGCCGTGCTGGTCAAGGCCGACCGCGGCTATCGCAGCTTCGCCGACCTGAAGGGCAAGACCGTCGCCCTGAACAAGGGCTCCAACGTGCACTGGCTGCTGGTCCGGCTACTCGAAGCCAACCAGATGACCCTGAAGGACATCCAGGTCAAGTACCTCAAGCCCGCGGAGGGGCGGCCCGCGTTCGACAGCGGGCAGATCGACGCCTGGGTGATCTGGGACCCGTACTTCGCCCTGGCCGAACAGCCGGGGGTCCAGGTGCTCGCCGACGCGACGGGTCTGGCCAGCAACCGCGAGTACGTCCTGGCCGCCCCCGACGCGGTCGAGCAACGGTCGGACGAGATCCGGGCGTTCCTCCAGCGGTACCGCGAGGTGACCGACTGGGGCATCGCCCACCCCGAGGAGCGGGCCAGCACGCTCGCGCCGGAGCTGAAGATCTCGCAGGACATCACCACTCGCGCCCTGGCCCGCAGCGCCAAGCCCCTCGCCCCGGTCACCCCCGCCATCGGCGACGAACTCCAGGCGATCACCGACAGCTTCATCGCCCTGGAGCTCATTCCGGGCCCGGTCGACATCCGTTCCCGGATCGACGACCGATTCAGTGCGGTCTTCCAGTGAGTCGTACAAGCCTCACCGAGGCGCCCGCGGCGGTCTCGGCCCCCGCGCCGGTCGCACCCCGCGCCCAGCGGCCGCCGAGGCGGTGGTGGCGGCTGGCCAGCCCGATCGTCCTGGTGCTGGGCTGGGAACTGGCCGCCCGGACCGGGCTGCTGGCACCGGAGAAACTGCCCGCGCCCAGTGACGTGCTGGCCGCAGGCTGGCGGCTGGCCCGGGACGGGACACTCGCCATCCATCTGCTGGACTCGCTCACCCGCGCCGGGACCGGGTTACTCATCGGCGGCCTCCTGGCGCTGATCCTGGGCGCGGTCGCGGGGCTGCTCCGGCTCGGCGACGACCTGGTCGACCCCCCGGTGCAGATGGCCCGGATGCTGCCGCACCTGGGCCTGGTCCCGTTGCTGATCATCTGGGTCGGCATCGGCGAATCGCTCAAGATCAGCCTGGTCGCCCTGGGCGCGTTCTTCCCGATCTACTTCAACACCTACGCCGGCATCCGGGACATCGACGAGCGGCTGGTGGAAGCCGCCCGCACCTGCGGCCTGGGGCACGCGGCCCGGCTGCGTCACGTGGTGCTGCCCGGCGCACTACCGGCACTCTTCCTCGGCCTGCGGCTGGCGATCGGCGCGGCCTGGCTCAGCCTGGTCGTCGGCGAGCAGGTCAACGCCCAGACCGGGATCGGCTTCCTGATGATGGAGGCGCGGGAGTTCAGCCAGACCGACGTGGTGGTGCTCGGCCTGCTCGTCTACGCGCTGCTCGGGCTGATATCCGACCTTGCCTTGCGTGTCCTGGAGAGGAGGATGTTGACATGGCGTCGCGGACTGCGGGCCACCTGAGCGGCGCGACGCCGGTGTTGACCGCCCACGCGGTGCACCGGGCGTTCGGGCCGACAGTCGTGCTGGCCGGGGTCGACCTGACCATCGCGCGGGGTGAGGTCGTGGCCCTGCTGGGTGGCAGCGGTTCCGGCAAGAGCACGCTTCTGCGGATTCTCGCCGGGCTGGACGGCGAGGCCAGCGGTGAGATCGTCGTGCACGGCACCGCCGCCGTGGTCTTCCAGGAGCACCGGTTGCTGCCGTGGAAGCGGGTGGCGCCCAACGTCGGCCTCGGGCTGTCCGGGGCGGACACCGACGGGCGGATCCAGCGGGCGCTGGCCGAGGTCGGGCTCGCCGATCGGCACCGCGCCTGGCCGGCGGAGCTGTCCGGCGGGCAGGCGCAACGGGTGGCCGTCGCGCGGGCCCTGGTCCGCGAACCGGACCTGCTGCTGCTCGACGAGCCGTTCGGCGCCCTGGACGCGCTGACCCGACTGCGGATGCAGGTCCTGCTGCGCCGGCTCCGCGCCGAGCACGGCTTCGCCGCCCTGCTGGTCACCCACGACGTGGAGGAGGCGCTCCTGCTCGCCGACCGGATCCTGCTCCTCGACGCGGGCCGCATCGCCGCGGACCTGCCCGTCGACCTGGCCCCCACCCGCACGCCGGACGACCCGGCATTCGGCGCGCTGCGCCGGCACCTCCTCGACCGACTCGGTGTTCCCACCACCTGACGAGCGGAGACCCGATGACCCACTGGACCCCCGACCCCACCTTCTACCCCTCCCCCCGCGAGGCGGTGACCGCCCCGGCGGAGAAGCTCGCCTACGTGGCCGCCTTCGACCGGGCCGCCAGCCGCCCGGACGCCATCGTGGTGCTGGACACCGACCCCGACTCCCCCGACTACGGCCGGGTCGTCGGCTGGACCGACCTGCCACACCTCGGTGACGAGTTGCACCACTTCGGTTGGAACGCGTGCAGCAGCGCGCTCTGCCCGACCGCGCCGCACCCGCACGTCGAGCGGCGCTACCTGATCGTGCCCGGTCTGCGGTCGTCACGGATCCACGTCATCGACACCCAACCCGACCCCCGCCAGCCGCAGGTCGTCAAGGTGATCGGGCCGGAGGAGCTGGCGAAGCGGGCCGGCTACTCCCGCCCGCACACCGTGCACTGTGGTCCGGACGGCATCTACCTCTCCGCCCTCGGCGGCGCGGACGGCGCCGAGGGTCCGGGAGGTGTCGCCATCCTCGACCACACCACGTTCGAGGTACGCGGGGCGTGGGAGGCCGACCGGGGCCCGCAGTTCCTGGCGTACGACGTGTGGTGGCACCTCACCCAGGACGTGCTGGTCACCAGCGAGTGGGGTACCCCGTCGATGATCGAGGACGGCATCATCGGTGAGCTGCTGTTGGGTCGGCGCTACGGCCACGCGATCCACTTCTGGGACCTCGCGAAGCGTCGGCACGTGCAGCGGGTCGACCTTGGTGACCAGTACCAGATGCCGCTGGAGCTGCGCCCGGCGCACGATCCGACGAAGTCGTACGGGTTCGTCGGGGTGGTGATCAGCGTCGAGGACCTGTCCGCGTCGATCTGGCTGTGGCACCGTGACAGCGACGCCTGGGCGGTCACGAAGGTGATCGACATTCCGGCCGAACCCGCGGACCCGGCGGACCTGCCCGACCTGCTCAAGCCATTCGGGGCGGTGCCGCCGCTGGTGACCGACATCGACCTGTCGGTCGACGACCGGTTCCTCTACGTCTCCTGCTGGGGCACCGGGGAGCTACGCCAGTACGACGTCAGCGACCCGATGCACCCCGTGCAGACGGGCTCGGTGCACCTTGGCGGGATCGTCCGCCGTACGGCACATCCGGCCGCCCCCGACGAGGCGTTGGCCGGCGGCCCGCAGATGGTGGAGGTCAGCCGCGACGGCAGACGGGTCTATGTCAGCAACTCCCTCTACGGCGCGTGGGACGACCAGTTCTACCCCGACGGGGTGGGCGCCTGGCTGGCCAAGCTCGACGTCGACGTCGACGCCGGAGGGCTCATCCCCGACGAGAGGTTCTTCCCCCACGGGGACGAGTTCCGGGGGCTGCGGGTGCACCAGACCCGGTTGCAGGGCGGGGACGCGTCCTCCGACTCGTACTGCTTTCCGTGACCGTCACCACCTGGGCGACGCTCGCGGCGCTCGGCGCGTTCCATGGCCTGAACCCGGCGATGGGCTGGCTGTTCGCGGTGGCCCGGGGTCTGCAGGAACGCAGCCGTGCGGTCCTGCTGCGGTCGCTGCTGCCGATCGCGGCGGGACATCTCGCCTCGGTGGGGATCGTCGCGGCGCTGGTGACCGCGACCCGGTCGGTGACGGCGAGTACCACCCTGGCGGTGGTCGGTGGGGTGCTGCTGGTCGCCTTCGGGCTGTGGCGGCTGCTCTCCCAGCGACACTTCCGCTGGGCGGGGATGCGGTTGTCCGCGGCGCAACTCGCGGGCTGGTCGTTCCTCATGTCGTCGGCGCACGGTGCGGGGCTGATGCTGCTGCCGGTGCTGGTCGCCGAGCCGGTGCCCGGGGGTCACCCCGGGCACCTGACGGCCGCCCCGGTAGGTGCGCTGCCCGGGCTCGCCGCGGCGGGGGTGCACACCGTGGCCATGCTCGGCACGGCCCTGGTCATCGCGATGCTGGTCTATGAGGTGCTCGGGGTCGGGGTGCTGCGTCGGGCGTGGTTCAACGTCGATCGTCTGTGGGCCGGCGTGCTGGTCGCGGCCGGGCTGGTGACGCTGATCCAGGCCTGACCGCCGGTCGACGACCATAGTGGAGGGACGCTTTCTGTGATCTCATGTCGCGATGAACACCCCGACTCCCCTCATGCGCCTGGTGGCCGGCGTGTGGGGGTTCAAGACCCTCGCGGTCGGCGTCGAGCTCGGCCTGTTCACCCGGTTGGCCGGCGGGCGGACGATGACCGTCGACCAGGCCGCCGCCGAATTCGGGCTGCCCGACCGGCCCGCGGACCTTTTGCTGGCCGCTAGTGCCTCGCTCGGCCTGCTGGAGAAGGCCGGCGACGGATACCGCAACTCCGAGTTGGCCGAGCAGTTCCTGGTCGAGGGCCGCCCGTACTACTTCGGTGCCCAGGTGCGCTACTCGGACCTGCGCACCTACCTGCCCTGGCACCGCATCGGCGAGGCCCTGCGCACGGATCGACCGTTGACCTGGGACCCGGAGGCCCAGCAGTCGATGTTCGACACCTCCGACCCGGAGATGCTGGCCCAGTTCTGGGATGCCATGTTCTCCACGTCCAGCTTCACCGCCACGGCGCTGGCCGACGCGTACGACTTCTCCGGGCACAGCCGCCTGCTCGACGTGGGAGGCGGCGCCGGGGCGTTCCCGATCGAGTTCTGCCGACGCCTGCCCGAGCTGCGGGCGACCGTCCTGGACCTGCCGCACGTCTGCGTACGGGCGCGGGAGCGGATCGCGGAGGCCGGCCTGACCGGGCGGATCGGCACGTTCGCCGGGGACTTCCTCGCCGACCCGGCGCTGCCCGGCGGGCACGACGTCATCCTGCTCAGCATGATCCTGCACGACTGGGACGAGCCGACGAACCGGGCGCTGCTGGCCCGGTGCCACGCGGCGCTGCCGCCCGGCGGGGCGATCGTCGTCTGTGAACTGCTGCTCAACGACGAGCGCACCGGACCGCCGGAGGCGGCGCTGATGGGCATGAACATGCTGGTCGAGACCGAGGGCGGCCGAAACTACTCGGGTGCCGAATATGCGGCCTGGCTGACCGACGCCGGCTTCGTCGACGTCCGTACGGTGCCGTTCGACGCCCCCGGGGCCAACGGCGCGGTGGTCGCTCGCCGGCCCTGACCGCCGGCGACACCCGGCCCGGGAAGGGCCGGGTGTCGCAGCGTCCTCGCGGCGCTGGCGTCCGAACGGCTACCGGTACGGGTCAGGCGCGAGCCTTGGCCGGCTGCTTCATGAAGTCCATGATCGCCTTGTTGATGTCGTCGGCGTGTGTCCACGGGATACCGTGCGGCGCGCCCTTGAGCGTGATGAGCTGGCCGGTCGGCATCATCGGCGCGAGCCGCTGGCCGGTCACCGGGTAGGGCAACACGTTGTCCTTGTCGCCCTGCACGATCAGCAGCGGCACGTCGATCTTCGGCAGGTCGGGGCGGAAGTCCTCCTGCCAGGCGCTCACGCTGTCGTAGGTGCCCTTCGCGGAGGCCATCGCACCGATCTGCCAGTGCGCCCGGTACGCCTCCTCGCTGACCAGCTTGCCCTTGTTCTCGCTGTAGTTGAAGAACGCGTCGCAGAACTGGGTCAGGTAGGCGAACCGGTCCTTGATGATGGCGTCCTGGAAACCCTTGAACAGGCTCGGGTCGACGCCCTCCGGGTTGTCCTTGGCCTTGACCAGCATCGGTTCCAGCGGGCTGAGCACCACGGCCCGGCTCACTCGCTGGGAGCCGTAGTTGCCCAGGTAGCGGATCACCTCACCGGTGCCCATGGAGTGCCCCACCAGGGTCGCGTCGCTCAGGTTCAGCTCGGTCATCAGGACGTCCAGGTCCGCGGCGAACGTGTTGTAGTCGTACCCGAACGTCGGTTGGGCCGAGTTGCCGAAACCGCGCCGATCGTAGGTGATCGTCCGGTATCCGGCGTTGAGGAGCTGGGTGGTCACCTTCTCCCAGGTCGCCCCGTTGAACGGGAAGCCGTGGATCAGCACCACCGGCTTACCGGATCCGTGATCCTCGTAGTACAGGTCGATGGGCGCGGAGTTTTCCGTCCCCACGGTGATGAAAGGCATGTTTGTCTCCTGCTCCGGTTTCGGGCTGTCGGACGTCCCGCGCTTTCCCGCCCGCTCGCCGGATATGCCGGCCGCCGAACGCGTCGCCGTGTCGAGCGGGTGAGCCCGAGCCATCGACAGATATCGACGCTCTCGTTAGGGTTGCCGGTAGGAAAGTTTCGGCGTACGGGAGGTGGGCATGCCCCGACGAATCCGCACGTGGGTCACCACGTTGGCCATCGGCACGGCCACGGCCGCGCTGGGCGCCGCGCCGCCCCACGCCGACCCGGTGGTGCCACGGCACGCCATCGTGGTCTGCCAGAGCGCCAGTTTCTACGCCAACTACGACTCGGCCGGCGGCCCGACCGGCCTCAAGCGCACCCTGGCCTATGGCAACAAGATCGGTCACACGCCGGGCGCGCACCCGGTCTACAACGGGTGGGCGGCGTCGTTCGACTTCGGCCCCAACGACTGGGGCTACCTGCGCGCCGAGTGCATCGGCGGGTACGACTCATGGTGAGGCGACAGGTGATCGCCGGCCTGCTGGCCGGGGTCGTGGCCGCGACGCTCGCCCTGCCGAGCCCCGCCCAGGCCGCCAACGGCACGATCGGCCAACGGGAGACGGTGTGCGCGAGCGACCTGTTCGTCCGCACCCAGCCCGTCGGCGCGTGGATGGGCACTCTCTACCAGGGGCAGACGTTCCTGGTCGAGGGTCCCCGCAGCGGTGGCTACATCTACGGCTTCGCGTACGGGCACATCAACCGACGCGGTTGGGTGCAGGACGGCTGGTTCTGCTGACCGTGCCCGCTGGCGCGAACGGGCGGCCACCGGTCCCCCGGTGGCCGCCTGATCGTCGGTCAGCTCGCGTAGACCTCCAGCGCTGACAGTTGCCCGGCCGGCCAGCCGGTGTTGCCGGTGACGGTGATCCGCACGTAGCGCGTCTGGGCGGCGGCGAAGGTGAGCGTCACCTGGTTGCCGCTGCCCGGGTCGAAGGTGCGCCCCGCCGATCCGACAAGCGTGCCGAAGCTCGACCCGTCGGTGCTGCCCTGCACGGAGAGCGTCTGCGTCCGGCTGCCCCAGGCCGACGACGGCGGCAGCTTCAGCACCACCCGGCCGACCGTGCGCGACGCGCCCAGGTCGACCTGGACCCACTGCGGGAACGCGTTGTTGGCGCTCTCCCAGTAGCTGTTCGCATCACCGTCGACGACGTTCCCCGACCCGTAGCTCTGGACGTGGCTGCTCTCGCTGGTGGGTCGACCCCGGGCCAGGTCCGAGTTGGCAGCGGCGTCCGTGGTGACGGTGACCGCCGAGGACGCGCTGGAGGTGTTGCCGGCGGCGTCGCGGGCGACGACCGTGAACGTGTACGCGGTGGACGGGCTGAGCCCGCTCACGGTCGCCGTGGTGCCCGTGACGGTGGCAACGACGTTGCCGCCCTGCCGCACCTGGTAGCCGGTCACCCCGGTGTCGTCGGTGGACGCCGTCCACGCCAGGGACACGCTCGTCGACGTCTTGCCGGTCACCGTGAGGCCGCTCGGGGTGCTCGGCGGGTTGTCCGGGACGGTGCTGCCGGCGTACACCTCGACCTGGGCGAGTTGTGCGGCCGCCCAGCCGGTGTTGCCGCTGATGCTGAGACGGACGTAGCGGGCCGTGGTGGTCGTCAGCGTGCGCGTGACCGTGTTGCCGGTCGCCGGGTCGAAGGTGAACGCGGAGGCGGCGGCGATGGTGGAGAACGCGCTGCCGTCGACGCTGCCCTGCACGGTGATGGTCTGGGTACGCGCGCCCCAGCCGGCGGGGAGCCGCAGCACGATCTTGTTGACCTGGTGGCTGGCGCCGAGGTCGACCTGCCACCAGTGCGGGAAGGAGCCACCACCGCTCTCCCAGTAGCTGCCGACGTTCGAGTCCACCGCGTTGCCCGACGGGAACCCGCCGCCCTGGCTGCTTGCCGAGGTGAGCCGGCCGGCGGCCAGGTTGCCACCGGTCGGCGGCGGGGTGCCGACCATCGGCGGGGTGGGACGCACCGGGGTGAGCGCGAGTTGCCCCTTGAGCATCCGGCCGCCGTCGCCGGTGATCCGCAGGTAGTAGTCGGAGGAGCAGGCCACGCCGTCCTCGTCGAGGGCCCGGATGTTCGCGCCGGCCGGGGTGGTGGCCTGGGTCTCGGACGTCTTGGCGATCTGGTTGCCCTCGTTGTACTCGTCGTACATGGACACGTAGAGGCCCTGCGAGCCGAGTCGGACCATGTTGTAGATGTGCCGCCAGTAGAAGTCGCCGTGCTTGCGGTGCCCTCCGGCGAGGTCGCCGGGCATCACGCAGGGCAGGTAGTCGATGCCGCGGGCCGCGCAGTCGGCCATGTCCCCGACGTTGACGTTGTTGTAGTAGGAGTCGAGCTCCTCCACGGTCCTGGCCCGGTAGACCATCCACGGCGAGATCGCGTTGTACGCGTGGTAGACGTCGAGGAAGCCGGGGCGGGAGTCCTCGATGCCCTGCCGCCACCAGGTGGGCACGCCGCCGATGACGTAGCAGCCCTGCGCCTTGAACCAGTTGATGACCTCCAGGCAGGGCCCCGGAGGGAAGGGGCGGCTGGGCTCGCTGAAGCCGAAACCCCAGATGCAGACGACCGGCTTGCCGTTCTGCCGGGCGTACGCGCTGGAGGCGGTGTACGCCGACATCTTCGTCGTCCAGTCGGTCTTGATGTCGGCCTGGAAGGTCAGCCAGTCGGTGACGTCGTACATGATGTAGAACTTGCGGTTGTAGCGTTCGGCGGCGGAGCGGACCTTCTGGGTCATCGCGTCGCGGGTCGGCCCCTCGTCGCCCATCGGGTTGAACCGTTGCAGCGCGGCGGTGTCGCAGCCATACTCCTGCATCCACCGGAAGTGGGTGTCCACCGTCTGCTGGTCGTACGAGGAGAAGAGGGTTGCCGGCGACCCGTTGCCGAGATTGGGGTACGCGGTGGGATAGCTGCGCGTGTACTCCCGCATGTCCGGCCAGGACACGATCGTGGTGTTGGAGGGCGACGGGGGCTGGAACCGGTCCCGGCTCCAGTGCCACCACCCGCCGATGGGCGCGGAGTCACCGGGAGCACTGAACCAGCCCTGGTAGCCGACCGTCACCTTGCCGACCACGTCCCCGGGGGGACTGGCGGCCTGCGCCGGGCTGGCGAGAAGTTCGGTGGTGGAGGCGGCGGCGGCGAGGGCGGACCCCGCCAGCACCGACGTGACGAACCTGCGGCGGGAGACCGCCATGACGACCACTCCTTCGGGACGGAAGGCATTGACGGCCATCGTGGCAGCAGTGATTGCCGGCCCGCAAGAGTTCGACTGATCGATGAAATTATTCGCCAGCGAATCGGAAGTAGTCGAGCACCCCGCCCCCCGGACGCCGAGGGGCGGGGCTGCAGCTCGTTCAGGCCGAGAAGTTGCGGAACAGCAGGGACGCCAGGGCGAGCGCCAACGCCAGGTTGAACACGGTGGCGCTGGCGAACACCGCCACCGGCCGCCAACCGGCCTCCCGCAGCGATGCCACCCGGACCTCCAGGCCGATGCTGACGAAGGCCAGGATCAGGAACCAGACGCGCAGGTCGTTGACGATGGCGATGGTGGCCTTACCGTCCGAACCCGCCGCGTCGAGGTACCAGGTGGCGATGACCGAGGCCGCGATGAAGCCCAGGACGAACTTCGGAAAACGGCGCCACAGCTCACCGAGGCCCGGACGGGCCGCGCCGGGCCGTCGTTCCACACGCAGTGTGAAGTACGCGGTGAGCGCGACCGCGACCACACCCATCAGGGCGTTCTGGGTGACCTTGACGATGCTGGCGATCTGGAGCGCCTCCTCCCCGGCGAGCGCCCCCGCGGCGGTGACCGCCGCGGTGGTGTCGATGTTGCCGCCGATCCAGGCGCCGGCCACCGCGTCGGACAGCCCGAACACGTCAGCCAGCCAGGGCAGGATGAAGATCGACGGCAGCGCGAAGACGATGACCAGGCTGGCCGTGTAGGCCAACTGCTCGCGGCGTGCCCGCACCGCGCCGGCTGCGGCGATCGCCGCGCTGACCCCGCAGATCGACACCGCCGAGGCGAGCAACGCCCGCAGCTTGTCGTCGAGCCCGAACTTGCCGGCCAGCCACCAGGTGAAGAGGAAGACCCCACTGATCAGCAGGATTGCCTGGGCGATCGCCGGGCCGGCCGCACTGGCGATGACGGCCAGGTTGATCGACGCCCCGAGCAGCACCAGACCGGTCTTGATGAAGAACTCCGTCCGGAACGCGGCGGCGATCCGGTCCCGCCAGCCGAGCAGCGTGACGGCCACGTTGCCGAGCAGACCGAGCAGGATCGCGTAGACCGGGTACTCGATCGCCGCCCCGAAGTCCTCGATCGCGGTGCCCTCGGCCCACGTCGGGACGTTCTGCTCCAGGTAACGGGTGAGCGCGGCGAGACCGACCACGACCACCAGACCGAGAGCCGTCCAGGCCCAGAATCCGCCGCCGCGCACGGCGGTGGTCGGCCCGGCGGGGTCATCGGTTGCCGGTGGACCACCGTCCGAGCTGGGCTCGACGGCGCCAGCAGGCACGTCGCGGACGTCGGTGACGTCGGCCTCGTCGCCCGTGCGGGTCGCGTCGGCCGCGCGGGGCTCGTCGTCCGTGCGAGTCGCGTCGGCCGCGCGGGGCTCGTCGCCCGTGCGGGTCGCGTCGGTGGTCATCAGGGCACCAGCCCGGCGGGGATGGCACCGAGCAGGACCAGAGCGAGCAGGGCCAGACCGAGAATGGTCGCCGCCCAGTCCTCGCTGAAGGCGAGCCGGGACTCCCCGGCTGTCGGTGGGGTGGACGGTGACGGATCGGTGGTCATGACATACCTCCAAGGGGTGGACCGATCCAGGCACGGCGGGATCGGCTGAGGGGCGGGGAGACGGATACGCGAGGGCCTCGACGACCGCGCGTAGCGCCGCCGGGGCCGGTTGGGGCCGTGCGGGCGGCGCGTGTGATCCGGCAGCGGGCCGGACGAGGAATGCGGGTGGTGACGGCGCTCAGTCGGTCGCCGGTGCGCCCGGACAGAGCTCGGAGGCGACCCGCATCAGGTCCACGACCCGACGTGAGGTGAGGAGCGGACCAACCGGCATTCACCTATTTTCCTATCAGGACGATAGGAATTCAAGACCGTCAGCGTGGATTCTCCGCCACCCGTCGCGCCCAGCCAGCCAGGCCTGGCTGGGCGCCGCGATCTTGCACTTGCTGCCCCGACATAGGGGACACTTCACGCGAAACGGCGACCGAAACTGCAAGATCGCCGGGTCTTCTTCGCGGCGTCTCACCCGTGACAGGCCGACGGGGCCGGAGCCTTGCCGGCTCCGGCCCCGTCGGTACGCCCGTTCTCCCTACGGGGTCGGGTACTGGGTGAGATAGATCGGTGCGCCGACCTTGGTCATGTCGGCCGCGTCGCCCACGCCGTTGACCACGTGGTCGATCGTGCCGGCGCTGAGGTTGACGGTCATGACGTGGTGCAGCTTCACGCCCGGCCTGTCCGGCACCTCGAAGCCGTTCTCGGTGTGGATCGAGGGGTTGTTCTGGTTGAAGACGTACACCCCGCCGCCGTACAGGGTGTGGTTGCGCACCCGATCGCCGACCTTGTAACCGGCCCAGCCCTCGACGGTGCCGTTCATCCAGTCGGCCTGCGTCGGCGGGTCGTACGGCAGCTCGTTCTGATAGAGGATCGTGGTGCCGTGCTCGCCGTTCCAGACGGTGTTGTAGCGCTGGAAATGCTCCACGAACAGACCGGTGGCGGTCACGTGGTCGCCGTTGATGACGGCGCCGTAGCGACCGGTGTTGGTGCGCCAGCGGTCCGTGTCACCGTTGACGCCCTCGGTGAAGCCTTCGACGCCGTGGTCGCCGCGCCACACCCAGGTGTGGTCGATGAGCACGTTGTCGCTGTTGACCTCCAGCGCGGTGTTGGTACGCCCAATGTGCGGACCACCGACACGGAAGTACACGTCGGACAGGGTGGTCGGGTTGTGCGGGCTGCTGGCGTTGTGGCCGTGCTGCCGCCCCACCCGCAGCAGGACGGGTGACTCCACGGTGCCGGCGTCGATCGTGACACCGGCGACGATCACACCGGGGACTCCGGCGACGTCCAGCGGGATGGCGCCGTTCACGGCCGTGAGGGTGGCATGCCCGATCCCGAGCACCACGGTGTTGGGGCGTCGCACCTCGATGCTGCGGGCGATGTCGTACGTCCCGGGGGTGAGCAGCAGGTGCTTTCCGCGCGCGAGGTGACTGTTGATGACGCGCACCGAGTCGGACGGCTTGGCCACGAAGAAGTCGCTGATCGGAATGGTCCGTCCCGGCGTCAGGCCGTCGGCCCAGGAGACGCCCCGGCTCTCGCGCTGCGCCACGGGTACGCGCACGTTGTAGCGGCCCTTGCCGTCGACGAAGAGGTACGGCTTCTCCCGGCTGAGCGGGGTGGTCTCCAGGGTGGTGTAGGGCGGGTCGGGGAACGTGGCGTCGTCCGGTGCGCCCTCGACCCCCGCGAAGACCTGGTTCCACACCGCGTTGGACCAGCCGCCGACCTCACTGTTGCGGGTCAGCCACTGCTGCTGCGAACCGTTCGTGGTGGCCGGCAGCCGCGAGTCGGCGATGAAGCCGCCGCTGGCGTACTGCGGGCCGGCCGTGCAGTAGTCCATCAGCGACAGACCACCGCCGCCGATGTTGAGCCGGCGCATCGACACCGCCTGGGACACCGCCCAGAAGTTCGCCGACGACCGGCAGCCGTCCTGACCGGCCGCGTTGATGGTGAGCGACAGGTTGGACAGGGTGCGCCAGAAGTTGACAAGTGCGAGGCAGTTACCGGTGCCGCCGTCGGCCAGGCACCGGTTGTAGACCTCGAGCTTGCCGTTGATGGCAACGTCGGTGGGTGCGGCGCCCAGGCCGGACACCTCGGTGTAGTAGCCGACCTTGGCCTGCAACGGCTGCTCGGCGCTGCCGTACGTGCCCGGCTTGAACAGATAGGCGTGCCGCTCGGTGCCCATCTCGTTGCCGACCTGCCGGGCGTGCGCCGCGTCGAGGGTCTGCTGGATCTCGCTGACCGGCGTCGCCGGGTCGAAGATCGTCACGTTGGGCCCGAAGTCGGGCGCGCCGGCCGTCGGGCGGCCGGCGGTGGCGGCGGTGCTGGTCATCGTGACGGCGGTGGTCAACACCAGAGCGAGCAGAAGGGTACGACCGGATCTCCGGCGTACGCCTCGGGACGGTGCTGTCATGTGGTTAGTCCTCTCCGCTGGCCGGACCGTTCTCCCGGCGCGACTGGGGCTGTGAGAGCGCTCTCTGACGGTTGCCATGTTTCTACCTGTTAAATCGATCGCACGCCATGACCGGGGCGGCGAACTTCCAGCCGGACGGGTGAGAATGAACGGTGACGCGAGGAGGCGCAGATGCCTATCGACTCGTTGCCCCACCTGGACGAACACGCCACGCTCATCGCGGCGGACGCCGACCGGATCTGGCCCCACCTCACCGACGTCGTCGAGAGGTCATTCTCGCGGATCGGCATGACCGAGTACGCCCGCCTGGTGAGCGCCACCGACCCGGTCCGGTCCGGGCCCCGACCGCTCGTCGAGGGCTCGACATTCCCCGGCTTCCGCGTCGCCGCCGCGATCCCCGGTCAGGAGCTGGCACTGCGGGGCAGCCACCGGTTCTCGACCTACGCGCTGATCTTCCGCCTCGAACCAGCCGGGCCGGGCCGATCCCGCCTGCGGGCCGAGACGCGAGCCACCTTCCCCGGCTTCGCCGGCGGTCTCTACCGACAGATCCTGCTGACGTCCGGCGGTCACGTGATCGGCGTCCGACGGATGCTTGCCACGGTCCGCCGCCGATCCGAACAGGGACCGCCGGCCGGCAGCTGACTCCCGCACCACCGGGCGGACGAGGCCCGGAGGTCAGTCGGGCGGATCGGTCAGCCGTTCCATTCGGTTCCAACCGTTCCAGCCACGCTCGCGCATCATTTCCTGCAGCCGCTTCAACCGCGGGTCGGACTCGGCCGCAAGCGCATCCAGCAGGTCGTGCACCAGATCGTCGTACGCCCCGTCGGCAGGGCTGATCTCCCCGGAGGCGTATGCCTGCTCGGCCAGGCAGGCCATGATGTCGGCGGCTTCCTCCAGACGCGGGTCATCGGCATCGTCACTCTCGGTGATCTCCGACAGCACCCGATACAGCCGGACGATTTTCGGGTCATCGAGCTGCGCGATCTTCCCGGGCATGAACCCGCGGACCAGATCGGGCCAGCGAGCCGCAACCAGGATCCAGCCGTCCCGTTCCCCCTCCACCACCCGCTCCGCCGTCCCGATCTCCCGGAGACGATCGAGATAGAAGGCCACCTCCGGCGGGAGCATCAGACGGTCCCCGGCAGCGAGTTGGGCGATCTGCCTGCGGCTCGCCTCAAGTCGTTCGATCTCGTCGCGCAGGTGACAGTCGATCCTTCGGATCGTCTCGGCGAAGGTCGACGCGTCAGCATCGAGCATCGGACCGATCTGGGACAGCGGCACCCCGGCATTGGCGAGGGTACGGATCTTGATGAGAGCTACGACCGCCGTCGCGTTGTACCGCCGGTAACCCGAAGCATCCCGATCCGGCTCGGGCAACAGCCCGATCTGGTGATAGTGCCGCACCGCCCGCACCGTGACGCCGGCGTACGCCGCCAGTTGACCGATCGTCAGCATCCTCTGATCCTGCCCTCGACCCGCCCGGACCCGTCGTCGCGGCTCAGGCGATCCTCCGACGGTAGGCGATGTTGGCGAAGACGTAGGCGACGACGAGGATGCCGACGCACCAGGCGAGGGCGATCCAGATGTCGGTGCCAACCGACTGCTCGGTGAACAGATCTCGGATCGCGTTGACGATGGACGTCACCGGCTGGTGCTCGGCGAAGGCGCGCACCGGACCGGGCATTGTCGCGGTGGGCACAAAGGCCGAGCTGACGAACGGCAGGAGGATGAGCGGGTAGGAGAAGGCGCTCGCGCCGTCCACGGACTTGGCGGTCAGGCCGGGAATCACGGCGATCCAGGTCAGCGCCAGGGTGAACAGAACCAGCAGGCCGACGACCGCGAGCCAACCCAACACGCCCGCTCCCGTCCGGAAGCCCATGACCAGTGCGACGCCGACGACGACCGCGAGTGAGATCAGGTTGGCGACCAACGAGGTCAGGACGTGCGCCCACAGTACGGAGGACCGTGCGATCGGCATGGATTGGAACCGTTCGAAGATGCCGCCCTTCATGTCCAGGAAGAGCCGGAAGGCGGTGTAGGAGATGCCCGAGGCGATCGTGATGAGCAGGATGCCGGGCAGTTGGTAGTTCACGTACGACTCGGACCCGGTGTCGATCGCGCCGCCGAAGACGTAGACGAACAGCAGCATGAAGGCGATCGGCATGATCGCGGTCGTGATGATGGTGTCCGGGCTGCGGGCGATGTGGCGCAGCGAACGCCCGAGGAGAACGGCGGTGTCGCCGAAGAAGTGCTTGTTCATCGTTGTTCCTTGTCCGTCTTGGCGCCGACGAGGGTGAGGAAGACGTCCTCGAGGGTGGGCTGCTTCTCGACGTACTCGACCTCGGCCGGTGGGAGGAGCTGCCTGAGCTCGTCGAGGGTGCCGTTCACGATGATCCGACCCTCGTGCAGGATCGCTATCCGGTCGGCGAGCTGTTCCGCCTCGTCGAGGTACTGGGTCGTGAGCAGCACTGTCGTGCCGCTTTCGGCAAGCTTCTTGACGGCCTGCCACACCTCGATGCGCGCCTCCGGGTCCAACCCGGTGGTCGGCTCGTCGAGGAAGATGACCGGCGGAGTCCCGATGAGGCTCATCGCGATGTCCAGCCGGCGGCGCATGCCACCGGAGTAGGTCGCGACCCTGCGGCTGGCCGCCTCGGTCAGCGAGAAACGCCTCAGCAGGTCGTCCGCGACGGCGCCCGGGTCGGTGAGGTGCCGCAGCCTGGCGACCAGGACGAGGTTCTCCCGCCCGCTGAGGATCTCGTCGACCGCCGCGAACTGCCCAGTGAGACTGATGGACTCGCGTACCTCGGCGGCGCGTGTCCCGACGTCGAGGCCATTGACCCGGGCAGTCCCGGCGTCGGCCTTGAGCAACGTGGAGAGGATCTTCACCACCGTGGTCTTGCCGGCCCCGTTGGAGCCGAGCAGGGCAAAGATGCTGCCCCGCGCCACCTCGAAATCCACACCGCGCAGCACTGTCAGCTGCTTGAACGACTTCTCCAGGCCCTGCACATGGATCGCCGGCCCCGGGGCCGGACTGATTGTCGAAGGGGTGCTCATGGGAGCCAGCATGGAGGGTTGACGCTGCGTCATGGTCAAGCCCGATGCGACACCGACCCCGGACCGGGTGGGCCAACCTCGGTCAGGAACTCGTCGATCATCGGGGCCAGCCAATCCGCGCGCTGCGGGATCGAGGTGTGCGTCGTGCCGGGCAGGATGGCCAGCCGGCAGGCGGGCAGACCGGTCAGGTCGCCGGGCACCGCGCCGCCGAGCAGCCGGAACATCCGCACCGCGTGCTCGGGTTGGACGATGTCCGAGTCGGCCAGCACGATCATGGTGGGTGCGGCCAGCGCGCGGATCTGCTCGGGCGTCCACTGCGGCAGGTTCGCGTCCAGCACCTTCATCTTGGTGACCAGGTTGGCCCAACCGGCCGGGTCCGGCGCGGTCCGCAGGTACTCCTCGTGGAACTCCGACCCGTGCAGGTGCTCGGGTTGCAGGTCCTGGATCCCGTCCAGGAGCCCGGGGTGCAGGCCGTCGTCGTCGAAGCTCACCGAGGCGAGCACCAGCCGCCCGACCCGGTCGGGGTGATCGGTGCCGAGGCGCAGCGCGACCGCCGCGCCCATGCTCCAGCCGAACACGTCCGCCCGCGCGACGCCCAGCCGGTCGAGCAGTTCCACCACGTCGGCGGCGAAGTGCTCCACGGTCAGCGGGCGGTCGACGTCGGGGGTGCGGCCGTGGGCCTGCAACTCGACGGCGATCACCCTGCGGGTCTTCGCCAGAAACGGCAGGATCGTGCCGAACGAGGTGCCGATGCCGGAGAGCGCGCCGTGGATCAGCACCAGCGGGCGACCCACCTCGTTGCCGTGCGCTTCGTGATAGATGTCCATGCCCACACGGTGCGCCGACGCGCTTACGGTCGGCTTCAGGTGGCCTTACCGGCGCTAGGATGTCGGCCGTGCAGTTCGGGGTGCTCGGGCCGCTCGCTGTGCGCACCGACGCCGGCGAGCCAGTCGTGGTGCCCGGCACGAAGGTACGGGCGCTCCTGGCCGACCTGCTGGCCAACCGCAACCAGGTGATCTCGGCGGACCGGCTCATCGACGACCTGTGGGGTGCGGACTCCCCCGCCAATCCCCTGGGCGCCCTGCAGGTGCGGGTGTCCCAGTTACGCAAGGCGCTCAACGACGCCGAGCCGGGCGCCCGCGAGCTGATCGAGTCCCGACCGCCCGGCTACCTGCTGCGGGCGGCCGCGGTCGACGCCGACCGGTTCGCCGAACTGGCCCGCGGCAGCGACGTCGACCGGCTGACCGAGGCGCTCGGGCTGTGGCGCGGCGAGGCGTACGCCGACGTGGCCGACGCCGAGTTCGTCCGTGCGGAGGCGGCCCGCCTCGCCGAGCAGCGCCTCGCCGTACACGAGCGGCTGGCCGAGGCCCGGCTGGCCCGGGGTGAGCACGACCTGGTCGCCGCCGACCTCGTCGAGCTGGTCGCCCGGCATCCGCTGCGCGAAGGCCTACGGGCAGTGCAGCTCCGCGCGTTGTACGCGGCCGGCCGCCAGACCGAGGCGTTGGACAGCTACGCCGAACTGCGCGACCGGCTCGCCGAGGAGCTGGGCCTCGACCCCGGCCCGGAGCTGGTCGCCCTGCACCGCAGGATCCTCGAACAGGACGTCGGCCTGAGCGCTCCGCCGAAGGCCGCGCTCATCCGCAACAGTCTGCCGGCCCAGCTCGACGAGTTGGTCGGGAGAGCCGAGGCGCTGGCCGAGCTGCGGGCGCTGCTGCCCCGGCAGCGGCTGGTCACGCTGATCGGGCCGGGTGGCGTCGGCAAGACCCGACTGGCCACCGAGGCGGCCCGGGCGCAGTCCTTCCCGGACGGCGTCCAACTGGTAGAGCTGGCACCACTGCCGGCGGGCGACCCGCGCGTCGCCGAGCAGGTGCTCGGCGTTCTGGGCGCCTACGAGACCGCCGGCACGAGCCTGCCCGCCGGCGACCGGGTGGTGACCGCCCTGCGGCACCGGCAGCTGCTGCTCGTGCTGGACAACTGCGAGCACGTGATCGAGCCGGTCGCCGAGCTGGTCACTCGGCTGCTGCGTGACGTGCCCGGGTTGAGTGTGCTGGCCACCAGCAGGGAGCCGCTCGGGCTGACCGGCGAGCTACTCTGGGACGTACCCCCGCTGCCCGTGCCGGACGACAGTGACCTGGACACGGTCCGGCGCTCGGCGGCGGCGAGGTTGTTCGCCGCCCGCGCCGCAGCGCAGCAGCGCGGGTTCCGCCTCGACGAGCAGACCGCGCCCGCGGTGGCCCAGCTCTGCCGCCGCCTCGACGGCCTGCCGCTGGCGCTGGAGTTGGCCGCGACCCGGGTCCGCGCACTCGGCGTGCGGGGGGTGGTGGACCGCCTCGACGACCGGTTCCGGCTGCTCACCTCCCCGCAGCGGGACGTGCCGACCCGGCAGCGGACGCTGACCGCGGTGATCGGCTGGAGCTGGGACCTCCTGGACGAGACCGACCGGGCGGTGCTGGCCCGACTGGCGGTGTTCCGGGACGGCTGCACCCCGGAGGCCGCCGAACACGTCTGCCGGACCGATCTGGACACCCTCGCTCGGCTGGTGGACCGGTCGCTGGTGGTGCTCGACGACTCCGGCGCCGACCCGCGTTACCGGCTGCTCGAATCGGTGGCCGCGTTCTGCCTGGACCGCCTGACCGACGCTGACGAGGTACGCGCGCGGCACGCCGCCTACTACACCGAGCTGGCCGAGCGCGCCGACCCCGGGTTGCGCGGCGCAGAGCAGAAGCGGTGGCTGGCACAACTGGACGCCGAGACGGCGAACCTGCGATCGGCACTGGTCAACGGTGGCGGGCTGCGGTTGGCCGTCGCACTGAGCTGGTACTGGTATCTGCGCGGCCGACTCACCGAGGCGCGGCGAGCCCTGGCCGTGCCCGGTGACCCGGGACAGGAGACCCGCGCGGCCCCCTGGCGGGTCGGCTTCGCCCTGTCCCAGGGTGAGGCGATCGCACCGGACGTCGTACGCGCCGCGGTGGCGGCCGACCCGGACGGCCACGCCGCCTGGTTCGCGGCCAACGCGGTGATCGAGCACGGCGACCTGGCCCTGGCGTCGGAGCTGCTGCCCACCGCCATCGTCGACCCGTGGACCGAGGCCGCGGTGCTCACCTCCCTGGCACACCTCGCGCAT
This sequence comes from Micromonospora parathelypteridis, assembly GCF_014201145.1. Taxonomy (NCBI): domain Bacteria; kingdom Bacillati; phylum Actinomycetota; class Actinomycetes; order Micromonosporales; family Micromonosporaceae; genus Micromonospora; species Micromonospora parathelypteridis. Next base: position 268,291 of record NZ_JACHDP010000001.1, read on the forward strand.
GCCAACGGTGACCAGGCCACCCTGGAGCGCACCGCGACCCGCAGCGCCGCGATCTTCGCCGACCTCGGCGACCGGTGGGGTCGACTCCGGGCGACCGAATGGGAGGGTGGGCTCGCCGACATGCGCGGCGAGCACGAGCGCGCCATCGCGCTGTACCGGGAGGGGCTGCGCTGGGCCGAGGAACTGGCGCTGTGGCCGCAGGTCTGCGCGGAGCTGTCCTGGCTGGCCTGGCTCGCCGTGCAGACCCGCGACTACGCCCAGGGCCGGGAACTGGCCGAACGCGCGTACGGCCTGGCGGTGGAGCAGGGCTCGCCCGGTGCGCTGGTCTTCGCGGAGATGAGCCTCGGACTGGCCGCCCGCCGCGACGGCAAGCTCGACCTGGCCGTCACCCACCTCAGCCACCTCGTCGACCTGGGACGGGGGGAGAGCCAGCCCGCGCTCTACCTGCCGATGGTCCTGGTCGAGCTGGGCTACGCGATCGAGTTGGGTGGCGACCCGGATGCCGCGCTGGCCCTGCACATCGAGGCGTTCGAGGTCGCCGAGGCGATGGCGACGATGCGCGACGCGGTCGGCCCGTTGGAGGGGATGGCGTCGGCGGTGCGCTCCCCCGAGGTCGCTGCCCGGCTGCTGGGCGCCGCGGCCGCCGCCCGGCTCGCCACGCAGTCCCCCGCCGCGCCGGCCGAACGCGACGACACCGACCGGGTGACCGCGCGCCTGCGGGCCGAACTCGGGCCGGAGCGGTTCGACGCGTTGCTCGCCGAGGGCGCGAAGCTGAGCCCAGGCGAGGCCCGGGCTCAGCTCTGATCCCTGGGTCAGGCCGTCGTCTTCGGCGCGTACGAGGCGACGATCACGCCGCTCTTGTGCACCCGGGTGTCGATCAGGTCGAACGACCCCTTGACGTCCGTCAGCGGCGAGGTGAGGCTGGGGCCGCCCTCCAGTACGGGGTGGATCCAGAACCGGACCTCGTCCACCAGGCCCGCCTTGATCAGCTGGGCGGTGACCGAGCCGAAGCCGTACTGGATGATGTTCTTGCCCTCCTGGGCCTTGAGCGCGGTGACCGCCTCGACCAGGTCGCCCTGGAGCACCTCCGTGTTGTTCCAGGTGGGGTCGGTCAGGGTGGTCGAGGCGACGTACTTCTTGACGTTGTTGAAGTACGCCGCGCCAGTGGTCGGGTCGCTCTCGTCCATGTTCGGCCAGGCGGCGGAGAAGCCGTCGTAGGTGGCGCGCCCCATCAGCATCGCGTCGGCCTCGGTGGTCTGTGCCCCGGCGAGGCTGGCGGCCTCCTCGTCGAAGTACGGCATGGTCCACATGGGGTTGTCGATGACGCCGTCGAGGGTGATGTAGGTCGAGTTGATGAGCTTGCGCATCGGAATTCTCCTGGCTGTCGGTCGTGTTCTTCGGTGACACCCAGAACTCTGCCGGCACCCGCTTACGATTCGCTTCAGACGCCCTTACCGACGCCCTCACCCGCGTCCGGATCGGTCAGCGGGATGGGCAGCGCCTGCGTGGCCACCGTGCCGCCGCCGGTCGAGTGCGCTGGCGCGGGGCGGTCGCCGGTGCGGCTGTGCAGCCGTCCGCGCCCCGCCGGGCCGGCCCGTCGAGTCACCTCGACGGTCACCATCCGCACCGGCGGTGGCGGCACGGTGAAACGCCCGACGCCCCACCGCACCCAGATCGGGACCCGGCCGGCATCCGCCTCCGCGCGCAACTTCTGCACCGTACGGGCCCGGTCGGTGTGGTCGACCTCCACGACGACCGGCGGGCCGTCCGGGCGGGCACACGCCACATCGAGGACCGAGTGTCGCTGCTCCAGCGGTGGTGGCAACGGCAGCACGCTGGGCGCGCGCCGGTAGACCCGCCAGCCCTGGGCCTCGGCCCACCGCACCACCGAGTCGATCACCCGTGCGGTGACCTCATCGGCGTCCAGGTCGACGAAGGTCAGATCGGTCAGCCAGCGGCCCAGGTCCGCGGCCAACCGCTCGCCCTGCGCCGTGAGCTCCACCGGCGGAGGATATCGCCTCAGCCGACGGTGGTCACGGTCGCGGCGAGGTGCCGGGTCAGCCAGCCGGTGGTGGCCGTACGAGCCGTCTCCTGGTTGGCACGCGCCAGGAAGTCGTGCCCCTCGCCGGTGAGCACCAGGTGCCCGTGCGGCACGTTCCGAGCGGCCAGTGCCTGCGCGACCTGCGTCGACTCGCCAGCCGGCACGTTGGTGTCGTTGGCGCCATGGATCAGCAGCACCGGCACGTCCAGCCGGTCGATGTGGGTCAGCGGCGAGAGGTCCCGCAGCAACTCCCCGTCCCGCTCCGGGTCGCCGTACTTGCTGACGGCGGCGGCGGCGATCCACGGCTCGGTGCCGGCGAAGAAGGTACGAAAGTCGGAGATGCCGCACTCGGCGACCCCGGCGGCGAACAGCCCGGGGAAGTTCACCAGCACCGCCAGGACCAGGTAACCACCGTAGGAACGGCCCAGACAGCCGAGCTGGCCGGGCCGGGCGACGCCACTGTCGACGAGGAAGTCGGCGCAGGCCGCCACGTCGGCGATCGCACCGTAACGGCCGGCGAGGTTGTCGGCGGCGACGAAGGAGCGACCGAACCCGGACGATCCTCGTACGTTGGGCGCGAAGACCGCGACGCCCTGCGCCACGAGGGCCTGGAACAGCGGGTTGTAGCCGGGACGCTCCTGCGCCTCCGGGCCACCGTGCAGGCTGATCGCGGTGGGCCAGGGGCCCGGGCCGGACGGGCGGTAGAGCCAACCGGAGAGCGGCAGACCGTCGCGGGCGCGCAGGTCGACCAGTTGCGGCGCGACGCCGGTGTCGCCCGTACGCGGGGCGGTGCTGCCCGGCCGCAACGGGCGCAGCGCCCCGGTGGGCGGGTCGACCAGCCAGACCTCCCGGGGCTGCACCGGCCCCTGGGCGGTCAGGCAGAGCAGGTCGCCGCCGGCGGCGAAGACGGCGTCGTCGAGCACCTCCCCGGGGGCGCCGACGGCCCGCTGCACGTTGTCGGCGAGGTCGAGCAGGCTCAGCTCGCTGCGCCCGCCGTAGGTGTTCCAGAGCAGCGCGGCACGATGCCCGTCCGCGCTCGGCGCCGCGTGCTCCAACTCGGCGTCCGGTCGCCCGGCGAGCCGGGTCGGCGTCTGCTCCGGTCGGGTCAGGTCGACCCGCACCAGCGCGGCGAGCTCCGAGAACGCGTCGGTGCGCGCCAGCACGCTCGTACCGTCCGAGCCGAACCAACCCTGGTCGGTGCTGCCCCTGCCGGTGTCCGGGAGCAACCGCCGACGAACGCCGGTCGCCACGTCGAGCAGCTCCAGCCAGCGGGCGTTACGCGGGCCGCGGCGCAGCAGCGCGGCGCTGGCGTCCGGGGTCACGTCCAGGAGGGTGAGCAGGTCGCCCTCGGCGAGCACCCGCCGGTGCCCGGTGCCCGCGTCGATCAGGACGGCGCGACCCTGCTCGTCGGTCTCGGTGACCGCCATGACCGCGCCGCCCGGCAGCCAGCCGGCCAACGCGGCGCTGCGGCGGCCGAACCCGGCGACCTGGCGGCGACGCGAGCCGTCCGGGCGCAGCACCCACAGCTCGGTGCGCGGCGCGCCACCGGGGGCGATGACGCACGCCAGCCACCGCCCGTCCGGGGACCAGCTCAGCGCGAGCACCGGCTCGTCGCCGGTGGGGAGCGCGACGGCCTCGGCCGCGTCGACGTCGCGGACCCAGACGCCCGGGGTGCCGGCCCGGTCGGAGAGGAACGCCACCCGGCGGCCGTCGGGGGACGGCGCGGGCGCGAAGTCCTCGCCGGCCGGGAGCGACGACGGCGGCGCCGGGCGGTGACTGGCGGGTCGGGTCCGCCGGGTGGTACGCGGCACCTCGGTCCGTACGCTCATCTAAACCCCGATCCGCTGCAACCAGAGCTCCAGCAGCCCGAGCTGCCAGAGCGCGTTGGAGCCCAGCGTGGTCCGCCGGGCGTTCGGCGCGTCCAGCAACTCCTCCAGATAGTCCTTACGGAACAGGCCCCGCTCGCGCGCCGGTCGAGCCGTCAGCGCGTCACGGACGTCGTCGAGCAGTGGACCGGAGAGGTGCCGGATGGCGGGCACCGGGAAGTAGCCCTTCGGCCGGTCGATCACCTCATCCGGGACGATCCCCCGACTCGCCGCCTTCAGCACGCCCTTGCCGCCCTGGGCCAGCTTCAACGCGGGTGGGCACGCGGCGGCCAGCTCGACCACCTCGTGGTCCAGGAACGGCACACGGGCCTCCAGCCCCCAGGCCATCGTCATGTTGTCGACCCGCTTGACCGGGTCGTCGACCAGCATCACCAGGCTGTCCTGGCGCAGCGCCGCGTCCAGCGCGGTGTCCGCGCCGGGTGCGCCGAAGTGGGCCGCCACGAACTCCAGGCTGGCGTCGTGGTCGAGCATCCACTCGGGCGCCAGGTGCCCGCCGAGCGCGTCGTGGCGACGGTCGAAGAACACCCGGGCGTACGCCTCGACCGCGTCTGCCCGGGCCACGTTCGCCATCGGCGGGTACCAGTCGTAGCCGGCGAGGATCTCGTCGGCGCCCTGCCCGGACTGCACCACCGTGATCCGCTGCGAGACCTCCTCGGAGAGCAGGTGGAACGCGACGCAGTCGTGGCTGACCATCGGCTCGCTCATCGCCGCGATGGCGTCGTGCACGGCGGGGACGAACCGGCTCGCGCCGATGCGGATCTGCTGGTGGTCGGTGTCGAAGTGGCGCGCCACGAGGTCGGAGTAGTGGAACTCGTCGCCGCTCTCCCCCGCCGCCGCCTCGAAACCGATGCTGAAGGTGGCCAGCCCGGTCTGGCCCTGCTCGGCCAGCAGGGCGACGATCAGGCTGGAGTCGAGACCGCCGGAGAGCAGCACCCCGACCGGCACGTCGGCGACCATCCGTCGGCGTACGGCGGTGCGCAGCGCCGCCATGATCCGTTCCTGCCACTCGTCGGCGGACATCGGAGCGGCGGCGGCCCGGTTGAACTCCGGCTGCCAGTAGAGCGTGTCGGTGCTCCGGCCGTCCGCGGTGATCACGCGCACGGTGGCGGGTGGGAGCTTGCGGACGCCGGCGAGGATCGTGCGCGGCGGGGGCACCACCGAGTGGAAGGTCATGTAGTGGTGCAGCGCCACCGGGTCGAGGTCGGTGTCCACGTCACCGGCGGCGAGCAACGCCGGCAGGGTGGAGGCGAAGCGGACCCGGCCCGGCCCCTGCGCCAGGTAGAGCGGCTTGATGCCGAGCCGGTCGCGGGCCAGCACCAGGGTGTGCGTGGCGATCTCGACCAGGGCGAACGCGAACATGCCGTAGAACCGTTCGACGCAGGCCGTTCCCCACCGGTGGTACGCCTTGAGGATCACCTCGGTGTCCGAGGTCGACCGGAAGGAGTAACCGGCGGCGATCAGCTCGTCGCGCAGCTCCCGGTAGTTGTAGATGCAGCCGTTGAAGACCACGGCCAGGCCCAGCGCGGGGTCGACCATCGGCTGGGCGCCGGCGTCGGAGAGGTCGATGATGCGCAGCCGACGGTGCACCAGGGCCACCGGCCCCTGCTGCCACCGACCCTCGCCGTCCGGGCCTCGGGAGGCCAGGACGGGGAGCATCCGCTCGACGGCGGCCAGGTCCGGCGGCCTCCCGTCGAGGCGGAACTCACCTCCGATACCACACATGGCACCCACCTCTCATCGGCTCGGGACCGTCGGGCCGCTGACCGGTCCAGGCTTGGTGGACCGGGTTGCGCCTCGATGACGTGTAGGTCAAGCGTGGGTTACACCGAATTCTGCTCGGTGCCGCCGAGCAGCCAGGTGTCCTTCGACCCGCCGCCCCGCGAAGAGTTGACGATCATGCTGCCGGCCGGTGCCACCCGGGTCAGTGCGACCGGCGCGACCTCGGCCTTCTCGCCGAGGAACACGAAGGCCCGCAGGTCGACGTGGCGGGGAGCGAGAGCCGTGCCGTCGAAGACCGGGTGGGTGGTGAGCGCGATCATTTCCTGGGCGATCCACCGGTGCGGGGCGGCGAGGATCTGCTCCCGGACGGCGTCCAACTCCTCCGCCTCGGCCCGAGGGCCGATCACCACCCGGTCGCCGCCGTACCCGTCGACCGGCTTGAGCACCAACTGGTCGAGCCGGCCCAACACCTCGACCCGCTGCTCGGGCAACCCGCACAGGTACGTCGGCACGTCCCCCAGCAGAGGCTTCTCGCCCAGGTAGTACTCGATCAGCCGGGGCACGTACGCGTACAGCGCCTTGTCGTCGCCGACGCCGTTGCCCAGCGCGTTGGCCAGCGTGAGCCGCCCGGCGTGCACCGCGGCGAGCAGTGGCCAACCGAGCGGCACCCCGTCGGCGCCCGGCGCGTGCAGCAGCGCCTCCTCGTCCATCCGCAGGTAGATCACATCGACCTGGCTGCGGCGGCCCTCCCGGACCAACCTGACGCGGCCGTCCTCCACCAGCAGGTCGCTGGTCTCGGTGAGCGGTACGCCCATCTCGTCGGCGAGCAGGCGGTGCTCGAACCAGGCGGGGTCGCCCGAACCGCCGCTGAGCACGACCACAGCGGGATCGTCGGCCGCGGCAGGGGCGGCGGCGACCAACGCCCGGTACAGCATCGCTGGCGTCTCGTCGGCGGGCAGCAGATCGGCGGGCACCGGCGGCTCCGGCAGCACCGCCCGGGTCAGGCGGCGGTTCTGCACCGCGTAGCCGATCCCGGAGGGCACCCGCAGGTTGTCCTCCAGCACGTACCAGCCACCTTCCGGGTCCCGGACGAGGTCGGTCCCGGAGACCTGGGCGCGGGTGCCTCGCCGGCCCATGAGCGCCCCCGTCGGGCGCAGCCCGGGCGAGGACTCCACCACCCACGCCGGCACCACGCCGTCGGCCACCACGGCCCGGTCGCCATAGACGTCCCGCAGGAACGTGTCGAGGGCGCGGGCGCGCTGCACCAGGCCGGCGCGCAGGGTCCGCCAGTCGGCGGCGGGCACCACGCGGGGCACCAGGTCGACCGGGAAGAGCCGCGTGCTCGCCTCGCCGGCCACGCTGAACGTGACCCCCCGCGCGCGCTGCTCCTCGTCCCGGTCGTGCTCGCGCTGACGCAGGGCACCGGCACCGAGTTGACGCAGGGCGGCCAGCATCGGGCCGTACGCCGGCTCCGGCCCGGCCGGTCCGAAGACCTCGTCGCCGGCGTCGGCGTACGTGGGCAGCGCCGGCGGTACGGGCGCACCGGGCAGCGGCCCACGGACCCGGCCCCGGGTCTCGTCGAGCAGCAGATCGACCACGTCGGCCAACCGGCCCCGACGCTCGTACGCCCGCCGCTGCCGCGCCGCGGAGCTGCCGCGTTCCAGCGCGTACCGGGTCAGCTCGCGGACCTGCTCCCAGTCGCCGGTCGCCTCCAACTGCGGGCGCAGGTCGGTCACCAGGCGGCGGACCGCCTCGGCGGCCGGCACCGGTCGGGCCGACCGGGGCAGGTCGAGCAGGTCCCCCTCCAGCCCCGAGCGGGCCGCCCTCCACACGGCGGCGCGCAGCACCGGTGGGCGTACCGCCGTGCGCTCCACCCCGGCGCGCAACGCGAAGACCTCCCGCCGGACCAGCGCCCGGAACAGGCCGGTGAGCAGGACGATGGTCTCCACGTCGGCGTTGGCATCGGTGATCCGCAGCTCCACCGTGGGCACGTGGGCCGACGGCCGGACATCGAAATAGATCATGGCCGGGTCGGTGATCGTGCCGGAGGAGATCAGCTCGGCGACCAACGCCTCATGGTCCGCCGCGCTGGTCACCTCGCCCGGGTCACCCGCGGTGGGCCAGCGCTGCCAGACCAGCGACCGGACGCTGGCGTAGCCGCTGTCCTGGCCCATCCAGTACGGCGAGCTGGTCGAGAGGGCGAGCAGCACCGGCAGCCACGGCTGGACCCGGCGGGTGACCGCCACCGCCAGATCCCGGTCGGACACCCCGACGTGCACCTGCGCGCCGCAGATCAACTGTTCCCGCGCGAGCAACTGATACTCGTCGAGCATCCGCCGGTAGCGGGAGGTGGGGGTGACGCTCGGGTCTCCGTCGGCGCGCAGCGGCACCGTACCGGCCGCCACGATGCCCAACCCAGCCCGGTCGGCGACCTGTACGGCCAGCTGGCGCAGCCGGGTCAGCTCGACGCGGATCTCGTCCAGGGTCCGGCAGACCGCGGTGTTGGTCTCCACCACGCTGCGGTGCAACTCGGCGGTGAACGAGTCGGTCGGCAGCCGGTCGAGCAGTTCGCCGGCCCGGGGCACCAACTCCCGGGTGTGCAGGTCGACGACGTGGAACTCCTCCTCCACGCCGATCGTGGCCAGATCCGCCGGGTCGCTGTCGGGCAGCGACACGAGCGGGTTGGTACGCGGTGTGGGCAGCGTCCGGCCGTTGCCGGACCGGCCGATCGGCCCGTCGAACGTCGGCGCGTTCGTGGTGTTGTCGGCCATGGTCACCCCGGTTCGCGTGTCGGTGGTCGCGGCTGTCCGACGAGCGTTCCCAGCTTTGGTGCCGGCCGTGTTTCCGGTGCGTTAAGGTGACGGACCGTTCTGCCGCCGGGGCCGGCCCGGACGGACCGGCCCCCGGACGGGTCAGGCCGCCGGACGTACCCGGTAGGCCAGATGGGTGACGCCGGTGCCCTCGACGACGTTGATCGGCCCTTCCAGTTGCAGCGGCGCGATCTTCAGATCCGCGAAGAGCGGGATGCCGGCGCCGAGCACAACGGGGACGAGGTCGACGTGCACCTCGTCGAGCAGGCCGGCCTCGATGACCTGGGCCGCGACGGTGCCGCCGTTGACACCGACCTCCTTGTCACCGGCGAGCGCCTTCGCCCGGTCGATGGCGCTCTCGATGCCGTCGGTGACGAAGACGAAGGAGTCGCTCTCCGGCTCCCAGCCCTCCGGCACGCTGTGCGTGACGACCACGACGGGCAGGTCCATCGGATGGCGGCCGCCCCACCCGCGGGTCATGTCGAAGAGCCGCCGGCCGACGACCAGCGCCCCGGTCCGCGCGTTGAGATCGCGCAGGTGCCGGGCGCTCGCGGCGGACGTCCGGAACGTCATCTCCGGGTTGGCGGTCGGGGTCTCGACGTCGCCGTTGGCGTACCACTGGAAGAGGTATTCGAAGCCGCCGTGGGACGCGTCCGCGATGTAGCCGTCCAACGACATCGTCGCCCCGGTCGTCACCTTCGTCATCGGTCCACTCCTTGGTTCGTGCTGTGTCAGCCTGTCGGTGGGACCGGGTGTGCCCGGCCCTCACCCCGTGGTCGAAGCCAGAACCACCGCCCTCGACACGTCCGCCGAACTTTTTCTTGCTCAACGGTCGCTGAGCAGTTCCGGATAAGCGGGTCGCGGAACCCGGCAATAACGTGAAATGGGCGGTTCGCTCATCTTCACCACCGACCGTCCCTACGGGATCGACTGCGGCCTGCGCGACCCCTTCGGCAACAGCATCCGCTTCACCCAGTTGACGTCCTGAGGGTCGACGTCGAGGCGGTCGGTCCGACCGCCCCGACACCCCATCCGCTCGGGGTGCGTGACTCAGGACGCCTCTTGCATGATGGTGCCGTACGACGGCGGGCCCGCCACCTCGTAGGCGGCGTAGACGACACCGGCCTTGGTGGTGCGCGACCCGGTCAATCGCAGCCCCGCCGCGGCGGTCCCCTCCGCGAAGAGCCGCTTCCCCTGGCCGAGGACGACCGGAAAGATCAGCAACTGGTACTCGTCGACCAGCCCGGCCGTCTGCAGCGTACGCAGCAGGTCGCTGCTGCCCTGCACGAGCAGCTCACCGTCGGTGCGCTGCTTGAGCGCGGCGACCGTCTCGGCGGCGTCGCCCACCAGGACCTCGGTGTTGCGCCAGTCGGCGGTCATCGGGGTACGCGTGGCCACGTACTTCGGCATGTTGTTGATCTTCGCCCCGCCGTCCTCGTCGGAGACGTTGGGCCAGTGCGAGGAGAGGATGTCGTAGGACCTGCGGCCCAGCAGCATTCCGTCCGCCCGCTCGAACACGCCACCCATGATCTCGCCGAACCCCTCGTCCAGGTGCGGCGGCAGCCACCCGCCGTGCGGGAAGTCGCTCGAGTCGTCCTCGCCGGGACCCGCGGGGCCCTGCATCACACCGTCCAGGGACAGGAACGTGCCCACCACCAGTTTGCTCGTCATGTCGCGACTCCCTAGCAAGCGCAGACAGAGACAGTAGTCAACATCACCGACCCTAAGGGGTGGTGACGTTGCGTGCATGAGGCCGCTCCGGCCGCGAGGCCCGGCAGCAACGCACCACCCGCTGGGCCAATCGCCCGCGGTGGTCGTAGCGTGGGGTGCATGCGAACCACCACGCTGGGCAGCGCAGGCCCCGGGGTCGGCGTCATCGGCCTCGGCTGCATGGGCATGAGCCACGGATACGACATCACCGGTCCTCGCGACGACGACACGTCGATCTCCGTCATCCGGCAGGCACTGGACCTGGGCGCCACGCTGATCGACACGTCGGACGTGTACGGGCCGTACACCAACGAGGAACTGGTCGGTCGGGCCCTGGCCGGCGGTCACCGGGAGCGGGCCGTTCTGGCGACGAAGGCCGGCCTGGTGGCCACCTCGCCCACCGGCGGTCCCGGCAACTCACCGAAGATCGGCAACAACGGCCGCCCGGAGCACATCCGCTCGGCGATCGACGACAGCCTGCGCCGGCTCGGCACCGACCACGTCGACCTCTACCAACTGCACCGCGTCGACCCGGAGGTGCCCATCGAGGAGTCCTGGGGTGCGATGGCGGAGGTGGTGACCGCTGGTAAGGCGCGGCAGATCGGTCTGTCCGAGGTGACGGTGACGCAGATCCAGCGTGCCCAGGCGGTGCACCCGGTGGCGTCGGTCCAGTCCGAGTTGTCACTGTGGACCCGCGACCCGATGGCCGAGGTGCTGCCGTACTGCGTCGAGCAGGGCATCGCCTTCCTGCCGTTCTCCCCGCTCGGTCGCGGCTTCCTCGCCGGCCGGTTCACCTCGTTCGACGATCTGCCCGCCGACGATTTCCGGCGTGGCCTGCCGCGTTTCCAGCAGGACGCGCTGCGCGCCAACCTCGCCATCGTCGCCCGGGTCCGGGAGATCGCCGACCGGGCCGGCGTCAGCCCCGCGCAGGTCGCGCTCGCGTGGGTGGTCGCCCAGGGTGACCAGGTCATTCCGATCCCGGGCACCAAGACCCCGAAGTACCTGGTGGACAACTGCGCCGCCGGCGACGTGCGGCTCAGCGCCGAGGACCTGGCCGACCTCGACGCGCTGCCCGCGCCGGAGGGCGGCCGCTACTGACGCGGCACCGACCGGGAGCGGTCACCAGGCCCGTTCCCGGTCAATCGGGCTGACGCACCGACGCCGGTGGGCCGAACACCACCTCCACACCGGGCGAGTAGAGCACGCTGACCGGCGGCCCGACCGGCGCCGGCAGGCCGGCCGCGGCGACCAACTCGTCGTCGAGGTGCAGCAGCTCGGCCCGGTGCAGCGGCCAGCGCGGATGCCAGTTCGGCAGGTGCAGCGTGCGCCCGTACGCCCGGGTGTGCAGACCCCACCGGGCGGTGACGAAGTGTTCGAGAGGGCTCGGCTCGTCGATCCGCTCCCCCACCCGCACGGTCATCCGGCTCGTCGTGCCCGCCGGCCCGGGCCAGCGTCGACGGCACCGGTAGGTGTAGCGGTCACCGTCGTGATCCAGCCGCATCGCCGACCAGAGGTACGGCAGTCGTAGCGTCGCCCGGGCGACCAGGACCGGCACCAGGCGGGACGCGTCGAGCGACCGGAACACCACGGCTCGTCGGCCGGTGTCGTCGACGGAGTACAACCGGACGTTGGTCTCTGCGAAGGTGCCGAAATAGGGCACTCCCGGGCCCCGGCCGAAGCCCAGCCCGACCATCCGGAAGCCGATCAGGCCGACGAGGCTGACCCCGTCCATGGTGTCCGGATGGGTGCCGGCGGGCAGCAGCGGCGCGACGAGTTCGGGTGCCACGGCCCAGTGCAGGAAGGTGAGATCCTGCCAGCGCTGCCGCAGGATCGCTCGGGGAAACGTCTGCCGGGGCGCGCAGTCGACCGGCTCGATGTCCACGTCCTCATCCTGCCTCGGTGGGTGGCCTCCGAGTGTCGGCCGGGCCGACGGTTTTTCCGGGTGCGCTCCCCTCGGGCGGTGGCCGAGGGTCACTTTTGTTCCTGGTGCGGGGATGGCCAGGGTCACTCCGTCGACCGCCAGCATAAGTGGACGACGCTCGTCCCCTTCGGCTAACTTCGCTGAAGCGGACGATGGCCGTCCGGCTGCGGATGACCGGACGGCGGCCATTCGACAGCGCCACCGAGCGCTGCCTGCCGCAGAACCGTTACCGCTGATTCGCGGGCGGCTCGTGCTCACCCGCGGAACACCCCAGCCTCTACACACAGAGAAGGAACAATCATGTCCGAGCGCTTCGCAAACAAGGTCATTCTGGTCACCGGCGCCACTTCCGGGATGGGCCAGGCCCTCGTGGAACGAGTCGCCGCCGAAGGCGCGAAGGTCGTCCTGGCGGCCCGCGGCAAGGAGGCCGGCGAGGCACTCGCCGCCACCCTGCGCTCCGCCGGGCGCGACGCGATCTTCGTGCCGACGGATGTGACGGTCGGGGCCGAGATGGAGAAGCTGGTGCAGCGGGCGGTCGACCACTACGGCCGGCTCGACGGCGTCTTCAACAACGTCGGCGCGGCCACCGCCGTCGGTCCGCTCACCGAGATCGGCCAGGACGCGTGGGACGCCGAGATGGCGCTCAACCTGAGCAGCGTCTTCTTCGGGCTCAGGTACCAGATCCCCGCGCTGCAGGCGTCCGGTGGCGGCTCGATCGTCAACAACGCCTCCGTCAGCGGTGTCACCGGCTCTGCCGGCATGGCCTCCTACAGCGCGGCCAAGCACGGCGTGGTCGGGCTCACCCGCTCGGCGGCACTCGAGGTGGCCGCCACGGGCGTACGGATCAACGCGCTCGTCACCGGTGGCGTCGACACCCCTCTCCTGCGGCGCAACCTGGGCCCGAACCCGGACGAGGCCCTCCAGATGGGCAACGCCATGCACCCCGTCGGACGGATCGGGCGACCCGACGAGATCGCCGCGCTCGCGGCCTTCCTGCTGAGCGACGAAGCCCCGTTCATCACTGGCGCCGCGCTCGCGATCGATGGCGGCCTGACCGCCGCGTGACGACCCGTTGCCACCACCTCCCCTGAAGGAACAACGATGCCCACTCGTCACACCGCGCCGAGCTCTCAGCGGTGGAAAGCCCTGTTGTTCATCTCCATCGCCCAACTGATGGTCGTCCTCGACGGCGCCGTCATGAACATCGCTCTGCCCTCGGCCCAGCAGGCGCTGCACTTCACCGACGGAAGTCGTCAGTGGGTGGTCACCGCGTACGGTCTGGCCTTCGGTGGTCTCCTGCTGGTCGGGGGCCGGATCGGCGACATGGTGGGGCGCAGGCGCGTCTTCCTGATCGCCCTGGCGGGCTTCGCGATCGCCTCGGCGATCGGCGGCCTGGCGGCGAACGCGGAGATGCTGCTCATCGCTCGGGCGCTGCAGGGGGCCTTCGCGGCTCTGCTCGCGCCGGCCGCGCTCTCGCTGATCTCCCTGTTGTTCACGCAGCCGCGGGATCGGGCGAAGGCCTTCGGCGTGTTCGCCGCGGTCTCGATCGCCGGTGGCGCCGTCGGTCTGATCGCCGGCGGCCTGCTCACCCAGTACCTGAACTGGCGTTTCGCGATGTTCATTCTGGTGCCGATCGCGGTCATCGGGATCCTGGGCGCCATCGCCACCGTGCACGACGACGGTGAACGGCACCGCGCCCGGCTCGACATTCCTGGGGTGTTGCTGGCCAGCCTCGGTCTCGTCGGCCTGGTCTACGGTTTCAGCGCCGCCGAGAGCCACGGCTGGCTGGCCGGTCCGACCATCGGGTCCTTCGTCGTCGGCGTGCTGCTCCTGGCGGCCTTCATCGTGGTGCAGTCGCGGGTGAAGGCTCCGCTGCTCCCGCTGCGGGTCCTGAGCGAACGCAACCGGGCCGCCGCCTACCTGTCGGTGGGTCTCGCCATCGTCAGCATGTTCGGGATGTTCCTGCTGCTGAGCTACTACTTCCAGCAGGTCAAGGGATGGTCGCCGGTCATGGCCGGACTGGCGTTCATGCCGATGGCGGTGCTGCAGGCCCTCGGGGCCACGCAGGTCGGCGCACGGCTCGCACATCGGATCGCCCCGCGGCCGATCATGGTCGGCGGCTACCTCGTGGGCGCGGCCGGCCTCGTGCTGCTCGCCCTACTCGACGCCGACAGCGGCTTCCTGGAGATCGCGATCGCCGAGGCGGTGGTCGGCATCGGCATCGGCACCGCGTTCATGCCCGCGATGAGCATCTCCACCCACGGTGTCGAGCCCACGGACGTCGGTGTCGCCTCCGCGATGATCAGCTCGTCGCAACAGGTCGGAGGGTCGATCGGCGTCGCGCTGCTCAACACCGTCGCGACCAGCTCCGCCGCCTCCTACCTGGTCACCCGCGGAGGTACGGCAGCGCCCGTCCACGTCCAGAACCAGGCGCTGATGCACGGCTACTCGGCCGCGTACTGGCTGGCCACCATCTTCGTCGTGGCCGCCGCCCTGGTCTCCGCGATCCTGGTGAACGCCAGCGCACCGGAGCACCTTCCGACCTCGGCGTCGGACGACGTCGCCCTGGACGCCGTCCCGCTGCCCGCCCACTGAGCGGCGGCCCGTCTGGGCGATCGCAGGGGTCATCGCCGCGTCAGCTCCCGGCTCTCGTGAGGGCCGGGAGCTGACACGCGTCCGTCGGCGCGCAGGTGGTCGGCCAGGCCGTGAAGAATCGGACGACCGACGTCCGTTTGTGCTACGCTACCCGGATGCCTGATCTGGACCCGGCGTCCGGCGTCCGCGCGGACGCGCGGCACAACCGACGCCAGCTGATCATCGCGACGAGGGAGGCGATCGCCGCCCGTGGGCTCGACGTCTCGGCCCTGGACATCGCCACCGCCGCCGGCGTGGGGGTGGGCACCTTGTACCGGCGCTTCGGCACCAAGGAAGCGCTGCTCGACAACGCCGTGCTCGGCCTCTACGACGAGCTCTGCGACACCGCGCAGGTCTGTCTGGAGCGCCCGGATCCGTGGGACGGCATGGCGGAGTTCGTGCTGGAGCTGGCCGGCGCCCACCGGGACAGCCGTGGCCTGGCCGAGGTCACCGCGGCCTGCGAGCGGCCGCCGACACCCGAACTCGCGCAGCGCACCGTCGCGCTGCAGGAGGCCGTCACCCAGCTGACCGAGCGAGCACGGGCGGCGGGCGTTCTCCGTGCGGACGTGACCTGGCAGGACGTCCTGCTCTGCTCACGTGCGGCGCTGGACACCGACCACTGCCTCGGCGTCGACGCGGGGCCCGACGGGTGGCGTCGAGTCGTCATGATCCTGCTCGACGGCATGCGAGCCCCTGGGCACACCCCTCTGCAGGGGCCGGCGCCGCAGGTCCGCCCGGCGTAAGCACTGCGCGGCCGTGTGACAGACGGGTGCCCTCAGGCGTGCGGGCCGACGGCGACCGTGCCGATCGTCAGCGACGGCTTGCCTTCCAGGATCTCCCCGACCCGCTCGACCTCCGCCTCCAACGCCCGCTGGCGACCGGTGCCGAGCGCCCGCAACGGCTCGACCGTGACCCGGATCGTGCGCCCGGAGCGGCGCTGGTGCCACACTCCGGCGACCGTCCCGTTGATCAGCAGCACCGGGTAGTTGCCGGCCTGCCCACCGGCCAGCGCACGCTCGGCGGCGGCACCGGGAAAGAGCTGCTCACGCGGGTGGCAGCCGACCGCGTACGCGTCGAAGTAGGGCAGCAACCGCACCCCGGACGGTCGGTCGTCCGGGAAGTCGGTGTCGTCGGCGACCACCCACGCCCGCGTGCCGGCCACGGTGACCTCGGCCAGATCCAACGACTTGAACACCCCGGTCGCCCACCGCTCGGTCGCCGAGAGCCACTGGGCGAACTGGGCCGGGGTGGCCGGCCCGTACGCGTACAGGTAGCGGCGGGCGAGTTCGGCCAGCGCCGCCGGGCCGGCCATCGGCGCGAACCCGGGCAACCAGCGGGCCGGGCTGGTGTAGGTGGTGGCACGTCCCCGGTTCGGGCCGTGGCACATGACCCCGCCCCGGGTGGCGGCGGCCATCGCGGCGACCCACCGGGGCCACCTGTCCTGGAACGCCTCCATGACGCGCTCGCCCGCCCAGGCGCCGGTGCGGGCGACGATCTCCTCGGTCAACTCGGCGGTCGTCAGCTCGGCCTCGGCCAGCGCGTCGGCGATGGCCGCGAGGACCTGCTCGGTCTGCTGGGGAGTCAACAGGGCCCGGCTCTGCTCCCACGGCGGGGTGGGCATCGCGGTCAGCGCGCCCGTCCACATCGGCAGGTCGGCCGCGGTGAGCAGGTGCACCGTCCCGCGCGGCCCACGGCTCTTGACCAGGGTGCGGTCACTCCACAGCGCCCGGCGGACCAGAGCACGAGTGGCACCCGGGACCCGTAGCCCGACGGACAGCTCGGCGGCGGAGGCGACCTGGGCGTGGGCTCCGCACATCGCCGACACCACGTCGGCGACACGGTCGGCGTCCGGTGCGACGTCCGACGCGGACGACACCGCTAGCCCGTGCCGCGCAAGACGCCGGGCGGCCACCTGCGCCCAGCTCACGTCGCTCATCGCGGGCTCGTGCAGCGGGCGGGGTTGCCGGTCGCGCGCGACCACAGGCCTTCGACGGCGCATGTCCTCATGTCGCCCACGCTACGACCGACGTACGTCACTTTCCGCCAGCGTCGCCGGCGCCCGGCGGCCCCCGCGGTGCTGGCCGGGACGGCGGCACACTCACCCGTCGTAGGCTGGTACGGGCGGCAGTACCGAGCAAACCGCCCAAAGTGCTACAGGTGGAACGCCTTGGGACGGGCAGGGAGGACGAACTCGTGACGCAGAGTGACGCGGAGCTGGTCGTGCTCGCGCAGGCGGGAGACGCGGCCGCGCTCGGTGCGCTGCTGGCCCGTCACGAGGCCACGATGCGGGCCGTGGCGCTGAGCGTCCTCGGTTACGGACCCGACGCCGAGGATGCGGTGCAGGACGCGATGGTGGTGGCGTTGCGCCGCATCGGCGAGGTCCGCGACCCGGCCGCCGTCGGCCCGTGGTTACGTGCCATCGTCCGCAACAACAGCCGGATGACGTTGCGCGGACCCAGAGCCGTCCCGGTCGCCGAGCCGGAGTGGTTCGCCCGCCCCGCCGACACACCGACCCCGGAGGAGGCACTGGACCGGGGCGCGATGCGCGACTGGGTGTGGCACGCGATCGGGCAACTGTCCGAACCTGACCGGCTGGTCACCCTGCTGCGGTACTTCAGCGACGCGTCCTCGTACGAGCAGATCGCGGCCGTGTGCGGCGTGCCGGTCGGCACTGTCCGCAGCCGCCTCAGCCACGCCCGCCGCGCGCTCGCCGGCGGCCTCCGGGCGGCGGCGAGCGCGGCGCACACCGATGTCACCGCGGCCAGCGACTCGCGGTGGCGCGAGGGCCGCGACATGATCGCCACGGCGATGGGCGGCGACTTCGACCGGGTGGTCCACGAGAGCTGGTGGCCGGACGCCGAGATGGTCGTGCCGGGCGGCCCGCGCGGCGGCCGTGACCTCGCCATCAAGGGCATGGACTGCGACCTGACGGCCGGCGTACGCCAGCGGCTGCGCAACGTCGTGGCCAGCGGCGACGTGCTGATCTGGGAAACCGACCTGATCAGCCCGCCCGACGACCCGGAGCACTGCCCACCGGCGGCGCTGTGGTTGCAGGTGCTGCGCGAGGGCCGGGTGCGCCAACTCACCCTCTTCCACCCCGTCGCGGCGCTGGCGACCCGCCAACCCGCCCCGGTCTGAGAAGAACTTTTCGGATCGAGCGAACTTTCTCCCCGACCCGCGCATCTGGTTCGCGTCATTCACCAGTCGCCGCGTCGGCACACGCCGCGCGGGTCTCGGATCGGGAGATAGCTCATGGGTTCCACCAGCCACGACGTCAGCGCCCTCGCACCGGGTGCTCACACGTTCATCGTCGACGGCGTTCGGCAGGTCTACCACGTCGCCGGCACCGGCCCGGTGTGCGTGGCGCACTCCGGCGGCCCCGGCATCGAGTGGGCGTATCTGCGGACGCCCAGCCTCGAAGAGCACTTCACGATGGTGTACGTCGAGCCGGTGGGCACGGGCGCCTCGGGGCAGCTCGACAACCCCGACAACTACCGTCTCGACACGTATGTCCGGTTCCTCGACGCCGTCGTCCAGCACCTCGGCGAACCCCGGGTGTACCTCCTCGGGCACTCGCACGGCGGTTTCGTCGTCCAGCGGTACGCACTCACGCACCCGGACCGGGTCGCCGGCCTCGCCCTGTACGACACGTCGCCCGTCACCGGCGCCGAGTTCTGGGCCGAGGCGATGGCCGGGCTCGCCGCGTACCCGCAGAGGCACCCGGACCGGCCGGAGGCCGCGGCGGTCCCGGCCGCCTTCGGGCAGATCGGCGCTGCCACCGACGACGAGTCGTTGGGGACCGCCCTGCGCGCCGCCCTTCCGGTCTACTTCGCGGACTTCTGGGGCCGACAGGACGAATTCGCACCGTTTCAGGCCGCTGTCCGGATCTGGTCAGCGCCAGCGGGCGCGCAGGACCCCACGCCCTTCGACGTGCGGGAGAACCTGGCCGAGATCACCGTGCCCGCAGTGGTGATCGTCGGGGCGTACGACTTCATCTGCCCGCCGCACCGCGCCGAGCAACTGCACGCGGGCCTCAAGGACTCCCGGCTGGTGCTGCTGGAGCAGAGCGGGCACTTCGGGCACATCGAGCAGCCGGCGGAGTTCACCCAGGCCGTGGTGGAGCTGTTGCGGCGCTGAAACCTCGCGCGGCGCCCTGCCCCGAGGTTCGTTCGTCACAGCGGGCAGGCCTCGGGGTGCGGCAGCGTTGGACAGCCATAGGCTTGGTCCATTGCCGCATTGTGACGAGGAGGAGACCACCGTGAGCCAGACCGAGCGGATGGATTCCGTCGACGAGTGGAACGTGGCCGAGGATGACGGAGTCCTGGACGCGTCCGACACTCTGGACGACACCCGGGTCGGTGACCCACTCGACACCGGCATCATCGCCGAGGACCACTGGACGGCGGCGAACCGGTTCGGCACCACGCCCGCCGAGGAGCGGGCGGGCGAGTCTTTGGAGCAGCACCTCGCCCAGGAGGTGCCCGATGTCGACCCGTACGCCGAGGGCGGTGACGACGAGGACGAGCTGACCCGCCGGGGGTACGAGGCCGAGGAACGCGCGGGCCGTCTCGTCGCGTACGACGAGGGCGTTCGTGAGGATGACGAGGCCGAGTCGGTGGCGTGGGACGCCGGGATCGACGCGGGTGCCGCCAGCGCCGAGGAGGCGGCGATCCACGTGGTCGAGGACCCGGACGGGTCCGGCGACGGCCCGTTGCGCTGACGTCCACCCGCAACCGCCGCGCTCGACACCTGCGGAGGTGTCGAGCGCGGCGGGCGGGTTGCTCAGTGGATGACGACGGGCGCCTTGACCTGATCCGCCTGCTGGTCGTCGAGCTGCGCCGGCTGACGTCGACGCGGCAGCAGGGCGGCCGGAATGAACGTGAGCAGGACCAGCGCGAACGCGACCCAGAACGTGTGCGAGAACGACCTGGCGGCGAAGTCGAGCCCACGCTCGATGATGGACGGGTCCACCGGCATCTGCTGGAGCAGCTCCGGCCGTTGCTGGGCGGCGATGGCCAGCCCGGCTTCGGTGACCGGCTCACCGCTCGGGTCCACCAGGCCGGGGATCGGCTTGGAGCCGTTCAGCTCGTTGGTGAGGATCACCGACATCACGGCGGCGCCAATCGAGCCGCCGATCTGCTGGAGGATGTTGACCAGCGTCGAGCCGCGGGCCACCTCCTGAGCCTGCAGTGTCCGCAACGCCGACGTCATGATCGGCATCATCGTGCCGCCCATGCCGAGGCCCATCACGAAGAGCGACCCGCCGAGCAGCCAGTACGAGGTCTGCGGGTCGACCTGGGTGAAGCTGAAGAACCCGACGACGATGAGCGCCAGCGCGAACGGGACGGTACGCCCGATCGGCACCCGGTCGGCCAGCGTGCCGGCGATCGGCATGGTGATCATCGCGCCGATGCCCTGCGGGGCCATCAACAGACCTGCGGCCAGCGTCGACTCGCCGCGTACCTGCAGGAAGTAGCTCGGGAACAGCAGGCCGGCACCCATGAACGCGATGATGAAGACGAACAGCGTCAGCGACGCGATGGTCAGGCCGCGGTTGCGGAACAGCCGCAGGTCTAGCAGTGGATGGCGGGGCTTGAACGAGTAGAGCACGAACGCCACCACCAGCGCGCCGCCGACCAGCATCGGGGCCCACACCTTGGCTTCGGCGAAGGTGCCCGCCTCCGGCAGTGACGACACGCCGTAGAGGAAGAGGGCGAGGCCCGGCGAGAGCATGAGCATGCCGATGAAGTCGAACGACTCCGACGGCTCGGGAGCGTCCTTCGGAAGCGCCATCTGCGCGTAGATCAGCGCGACGACACCGATCGGCAGGTTGATCAGGAAGATCCAGTGCCAGCTCGCGGTGTCGATCAGCCAGCCACCGAGGATCGGGCCGCCGATCGGCCCGAGCAGCATCGGAATGCCGAGGACGGCCATCAGCCGACCGATCCGGTGCGGGCCGGCCGCGCGGGTCATGATGGTCATGCCCAGCGGCATGAGCATGCCGCCGCCGAGGCCCTGAAGCACCCGGTAGCCGATCAGCTCGCCGATCGTGTCGGCCGTGGCGCAGAGCCCCGACCCGATCGTGAACAGGGCCAGCGCCACCATGTAGAGCCGCTTGGTGCCGAACCGGTCTGCCGCCCACCCGCTGAGCGGGATCACGGTGGCGAGCGCGAGGGTGTAGCCGGTCATCGTCCATGCGACGCGGGCGTAGGACGCGTCGAACTCACTCTGGAATTTGGGCAGCGCCACGCTGACCACCGTCACGTCGAGGATCGACATGATCGCGCCAAGGACGACGACACCCGCCACCTTGAGCACCGCGGCGTCGAGTTTGTCCGATGTCGCGACGGATTGCTGTGTCACAAACTCTCCTGAAGTCGATTGATCCGGCCAAGGGGGCGGTGGCGGTGAGGCCGCGCCTACCGGGCGCGGGGCGCGACGTGCCGGGGCGACGACGCGCGGGGGCAGACTAACCGCCAGTTGTGACGAACTGCTGCCAGTTTTCGTGACCGCCCGGCCGCGTATCCGAACGGCCGTCCCATTACAGCCGGTCGTCGGGGTGGCGATCAGCCAGCAGCACCAGGCCTAGAGGCGGATCGCGGTCCGGATCAGCCCGGCGAGGGCCAGGGATCGACTGTGCGGCGGCCACGCGCGGTCAGCCTCAGGCGGTGACCACCGGCACGGCGGCGGTCAGCGCCCAGTCGTGCCCGATGTCGGCCGCCGCGCGCAGCAGCCTCGGCAGGTGCTCTTCCCGCAGGGTCTCCAGCGAGGTCTCGGCCGCGTGCACGGTCACGTTGATCGCGGCGACGACCCGTCCGTCGCCGTCCCGTACGCCGGTGGCGACGGACCGGATTCCCGGGGCCAGGTCTTGGTCGGCGAGCGCCCAGCCCTTTGCCCGGACCTCGCGCAGCACGGCGTGGAGCTCGGCCGGTGCGGGCTGCCAGCGCGGCGTGATGCCGGAGCGGGTCGGCTCGGCGAGCACGGCGGCCAGGGTCTCCGGTGGCAGCGCGGCGAGCAGCACCTTCCCCATCGACGTCGCGGGAGCCGGGAAGCGGGTGCCGATGGTGACCCCGAGCGTGACGATCTTCGGCACGGCCACGCGGGCGACGTAGACGATGTCGCTGCCGTCGAGCTGGGCCATCGAGGTCGACTCGTTGGTCTGCGCGACCAGCTTCTCCATGTGCGGTCGGGCCACGTCCCACATGTTCAGCGCGTTGACGTACGCCATCCCCAGCTCCAGCACACGAGGGGTGAGGGTGTGGCCACGGCCGGCCGCGCGGACGTAGCCCAGCGACTCGAGCGTGATGAGGATGCGCCGCACGGTGGGGCGGGCGAGGCCGGTGGCGGCGGCGATCTCGCTGAGCGTCATCGACGGGCAGGCCGGACGGAAGGAGCGCAGGACGTCGAGACCACGGGCGAGAGCCTCGATGAAGTCGGGCCCGGCGCCCCTTCCGGTGTCACTCATGTCCTAATGCTTCCACTGCGCCGAGCCGGCGTCCCACTCGGTGTACTGGTACGGGTTCTCCAGGATCGCGGTCTCGGGGATGTCCGGGTTCATGCCCCGCTGCCACGCCTCCTCCCCCATCGTCTCGCGGAGGTGATCGATGGTCGCCGCCACCTTGGCCCGCGCGGCGGCGAGGTCGACGCCGACGAGCCGCCCGTCCCGCTTGACGACCCGGCCGCCCACCAGCACGGTGTGCACGTCGCCACGCTGGGCCTGGAAGACGACGTGGCCGTGCGGGTTCAGGATCGGAAACATCGCCGGCGAGGCGTCGTTCTTGATCAGGACGACGTCGGCCTGCCGGCCGGGGGTGAGGGCGCCGATCGTGGAGTCCATGCCGAGAGCGCGGGTGCCGCCTCGGGTGGCCCACTCGACGACCTGCTCGGCGCGCAGGTGGCAGTGGGTGACGGTGTCCTGCTTGGCGTGCGCCTCCAGGTGTTCCCGGGAGCGGTCGGCCCCCAGCGTGGTCCGCATCGCGGCGAAGAGGTCACCGCTCCACCACACGCTGGTGTCCATCGACAACGACACCGGGATGTCGTGGTGGCGCAACTGCCAGGTGGGCGGGTAGCCCTGGCCGGCGCTCTGCTCGCTCTCGGTCGAGACGGAGACCGAGCCGCCGGTCGCGGCGATCCGGTTGTACGAGTCGTGGGTCAGCGTCGCCGCGTGCACGTAGACGGTCGACGGGTTCATGAACCCGTTCTCGTGCATCAGCCGGATGCCGTCGTCGTTGGTGGCGCCCCACACGCCCGCGTGTGTGGTCACCGCGGCGCCCAACTCGCGGGCCACCTCGAAGGCGGCCCGCTCCGGGAAGGCCGGGTCGCCCGTGACGTCGAACGCCATCTGGAAGCCGGCCAGCTTGCCACCGTCGACGCGGCGGCGGTGGAAGTCGCGGAACTCCGGCGACGTGGCCCACTGCCACGGCCCCTGCTGGATGTTGCCGTAGGCGAGCACGAACCGTCCGTCGACCGCTTCGAGGGCGTCCACGGCGGCGTCGGCGTGCTCGGGCGTCTGCAGTCCGTGTGACCAGTCCACGGTGGTGGTGACACCCGCGTCGATCGCCTCGATCGCACCGAGCAGGTTGCCGGCGTAGACGTCCTCGGGCCGGAACAGCTTTCCGGATTCGAGGTAGTACCAGACGAAGTACTGCGTGAGGGTCCAGTCGGCGCCGTACCCGCGCATGGCGGTCTGCCACATGTGCCGGTGGGTGTCGACCATTCCCGGCATGAGGATGCCGTCGGTGGCATCGATCTCCAGGGCATCGTCGGGTGCGGTGAGGCCGACGCCGACCTCCGCGATCCGGTCGCCGATGACCAGCACGTCGGCGCCGGGCAGCACCGTGTGCGCGTCGTCCATGGTGAGAACCAGGCCGTTACGGAAGACCACCGGCCGGTCGGTTGCGCTCATCGCCACCCATTCCTTTCCGGGGTACGAGGGGGTTCCGGACCGATGTCCGCTGTGCGGCCAGCCCGAGTGGCGCAAGTGTGGTCCCGGTCACCATTCATGTCAAGAGCCTGTTTCCGGCCGGTGAAGCACCCGTTGACAGAGGCCACTCGGTGTCGCAAGCTGTCTCGGCGGACAGGTGTCCGCAGGACGGGCGGAAACATGGTGCAGCATTCGACAGGGCCACTGGCCGGCCTGCTGGTCGCGGACTTTTCCCGGATCCTCGCCGGCCCGTACGCGACGATGCTCCTGGCAGACCTGGGTGCCCAGGTGATCAAAGTGGAGAGTCCCGCGGGCGACGACACCCGCACCTGGATGCCACCCACCCGCGACGGCGTCTCGACGTACTACCTCGGCATCAACCGCAACAAGCGGTCGGTCGCCCTGGACCTCAAGAAGCCGGACGACCTGGCCGCCGCGCAGGAGCTGGCCCGCCGCGCCGACGTGCTGATCGAGAACTTCCGGCCCGGTGGTCTCGTCCGGTTCGGCCTCGACTACGACAGCGTCACCGCGAGCAACGAGAAGATCGTGTACGCGAGCATCAGCGGTTTCGGCACCGGCGCCGGCCGGGACTATCCCGGCTACGACCTGATGGTGCAGGCGATCTCGGGCCTGATGAGCCTCACCGGCGACCCGGATGGCTCGCCGTACCGGGCCGGGATCTCCGTCTTCGACGTGATGGCCGGGCTGCACGCGAGCATCGGCATCCTCGCCGCGCTGCACCACCGCGCGGAGACCGGACGAGGTCAGCACGTCGAGGTCAACCTGCTCAGCTCGGCGCTGTCCGGGCTGGTCAACCACTCCAGCGGCTACGTCGCCGGTGGCACCGTCCCGTTCCGGATGGGCAACGCGCACCCGAGCCTCTTCCCGTACGAGCCACTGCCCACCGCCGACGGCGAGCTGATCGTCATCGCCGGCAACGACGGGCAGTTCCGTAAGCTCTGCCAGGTGCTCGACCTGCCGGGCCTGCCCGACGACCCGCGCTTCGGGCGCAACCAGGACCGTACGGCCAACCGCGAGGAGCTACGGCCGCTGCTGGTCGAACGACTCGTCAAGCGGACGAAGGACGAGTGGTTCCGTGACCTGCTCGCCGCGGGCGTCCCGTGCGCCCCGATCAACACCATCGACGGCGGCGTGGCACTCGCCGAGGAGTTGGGGCTCGACCCGGTCGTCGCCGTCGGCGACGTGCCCGGCGTCCGCAACCCCATCACCTTCTCCGACACCCCGGCCCGGTACGAGCTGCCGCCGCCCGGGCTCGACGAACACGGCGAGGAGATCCGCGCGTGGCTGAAGAGCTGAGCTTTCCGACCGGGATCGGCACCTCCGACCCGACGACCATCTCCCTGCTCGGGCAGGACCTGGCCGGCGACCTGATGGGCAAGGTCGGCTTCGGCGAACTGGCGTACTGGCTGGTCGCCGGCCGCCGCCCCACCCAGGGTGAGGTGCGCGTCTTCGAGGCGGTACTGGTGGCGCTCGCCGATCACGGCTTCACCCCGACGGCGATCGCGGCCCGACTGACGTACCTGTCCGCGCCCGAGTCGCTGCAGGGCGCGCTCGCCGCCGGCCTGCTCGGCGGCGGTTCCCGCTTCCTCGGTGTCACCGAGGACTGTGGACGCTTCCTCGCCGACACCCTCGCTGAGGCCGGCGAGGTGACCGACTACGACGCGGTGGCGCTCGACGCGGTCACCCGGGCCAAGCAGGAGCGTCGCCTGGTCCCGGGGCTCGGGCACCCCGTGCACAAGGAGCAGGACCCGCGCACCCCCGTGCTGATCCGGATCGCCACCGAGGAGGGTCTGCACGGCCCCCACCTGCGGCTGTTCGAGGCGATCGGACGGGTGCACCCGCAGGTGCTCGGCCGAACCCTGCCGCTCAACGGCGCCGGCGTCTGCGGCGCGGCGCTCGCCGACCTCGGGCTCCCCGTCGAGATGCTGCGTGGTTTCGCCCTGCTGGCCCGCGCGGCCGGGCTGCTCGGGCACCTCGCCGAGGAGCGGCGCCGGCCGCTCGGCATGGACATCTACCGCAGCGTGGACCGCAACGCGGTTTACGAACCCTGAGACCCCCTCCTCTGCAGCGGAAGGAGCGGAATGGCCACCGTCGTCGCGGTCATCGCCTCCACTCACCACCCCTTCTACTACCGGGCCAGCACGGCCACCGGCGAGGATCGGCCACCGTTCGCCGACGAGTGGACCAGCAAGATCCTGGCCTTCCGTGAGACGTTGACCCGGGCCAGGCCCGACGTGCTGGTGATGGTCGGCTCCGACCACTTCCACCAGCTCTGGCTGGACAACATGCCGCAGTTCCTGGTCGGCAAGGCGCCCTTCTACGACGCCAACTGGTACAACGAGGAGCGCGAGTTCGGGCTGCCCCGGATGCTGCTCAAGGGCCAGGAGGACCTCTCGGGGCACATTCTGCGGGCCGGGCTCGACTCCGGTTTCGACCTCGCGTTCAGCAACGAGCTGCGGATCGACCACAGCATCACCTGCCCGATCATCACGTTGCGGCCCGAGGCCGACCTGCCGATCGTGCCGATCTACACGAACATCTTCGCGCCGCCGCTGCCACAGCCGAAGCGCTTCGTTCAGCTCGGTCAGGCCATCCGGGACATCGTCGAGTCGTGGCCGTCGCACCTGCGGGTGGCCGTCATCGGCACCGGCCACCTCTCGCTGGAGCTCGGCGGCCCCCGGCAGTTCGGCCCGCACGGCCCGGACCCGGAGTTCGACCAGCGGGCCGTCGAGTGGATCGCCAACGGCGACCTGGACGGGTGCCTGCGCGAGGTCACGCTGGACAGCCTGCACTCGCCGGGTAACGCCACCCACGGCTTCATGGACTTCATGCTCATGATGGGTGTGGCCGGAGCTGGCGCGAAGGCCGACTACGTCGACACCCTCGATCTGTTCCACACCATGGAGGCCTACTTCACCTGGTACCCGAACGGAGCGCCGGCGGCATGAGCAAGTACCTGCTGAACAAGTTCCTCTTCATGGTCGACCGGGACCCCGAGCTGGTCGAGCGGTACCGGAGCGAGCCGCGCGAGCTGGTCACCTGGTGGGAGGCGGAGTACGCCAACACGGTGCTGAACTGCCACACCGACGAGGCGAGCACCTGGTTGCGCTTCGACGACGTGGAACGGGAGGCGTTGGCCACCCACGACCACGTGAAGCTGTTCGAGCTGGGGGCGCACCCGTTCCTCACCCTGACCCTCTTCATCGCCGTCTTCGAGCGGGACAACACCGAGCCACTGGAGTACCAGAAGTCCTACGGCGCACGGCTGGCGCACTTCTCGATGCCCTACCCGGACATCGCGACGTGATCCGCGCGGCCCAGCTCAGCGCCTGCGGCACCGCACCGACGATCGTGGAGCGGCCGGCCCGCGTACCGGCCGACGGCCAGGTCGCGGTCACCGTCGAGGCCGTGCCGATCACCCCGCTGGACGTGCTCTGCGCCAGCGGCACCAGCTACTTCGGCACGCCGAGCATCCCCTACGTGCCGGGCGTGCAGGGCGTCGGTCGAGTCGCCGACGGCACCGCCGTCTGGTTCGGCACGTCAGCCGGGATGAAGCCTGGCGTCGACGGCAGCATGGCGACCACGGTCGCGGTGCCCGCCGTCGACGTGGTGGCGCTGCCGCCCGGCGTACCGCTGACCCTGATCGCGGCCCTGGGCCTCTCCGCGGTCGCCGCGCACGCGGCGCTGACCCACGCCGGCGGTCTGGCGGTCGGCGAGCAGGTCATCGTGCTCGGCGCCGGGGGTGTGGTGGGCCAGGCAGCCGTTCAACTGGCCCTGCTCGGCGGCGCACGCCGGGTCGTCGCCGTGGCCCGCTCGGCCGCGGCGCGGGCCCGCGCCGAGGAGCTCGGTGCCGCCGTCGCCATCCCGCTGCTGCCCGACGACGACGTCACGTCGATGGCTGACCGGCTGCGCCACGTCTGCGACGGTCCGGTCGACCTCGTCCTCGACCCGGTCTTCGGTGTCCCCGCCGCGGCGGCGCTGCGGGTGCTGCGCCCGACGGGCCGCCTGGTCAACCTGGGCAGCGCCGCGGGCGCGACCGCGCCCATCGAGTCCGCCGTGCTGCGCAGCGGCTCGCTGCGGATGATCGGCTACACCAACAACGGGTTGTCGACCGAGCAGCGGGCGGCGGCGTTGGGTGTGGTGGCCGAGCACGCGGCGGCGGGCCGGCTCACCGTCGACCACGAGATCGTGCCGTTCGACTCGGTCGCGGACGCCTGGGCCCGGCAGGACGCCGGCACCACCGCCGGACGGATCGTCCTCACGCTCTGAGCGGAAGGGGCCCCAGCCAGGGATCGCGAAGCCCTGGATAAACCGCACCTGGTTGGGGTTCCGGGCCGGTGCGACGGTCGGTCCATGACACCTTCCACGCACACCGTCACCGGCCACTGGATCGGTGGCGAGATCGTCGCCGGCGCCGCCGGTACCCTTCCCGTCGTGAACCCGGCGACCGGCGAGGTCGTCGCCGAAACCCCGGCCGGCACCGCCGCTGACGTCGATCGGGCCGTGGCCGCCGCCCGGGCGGCCTTCCCCGCCTGGGCAGCGACCACGCCCCAGCACCGGGCCGAGGTGCTGCGTCGCCTCGGTGCCGGCCTCGGCGCCCGGCAGGAGGAGATCGCCCAGGCGATCACCGCCGAGATGGGCTCGCCGATCGGCATGTCCCGCACCGCCCAGGTCGCCTTCCCGGCCGCCGTGGTCGAGTCGGTCGCCGGGCTGGCCGAGGACTTCGCCTGGACCGAGGAGATCGGCACCTCGCTGATCGTCCGCGAGCCGATCGGTGTGGTCGGCGCGATCACACCGTGGAACTTCCCGCTGCAGCAGATCGTCTCCAAGCTGGCGCCGGCGCTGCTCGCCGGGAACACGATGGTCTTCAAGCCGTCCGAGAACGCCCCGCTGACCGCGCGCATCCTCGCCGAGGTCGTCGCCGAGGCAGGCGCGCCGGCGGGTGTGTTCAACGTGGTGTACGGCACCGGCGCGGTCGTCGGCGAGGCCATCTCCGCCCACCCGGACATCGACATGATCTCCTTCACCGGCTCCACCCGGGCCGGGAAGCGCATCGGCGCGGTGGCCGCGCAGACCGTCAAGCGGGTCGCGCTGGAGCTGGGTGGCAAGGGCGCGAACATCATCCTGGACGACGCCGACCTGCCCGAGGCGGTCAACCGAGGGTTGATGATGTCGTTCACCAACGGTGGCCAGGTCTGCGGCGCATGGCCACGGATGCTGGTGCCCGCCTCCCGCCAGGACGAGGTCGTGGCGCTGGCCGTCGAGGCCGCGAAGCAGTACACCGTCGGCGACCCGACCGATGAGACAACCCGGATCGGCCCGCTGGCGTCCGAGGCGCACCGGCAGAAGGTCGTCGGGTACATCGAGCAGGGCATCGCCAGCGACGCCCGGCTCGTGTTCGGCGGTCCGGACCGGCCCGAGGGCCTGACCGGCGCGTACGTTCAGCCCACGATCTTCGCCGACGTGGATCCGACCTCCGCGATCGCCCAGGAGGAGATCTTCGGCCCGGTCCTGACGATCATCCCCTACGCCGACGAGGAGGAGGCCGTCGCCATCGCCAACGGCACGCTGTACGGCCTGACCAGTGGGGTCTTCGGCGAGCCGGAGCACGCGCTGGCGGTCGCCCGGCGCCTGCGGGTGGGCCAGGTCGACGTGAACGCCGGTCACTGGAATCCGCTCGCCCCGTTCGGCGGCTACAAGCAGTCCGGCAACGGCCGCGAGTTCGGCCGCTTCGGCCTGGACGAGTTCCTGGAGACGAAGTCCATCCAGCGTTGACCCACCGGACGGCTCCGACCCCGGCCCGCGCCCGTCGGGTCGGGGCGGTGCCGTCCCCGCCGCCAGCGCGATCTTGCAAGGTTCGTGCCCGCGAGGCGGAACACCTCGGCTGGGCTCGCCTGTTGCATTCGATGTGCCGGTTCACCCGCCGGCACCCACTGATCGGAGACGCCGTGGACCGCGCCCAGCTCGCCAGCTTCCTGCGCACCCGCCGCGAGGCGCTGCAACCGGAGGACGTCGGTTTGCCCCGGGGTGCGCGCCGGCGCACCGGTGGGTTGCGGCGCGAGGAAGTCGCCACGTTGAGCGGTATGTCCACCGACTACTACAGCCGGTTGGAGCAGCAGCGGGGGCCGCACCCCTCCGAGCAGATGCTCGCCGCCCTGGCCCGTGGCCTGCGGCTCTCCCTGGCCGAACGGGACCACCTGTTCCAGCTCGCCGGCCACGCCGTCCCCCACCGGACGGTGCGGGCCGACCACGTCAACCCAGGAATGATGCGGATCCTCGACCGGATGCACGACACCCCGGCCCAGGTGGTCAACCATCTCGGCGAGACCCTGGCGCAGACCGCGCCGGCCATCGCCCTGCTCGGCGACGAGACCCGGCACACCGGTATGGCGCGCAGCGCACACCACCGCTGGTTCACCGACCCGACGGCGCGGCGGCTGCACCCCGCCGAGGACCACCAGACGCGGAGCCGCCTGCTCGTGGCGAACCTGCACGCCTCGTACACCCGCGACGGCCGAGGGTCGCGGGCGGCGGCGCTCGTCGACGACCTGCTGACCAGGAGCCCGGAGTTCGCCGAGCTGTGGCGGGAGCACCCGGTGCCGGCCGGCTACTGCCCGCCGAAGCGCTTCCTGCACCCGGAGGTCGGGGCGCTGGAGCTGCACTGCGAGACGCTGGTCGATCCCGACCAGTCGCAGACGCTGCTGGTCTTCACCGCGGTGCCCGGGTCGGAGAGCGACGAGAAGCTGCGGCTGCTCTCGGTCATCGGCGGCCAGCTCGCCTGAACTGATCAGCTCCGCAGGAACGCCAGCAGTGCCGGGCCCGGCGGTCCGGCCCGACCCGAGATGACGCCGAGCCGGGCCGGACGTGCCGTCACATGTAGGTCAGGCTGATCCAGAAGGCGCCGGCGGAGGCCGCGAGCAGACCGCCGAGCGTGCCGCCCATCAGGACCAGTGCGGGGGCGAGCCGAAGACGGATACGCAGTAGGAGGTACACGCCGATGGCGAGGATGAAGGCGATCACGGCGAGGTAGAGCACAAACAGGGCACTCACGGTGATCACGATCGTCGCGCCTGCGGCGAGCAGGGCCGCCCGCCGGGCACCGAGCTCGCGACGGAAGACAAGGTGGGTGACCGCGCCGCTGAAGAGGGCGACGAACACCAGCACGGCGGGCAACGCGAGTCTGGCGAGCAGGAGCATGAGCAGGAAGCTCGCGGCGAGGACAGCCGCCACGCCAACGGCGGCCAGAGCAGCTCGTTGTGCGCCGCGCTCACGCAGCAGAACCAGGTAGGCAACGGCGCCGCCGAATACGACCGCACCACCAATAATGATCACAAGATTCAGGTCCACGGTTTTCCTTCATCGGGGAGGCGAGCGGTCGTCGTCGTGCCAGACGCTTGGCCCGGAATTCCAGCCTGACGGCCGCAGCCCGCCACTCCGGAACCCCCGCCGGAACAGGGCATGAACACGCGCGCACCACTTCCACACGGACCCGAACCACCATGCACCCGTGAGGTGACGACGGACAGGATCGTGCACTGGCTGTTCAGGCGACGTTCCGGTGGGGGTTCCACTGTGGTGAGCGGCGGGCGATTGCATCGGCCCGGCGGTATCGACCGCCGACTTGATGCTGGAGGCAATGTGCGTACCACTTCCACAAGGGCCCGGGCCGTCGCGTCGGTCGCGGCGGCGATCTCGCTGCTCGCGGCGGCGCCGGCACTCGGCGCGCCGACGCACCAGACCCCGGGGCACCCGAACACGGGGGCGAGCTGCGCGCCGGACGCGTCGCTGCTCGGCTTCACCGATGCCCTCGACAAGACCACCTTCCGGGGCAGCCCGGTCGCCGGCCTGTCGGCACTGGCGTTCACCCGGCCCGGACGCGCTCTCGCGCTGGTGGACAACATCGGCACCACTCCCGCCCGGGTCTACGAGCTGGGCCTGGACACCGACCGGCGCGGAGTGGACGTGGGTGTCCGCGACGTCACCACGCTCACCCGCCCGGATGGCACGCCGTACACCGGGGCGGACTTCGACGGTGAGGGCCTCGTCGCCGAGCGCGGCGGGGCCACCGTCCTGGCCAGCTCGGAGCGGGAGCCGTCGATCCGCCGGTTCCGGCTCTCCGACGGTCGCGAGATCGCCTCGCTACCGGTACCCGCTCGGTTCCAGGTCACCCCGGCCGGCGAGGCCGCGGTCAACCAGACCTTCGAGGCGCTGGCGACCACCCCGGACCACCGGGTGCTCTACGCCGGCATGGAGGGTCCGCTCGCCGCGGACGGCAGCGACGCCGAGGGGCGCGGCCGGAACCGGATCATCCGGTACGACGGCCGGGAGGGCGGCACGTACGCCCCGACCGCCCAGTACGCCTACCGCACCGACCCCAACCTCAGCCTGGTCGAGCTGATCGCGCTCGGCGACGACCAACTGCTCGCCCTGGAGCGTGGCTTCACCAGCGGGGTGGGCAACACCGTCCGGGTGTACCGGGTCTCCGCGACCGGCGCGCCGGACGTCTCCGCCGTGCCCACCCTGTCGACGGCGACCGACCCGCGGTCGTGGCTCGGCAAGGAACTGCTGGTCGACATCGTCACCTGCCCGCCGTCCGGCGCGACCACCAAGCAGCCGCAGCCCAACCCGCTGCTGGACAACATCGAGGGTGCCGCGCTCGGTGGCAACCTGCCGGGCGGTCGCCGCGAGCTGTACCTCATCTCCGACGACAACGGCAGCGCCACCCAGACCACCCGGGTGTACTCGCTGTCGGTGAAGCTGCGGCCCCAGGTGACGCTGCGGGACCGGGCGCTGCTGTCGGCGACCGCGTACCAGCCGGGCCCGATCTCCGGCACCCAGCTCTCCACCAACCCGGTCAACGGGATCACCGCCCCCTTCCCCGGCCAGCCCGTTCCCGGCTTCTCGGCGGTGATCCCGGCCCAGCCGGGTGACCGCTCGGGCAAGCGGCTGCTCGCCATGCCGGACAACGGTTTCGGCGCGAAGACCAACTCGGCCGACTTCCTGCTGCGGGCGTACGAGATCGAGCCGGCCTACCGTAGCCACAAGGTCACCATTCGGGGGCACATCAGCTTCCGCGACCCGGACCACAAGGTGCCCTTCCCGATCGTCAACGGCAACACCCGGGATCGGCTGCTGACCGGCGCCGACTTCGACATCGAGTCGCTGGCCCGCGACGCACGCGGCAACCTGTGGATCGGTGACGAGTTCGGCCCGTACCTGATCCGCACCGACATGACCGGAAAGGTGCTGCAGGCGCCGATCCCGCTGCCGGACGGGACCAAGTCCCCGCAGTCGCCGGATCTCGCCCCGGGCGAGACCCCGACGCTGCGCGCCAGCAACGGCTTCGAGGCGATGGCGGCCAGCGCGGACGGCTGGACCCTCTACCCGATCCTCGAAGGTGCCCAGGTCAACGACCCTGACCAGCGGCGCCGGGTCGTCTACGAGTTCGACGTACGGCACAACCGGTACACCAACCGCACCTGGTCGTTCCGGGTGGACGACCCGTCCCTGCTGGTCGGAGACGCGGCGGTGCTCGACGGCCGGCGGTTGCTGCTGATCGAGCGAGACAACGGCATGGGCCAGCAGTCGCTGGTCAAGCGGTTGGTGGTGACCGATCTGGACGAGGTGGGCGCGGACGGCTACCTGCCGCGGCGCACCGCGGTCGACCTGATGCACATCGCCGACCCGACCGGCGTCTCCACCCCGGCCCGCCCGGGTGAGTACGGCGTCGGCCCGCTCTTCTCGTTCCCGCTGCAGTCGGTCGAGTCCGTGCTGCCGCTGGGCGGTGACCGGGTCCTCGTGGCCAACGACAACAACTTCCCGGGCAACGACGGTCGCGTCCCGGGGCGCGCGGACGACACGGAGCTGATCGTGATCGACGTGCCTGGCCTGCGGTAACCCGATCGAACCGGGTGGCCCTCGGCGCGCGGCGTCGGGGGCCATCCGCGTTCATGGCGGTCGTCGGTCCACGACACGCATTGATATCGATGCGTGTGACTGTAATAATTAACACACTTTACAGTTGGCTTCGCCGCTCGGAAGGACCCCGACATGGCGCGACGATTGGCCGGGCTTGCGCCCCGCCGCCCCCGCATCCGTTTGACCGCCGCGCTCGCGGTGACCGTGCTCGCCGTACCGACAAGCCTGCTGGTTGGCGCCTCGCCCGCCACGGCGGCCGCGACGGGCGCCATCACGGGGTACGGCGGCAAGTGCGTCGACGTGGCCGCCGCGAACCCGGCCAACAGCACTCAGGTCCAGCTCTACACCTGCAACGGCTCCGCCGCCCAACAGTGGACGGTGGCCGACGACGGCACGATCCGGTCGCTCGGCAAGTGCCTCGACATCGCCGCCGCCAGCACCGCCAACGGCGCGCGCGTGCAGATCTACGACTGCAACGGCACCGGCGCGCAGCAGTGGTCGCCCAGCGCCGGGCAACTGGTCAACCCGACCTCCGGCAAGTGCCTCGACGCGACCGGCCCCAGCTCCGCCGACGGCACACCCCTGCAGATCTGGAGCTGCACCGGCACCGCCAACCAGACCTGGACGTTGCCCACCGGCGGTGGCACGACGCCACCTCCCTCCGGCGGCTTCACACACCCCGGCGTGCTGGTCAGCCGGGGTCAGCTCGACTTCGTCCGCGGCCGGGTGCAGGCGGGCGCGCAGCCGTGGGCGTCTGCCTACAACCAGATGATGGGCAGCCGGTACGCCTCACTGTCGCGCACCCCGGCGCCCCGTTCGGTCGTCGAGTGCGGGTCCTACTCCAACCCCAACAACGGATGTACCGACGAGCGGGAGGACGCGATCGCCGCGTACACCGACGCGCTCGCCTGGTACATCACCGGCGACGCCCGGTACGCGCAGAAGTCGATCCAGATCATGGACGCCTGGTCGGCCACGATCACCGCGCACACCGGCAGCAACGCCCCTCTGCAGACCGGGTGGGCCGCCTCGGTCTGGCCCCGGGCCGCCGAGATCATCAAGTACACGTACACCAACTGGCCCAACGCCAACCGCTTCGCCACCATGCTGCGCAACGTCTACCTGCCGGTGGTGCGCAACGGCTCGAACAGCAACGGCAACTGGGAGCTGACCATGATGGAGGCGGCCGTCGGCGTCGCCGTCTTCCTGGAGGACCGGTCCGCCTACGACGCGGCAGTCACCCGCTTCCTCAACCGGACCCGCGCCTTCGTCTACCTGCCCAGCGACGGCGCGCTGCCCTACACGGTGCCCGGCAGCGGTCTCGACACCAGCTCGGAGATCATCGGCTACTGGCAGGGCCAGTCCACCTTCGTCGCCGGCCTCGCGCAGGAGACCTGCCGCGACTTCGTCCACACCGGGTACGGGATCTCCGCCATCTCCCACGTCGCCGAGACCTCCCGCATCCAGGGACGGGACCTGTATCCCCAGGTCGGTGAGCGGCTGCGGCAGGCGCTCGGCTTCCACTCGCGTTACCAGCTCGGCGAAGCGCCGCCCTCCTGGCTCTGCGGCGGCAGCCTCACCCGTGGCCTCGGCCCGATCACCGAGGTCGGCTTCAACGCGATGAGCACCCGGCTGGGCAACGTCATGACCAACACGCAGACCCTCACGCTGCAACAGCGCCCCGCCGGCAGCAACAACCTCTTCGTCGCCTGGGAGACCCTGACCCACGCCAACAACCCCAACTGAGCACGCCGTCGCGGGTCGGCGCCGAGACGCCGGCGCCGACCCGCGATCCAACGGGATGACGTTCAGCCGTCAGCGCCCAGCGCCACCACCGGGCTCACCCGCGACGCCCGCCGCGCCGGCAGCACCCCGGCCAGCGCGGTCAGCACGACCAGCGCCACGAAAAGCCCGACGAGCGGCAGCACCGGCACGGTCAGCGGTGCGTTGATCCCGAGGGTCTGGACCGCCAACCAGGCGTACGGGACGCCGAGCAGCAGACCGATGGTCGCCCCGATCACCCCGTAGAGGCCGGACTCGACGGTCAACATGGTGCGCAGCCCGGTCCGGGACAGGCCGATCGCGCGGAGCAACCCCGACTCGCGTACCCGCTCGACCACCGAGAGGGCGGTCGTGGAGCCCACGCCGACGACCGCGATCAGCACGGTCAGGCCGACCAGGCCGACCGCGATCCAGACCAGGCTGCTCACCAACGTGTCGTTGCGGTCGCGCTCGTCGGCGAGCACCGCGAGGCCCACCCCGTCGCTGTCGCCGATCGCCTGCCGCAGCGCCCGCACGCCGGCGGTGCGGCCGTCCTCGCCGGAGCCGGCCGCGTCGGCCAGCAGACCGGTGTACGCGGCCGGCACGCCGAGCCGGTCCAGGTCGGTCCGGTCGATGAGGATGCCCGCGTGCAGCGGGCCGTCACCGGGCAGGACCGCGGCCACCCGCACGTCGAGCCTGTGCGCAGCGACGGCAACCGTGACGGTGTCGCCGGCCCGCAGACCGGTTTCCCGGGCAACCCAGCTGTTGAGCACGATCCGGCCGGGGCCACGGTCGGCCAGCGTGCCCTGTGCCGTGTCCAGATCGCCGGTGCTCGGCAACGCCGCCAGGTCCAGGTCGTTCGTCGGATAACCGGGCTCGACGTCACTGAGTTTGTCGGCACCGCGCATCAGCGTGACGTTGTCGATCCGCCGGTACGGCACCACCCGGGCCAGCGCGCCGCGCGCCGCCTCGGCCCGGCTCACCACGGCGGCGGGAAGTGTCCCGCCGTTGCTGGTGACCTCGAAGTCGGTCGGCGCCGAGAGCGCCATCTCGCGGTCGGCCAGGATCTGCAGCGACGCGCCACCGATGACCACCCCGGAGATCAGGGTCACGCCGAGCGCGACCACGACGGAGACGGCGGCCGCGCGGCGCGGCGCACCGCCGATCCCGCCGACCGACATCCGCCCGAGCGGTCCGAGCTGGCGCAGCGGCCAACCCACCACGGCCAGTACGGGACGCACCAGCAGCGGCCCCAGGGCCACCAGCGCGAAGAACGCCAGTGCGCCGGACCCGACCAGCAGGAGCAGCGGCATCGACGGGTCGTAGTCCGACTGCTCCGGCTTCGGCAACTGGCTGATCGTCCCGACCGCCGCCAGGACCGCGCCGACGGCCAGGAGCAGCCCGAAGACCAGACGCGCCACGCCGATGCCGCGCCGGCCGGCGGTGGTGCTTGCCGCCCGCAGCGCCTCCAGCGGGGAGACCCGGGCGGCCGAGAGCGCCGGTGCCAGCACGGCCAGCACGGTGATCACGACGGCGCCGAGCACCACAGTGACCGCCTCCGCCAGTGGCAGGCTCGGCGAGGAGACCGCGCGCCCGGTGGAGCGCAGGATCGCCGGTAGCGCGTACCCGAGGGCGAGGGCGCCGGCGACCCCGACGACGCCGGCGATCAGCCCGGTCAGCGCTCCCTCGGCGGTCAACGCCCCGACCAGGGTGCCCCGATTCGCACCGACCGCACGCAGCAGTGCGAGCTGCCGCATCCGCTGGGCGAAGACGATACGGAAGGTCGAGGTGACCACCAGCGCTGCCGCGACGACCGCGATCGCGACGAAGATGCCGACCAGGATGAAGAGTTTTCCGACCTCCGCGGCTGCCGCGTTGGCCTCCGCCTGGCGCACCTCGGCGCCGGAGCGGATCGACTGGCCGGCCGCGAACGCCGCGCTCACCCCTTGGCGGACGGCCTCCACCGACTCGCCGGGGGCTGCCCGCACATCGACGCGTTCCACGGCCGTCAGATGCGCCCAGGACATCACGAAGCTGTCCGGGGCGTACGCGTCGAAGCCGGCGTCGGCCGGGGTTTCGACCACGCCGGTTACGGTCAGCCGGGTGGGTGTGGTGAGTTCGCCGCCCGTGCCGTTGGTCGTGGTGCCGACCGAGAGCCCGAGCCGCTCGGCCGTGCGCGGAGTGATCGCGATCTCGCCCGGGCCGTCCGGGTAGCTGCCCTCGATCACCCGGACCGCGGTAAGCGGGCCGGTACCGGGGTCGGCCTGCAGGTTGAGGTACCCCTCGCCGACGGACACCCCGATCGTCACCCGGCCCACCGCCTCGGCCACACCGGGCACGGCGCGGACATGCTGCAACTCCGTCACGGTGGGTGGCGGCTGCTCCGGGCTGCCGATCACCAGATCGGTGGCGGACGGGGTACCGCTGAGGTTGTCCCGCACGGTCCGTTCGGTGATCTCCTGCACCAGCACGGTGCCGAAGACGACGAAGGAAGCGACCAGGATCGCCAGACCGGTGAGGATCAGCCGGCCGGGCCGCCGGGCGGCGGCGCTGGTCTGGGTGCGCAGCACGGTCGCCCTCATGCGCCCGCCGCCAGATCGCGCAGCGCGTCGGTGACCGACCCCTGGTCCGGCTTGTCGATCTCGCCGGCGACCCGTCCGTCGGCCAGCAGCACCACCCGGTCGGCGTACGCGGCGGCGATCGGGTCGTGGGTGACCATGACGACGGTCTGGCCGAGGTCGCGTACCGAGTCGCGCAGGATGGTGAGCACCTCCGCCCCCGAGCGGGAGTCGAGGTTGCCGGTCGGCTCGTCAGCGAAGACCACCTCCGGTCGCGCCACCAGGGCGCGGGCCAGCGCGACCCGCTGCTGTTGGCCGCCGGACAGCTCGCTGGGCCGGTGGGCGAGGCGGTCACCGAGGCCGAGCACCCGCACCAGGTGTTCGAGGAGCTGCCGGTCGGGCTGCCGGCCGGCGAGATCCAGCGGCAGGGTGATGTTCTGCGCGGCGGTGAGCTGCGGCAGCAGGTTGAAGGACTGGAAGACGAACCCGATCCGCTCCCGGCGTACCCGGGTCAGTGTCCGGTCCGACTGGCCCGTCAGCTCGGTCCCGCCGAGCAGGACACGGCCGGAGGTGGCCGTGTCGAGGCCGGCGAGGCAGTGCATCAGGGTCGACTTGCCGGACCCGGACGAACCCATGATCGCGGTGAACTCGGCCCGGCCGAAGCCGACCGAGACCCCGTCCAGGGCACGGACCGCGGTCTCGCCGCTGCCGTACACCTTCACCAGGTCGACCGCGGCGACCGCGGCGTGGCTGGTCTCCGGCGGGGCGTGGGTTGTCATTGTTCCTCCAGTGGCTGCGATGTGACCCGGGAAGCGTCGCCGTCACCGGCGGTTGGGCGCATCGGTCCGGGGCCGGGTATCGCCGGCGCGGGGTCTGCCTTTCGGCCGACCTGCCATCGCCGCGTGGCTGGCTACGCTGGGTCATCATGAGCACGCCGGATCTTCGTCGTTGGTGGGTACGTCTGGCCCAGGCCGCCGGACTGCTGGCCATCGGCCTGCTCGCTCTGTTCGACCTGCGGTTCAGCACGTCCGTGGGGATGACCCCGGTTGCCCTCCTGCTCGTGCTGGTGCGGATGGGGCTGGCGGTGGCGACGGTGCCGCTCTGGCTGCCGATGCACCGGCTGGGTTCCCGTTGGCTGCCGGCGGCCGCGTTGGCGCTCGCCACCACCTCGCTTGCCGTGACCGCGGCGATCCGGGTCGCCAGCAACGGCAGCTACCTGCTCGGCGGCAGCTGGGGCCTCGCCGAGTCGGCCGGACTGCTCGGGGTGGTCTTCGTGGTGGCCCGCTGGGGCGCGCCGCGGCTCGCCCCGTGGGCGGCGGTGGCCGCCGGGCTCGCGGTGGCCGCGTTACCGCTACGCGTCGGCACCGAAAGCCTTCTGGTGATCTTCGGCCTGCTCCAGGTGCTCGCCGCGGCCGGCGCCGCCGGGGTGGGGCTCTACCTGCGCATCGTGGCCGCCGGCCGGGAGCGGGCCATCGCGCTGGTCCGGGCCGAGCAGCGTGCCGAGTTCGCCCGTGACCTGCACGACTTCATCGCCCACCACGTCACCGGCATCGTGGTGCAGGCGCAGGGCGCCCGGTTCGTCGCCGAGCAGGACCCGCAGCGGGTGATCGTCGCCCTGGAGCAGATCGAGCGGGCCGGCGCGGAGACGATGGCATCGATGCGGCGGATGGTCGGGATCCTGCGCAATCCAGACGCCCCGCCGGACGCACCGCTGGCTCCACTGGCAGGGGTGACCGAGCTGGAGCCGCTGCTCACCGGGTTCAACGGCGCGGCGAACGCGCCGGCACGACTGCACGTCGACGGCGACCTGGACGGGCTGCCGGTGGAGGTCTCGACCTCGGCGTACCGGGTGGTGATGGAGGGGCTGACCAACACCCGCCAGCACGCGCCGGGCGCCCGATCCGTGGACGTGGCCGTGCGACGTACCCCGGATTGGTTGTTGGTCCGGGTGGCCGACGACGGCACGGCCGGGCGCACCGCGCCGGCCCGGGGGCACGGCTTCGGCCTGATCGGTCTCACCGAACGGGTACGCGCCCTCGGCGGCACGATCACCGCCGGCCCCGGCATCGCCGGCGGCTGGGTGCTCGATGCGGCGTTCCCGCTGCCCACGGCGGTGGGACGATGATCCGGGTGTTGATCGCCGACGACCAGGCGATGGTCCGCACCGGCTTCGGCATGATCATCGGTGCGCAGTCGGACATGGAGGTCGTCGGCGAGGCCGCCGACGGGGTGGTCGCCGTCGAGTTGGCCCGGCGACTACGCCCGGACGTGGTGCTGCTGGACATCCGGATGCCGCGCCTCGACGGCCTCGAAGCACTGCGGCTGCTCGCCGGGCCGGGCGTCGCCGACCCGATCCGGGTGGTCGTGGTGACGACCTTCGACCTCGACGAGTACGTGCACACCGCGCTCTCCAACGGCGCCTGCGGCTTCCTGCTCAAGGACTCCGGGCCAGCCCTGCTGGTGGAGGCGGTCCGCGCGGCCGTGTCCGGTGACGCGCTGATCAGCCCATCCATCACGGTACGGCTGTTGGAGCACCTCAGTTCCCCCGCCCCGGTGCGCGGCGACACCGGGCTGTCACCACGGGAACTCGACGTCGTGAAGCTCG
Source organism: Micromonospora parathelypteridis (assembly GCF_014201145.1). Classification (NCBI taxonomy): domain Bacteria; kingdom Bacillati; phylum Actinomycetota; class Actinomycetes; order Micromonosporales; family Micromonosporaceae; genus Micromonospora; species Micromonospora parathelypteridis. The sequence goes on from NZ_JACHDP010000001.1 coordinate 308,798, forward strand.
TCGCCCGGGGCCTGACCAACGCCGAGATCGCCGCCCAGCTCTTCATCGCCGTCGGCACGGTCAAGACCCACCTGGCGAGCGTGCAGATGAAGCTCAAGGCCCGCAACCGGGTCGAGATCGCCGCGTGGGCCTGGGAACGCCGCCTCATCGGCTAAATCCGCGGCGGCCCAACTCTGTGGTGGCAGACGAATAACGCTCGACTCCGGGGTCTGGCGCCGGCCACGACATCTTGCGACGCTAACGCTCGTGTATGACTACGACCTGTTGGTGCTGGGCTCCGGACCCAGCGGTCAGAAGGCCGCGATCGCTGCCGCCAAGCTCGGCAGGCGAGTCGGCATCGTGGACCGCCGCGACATGATCGGTGGGGTGTGTATCAACACCGGCACCGTCCCCTCCAAGACGCTGCGCGAGGCCGTTCTCTATCTGACCGGGCTCAGCCAGCGTGACCTCTACGGCAGCAGCTACCGGGTCAAGGATGAGATCACGGTCAGCGACCTGGCGGCCCGGACCCAACACGTGATCACCCGACAGACCGACGTCATCCGCAATCAACTGGCCCGCAACCGGGTCGCGATGATCACCGGTACCGGGCGCTTCGCGGACGCGCACTCGGTCTGGGTCGACAGCGGCTCGGGTCGCGAGTCGAGGGTGACCTTCGACAAGATGATCATTGCTGCGGGCACTCGCCCGGCCCGCCCGGACAGCGTCGACTTCGACGACCGGACGATCGTGGACTCCGACGGCGTCATCAACCTCCAGGCCGTACCCCGCAGCATGGTCGTGGTCGGCGCCGGCGTGATCGGCATGGAGTACGCGTCGATGTTCGCGGCGCTCGGCACCAAGGTGACAGTGGTGGAGCGCCGTGACCGGATGCTCGAGTTCTGCGACGACGAGGTCATCGAGTCGCTCAAGTACCACCTGCGCGACCTGTCCGTGGCGTTCCGCTTCGGCGAGGAGGTCGCCGCCGTGGAGAAGCACCAGACGGCCGCGCTGTGCATCCTCAAGAGCGGCAAGAAGATCGTGGCGGACACGGTGATGTACTCGGCCGGCCGGCAGGGCCAGACCGACGACCTGGCGCTGGAGGCCGCCGGGTTGGAGGCGGACCGACGTGGCCGGATCAAGGTGGACGCCAACTACCGCACGACGGTTGACAACATCTACGCGGTCGGCGACGTGATCGGCTTCCCCGCGCTCGCGTCCACCTCGATGGAGCAGGGCCGGCTGGCCGCCCAGCACGCCTGCGGCGAACCGATCCGGGAGATGCACGGCCTGCAGCCCATCGGCATCTACACCATCCCGGAGATCAGCTTCGTCGGGCAGACCGAGGCGCAGCTCACCGACAACTCGACACCGTTCGAAGTCGGCATCGCGCGTTATCGGGAGCTGGCCCGCGGCCAGATCGTCGGTGACTCGTACGGGATGTTGAAGTTGCTCGTCTCCCCCGAGGACGGCCGACTGCTCGGAGTGCACGTCTTCGGCACCGCCGCCACCGAGATCGTCCACATCGGGCAGGCGGTGATCGGCTGCGGCGGCACGATCGACTACCTGGTCGACGCGGTGTTCAACTACCCGACGCTGGCCGAGGCGTACAAGGTGGCCGCCCTGGACGCGTCCAACAAGATCCGCAACATCACCCGCATCGACGGCTAGCCCCTACCCCCTACCCCCGACCTCCACCAGCTCCGCCAGGTGGGTGCGGTAGTTCGGGCAGGTCGAGATGTCCTCGTGTGAGCAGTTCAGCCCGGCCTCAAGCAGATCTAGCGCCGACCGCAGCGCCGCCATCCTGGCCTGCAGCGCGCCGTGATTGCGGCGCAGCACGTCCTTGCGGGCGGCCGGGTCGCCTGCGACGAGGAACGCTCGAATGTCCGGCAGCGGCAGGCCGGCCTGCTTCGCGCGCAGGATCGAGGCCACCCGGAACAGGTCGTCGTGGGTGTAGCGGCGACGACCGCCGGTGACCCGGGCGGGGCAGAGCAGGCCCACCGATTCCCAGTGCCGCAGTACGTGCGCTGGTAGGCCGAAGTGGTCGGCCACTTCGCCGATCGTCATCGGGCTTGACTTCATGTCGACATTAAGGCCGACCATGGCGGGCATGTCCAGTCTTCTAGCTTTCCTCGATGCCATCGAGAGCGAGCCTGCGGCCGTCGAACTGCGCGCCCGCTCCTACGAGTTGCTCGGCGACCTCACTGGCCGAACCGTCGTCGACGCCGGCTGTGGCAGTGGCCGCGCCGTCGCCGAGCTGGCCGAGCGCGGAGCCCACGCCGTCGGCGTCGACCTCGATCCCGAGATGATCGCCGTGGCCCGGGAGCGCTGGCCTGCCGGCGAGTTCCATGTCGGCGACGCCGCCGAACTGCCGCTCGAAACCGGATCGGCCACCTACTACCGGGCGGACAAGGTGTTGCACGCGCTCGACGACCCGGCGCGTGCCGTGGCCGAGGCCCGGCGGGTGCTCGCACCGGGCGGTCGGGCCGTGCTGCTCGGTCAGGACTGGGACATGATCGCCATTGACTCGGACGAGCCGGAAGCCACCCGTCGGCTGGTCCACGCGAAAGCGGACTCGCTCCCGTCGCCGCGCATCGCACGTAGGTATCGCAACCTGCTGCTCGACGCCGGGTTCACCGACCCGATCGTCGAGGTGCACACCGCTGTGCTCATCGGCGACACCGCGCTCGACCTGTTGAAACGGATCACCGACGACGAGACCTGGCTCGCCGAGCAGGCCGACCGCGCTCGCGCGAACCGGATCCTCGTCGTCGTACCAATGTTCCTGGTCGCCGCCCAGACCCAACCCCCACCCCCCACCCCCACCCCCACGAGCCCCAAGTGATCAAGAGATTTGCGTCAGCCGTCCCGGAGTGTCGTGACGGAAACATCTTGATCACCGCGGGAGGGGGGGGTGGGGGTGGGGGTGCGGAGGGGCGGTGCGGGGGCGGGGGCGCCCCCGCACCGGCCGATGATCCGTTAGCCTGCCGCGCAGGTTGGGCTGAGGCTGCCGGCGGTGCCGTTGGCCTGGAAGCCGAACTCGGTGGACTGCCCGGCGCCGACCCGGCCGTTGTAGGCCACGTTCGTCCAGTTCGTCGTGCCGGTGTTACCGCTGCGGTTGGCGCTCCAGGCGTTGGTGACCGTCGCGCCTGACGGCAACCCGATCGTCACCGTCCAGCCGTTGAGAGCCGACGATCCGGCCGTGACCCGTACGTTCGCCACGAAGCCGCCCGTCCACTGGTTCACCGTCACCGTCGCGGTGCAGCCACCCTGCCCCGGAGGCGGGGTCGTGGGTGGAGGAGTCGTGGGCGGAGGAGTGGTCGGCGGCGGAGTGGTGGGCGGAGGGGTCGTGGGCGGAGGGGTGGTCGTCGGAGGTGCGGTGCCGTTGTTGAGCGCGGCGAGGACCGCGTCGTAGGCCGGCTTCTTCGCCCCACTGTTGTCGAACAGCAGCGGGGTCTGCGAGGCCCGCCACGAGTCACTGTCGCGGATACCCCACACCGTGATGCCGTTGCAGCGAGCCACCGCGAGGCAGTCCTCCACGACGCTGCGGTAGGTGGCCGCCGACGCGCCCTGGATGTCCAGCTCGGTGATCTGCACATCCACACCCAGCGCCGCGAAACTCGACAACGTGGTGCGGTAGTTACTCACGTACGGCGAGTCGTTGTTGAAGTGCGACTGGAAACCCACACAGTCGATCGGCACGCCACGAGCCTTGAAATCGCGCACCATGTTGTAGACGCCCTGCGTCTTGGCGTGGGTCCAGTTGTCGGTGTTGTAGTCGTTGTAGCAGAGCTTCGCAGTCGGATCCGCGGCATCCGCGGCCCGGAACGCCGCCTCGATCCAGTCATTACCCGTCCGCTGCAGGTTCGAGTCACGACGGCCGCCGGAGCTGCCATCGGCGAACGCCTCGTTCACCACGTCCCACGCCACCACCTGACCCCGGAAGTGGGTCGCCACCTGCGTCACGTGGTTGAGCATCGCCTGCCGCAACGCGCTGCCGCTCATGTTCTGCATCCAGCCGGGCTGCTGCGAGTGCCAGGCCAAGGTGTGGCCCCGCACGCTCATCCCACGGCTCCGTGCGTGGTTGACGATCTGGTCCGCCGCGCCATAGCTGAACTGATTCTGCTGCGGTTCGGTGGCGTCGATCTTCATCTCGTTCTCGGGCGTCACCGAGTTGAACTCACGGTTCAAAATCGTCGTGTACGCGCTGTCGGAGAGCTTGTACGCCGCCACCGCCGTACCGAAGTACCGACCCTTCTCGGCGGCGGACGCGCCGAGCGTGGTGCCGGCGGAGGCGGGTGCCGTCGCGAACAGCGCCATGCCGGCGGCGAGAGCACCCGCGCCGGCCAGCGCGAGCGCGGCTCTCGATGCCGCCCTCCACTTCGTCCTTGTCATCGTGCGACTCCTTCTGTGGTGGTGGATGGGAAGGGGGTCAGGCCACCGAGCAGGCGGCACCGTTCAGGGCGAACGACGAGGGTTTGCCGGTGCCGCCCTCATGGGTGGCCTGGAAGCCGATGCCGACCGACGTGTTCGGGGCGATGGTGGCGTTGTAGGAGACGTTGCGGGCGGTCACCGCGCCGCTGGCCGGGGCGTACTGGGCGTTCCAGCCGTTGGTGATGCGCTGTCCGGTGGGCAGCGTGAACGCCAGCGCCCACCCGTTCACGGCGGCGGTACCGGTGTTGGTGATGGTCACGCTCGCGGTGAGCCCGTTGTTCCAGGCGTTGACCGTGTAGCCGACCCGGCAGGCGCCCGCGCTGGGTGGCGGCGTGGTCGGCGGTGGCGTCGTCGGAGGCGGCGTGGTGGGCGGTGGCGTGGTGGGCGGTGGAGTCGTGGGCGGTGGAGTCGTGGGCGGTGGAGTCGTGGGCGGTGGAGTGGTCGGCGGTGGTGTGGTGGGCGGCGGCGTGGTGCCGTCCAGCCCGAAGAAGCGGATGACCTGCGCCGCGTCGACCGGCAGGTTGTGCGAGACACCCTGCATGCTGATCGCCTCGACCGGAGCCATCGGGCCGCTGCTGCCGTACCTCGTGCGGGTGTAGCCGGACTGCGGGGAGTCGGTGTACGTCGGGGTCTGGCTCAGCCCGTGCACGTTGGTCCACTGCTTGACCTGCTCGCCGAAGTTCGGGTAGCGCAGTGTCTCGTCGTTGGTGCCGTGCCAGATCTGCATCCGTGGTCGCTGGCCGCTGTAGCCGGGGTACGCCCCGCGGACCAGGTCGCCCCACTGCTGCGGGGTCTTGATGAGCTGCCCGTTCGCGCACTCGCTGTTCCACTCGGAGCTGCCCCCGGTGGAGAAGCAGCTGAACGGCACGCCGGCGAAGGAGGCGCCCGCCGCGAACACGTCCGGGTAGTCACCCAGCATGACGTTGGTCATCATCGCCCCGGACGACGTGCCGGTGGCGAAGATCCGCGCCGGGTCGACGGCGTAGCGCTGCCGCACGTAGTCGACCATCGACATGAGCCCGACCGGATCGCTGCCCCCGCCACGGCGTAACGCCTGCGGCGAGTACACGTCCCAGCACTTGCTGCTGCGAGTGGCCGACGGGTAGATCACGATGAAGCCGTACCGGTCCGCGAGGGACGCGTACTGGGTGCCGGAGTGGAACGCCGGGCCCGTTCCGGTGCAGTAGTGCATCGCGAGCAGGACCGCCGGCCGTGCGGCCACCCGGTCCGGGACGTAGAGGTGCATCTGGAGGTTGGTGGGGTTGGTGCCGAAGCCGGTCACCTGGGTCAGCGTCGCCGCCGACGCCGGTGTGGCGAACGTCAGCGCGGCGGCGGCCAGCGTCAGGGCCGCCATGACGGCGCCGAGCATCCTTGTCTTGAGTGTCATCGTTCGCGATCCCTCGTGGACATGGCGCATGGAAGGGGAGTAAGTCGAGGACTGCCCTTCGCCCGACCCTGACCGCGGCTCGCGTGACCAAGTCAGCTTCAATCGAGAATGCTCGATTGTCAAGACTTCCGGAAACCTTTCAGCGCAACCGATTTGGTGCCCACCTGCACACCCGTGCACCTCGACAGACCGGGTCACCGAGGGGATCGCGTGCCTTTATCGGGACGTTCTCGAAACGTGCCGGCCTCGTTCAGTAGATGCGCCGCCCACGCTCGTCCGGCACCCCGGACTTCCGGAAAAAGTACGTGTTGACCTGGTCGCGCCACTCGGTGGCGGACCGCACCTGCTCGTCGAGACGTTCGGCCACCCGCTCGTACACGGCCGCGTCGATCATCCCGTTCAGGGTCTGCCAGCGCCGTCGCATCACCGCCACCTCCTCGACACCCGCGAAGTGGGTGTCGTAGATGTGCTGGATGACGGTCGAGCCGCTGTGCAGGACGTGCTCGTACGGGACGTGGTGGAAGAAGAGCAGCAACTCGTCGGGGCAACTCTCGGGCGACTCGTACACCTGGGCCCAGTACGGCGGGTACTGGGCGGCGAAACCGGTGCCCGACGCGCGGCTGCGGTCCACCCCCACACCGTCCCGGTCGGCGAAGTGGTAGGTGCCCCACCGGGTGTACTCGTACCCGTCGATGCCGGGGCCGTAGTGGTCGCCGGGATTAACCATGAAGCCGACGCCCAGCGGGGCGGTGTACCGCTCGTAGGTGCGCCACGAGTCGTCCATGATCTCGTGCAGCGTCCGTCCGACCAGCTCCGGGTCGGCGGTCGCCGACGGTGGGAAGGTCAGCGCGATCCATTCGTCGAGGACCGCCGTCGGGTCCAGCCGGGGGTCCCAGGCGAGCCGGCCGAACGTGTACAGGTTGGCCTGCGCCAACGGGTGCCCGGTCCAGAAGAGATCGTCACCGGTGTTGGCGACGGCGACAAGTCCGCCACCCGCCTCCCCCGTGGCCACATCGGCGATCGTCCGTCCACCCGGACCCCAGGGGCCGAAGCGCAGCAGCTCACTCCACCACGGGCCGAGGTGACAGACGTGCCGCTGCTGGCCCGTGTACTCCTGGGTGACCTGCAACTCCATCGCCAGCCGGGTCGCCGGCATGGCGGCGAGCACCGGGGAGACCGGCTCACGCGTCTGGAAGTCCACCGGACCGAACTTCACCTGCACGACCACGTTGGTGTGGAACCGCCCGTCGAGCGGGGCGAAGTGGTCGTACGCGGCGCGCGCCCGATCGGTGGACCGGTCCCGCCAGTCCTGGTGGTGGTTGTAGACGAACGCCCGCCAGTGCACCACTCCCCCGTGCGGGGCGAGGGCCTCCGCCAGCACGTTCGCCCCGTCGGCGTGGTCACGCCCATACGTGAACGGGCCGGGTTGCCCCTCCGAGTCGGCCTTCACCACGTAGCCGCCGAAGTCCGGGATGCGCTCGTACACGTTTCGGGTGGTGGTGGCCCACCAGGCCCGCACCGCCTCGTCCATCGGATCGGCGGTCGCCAGGCCGCCGAGGACCACCGGCGCGGCGAAGGTGACCGACAGGTGCACCCGGATGCCGTACGGGCGCAGCACGTCCGCGATCTCGGCGACGTCACCGAGCCGGTCGGTGAGCAGCAGCGCCTCCGTCCGGGCGACGTTGACGTTGTTCACCGAGATCGCGTTGACACCGCTCGCGGCCAACAGTCGCCCATAATCCCGGATCCGGGCAAGGTCGCCGCGCGGTCGGCCAGCACACCAGAAGATCGAGCCGCCCGCGTACCCCCGTTCCACCTGCCCCATCACCGGGTGCACGGCCACGTTGTCCCAGTGGTTCAGCATCCGCCGGTGCAGCGCCGGCCGGTGCCGCTCCGGCGGGCGGGCCGGGTCGTAGGCCGCGGCACAGAGCCGAACCACGTGGAACAGCCCGTACAGCAGGCCGGCGGGTGCGTCGGCCACCACCACGGTCACCTCGCCGGCCCGCGCCAGCAGGAACCCCTCGTCGCCGAGCGTCTCGCCGTCGCCGATCTCGACCAGCGCCGCCTCCCCCACGGCGCGCGCCGCCTCCACCGCCGGGTTGGGCAGCTCGCCGGCACCACGCAGGGCGAGCACCAGGTCGACGTCGACGTCCCAGGAGGGGGAATGCCACACCCGTCCGCCGTAGCGCGCGCAGGCACGCGAAACCTCGGCGAGGACGGTGTCGACGAGCAACCCGTGACCGTGGACGAGGATGCGGCGCGCGCCCAGCGCCCGAAACGCCTCCGGGGGCAACCAGGCCGCGTGTACGCGCGGCTCGTCGGACCTCTCCTGCTCCTCGACGAACACCAACTGCTCCAGGTCCGCCGACCCTTCGGTGTTCACGCGTCCGCCCGCAACACGACGACGCCGTACGCCGGCAGCCGCAGGGCAGCGCCGGTCGCTGTCCGGTCGCCGGTGAGCAGGTCGACGCCACTGGTCGGGGCGGCCACCTCGATCGGCTCGGCGCGGTGGTTGAGCAGGAACAGCAGCCGCGATCCGTCCGGCGCGACCCGGACGGCGGATTCCAGGTCCGGGACGTCCGGGTAGGGCCCGAGCACGTCGTGGCGGGCCAGCACCTGCCGAACCACCCAGGAGACCCCGGCCTGGTCCAGACCCGCGGCCACGTACCAGCCGTCGCCGGCACCGAAGGAGTTGCGGGTCACCGCCGGGGTGCCCGCGTAGAAGTCGGCCTGGTAGGTGCCGACCACCTCCGCGCCCTGCGGGATCACCACCTCGAACAGCAGCCGCGCCTCGACGTCGACCTGGTCGGCGCCGTCGCCGAGGCGGACCGGGTTGACCACCTCCGGACCGCGCGCGTCCCACTCGTCGACCCGGACCCCCATCAGTTGACCGAGAGGGCCGGGCACGTCCATCAGGAAGGCCTGGTCGTTCTCGTCCACCCGACCGGACAGGTACGTGGTCAGCACCGAACCGCCGCGCTCGGCGACCGCCTCCAGGCGTTGCGGCAGGTCACCCTTGAGCATGTGCAGGGCCGGCGCGACGACCACGTCGTAGCGGGACAGGTCCTGGGTCACCGCGACGACGTCCAGGTCCACGCCGGCGTCCCAGAGCGCCCGGTGGTACGCGAGCACGACCTGCTGATAGCGGACCAGCCGGGACGGGCCGTCGGAGATCTCCAACGCCCACCAACTGTCCCAGTCGAACAGCAGGGCCACCCGGGCCGGGGTCCGCGCGCCCAGCGACGCCGGGCCGAGGCGGTCCAGTTCGACGCCCAGCTCGGCGACCTCCCGGAACACCCGGGTGTCGGAGCGCCCGGCGTGGCCGATGACCGCGCCGTGGTATTTCTCGCTGGCGCCCCGGGCGGCACGCAGTTGGAAGAACAGCACCGCGTCGGCGCCGTGTGCCACCGCCTGCCAACTCCACAGCCGCATGAGGCCGGGCCTCTTCAGCGGGTTGACGTCCCGGCAGGCGGTGAAGCTCGGGGTCTGTTCCATCAACCAGAACGGCTGGCCGTCCTTGAGCCCGCGCATCAGGTCGTGGGTCAGCGCCATCCGGGCGGCCGACTCGTCGTCCGGCGGGTAGTTGTCCCAGGAGACGAAGTCCAGGTGGCTGGCCCAGCGGTGATAGTCGATCGGCCGGTACATGCCCATGAAGTTGGTCGTCACCGGTAGGACCGGGCTGGACTCCCGGATGGCGGCCTTCTCGTCGCGGAAGTTGGTCAGCATCGCGTCGGAGGAGAACCGCAGGTAGTCCAGGGTGATGCCCTGGAAGGCGGTGTGGTCGGGGCCGCGCCAGTGCTCGGTCAGCGCCGACGGCGGCTCGATCTCGTCCCAGTCGGTGAAGGTGTGCGACCAGAAGGTGGTGTACCAGGCCTCGTTCAGCTCGTCGAGGGTGCCGTAGCGGTTGCGCAGCCAGTCACGGAAGCCGTTCGCGCAGAGCGCGCAGTAGCAGGCGCCGCCGTACTCGTTGCCGACGTGCCACGCGACGACCGCCGGGCTGTCGGCGTAGCGGCGGGCGACCCGGCGGGCCAACTCGGTGGAGAGCCGGCGAAAGACCGGGGAACTGGGACAGGAGTTGTGCCGCTGACCGAACCGGTGCTTGCGGCCCTCGAAGTCGGTCCGGGTCACCTCCGGGTACGCCTTCGCCAACCACGCTGGGTGAGCGCCGGTGCCGGTCGCCAGGCAGATCCCGCGCCCCTCGGCGCCGGCGCGCTCGACGATCCGGTCCAGCAACGAGAAGTCGTACACGTCCTCGGCGGGCTGATTGAGCGCCCAGTCGAAGACGCCGATGGTGACCAGGTCGATCCGGGCGGTGTCGAAGAGACGGTAGTCCTGTTTCCACACGTCCTCGGGCCACTGTTCCGGGTTGTAGTCGCCCCCGAAGGGCACCTTGGCAGTGACGGGCAGGCTCATCCGGTGAACTCCTTCTCGATCAGGTGGATCATCGGGTCACCGATACGCAGGAACGCCAGGACCGCGACCGAAGCGAGCATCGCCAGCACCGCCTCGGAGAAGACCGCGGTGATCCCGGCCGCCGCGGCCAGCAGCAGGGCGTTGCCGACGGTGACACCGGGGGTACGCACGAGGAAGTGCGTGGCGAGCCGAAGCACGTCCCGGGTGCGGAAGTCGAACAGCGAGATGATCACCAGAGCGTTGGCCGCGCAGAGCGTCACCCCCACTCCGAGCAGGACCAGCGGCACCGTCCACCAGTCCGAGAGGCCGACCGCACCCAGGTAGGCGAGGTTCATGGCGAGCACGGTCAGCCACAGCAGTGTCGGCACCCAGACGCGCAACACGCCGGACAGGTTGGCCCGGTACCCGCGCCAGAACAGGGCGGCGGGCCGCAGTTCGGTCAGGTCGGGACGCTGGTGGCGCAGGGCGTACAGGGCCGCCGACATCGCGGGGCCGACCGGCACCAGGAAGAGCGCCACCAACGGCAGATTGCTGGGGTCGCGGCCCAGCAGCAGCAACGGGAGCAGGCCGGGCAGGGTGGTGAGCAGGAGCAGCAACTCGACCACGAGCAGGATGTAGACGCGGGAGGTGATCCGCGACAGTGGCCCGTCACCGAACTGTCGCCAGGCATGGGCGGCGCCGCTCATGATTGCTCCTTCCGGTCGGTCCCGGCCGGGAGGCCGAGCAGGCGGTCGGCGTTCCACCACGGCGGGGTCTCGTCCCGCACCGGGCTCAGCTCGAGAAGGGTGACCTCGTGCCGGCTGAGGATGAGGTCCACCTCGACCCGGCCGGCGGCGACCGGCAGGGCCCGGTGGGTCCGGGCGGGCTCGGCGGCCTCCCGCAGCGCGTCGAGCTGGCGGGCTCGAGGTGAGCGGGGGCGACCCATCTCGGCCCAGGCCGCCCATGCGTTGCCCGCCTCCTCGCTGACCGACGAACGGAGCAGGAACGCCGACGTCGTAGCGGGCGGGCCGAGCGGGATCGACAGGGCCAGCGGGTGCCGGTCCGGTGCCGGTGACAGCCCGGTGACGTCCACCGGTGCCCACGCCAGCACGGCGACCCGGCCGTCGGTGTGGCGGGTGACCAGGTGGTCGTCTCCACGCGCGAGCACCTCGTCGCCGAGGCGGGCCATGAAGGCGTACAGGTGATAGGTCGGTTTTTTGATCTGGCGGTGAGTGAGCAGGCCGAACCCGCCGTGGAACAACGAGGTGGGAATCCCCACCTCCTCGAACATGTCACTGAAGGTCCAGTACGAGAACGAGTCGACCAGGTCGCCGCCGGCAGCCAGCACGGGTGCGAGGTACGCGGCGTGGAACGGTGTGTCGTGGATCGGGTTGTCCGGGCGGTATGAGGAGTTGAACTCGGTGATGTGCACCGGCAGCTCCGCCAGCGCGGTGCCGGTCAGGTGCCGGCGCGGGGCGGCGAACTGGGTGAGCAGCTCCGCCGCCGGGGTGAGGGTCTGGTGGGTGCCGAACGGCACGTGCTGGGCTGGCCCCGAGGTGTACGCGTGCCGGCTGACGAAGTCGACCGGCACCCGTCGGTCGGTGACGAACTCGGCGAACGGCATCAGCCAGTCATCCGCCCCCGGGGAGATCGCGGGTCCACCGACCTGCAACGACGCGTCGACGTCCTTGATCGCGTGCGCGCTCACCTCGTACAGGTGGTGGTACGCGTCGCGGTCGGCGCCCGCCCAGAAGGCGACGAGGTTCGGCTCGTTCCACACCTCGATCGGCCAGCCGCGGACCTCGTCGAGGCCGTAGCGGTCGACCAGGTGGGCGACCGTGGCGCGGACCAGGTCCGCCCACTCGGTGAAGGACTTCGGTGGCGTGACGTTGCCCTGCCACCAGAACACCGTCTGGTCGCCGGAGGCGAGACCCGAGGGCATGAAGCCCAACTCGACGAACGGGCGGATGCCCAGTTCGAGGTACGCGTCGACGACCTGGTCGACGTAGGTGAACGAGTGGTGTACGCGACGCTCACCCGCGTGCTCGTACGGGCGGTGCACACCGACGCCGTCGCTGAGCAGCCCGTGACCCCGGATGTGTCGGAAGCCGATGTCGCGTTGGATGAGGGCCAGCGAGTCCTGGTAGTCGCGGCGCAGGGCCAGCTCGAAACGGCCGGTGCCGACGCACTGCCGCCAGGCGTCGGTGAGGCGGCAGATGGGCTGATCGGGAACGGTGTTGCGCATTGCTGTCCTCTGGTCGTCCTGCCGGAGGGCGGGCGGGTCGCGCGCGTCGCACCGGCCGGTGGTGGTCGCCGGGGAGTCGGTCGGGCCGCGGTGGACCGCCCGACCGACTCCCCGCTGATCAGCCGTTGTTCTTCTGGAACCGTTCGTACGCCTTGTTGACCATGTCGATGTACTGCTCGGAGTTCTTGGCCTTCAGCTCCGCCACGTAGGCGTCCCACTCGCTGAGGGGCCGTTGGCCGAGGGCGAACTTGAGCGTGTTCTGGGTGACGAAGTCCTTCAGCGGGGTCTCCCAGAGCGACGCCTGCTCGCGTTCCTCATCGGTCAACGGGTGCGGCGGGGCCACCAGCCTCGGCGTGCGGGCGTCCATCACCTTCTGGAACTCCAGCTCCTCCGGGGAGAAGAACCCGCGGACCAGGTCCGGGGTGCCGCCGTAGGCGAAGACGCCGTTGTAGAAGCCGAAGTCCTTCTGCAGGTGCTTGGAGCCCTTCGGGTTGAGCCCGAGGACGTCGACCTCGGCGGTGACCGAGCGCTTGCCGGACGCGTCCTTGGTGAAGGTGGTGCCCTCGACGCCCCAGCGGGAGAACTCCATGCCGGCGTCCGAATACCACAGCCAGTCGATGAACTGCATCATGGCCACGAAGTTCTTGCTCTCCCGCGCCTTCGTGGAGATCATGATGCCGTTCTCGAGCCGGGGGAAGGGGTTGATCTCACCGGCCGGGCCGATCGGCAGCGGGATCTTGGCCAGCTTCGCGTTCGGCAGGGTCTTGGCCAGGTCGGGCCGGTGGTTGTTGACCAGGGTCTGCGCGTTGCCGGTGACCACGAAGGACTTGCCGTTGGCAAGCTTCTGGCGGGCCTGGTCGTCGGTCTGGGTGAAGCTCTCCGGGTCGAGCAGGCCCTCGGCGACGAGCTTGTGCAGGTACGTGACCATCTGCTTGTACTGCTCGGACGAACCGGTGTAGTTGAACTTCTTCGCCGTCGGGTCCCAGGTGGCGTGCTGGTAGTCCCAGCCCGCCTGGGTGCCGTGGGACGCGCCGAGGATGTTCAGCAGGGCGCCGGTCGGGTTGGGCTTACTGAAGAGGTCGGAGTACGGGTAGACGTTCGGGTACTTCGCCTTCATCGCCTTGAGCACCGCGTACAGGTCGTCCCAGGTCTTCGGGACCGCGAGGTTGAGTTCCTGCATGATGTCGGTGCGTACCAACACCGTGTAGTCCTGTGTGGGCTTCTCGTGGACGCCGGGCAGCAGGTAGAACTTCCCGTCGGACTGCCGCAGGTTGTCGATCTCCGGCTTGAGGTTCCACTTGGCGATCTTGTCCTTGAGGTTGGGCATCAGATCCAGGTAGTCGCTCACCGGGAGGATCGCCCCGGAGGACACGAAGGCGTCCTCCTGCGGGTGGTACGTCTTCGGGATGATCAGCGGGGCGTCCCCGGCGCCGATCAGCAGGCTGCGCTTCTGCTCGTAGTCGCTCAGCGGCACGGCGACCGGTTCGATCTTGACATTGGTGCGCTTGGTGAGCTCGGACCAGAACAGCCAGTCTTCCTTGAGCGGGTAGAACGTGTGGTTGTTGTAGAGGGTGGAGAAGGAGAGCGCCTCGGTGGCCTTGAACTGGTCGCCGACGCCGTAGTTGGCCATCGCGCCGACCCGGTTCTCGGAAAGATCCGTCGACTCGCCGGGGTCCTCGGAACAGGCGGTGGTGAGGGTTAGCGCGAGCAGACCCGCGGTGGCTATCGCCACTCGGCGCCACGGCTTGTGGAGCATGGCTCGTCCTTTCGGTGGTGGGGCTCGGAGGTGGAGCGTTGCGGTGCCCGGCGTCATCCCTTGACGGCGCCGAGCATCACGCCGGAGACGAAGTACCGCTGGACGAAGGGGTAGACCGCCAGGATCGGCAGGGTGGTGAGCACGATCGTCACGGCCTGAAGGGTGGCGGCGGCCTGGACCTTGTCGGCGTCGGCGGCCGCCGACTCGGCGCTGGTGGCGCCCGCGATGAGGTTGCGCAGGTACACGGTGACCGGCAGCAGATCCTGCTGGTCCATGTAGAGGAACGCGGTGAACCACGAGTTCCAGAAGGAGACCGCGTAGAAGAGCACCATCGTTGCGATGATCGCCTTCGACAGCGGCAGCACGATCCGCAGCAGGATCCCGTACGTGTTCAGCCCGTCGACCGCCGCCGCCTCCTCCAACTCGGTCGGCAGGCTCTCGAAGAACGCCTTCATGACCAGCAGGTTGAACACACTGATGGCGTTGGGGATCACCACGGCCCAGATGGTGTTCTTCATCCCCAGGCTGGTGACCAGCACGTAGTTGGGGATCAGACCACCGGAGAAGAACATGGTGAACAGCGCGACGCCGACGAGAAAACCCCGCCCCTTGAGCTGCGGCTTCGACAACACGTACGCGTAACAGGTGGTCAGCACGATCGAGATGAGCGTGGCGACCACCGTGTACACCACAGTGTTGCGGTAGTTCGTCCAGAACATCGCGTCCGACATCAACAGCTTGTACGCGGTCAGGTCGAACCCGCGCGGGACGATGGTCACCTTCCCGGCGATGATGTACGCCTCTTCGCTGAGCGAGCGGGCCACGATGTTGAGGAACGGGAACAGCGTCACGATCACGACGCCGATCAGGACGATCGTGTTGACCACCCGGAAGATCCGGTAACCCCGGCTGTCCACCGGCCCACGCGTCTTCGGGGCTTCGCTCTTCGTACCGAGAGTCACCACAGGCTCGTCCCCACCGTGCGCCGGGAGATGAGGTTCGCCGTCAGGACCAGGATCAACCCGATCACCGCCTCGAAGAGGCCGATGGCGGCGGCGTAGCTGAAGTTGCTGGACTGGAAGCCCATCCGGAACAGGTAGGTGGAGATCACGTCCGCCGTCGGATATGTCAGCGGGTTGTAGAGCAGCAGGATCTTCTCGAACCCGACCGCCATGAAGCTGCCGATGTTGAGGATCAGCAGCGTCATCATCGTCGGCCGGATGCCGGGCAACGTCACGTGCCAGGTCTGCCGCAGCCGGCTGGCGCCGTCGATCCGGGCCGCCTCGTACAGGTCCTGGTCGATCGTGGTGAGGGCGGCGAGGTAGAGAATCGTGCCCCAGCCGACGGTCTGCCAGACCTCGGATGAGACGTAGATGGTGCGGAACCAGCCCGGTTGTTGCAGGAACGCCACGGGGTCGCCGCCGAACAACTGGACCAGCTGGTTGGCGGCGCCGCCGATCGAGGTCAGTTGCATGACCATCGCGGCCACGATGACGATCGACAGGAAGTGCGGCAGGTAGGACACCGACTGCACGAACCGCTTGAATCGTCGGGCGCGTACCTCGTTGAGCAGCAGCGCCAGCACGATCGGCAACGGGAAGCAGAACAGCAGGGTCAGCGTCCCGAGCACCAGCGTGTTGGTGAAGACCTCCCAGAACGTCGGGTCGTTGAAGAACATCCGGAAGTAGCGCAGGCCGACCCAGTACTCACCGAAGATGCTGCCGCCCGGCTTGAACCGGCGGAACGCGATGATGTTGCCGATCATCGGCAGGTACCGGAAGATCAGGAAGAACAGCAGCGGCACGATGGCGAGCGAGTAGAGCTGCCAGTCCCGGCGCAGCGCCTGCCGCCAGCTCCGGCGGCGTCGCGGTGACCGCGGGGCGGGGCGGGCGGCCTCCGCCGGAGCACGGGGTGGCGCCGGCGGTGGTGGCCGTAACGTCGATGTCATCCTCGGCCTCCTAGGCAGGATGCGGGACGGCCACGAGGGGCTCGACCCGCACCGACGTGAGCAGTTCCCGCTGGTGGCCGACCTGGCGCTCGACGCCGGTCAGCCGCAGCGGCAGGGTCGCCACCGCCTCGCCGCTCGACCGGCCGAACCGCAGCTCGACCGCGCCGGGCTCGACGACCCGGTGGCCGGTCAGACCGCTGAACGACGCCAGGTCGGCTGGCACACCGAACGTCACGTGCGCCACCTCGCCGGGTTCCAGCGGCAGTCGGGTGTAGCCGACCAGCCGGACCACCGGGCGGGTGGTCTGCGCGACCGGGTCGTGCAGGTAGAGCTGCACCACCTCGGTGCCGGCCCGGTCACCGGTGTTGGCGACGGTGATCCGCACCGAAACCTCGCCGTCGACCGGCCAGGCGGTCGGGTCATCCTGCGACCCGTCCGCCGGCTCGACGACGGTGGCGTCGGACCACTCGAAGGTGGTGTAGGTGAGCCCGTGGCCGAACGGGTACGCCGGGGTGGGGTCGATCGAGGACACGTTGTTGCGGTGGCCGAGTGGCGGCGAGAGGTAGGTGCTCGGCATTCCGCCGGCGTCGCGGGGAACGCTCACCGGCAGGCGTCCGGACGGGTTCACCACGCCGGTGAGCACCTCGGCGAGCGCCTGCCCGCCCAGTTGGCCGAGGAAGAACGCCTGCACCACGGCTGCCGCGGTGTCGAACTCCGGACCGAGCGCGTAGGGGCGACCGGTCATCAGTACCAGGACGACCGGGGTGCCGGTGGCGAGGACGGCTCGGACGAGCTCGGCCTGCACGCCGGGCAACTGGAGGTCGGCGGCGTCGCAGCCCTCGCCCGAGGTGCCCCGGCCGAACATTCCCGCCCGATCGCCGACGGCGAGCACGCACACGTCCGCGGCTGCCGCCGCGGCGACCGCGGCCGGGATGCCGGAGGTGTCCTCGCCGGTGATGGCGCAGCCCGGCTCGTGGCTGAGCAGCGGAACGCGTCGGGCCAGCTCGTCGCGCAGCGAGGGGATGTCCAGGCCGAGCCCGAACTCGCTGTGGTTGATACCCACGTGGTTGGGGAAGGAGTAACAGCCGAGCATGGCCATCGGGTCGTCAGCAGCCGGGCCGACCAGGGCGACCCGGCCGCCGGTGGGCAACGGGAGGACGCCGGTGTTGTGCAGCAGGACGACGGATTCCCGGGCCAGGCGTACGGCCACGTCCTGACTCTTCTCGTCGTCGAATCGCAGGGACGCCACGTCGTCGGGCAGCTCCTGCCAGTCCTCGTCGAGCAGACCGACCTCGATCTTCTGGATCAGCACCCGCCGCAGCGCCCGGTCGATCAACGCCTCGTCGACGTCGCCGCTGCGTACCGCCTCCACCAGCGGGGTGCCGAAGGTGTCCACCGTGGGTAGTTCGACGTCGATCCCGGCGCGCAGCGCGAGCCGGGCGGCGTCGGCGGAGCGTTCGGCCACACCGTGCAGGGTCTGCAGGAAACGGACGGCGAAGTAGTCGGAGACCACCGTGCCGGCGAAGCCCCACTCGTCGCGGAGGAGACCGGTCAGCAGCTCCTCGTCGGCGGCGACGGGCAGGCCGTCGATCTCGGCGTAGGAGTTCATCACCGAGCGGGCGCCGCCCAACCGAAGGGCCATCTCGAAGGGCGGCAGGATCACGTCGGTCAGCTCCCGACGGCCCATCGGCACCGGGGCGTGGTTGCGCCCGCCGCGGGAGGCGGAGTAGCCGGCGAAGTGCTTCAGGGTGGCGACCACGCCGGCGCCCTCCAGACCCCGCACGTACGCGGCGCCGGTGGTCCCCACCAGGTAGGGGTCCTCGCCGATCGTCTCCTCGGTGCGACCCCAGCGGTAGTCGCGGGTGACGTCGAGGACCGGTGCGAGCCCCTGATGCACACCCGCCGCACGCATCGAACGCCCGATCCGGTCGGCCATCGCCTCGACCAGTTCCGGGTCGAAGGACGCGCCCCAGCTGAGCGGGGTCGGGTAGACGGTGGCCCGCCACGCCGCGAACCCGGTGAGGCATTCCTCGTGCACCTGGGCCGGGATGCCGAACCGGCTGCTGGCGACGATCTGCGCCTGGGAGGCGGCGAGTGACCGGGCGCCGACCACCGGGTCGACCGGCGCGGTGCCGAACGGGCGGGTGAGCTGGCCCAACCCGTACCGGATGACGCTGCTCCACTCAAGCGGCTCGCTGATCATGTCGGACTGGTGGGGGGCGACGCCTTCGCCGGACGCCTCGGCGCCGACCCAGACTCCGACGAGCTGGGCGATCTTCTCCTCCAGCGACATCAACGGCAGGAGCGCCTCGGCCCGATCGGTCGGCGACAGCCGCGGATCGCGCCACGGTGCGGCGCCGTTACCCACAGGCGACTGACTTCTCATGCCATGACCCCTTTAGCTCCGGCCACATCCCCGTGCCTCGTGGAACCAGTTCCGTGGCGGACGTTTTCACGATCCGAAACTTTCCGGAAACCTGCGTAACCTTTTCGGCAACCTAAGGTCCGTATCGATGTGTGTCAAGAGTCTCATCTGGACCATGGGTGACCGTTGCCTGCGCACGGTGACTTCGACATCGGCGCTCGGTTGCGCGAGTGCCCTGAAACGCCCGGCGAACGGGGCAGGGCGGCTGCCGCACCGACTGGCGGGAACGGTCAATCGTGTTAGGGTCTCCCGAAACTTTCGGATGCTGCATGAGGGCCGTGATGACAGAGCACCGCTCGCTCGACCCACCCGCCTCCACCACGATCGCGACCATCGCCAACGACGTCGGCGTCTCGGTCGCGACGGTGTCCAAGGTCCTCAACGGACGTGGTGATGTCGCCCCCGGCACCCGGGCACGCGTGGAGGCGAGCCTCGACCGCCACCGGTACCAGCGCCGCACCCGGCGGTCCGCGACCAGCGGAGGTCGGATCGATCTCGTGTTTCACGAGTTCGACACCGGGTGGGCCATGGAGATCCTGCGCGGTGTCGAGGCGGTGACCACCGCGGCCGGCGTCGGGCTGTCGGTCGCTCAACTCGACGGCGCGCACCGCCCGCCGGCACGATGGCTGGACGCGATACTCGCCGACCGCCCGCTGGGCGTGGTGTTCGTCCTCTCCCACCTGGCCGAGGCCCAGCAACAGCACCTGCGACGCCAGGGCATACCGTTCGTCGTCGTCGACACCGACAGCGCGACCTCGGCCTCCGTGCCCACCGTCGGCTCCAACAACTGGAACGGCGGCCTGCTCGCCGCCCGGCACCTCCTGGAGCTGGGGCACCGGCGGATCGCCATCATCTCCGGACCACTCGACATGCTCTGCAGCCGCGCCCGGGCCGCTGGCTTCCAGTCGGCCCACGACGAAGCCGGGATCGCGGTCGACCGCGAGCTGATCCGCTACGGCAGTTTCTCCGCCGGCGCCGGGCACGCCCACGGGCTGGAGCTGCTACGCCGGCCATCCCGACCCACGGCGATCTTCGCCGGCTCCGACATCCAGGCCATGGGGGTGCTCCGGGCCGCTCGCCAGTGCGGCCTACGAGTGCCCGAGGACCTTTCGGTGATCGGGTACGACAACCTGCCGGTTTCCGCCTGGACCGACCCTGCGCTCACCACGATCAATCAGCCGTTGCGCGACATGGCTGGCATCGCCACCCAGATGCTGCTCGACCTGGCCAGGGGCAACGAGCCAGCGACCAGCCGGATCGACCTGGTGACCGAGCTGGTCGTCCGGGAGAGCACCGCACCGCCCGCCAACCCGCACTGACTTCAGCCCCTGCGAGGACCCGTGCCCCATTACGCAAGCACCCTCGACGAACTCCAGCGGTACGCGCCCGAGATCGTCGAGCCCGACGACTTCGACCAGTTCTGGCGCGACACCCTCGCCGAGACGGTCGCCCGACCGGTGCTCGTCGACGTCCGTCCGGAGTCCACCGACCTGCGGCTGCTCGACTCCTGGGACGTCACCTTCGCGGGCTTCGGCGGCGACCCCGTACGGGCCTGGTACACCCGCCCGGCCGGTGTTGCAGACCCGCTGCCCACCGTGGTCGAGTACGCCGGCTACGGCCGCGGTCGCGGCCTGCCACACGAGCGGCTGACCTGGCCGGTCGCCGGTTACGCCCACCTGCTCATGGACAACCGGGGCCAGGCCGGGCAGTACGGCGCCGGTGACACCGCCGACCCGCACGGCGCGCCCGGCGGGCCCTCGCCGGTCACCTGGGGGATCCTCGACCCGCGTGACTACCACTACCGCCGCCTGATCACCGACGCGGTCCGGGCGGTCGAGGCCGTCCGCGCCCTACCGGGAGTCGACGGTGACCGGGTCACCGTGGTCGGCAACAGCCAGGGCGGTGGCATCGCCCTGGCTGTGGCCGGCCTCGTCGACGACCTCAGCGCGGTGCTCACCACCGCTCCGTTCCTCTGCGACATGCAACGGGCCGTCGCACTCAGCGAACCCGCGCCGTACGGCGAGATCGCCCGCTACCTGGCCGTACACCGGGAGGCCGAGGACGCGGTGTGGCGCACCCTGTCCTATGTCGACGGGGTGAGCTTCGCGCGCCGCGCGACGGCACCGGCGCATTTCGGGATCGGGCTGCGCGACACCGTCTGCCCGCCGCGGACCGGCTTCGCCGCCTACAACCAGTACGGCGCGGCGGCCCAGCTACCGGTGCCGCCGGCGCGCGAGATGCACGTCTACCCGTTCAACGGTCACGAAGGCGGCGAGGCCGTGCACGTCCGGCGTCAGCTGCGTTGGCTCGACTCGGTGCTCCACCCGGCGCACGCATTCGCGCACTGACACCGCCGCGCGAATTCGGGTCGAACGCCACGGGCCATCACAAGACCACCACCCCACCCACCACCATCTCCTTGCTGAGGCTGGTGGTTCCGTCCGGGCGGGCAAGCGGTTCCGACTGGTACCCCTCGCTGTGGTAGAGGTCGATGTTCCGCAGGCTCTTCGCGCCGGTGAACAGCAGGATGCGGCGGCAATCCCCTCCGGCACCTGCTTCGGCAGTGCGTAGCAGCCACCGGCCGAGCCCGTGCCCCCGCAGGTCGGGCACGACGGCGAGCCGACCGATGTGCCAGTCGGTGCCGACGCGACGCGCCCGCACCATGCCCAGCAGCCGGCCGTCCAACCAGATCCCCGTGGTGTCCCAGGTTTCCAGCCAGTCGCGCACCTCCTCCAGCGACTCGTGCAGAGCCGGTATGGCCAGGGTGTCGTTGACGACGGCCTCGTCCACCCAGCAGCACCGCTGCAGCACCGTGACCTCGGGCGCGTCGTCGGGAGTCAGCCGTCTCGCGTAGGACCCCGGCAACGGTCCAGACAGCGCCCCGGCTCGTCCGCGTTCGCGCAGTGGCCGGAGGGCGTGGGCGACCCGGACCAGTTCGTCCAGCAGCCCGACACCCGCGGAGTCGCGGGCCGCGTCGGGGAGCAGTTGTCCACTCCGCACCGCGTCGCCGATGCGAATCGCGACGGTGGCGCCCAGCGGGACCAGGCGGAGGGTCGTCACCACCTGCTTGGCATGTTGAACCGACCGGGTGCCCGCCGACGTGTTGCCGTAGCTGACGAAGCCGATCGGCTTCCATGCCCATTCGCGGCTGAGGTAGTCCAGCGCGTTCTTGAGCGTCGCTGGCATCCCGTAGTTGTATTCCGGTGTGACCACGATGAAGCCGTCCGCCGCGTCGACGATCGCGCTCCACCGGCGTGTGTGCTCCTGCTGGTAGAGACCCGACGACGGATGCTCCTCCTCGTCGAGGAACGGCAGGTTCAGATCGCCGAGGGCCACCGGCACGAGCTCGACGCCGAGCACCGCGGCACGGGAGGCGACCGTTTCGGTCAGCCACTGTGCCACTACGGGGCCGAGGGCACCGGGGCGGGTGCTGCACATCAGCACGAGGACACGCGTCAGTTTCGTTGACATGGAAACGAGCGTAGGTGCTAAGTTGATTACATGTCAACTACATCGCCGGTCGGGGCCGTACCCTGGTTGAACCCGGACGAGGAACGCGCGTGGCGGGCCTTCCTGCGCGTGATGGTCTCCGTCCAGACCGGCACGGCGCGCGACCTGGCCGCGATCGGGCTCTCGGAGCCCGACTACGAGGTGCTGAGCACCCTGTCGGAGCGGGCCGGTCACACCAGCAGCCTCGGCGAACAGGCCGACAAGATGGGCTGGTCACGCAGCCGGCTGTCCCGGCACGCCACCCGGATGGAGTCGCGCGGTCTCCTGCGGCGCACACCTGACCCGGCCGACGGCAGAGGTTGCTTCCTCGTACTCACCGCGCAAGGCCTGGAGGCACTCGAGGACGCGGCACCGGCCCACGTTCAGTCGGTACGACGCCACTTCATCGACCGTCTCACCCCAACCGACCTCACCGCCATCGAACAGATCGCCCGGAGGTTGGAAGAACCCCAGGTCGGCGACGATCGGCCACCCACCTGAGCGGGTGACGAGGGTCAGCTTGGGGCGAGGAGGCAGAACTCGTTGCCTTCCGGGTCGGCGAGGACCGTCCACGAGATGCTTCCGCCCAGGTCGATGGCGGTGGCGCCGAGAGTCCGCAGTCTGGCCGCCTCGGCCTCCGGGTCGTCACCCGGGTATGGACGGACGTCGAGATGGACGCGGTTCCAGACGGTCTTCACGTCGGAGGTGCGGATGAACTCCAGATATGGGCCGACACCCTTCGCCGAGCGCAGCACCGCCCGGTGGTCGGTCACCTCGTGCAGGGTCCAGTCCGTGGCCTCGCCCCAGAAGCGGGCCATGACTCGCGGATCCGCGCAGTCGACCACGACCGCGGCGATCGGCCCGGTGTCCCGGTAGAGCGGTCGGGGCTCCAGCACGCAGAACTCGTTGCCCTCCGGGTCGGCCAGGACCGTCCACGGCACGTCACCCTGGCCTACGTCGGCGGGTGTCGCGCCGAGCTCCTTCAGGCGCGTGACCACCTCCGCCTGATGGGCCGCCGAGGTGGTGGCGAGGTCGACGTGCACCCGGTTCTTGACCGTCTTGGGTTCCGGGGAGACGACGAGGTCGATGCAGACGGCGACGGGGTCGGGGTAGACGAAGCCCTCAGGTTCGAGGTTGGTCACGCCGGGTCCCTCGCTGGAGAGTTCCCAACCGAGCACCTCCGCCCAGAAAGCGCCCAGCGCGGAGTCGTCCCGAGCCTTCATGTTGATCTGAACAAGCCGCGTCGCCATGGCGACGATGTTAGCGGTATGAGGCACCTCAAGATCGGCCCGATTTCACCGACGCGTCAACGACCTTCGGCGCCGTAGAGCCGGCTGACGGTCTCGGCTACGCAGACGGGCTTGCCGCCACTGTCGCTCTCGACGGAGACCGTCGCGACCAACTGCACGCCGCCGATCACCGGGGACACCTCGGCGATGGTGGCGGTGGCCCGTACGGAGGCGCCGACCCGCACCGGGGCAGGGAAGCGCACCCGGTTCAGCCCGTAGTTGACCCCCATCGCCACCCCCTCGACCCGGTAGAGCCCGCCGGCCAGCGCCGGCAGCAGCGACAGCGTCAGGTACCCGTGGGCGATCGTCCCGCCGAACGGGCCGGCTGCGGCCCGGACCGGGTCGAGATGGATCCACTGGTGGTCGTCGGTGGCGTCGGCGAACAGATCGACACGACCCTGCTCGATACGCTGCCACGGACCGGGCCCGAGGGTTTCGCCGACCGCGCTCGTCAGGTCCTCGAACGAGCTGAAGACTCGCATGCCAGGTCTCCTTGGGGCTAGAAGGCGTTGACGCCGGTGAGCGCGCGTCCGATGAGGAGTTGCTGGATCTGGCTGGTGCCCTCGTAGAGGGTGGCGACCCGGGCGTCCCGCAGGTACTTGCCGACCGGGTATTCGTCGATGTAGCCGTACCCACCGAAGACCTGGACCGCGTTGTTGGCCGCGCGGACGGCCGCCTCGCTGGCGAAGAGCTTGGCCATCGACGCCTCGGTCGCGAATGGCTGGTCGCGGTCGATCAGGTCGGCCACCTGCCAGACCAGCAACCGGGCGGCGGCGGTGTCCACCGCGATGGCGGCGAGCAGTTGTTGGACGAGCTGGTGCCCGGCGATCGGCTTGCCGAACTGGATCCGCTGCCCGGCGTAGCCGACCGCGGCGTCGAGGCAGCCCTGGGCGATGCCGACACAGCCGGCGGCCACCGACATCCGACCCTTGGCGAGGGTCGCCAGGGCCAGCCGGAACCCGCTGCCCTCGTCGCCGAGGCGGGCGGTGTCGGGCACGCGTACCTCGTCGAAGCGCAGCTCGCCGGTTGCCTGGCCGCGAAGGCCCAGCTTGCCGTGGATCTCCCGTCGGGTCAGGCCTGGGCTGGCGGTGGGCACCAGGAACGCGGTGATGCCCCGGTGCCCTGGGCCGCCGGTGCGGGCGAAGACCAGTGCGACGTCGGCGGTGGTGCCGTTGGTGATGAACGTCTTCGTGCCGGTGAGCAGCCAGTCGGCGCCGTCACGGATCGCGCGGGTCCGCAGCGCGGCCGCGTCGGAGCCGCTGTCCGGCTCGGTCAGCGCGAAACAGCCGAGTGCGGTGCCGGCGCAGAGTCGGGGCAGCCACTCGGCTCGCTGTGCGGCCGTCCCGTGGGCGGCGATCGACTTCGCGACCAGGCCGAGTGAGACCGAGACGATGCCGCGCACCGCCGAGTCGCCCCGGCCGAGCTCTTCCAGTACCAGGCAGTACGCGAGATGGTCGCCGCCGGAACCGCCGTCGGCCTCGGCGATGGTCAGCCCCAGGAAGCCCAGGTCGCCAAGCATGGCGACGATGGCCGGGTCGACCGACTCGCGCCGGTCCCAGGCGGCGGCGTGCGGCGCCAGCTCGCGGTCGGCGAACTCCGCGGCCAACTGGCGGACCGCGGCCTGCTCGGCGGAGAGGGTCAGCTCCATGGCCTTTAAACTAGCGGTGATAGTTTATGCCGTCCAGAGCGGACGGTCACCGGCCCCTCGGTCACCGGTCGGAGGCCAACCCGGCGTGCCGCTCGGCGGCGAACGCGCGGGCCAGCTCGGTGCGCGAGCGGATGCCGAGTCGGTGGAACACGTTGCGCAGATGGTGGTCGACCGTACGGGTGGACAGGAACATCCGGGCGGCGATCTCCCGGTTGGTGGCGCCCTCCGCGACCAGCTCGGCGATCCGCAGTTGCTGGCCGGTCAGCAGCCGCGCCGCCGGCAGGTCCGGTGGACCGACCGACTCCCCGGCCGCCCGCAGCTCCGTGGTGGCCTGCTCGGCCCAGCACGCCACCCCGAGCAGGCCGAACATCTCGCGGGCCTGGTGCAGGTGCGTACGCGCGTCACGAGGGCGTCGGCTGCGCCGCAGCTCCTGGCCGAAGAGCAGCTCGGTACGGGCACGCTCGAACGTGCCGGCCTCCGTCGGGTGCAGCCGTAACGCCGTCTGGAAATCCCGTTCCGCGTCGGCGCCACCCCGGGGTGCGAGCAACGCGTGGCACCGGGCGGACAGGGCCCGGCGTAACGGGCTCGCGGTGCTGCTGGCCCACCTGTCGAACACGGCGAGCGCGGCCGTCGCCGCCGGTCGGTGCGCCAGGTGAGCCGCAGCCTCCACCAGATATGGGGTTGCCATCACCTGCACCAGGACCTGACCGCGACCGGTGCCGAGCCGGGCCAGCGACGCCAGCCGGTCGGCGGCCTCGGCGTGCCGGCCGTCGATGAGGTCGAGCACCGCCAGTGCCCACCCGGCGAGCGCGTGCGGACGGCTGCCCGGCGTCGGCGACTCGCCGATCTCGCGGAGGTGCCGCAGGCTGGTGTCGCGGTCGGCCCGGATCGCGGCGAGCACGGCGAGCATGCCCAGGTGGACGCTGGCGCAGTTGACCTGGCCCGAGGCGCGGGCGACCCGTAGCCCGTCGCGGGAGGTCTCCGCCGCTGCCTCGTGCCGGCCCAGCCAGTACTCGGCGACCGCCCGCAACTCCAGCGCTCGGGACAGCACGGACAGCTCGCCCCGCTCCCGGGCCAACCCGACGGCGCGATCGGCGAGCCGGTGCGCCGCCCCGTCCACGGCAACCACCAGGCCGGCCGCCGCCGCCGAGTTGAGCGCGGTGGGGGTCAGCGCCGATCCGGTCAACCGGCCGCCCAGCACGACGGCGCGCCGCAGCGCGGGGCCGGCCCGCTCATGGTCGCCCCGCAGGGTCGCCGCCACCCCGGCGACCAGACAGCCCATCAGCTCCACGGCCGGTGGGTCGGTCGGTCGCCGCAACGCCAGCGCCCGCCGGCCGACCTCGGCGTACCGGTACTGGTCACCGGCGAAGCAGACCGCCTCGCCGGCCCGCACCAGCCCGGACAGCGCCAGGGCGCGATCGGTGCCAGCCACCGCGGTAGCGGCGGTCAGCAACGTGACCGACGCACCTGACGCACCGCCGCACCGCAGCTCCAACTCACCGCGCAGCAGGTCGGCGCGGCCCCGGACGGCCGGGTCCGTGCAGACGGCGCGGAGGCGATCGAGCAGTAGTCGGGCCGCGTCGGGTTGGCCCCCGGCCCAGGCGTAACGAGCTGCGGTCAGCAGGCGGGCGGCCGTCTGGGTGGGCTGGCCGCTGAGTTCTGCGGCCCAACGCAGCGCCGCCGAGGCGGTGGCCCAGTCGCCGACCCCACCGGCCGCCGCCTCTTCCAGCTCGGTGGCGAGGGCGGGGTCGGCACCCGCCGTCGCGGCGGCGAGGTGCATGGCCCGGCGCAACCGCTGCCCATCCGCGACCAGCACCCCGGCGAGCAGTCGGTGTGCCGCGCGGCGCTCGGCGAGTGGCGCGCTGGCCGCGATCATCGTGCGCACCAACGGCTGGGGGAAGGTGACGCCTCGCGGTTCGACGCGGACCAGCCCGGCGACCTCCGCCGGGGCGAGCGCCTCGACCTCGGTGCCGGCCGCCGCCGCGGCCCGGATCAGGGTGCCCGGCTCGCCGGCCTCGTCGAGCGCGGCGAGCAGCAGCACCCGGCGGGTGTCCGGTGGCAACCGGTCCAGGCGGGCCCGGTACGCGCGGCCCAGCGCACCGTCCGCCGGCGGTGCCACGGGCAGCGCCTCCTCTCCCCGCCACTGGGCCGGGCTGAGCACCTCGGCGAGGTCCACCAGGGCCTGCGGGTTGCCGCCGCCGATCGCGGCCAGCGCGGTCACCACCGACGCGGCGGGCCGCTCGGGCAGCCGGTCGGTGAGGACGGCGACGCTGCCCCACTCGTCGAGCGGCCGGAGCCGGTGCGCCGGTATCCCGTCGACGGTGACGGTGACGTCCGCGGTGAGCAGGACGACGACCGGCAGGTGTCGCAGCCGGCGGGCCACGAAGGCCAGCACCTGCGCGGTCTGCGGGTCACCCCGGTCGACGTCGTCCATGGTGGCGAGCATCGGACGGTCCCGGGCGGCGGCGGCGAGCAACCCGAGCACCGCCATGGACAACGTCAGTTGGCGGTCGGCCGGGCAGGTCTCCCCGGCCAGCGCACGCCGCAGCAGCAGGCGTTGCTCGTCCGGCAGGGCGGCGGCGCGGTGGAGCACCGGGTCGAGCAGGCGTTGCAGGCCGGCGTACGGCAGCGTGGCCTCCTCGGCCAGTCCGCTCGCGGCGAGCACGGTGCAGCCCTCGGCGTACCGGTGGGCGTGGCCGACCAGCGCGGTCCGGCCCGAGCCCGGCTCACCGTGCAGCAGCAGGGCACCACCGCCGCCGGTCACGCCGTCGAGCAGACTCCGGACAGCCTGCCACTCATCGTCGCGGCCACGCAGCACGGTTAGTTGCACTCTCGATGCAGTAACCATGCAAGTCAGTGTTACTCATCGGAAACCGAATGGAAAGAGGGGGCGATACCGGGTCGGGCCGGAATCAGTCGGCCGCGACCTCGGCGAGCAGGGCGCCCACCGTGCGGGTCATCACCGCGCGGGCCTGGTCCACGCCCAGCCCGAGGCCGTAGCGCAGCATCGACCAGGCCGGCCACATGCTCGCGGCCACCAGGGCGTTGAGCAGTTGCTCCCGCCCCTGGTCGGCCTGCGTCAGCTCGACGGCGAAGAGCTCCTCGACCTCGTCGCGCACCCGGTCGATGTGCTTGAGGCGGTTGCGGTGCAGCTGGTCGGAGACCGGCTCCCGCATCTGGGCGGCCCGCGCCGACGGTGTGATGAGTTGGAGCAGCCGGGCCCGTTGCCGGCAGTACGCGTCGACCCGCTTGGCCAGCGGCAGCCCCGGCGAGACCGGCCGATATGCGGCGTCCTGCTGGCGGAGCACCTCCGCGCCGCTCGCCTCGAAGAGCGTCTCCATGTCCTTGAAGTTGGTCCAGAGCGTCCGCAGCGAGATGCCGGCCCGTTCGGCGATGCGTTCCCCGGTCGGGCGGAGGTCGCCCTCGGAGATGAGTGCGAGATGCGCCTCGACGATGGCCGCGCGGGTGCGCTCGGCGCGGGCGGTGCGCCCGTCGACCCGGCCCGCGACCTCGACCCCGTCCATCCGCCCCCGCCCCTTCACCCCCATGGCGTCCCCCGACGCATCGCCGAGTCTAGACAGGCGGTGATCAGCGGCCCCGGGCCGACCGCCAGCGTCGTCATCCGGCTCGGCCCGACAGCGAGACGCCCCCGTCGCAGACGAGGGTCTGCCCGGTGATCCAGCCGGCGTCGTCGGAGGCCAGGAAGGCGACCGCGCCCGCCACGTCCGGCGGCAGACCGAGGCGACCGAGCGGGTACCGCGCGGCGACCTCGTCCTCCCGGCCCTCGTAGAGGGCGGCGGCGAAGTGGGTCTTCACCACGCCGGGGGCGACCGCGTTGACCCGGATCGTCGGCCCCAACTCCACGGCGAGGCTCGCGGTGAGGTGGTTGAGCGCGGCCTTGCTCAATCCGTAGAAGGCGATGCCGGGCGACGGGCCGAGCCCGGCGATCGACGAGACGTTGACGACGCAGCCACCGCGCTCGGTCATGCCGGCGGCGCAGACCTCCTGCACCCAGCCGAGCGTGGCGACCACGTTCACGTCGAGGATCTTGCGTGCCGCCGCCAGGTCGAGCCCGACCAGCGGGCCGTGCACCGGGTTGATGCCGGTGTTGTTGACCAGGAGGTCCACCGGCCCGAATGCGGCGCTGACCTGTCGCACGGCGTCCGCTCGATGCTCGGGGTCGTCGGAGCGCCCGGGCACGGCGACGGCGTACTCCGGCCCGCCCAGGGCGGCCACCGCCTCGCCCAGCGCCTCGGGACGCCGGGCGGTCAGACCGACCCTGGCGCCCTCGGCAACGAGGCGTTGGGCGATGGCCAGGCCGATGCCTCGACTGGCGCCGGTGACGATGGCGACACGATCAACGAGCCGGCCCTTATATGCATTCACGGTGCAGATAGTAGGAGGGCTGATCGGTGTCGGTCAACGCCTCGGACGACAGCCCGGAGACACCACCCCGGGAGCGCGCGCAGCCGTCCGACCGGGCGTGGTCACGCGCGACCACGCCCGGTCGGACGCCAGGTGTACGACAGTTCCTCAGGAGACGGTCGGCACCCCGTTCGCCGGTGGCGCGGCCGGCGTGGCGGTGTACTCGTTGACCGCCCCGTCCGCCTCGTCGGTCTCGTACGCCGGCCCGAAGTAGCTCTGCACTCCCCCGCTCACCTTGCTCAGCCGCTGCCCGCCGTACCCGGAGTGGTCCTTGGCGGAGAAGCGCAGCGGCACGAGCCCGGGGCCCTGGAAGCCGCCCTTCTGCACGGCCTCGATCACCTTCTCCCGGGTGAGGTCCTTGCCGGCGGCGAGCAACGTCTGCACGAAGAGGTAGCCGACCGACATGCCGTAGACGGTGTTGCCGTCGAACGGCGCGTCCCCGTTGTGCTCCTTGTTGATTTTGGTGAAGAGCTGGATCCACGGGTTCGCGGTCTCGTTCTGCATCGGCAGGTAGTTGGTGCCGACCATGCCCTCCAGCAGCGGGGCGGCCGCGCCGAGCTGCTTGGCCAGGGTCGGGTGGTCGGCGCCGACGTTGGAGACCAGCCACTGCGGCTTGAAGCCCAGCCGCGCCGCGGTGCCGATGGAGAGCGCGGTGAAGCCGGGCACCGTGGCGAGCACCACGACCTGGCATCCGGCCGCCTTGAAGGCACCGATCTGCGGCGCGACGTTGGTGTTGCTGGTGACGTAGGTCTGCTTGACCGCCACGGCCCCGGCGCCGAGCACCTTCTCCACGCCGGCCAGGCTGTCCCGGCCGAAGTCGTCGTCCTGGCCGAGGAAGCAGACCTTCTGGCCGGCCAGGTTCGCCTTCGCGTAGTTGGCGAGGATCTTGCCCTCGACCGTGTAGTCCGGGTTGAACCCGAACGTGCCGGGATACTTGTCCGGCTGGTCCCAGCTGCGGCTGCCGGAGGCGACGAAGAGGTCGGGCACCCGGTTGCTCTTGAGGAAGTCGAGCACCCCGGTGTGCGTCGGCGTCCCGAGACCGTTGAGGATGGCGAAGACCTTGTCCTGCAGGACGAGCTGACGGACCACCTGCTGGGTGTTCGCCGGGTTGTAGCCGTCGTCCATGATCTTGTAAGTGATCTTCCGACCATGCACGCCGCCGTTGGCGTTGACGTAGTCGAAGTACGCCTTCGTCGCCGGCGCGATCTTCGAGTAGCCGGCCGAGGCCGGACCGGTCAGCGGCATGTGCGTGCCGACGGTGACCTCGGTGTCGGTGACTCCCGGCACCGATGCCCCGCCGGGACCGGAGCCGTCGTCACCGCTGCAACCGGCGGCGGTGACCAACAGGGCGATGGTGCTGGCGATCGCGAGACCACGTTGTGCCATACGGTGCATGGGAAACACCGACCTTTCTCGGTCCGGTAATTGAGGGAACGGTGTGGTGGTGGTGTGCCCGGCGGGAGGCCGGGCGGGGAACAGCTCAGGAACGCCGGGCCGACCATCGGGCGAGCAGGCCCCGGCCGAGACGCGACAGCAGGCCCTGCACCCCGCCGGGTGCGGCGATCATGACGACGATCAGCGTGAGCCCGAAGATCGCCAGCGGCAGGTTTCCCTCCAGCCGCTGCGCCACCGCGGGCGAGAGCGTGAGCAACTCGGTCACGGAGTGCGTGAGGTCGGGCAGGGCGACCAGCAGCACGGCCCCCCACAACGCGCCGGTGAGGCGACCGAGACCGCCGATCACCACGGCCATCAGCAGGAACAGCGACAGGGTCAGCGAGAACGCCCCGGGCGAGACGCTCTGCGCGAGGACCGCCAGCAATGCCCCGCCGAGCCCGGCGGTGGCGGCGCTGACCACGAATGCGAGGACCTGGGTGCGGGCCACGTGGATACCGGCGAGGCGGGCCGCCACCTCGTCGTCGCGGACCGCCCGGAAGGAGCGCCCGTACCGGCTGCGGATCAGGTTCGCCAGCAGCAGCAGGGCGAGCAGGGTGGCCGCGCCGGTGAGCCAGAGCTGCCACCGCTCGTACGGGAAGTACGGACCGAGCGACAACGGTGGTGGCTCCACCGGCACCGACAGCCCCTGCTCGCCGTTGAACACGCCGTCGAAGGTGACGGCCAACGCCGGCACGACGATGGCCACGGCGAGGGTGACCCCGGCCAGGTAGGGGCCGCGCAGCCGGGCCGCCGCCACACCGACCACCGCGCCGACCGCGACCGTGCTGACGATCGCCGCGCCGAGCGAGAGCGGCAACAGCCAGCCGCCGGTCATCCCCCGGTCGGCGAACGCGTTCTGACACAGGGCCACGGTGTACGCCCCGGTGGCCATCAACGCGCCGTGCCCGAGCGACAGTTGACCGTTGAGCCCGGTGAGGACGGTCAGCCCGGCGGTCGCGCAGAGATAGGCCGCCACCGTGGCGAGCTGGAAGTTGCGGAACGGCTCGACGGCGTAGCTGACCGCCACCAGCAGCAGCCCGACGGCGAGCACCACCGCGAGGTGACGCAGCAGGGTGGAGCCGAGTCGACGGTCGACCGGTCGGTCACCGGTGTCGGCCGGCCGGTGCTTCGGCGGCAGGGCCGCCCTCGTGGCGCTCACACCCGCCTCGCCGCGACCGGGGCGAACAGCCCACCGGGCCGGACCAGCAGCACCGCCAACAGCAGGACCAGCACGGCGAGCGGCGTGAGGTCACTGCCGGCGTAGCCGCTCACGTAGGAGAGCAGCAGACCCACCACCAGACCGCCGACCACCGCCCCTGGTGGACTGTCCAGCCCACCGACCACCGCCGCCGTGAACGCCGAGACGAACACCAGGTCCATCGCGTGCGGATGCAGGCCCAACTCGGTCGGCATGACCAGCATGGCGGCCAGCGCGCCCACCCCGGAGGCGAGTGCCCACCCGAGGGTCAACATGCCACCGACGTTGACCCCGAGCAGCCGGGACACCTCGGGAGCGAAGGCCGCCGCGCGCATCCGCAGCCCGACCGGTGTACGGGCGAACATCCAGGCCAGGCCGCTCACCACCACCCCGATCGTGGCGAAGACGAACAGGTCGTACGGCGACAGCACGGCGACCCCGCCCACGGTGAGCGCGGACCGAGAGAACGGCGCCTCGGCGGGGCGGAACTCGTTGCCGTACACCATGCCCAGCACCGCCTGGATCAACAGCACCAGGCCGAGCGCGACGATCACGGGGTTGAGGTGCGAGGCGTGGTCGACGTGCCGCATCACGACGCGGTCCACCAGCGCGCCGAGCAGCAGTCCGGCGACGATCGCGACCGCGAAGCCCAGCCAGTAGGAGCCCGTCGTGGTCGAGACGGTGTAGGCGACGTACGCGGCGGCGACGGCCATCGCCCCCTGGGCGAAGTTGACGACCCGCGCCGCCCGCCAGATGAGCACCAGGGCCAGCGCGAACGCGGCATACACCGCGCCCCGGGACAGGCCGTCGATGGTGAGGAAGACGAAGCGGTCCAACAGTCCTCCCTCCAGGGGACGAGGTGGTGGTCAGAAACCGAGGTAGGCATGGCGCAGGTCGACGTCGTCACGCAGCTTCGCCGCCGGGGCGGCGATCACCACCCGGCCGAGGGACATCACCACGCCCTGGTCGGCGACGGCGAGCGCGCTGCGGACGTTCTGCTCGACCAGCAACACGGTCAGACCGGTGCTGTCGCGCAACTGGCGGAGCAGGGCCATGGTCCGGGCGACGACCCGCGGCGCCAGGCCGAGCGACGGCTCGTCGAGCAGCAGCAGGCGGGGTCGGCCGACCAGGGCCCGGCCGAGCGCGAGCATCTGCCGCTCACCGCCGGAGAGCTGGTGACCGAGGTGCCGGCGGCGTCGGGCGAGGGGCTCGAAGAGCTGGTAGACCTCGTCGAGCGCACGACCGGCGTCGGCCCGGTCGCGCCGCCACAACCCGCCGAGCCGCAGGTTCTCGTCGACCGTCAACTCGCTGATCACACCCCGCCCCTCCGGCACGTGCGCCATGCCGCGCCGGACGAGCTGCTCCACGGGCGTACCCCGAAGCTCCTCGCCGGCGAGGAGCACCTCGCCGGCCGCCGGGCGGATCATGCCGGAGAGCGCGCGCAGCAGAGTTGTCTTGCCGGCGCCGTTGGCACCGACGACCGCGGCGATCGTGCCGGCCGGGACGGTGAGGTCGATGGCCTGCAGCACCGGCGCGGCGCCGTAACCAGCGACCAGCCCGCGCACGACGAGCAGGTCCGGCGCGCTCATGCGACCTCACTGTCGACTGCGGCGCCCAGGTAGGCGTCGGTTACCGCCGGGTCGTCGCGGATCGCGTCCGGAGCGCCGGTGGCGATCACCCGGCCGAAGTCGAGCACCACGATGTCGTCGCAGACGGCCATCACCAGGTCCATGTGGTGCTCGACCAGGAGCACGGCGCAGGGATCGGTGTCGCGCCGGGGCAGTTGGCGGATCAGCTCGGCCAGCTCGGCGATGTCGTCGCCGCCGAGGCCACCGGCGGGCTCGTCGAGCAGGAGCAGCCGGGGCCGGGCGGCGAGCGCGCGGGCCAGGGCGACCCGCTGGCGTACGGCGAAGGGCAGTGTGGTCGGCGCGGCCTCGGCGTGGTCGGCGATCCCCAGGCCGTCGAGGATGTCCAGGGCATGTCGACGCAGCCGGCGCTCGTCGCGGTCGCTCGCGGGAAGCCCGAGCAGCGCCGAGACGAAGCCCGCACGGGCGGTGTGCACGGCGCCGGTCATCACGTTCTCCAGCACGGTGAGCCCGGCGAAGAGCCCGGTGCCCTGCAGGGTCCGGGCGATGCCGAGCCGGGTCAGCTGGTGCGGCCGTGGCCGCAACGGCCGGCCGTCGAGGGTGAGCGCACCCGTCTCCGGCGCGACGAAGCCGCAGATCACGTTGAAGAGCGTGGTCTTGCCGGCGCCGTTGGGCCCGATCACGCCCACCACCCGGTTGGGTGGCACCTGCAGTGAGACGTCGTCGAGGGCGGTGAGGCCGCCGAAACGGACGCCGATGTGGTGCAGTTCGAGGCCGCGCTCCATCACCCATCCCTCTGTCGTGGCGGGTGTTATTTACACTCGCAGTGTACGTTTCTCGGGTATCGCGTCAAGACCCTTCGATGCCGGCGCCGTCCACACGTGAAAGGGGCGGTCGCCGCGTGGCGACCGCCCCTTCGACCACGGTCAGGCGCTGGGGCAGGTGTTGCGGTACTCCTCGATCTGCGAGCCGCTCGGGCCCGGGCAGAGGAACTGCTCGTAGCGGGTGTCGTCGTCGACGAACCGCTTCAGCCAGGCCACCATCTGCCGTGCGGTCGGCGTGTTCGTCGTCTGCGGGAAGAAGTGGCTCGCCCCGTTCAGCTCCAGGTACGCCTTCTCGGCGGAGGCCGGGATGCTGTTGTAGAACGGCACCGAGTGCGACGAGACCGGCGCGACGGTGTCGCTCTCGCCACCGATGATCAGCGTCGGCACCCGCAGTTCGGACCAGCTCTTGTCCGTGTTCCACGGCGCGAGCGGCACCGCGGCCTGCAACGACGGCCGGGACGAGGCCGCCTCGAGGCTGCCCCCGCCACCCATCGAGTGACCGGCCACCGCGAGTCGACTGCTGTCGATCCGGGTACGCACCGAGCTGCGCTGGGTCAGGTAGTCGAGCGCGGCGAGCAGTTGCCGGCCTCGGCTGTCCGGCTGGTCCAGGCGGCTGTTGGTCTCGATGCCGATCACCACGAAACCGTGCGAGGCGATCCGCGGCCCGAGCCAGCTGATGCTGGACCAGGCGGCGGTGTAGCCGGGCGAGATGGCGATGGCGCCGAAGGTGCCCTCGCTGGTGCTGGTCGGGTAGTAGATGACGCCGCCGCCGAAGCCGGTGACGCTGAGCGACGACACGCTCTGTGAGGCCGTGGCGAACGGGCCGCGACTGGCCTCCAGGATCGCGGTGGTCGGGGCCGGGCCCCGCTCGTACGGGCCCGCGGCCTGCGCGGCGCCGGTCGGTCCGGCCAGGACGACGCCGGCGACGAGAGTGGCGGCCAGCGCGAGCCGGGCGGCCACGGAACGGGGACGGGTGGTGGTAGGTGACGACACGTCGGGCACTCCCTAAAGTCGAGGGATATCGACGTCCGTCAGTTTTGGCCCTCTCCGCCGATCCACGCATCGGTGAAATCACCAGTCCCGGCCGAGGATGCCGAGATCAGTTGTGTTTCGAGCCTCTGACCAGGGGTAGCAGGGCAGTCGCCTGCTCGCACACGCACCATGGAGAGGTTCGTTCAGTGGATTCAAGCAAGCCCGCCGAGGCGGTCAAGAACGCCGTGAAGACCGCCTCAGGAAAGATCGCCGACGCGCTGACCCCGGAGGTCCCCGGCGCGCCGGGAAGTGCGCCACCGACCGTCGAGGAGCCGACGACGCCGCATGATCCGCTGCCGCCGAAGCCGGAACAGGGGGCACCGCGGACTCGGACGCCGACCGGTGCCGAGACCGGAGCGCCGGCGACCGCGAACGGTCAGCAGGGCGCCTACCTGACGACCGCGCAGGGGGCGCGGCTGCGCGACACGGACCACTCGCTCAAGGCCGGTCCACGCGGCCCGGTGCTGCTGCAGGACCACCACCTACGCGAGAAGATCACCCATTTCGATCACGAGCGCATTCCGGAGCGCGTGGTGCACGCCCGCGGCGCCGGCGCCCATGGCGTGTTCACCGCGTACGGCACCGCCGAGGCGGTCACCAGGGCCGGCTTCCTCAAGAAGGGGCGGGAGACCGACGTCTTCGTACGGTTCTCCACCGTGCTCGGCTCGCGCGGTTCGGCCGACACGGTCCGCGACACCCGCGGCTTCGCGACGAAGTTCTACACCGACGAGGGCACGTTCGACCTGGTCGGCAACAACATGCCGGTGTTCTTCATCCAGGACGCCATCAAGTTCCCCGACATCATCCACGCCGCCAAGCCACACCCGGACCGGGAGATCCCGCAGGCGCAGAGCGCCCACGACACCTTCTGGGACTTCGTGTCGCTGCACACGGAGGCGCAGCACCACACCATCTGGAACATGTCCGACCGGGGCATCCCGCGTTCGTACCGCACCATGGAGGGCTTCGGCGTGCACACCTTCCGCCTCGTCAACGAGGCCGGGGAGACGGTGCTGGTCAAGTTCCACTGGAAGCCGAAGCTGGGTGTGCACTCCCTGACCTGGGAGGAGGCCCAGATGCTCAGCGGCATGGACCCGGACTTCCACCGTCGGGACCTCTACGACGCCATCGAGGCCGGCGCGTACCCCGAGTGGGAGCTGGGCATCCAGGTCCTGCCCGACACCCCCGAGGAGACCTTCGCCGACATCGACCTGCTGGACCCGACGAAGATCGTGCCGGAGGAGCTGGCCGAGGTGCAGCCCATCGGGAAGCTGGTCCTCAACCGGACGCCGACGAACTTCTTCGCCGAGACCGAGCAGGTCGCCTTCCACCTCGGTCACCTCCCGCCGGGCATCGACGTCACCAACGACCCGCTGCTGCAGGGTCGACTCTTCTCGTACGTCGACACGCAGCTCACCCGCCTGGGCGGGCCCAACTTCTCGCAGATCCCGATCAACCGCCCGCATGCCGCGGTGAACGACATGCTGCGTGACGGCTTCCACCAGCAGGCCGTGCACGCGGGCGTCGCGCCGTACCGGCCGAACTCGCTCGACGGCGGCAACCCCTTCCCCGCCGGCGACGACGAGCACGCGTTCCTCGACGTGCCGGTCACGGTCGCACAGGCACCGAAGGTACGGGCGAACCCGGCCTCGTTCGACGACCACTACAGCCAGGCGCGCCTGTTCTGGCTGAGCATGTCGCCGGTCGAGAAGGAGCACATCATCCGGGCGTACACCTTCGAGCTCGGCAAGTGCTACCACCAGGCGATCAAGGAACGCCAGTTGCAGAGCCTCGCCAACATCGACCCCGTCCTCTGTGCGGAGGTCGCCACCGGTCTGGGCCTGCCCGCTCCGCAGCCGACCGAGCCGCTCGCCGACGTCACGCCCAGCCCGGCGCTGTCGCAGGTCGGCGGGGAGTGGCCGAGTGACGGCCGTACGGTCGGGATCGTCGTCGACCCCGACGGCGACCTCGATAGCATCGACGAGGTGCGGCGGGCCGTGTTCGAGGCCGGCATGGTGCCGCTGCTGATCGCCCCGCACGGCGGCCTGGTGGGTGACCTGCCGGTGCAGCGCACCTTCGCCACCGGCCGGTCGGTCGAGTTCGACGCGGTCCTGCTGGCCGGAGCGCCCGCGCCCGCGCCGGATGCCGTCCCGGCCCCCGACGCCAAGGCGGCCAAGGCGGGTAAGGCGGCAAAGGCGGGCCCGGCAGCCGTGGATCCGCGCGTGCTGCTCCTCGTCGAGGAGTGCTGGCGGCACGCCAAGGCCATCGGCGCCTGGGGCGCTGGCGTCACCGTGCTGGAACAGGCCGGAGTGGCCGGCACCCCCGGCATCGTGACGGCGGGCTCGGGTGCCGAGGCTCTGACGGCGGTGCGGCAGTTGATGGCCGCACACCGGGTGTGGGAACGGTTCCCGGCCTCGGTCGCCTGACCCGACCGGTCAGTGACGAGGGCTGTCCTCCGCTTCGCCGGGAGGGCAGCCCTCGTCGCTCGTCATGCCGCTATTTCCTGGTCCATTGCAGATGGCTGCTGGCGCTGCAACTGCGCTGCTCGATCAACGCCCCGTTCGCGGTGCTCTGCCCGACCGTGCCCAGGCACATTCCGCTGTGCGCGTTGACCAGTTGGCGGCCCTCGTTCAGGGTGAACTGCTGCGCCGGGGTCGTGTTGCAGGTGGTCAGTTGGATCGCCGCGCCGGCCTCGCTGGACGCGCCGAGCACGTCCAGGCAGCGCCCGCCCAACTGCACGCTCCCGTCCGGTCGCATCGCCCAGAGCTGGTTGCGGGCGCGGTCGTCCCGGCAGTCGGAGAGCTGGAGCCGGACCGGGTCCGGTGAGTCCGGCGCTGAGATGTCCAGGCACCTGTTGCTCGCCACCCCGACGAGCTGGTAGCCGGACCGTGCGGGCGGCGCGCTCGGCGTCGACGACAGGCGAGGATCGGGCTTGGCGCTCGGGGTGGCTCCGCCCACCGCCGACGCCGCCCGGAAGCCCGCGGTGACCTTCCGGAACGCCTCCGCTCCCGCCGGCCAGCCGGCCTCGGGCGTCAACCAGGCGATGCTGTAGCCCTTCCGCTTCGCCGTCGTGAAGGTGCGCTGGCGGGCATGCATCGCCGTGCCCGCGTCGCTGCGGAAGACCCATTCCAGGTCGGCGGCCTTGAGCTGATAGTTGACCGCGAGCAGGTCGACCCGACGGTAGTCGCGGTACCGCTCGCTGACCGTGGGGCCGCTCAGCTCGGCCACCGGATCGCTGTGCGGGGAGTCGGTCGCAGTGACGACGAGCATCCGTTCGCCGTCCGGCTCGTGGAACTCGACCTGCTGGCCATGCCGGACGACCTGCCAGTCGCGCGGTGCCGGCACCGTGAAGCCGGTGTCGTCCCGGTAGACCGACC
Source organism: Micromonospora parathelypteridis (assembly GCF_014201145.1). NCBI lineage: Bacteria > Bacillati > Actinomycetota > Actinomycetes > Micromonosporales > Micromonosporaceae > Micromonospora > Micromonospora parathelypteridis. The sequence goes on from NZ_JACHDP010000001.1 coordinate 347,666, forward strand.
ACGAGATCGGCGGGAGCGCGCCGGCGGTCGATGCGGCGCTCGGCGTCGACGGCACACCTGCGGCGGTGGCGTCCACCAGCTCGGCCCCGCTGCCCGTCACACCGGACTGGCGGCGGTTGGCCAGCGGAATCCCGATCGCCAGGCCGAGCGCGACCAGGACCGCGGCACCGCCGAGGAGCAGGGTTCGCCGTCGGCGGGCCGGGCCCGGACCGGCACCGTCCGCTGTGGCTCCGGCCGACGGCGGGGGTACGTCGTGCACGCCGACCGGGTGTGGCGCGGTCTCCGCCGCCCCCGGCTGAGGCACGGCGGGCACCGGACGCCGCGTCACCGCGACGGACTTCGACGTGCCGTGGAGCGCCGCACGGAGCAACTGCTCGGCGGTCTCGGCGTCCATCCGTTCGGCCGGCTCCTTCTGCAGCAGGCCGGCCAGCACCGGTGCGAGCGGTCCCGCGCGCTGCGCCGTCGGCGGTGGTTCGGTGACCAGCGCGGTGAGGCTCATCAGGCTGGACGGCCGGGCGTACGGCGACTGACCCTCGACTGCGGCGTACAGCGTCGCGCCAAGCGACCAGAGGTCCCCCTCCGGGCCCACGGTGCCGCGCATGGCCCGCTCCGGAGAGACGTACGCGGGCGAACCGAGCACCACACCGGTGAGGGTGAGGTTCACGTCCTCGACTGCGGTGGCCAGGCCGAAGTCGGTGAGCACGATCCGGCCGTCCGTGCCGACGAGGATGTTGGCCGGTTTGACGTCACGGTGCATGATCCCGGCGCGGTGGGCGGCGCGGAGCGCGCCGAGCACGGCCAGCCCGATGGCGGCTGCCCGCACCGGTGGGATGGGGCCTTCGGTGGTGATGGTGTCGTGCAACGAACGGGACGGCACGTACTCCATGACGATCTGCGGATCACCGTCGACGCCCAACAACACATCGAAGACCCGGACGACATTGGCGTGGTCGAGCTGCGCGATCGCCCGTGCCTCCCGAAGGGACCGGATCCGCAATTCCTGTCGCGCCTGATCGGTGAGGCCGGGCGGTGGGACGATTTCCTTGATAGCGACGTCCCGCTGAAGCATTCGGTCGCGGGCTTTCCACACTCGACCCATTCCGCCTTGGCCGAGGAGCTCCAAGACTTCATACCGATCGGTAACAAGAAGCGGTAACATCTGCGGCACCCGGAGAGGCTACCTGGCCCACCGGGCGCGCAATTTTCGACGGGCAGAGCAGGGCCGCCAGGTGACCCAGGTCATTCCCTTCCGGGCACATTCTTTCCGGAGCCCGAGCCGTTGCGGGGACTGATAGTCCATCCGGAGTTCGCTCTTTGTTCACAGTGGCCGCCCGCACCGGCGCAGCAGGGATCAGCCGATCTCGGCCAACCGGGGCAGCACCTCGTCGCCGAGCCGCTGCGCGAACTCCACCGGGTGCCGATCCGGGGTGACCTGCACCTCGGTCACGCCGAGCGCGGCGTAGTCGGACACCTCGGCGAGGAATCCGTCGGTGTCGTTCAGTGGCGACCGGGAGGCGACCACCGTCTTCTCGATGGCGTCGTAGTCGCGGCCCTCGGCGGCGCAGTGCCCGCGCAGCACGTCCAGCTTGCGTGCCACCTCGTCGGCGCCCTTGTCGGTGCCGAAGAGATTGCAGGCGTCGGCGTACCGGGCTACCAGCAGCAGGGTCTTCTTCTCGCCGCCGCCGCCGATCATGATGGGCGGACGCGGACGGCTCACCGGCTGCGGCGAGTTGATCGTCTCGGAGAGCTGGTAGTGCCGGCCGTCGAACGGCCCGTTGTCGTCACTCCACATCTGCAGGCAGATGCGCAGCGTCTCCTCCAGCCGCTCGAACCGCTCGGCCATCGGGACCACCGGTACGCCGAGGCCGCGCTGCTCCCGCTCGTACCAGGACGCGCCGATGCCGAGGCGGGCACGCCCGCCGGAGAGCACGTCGAGGGTCGACACGGTCTTGGCGAGCAACCCCGGGTACCGGTACATCACGCCGGTGACCAGCACACCCAGCGTCATCCGCTGAGTCTTCGCCGCCACGTATCCCAGCGTCGTGTACGCCTCCAGCATCGGTTCCTCGGCCGAGGCCACCGCTTCCATCTGGAAGAAGTGGTCCATCACCGTGAACGAGGCGACGCCGGCCTGGTCGGCGATGGTCGCCGCCTCGGCCAGGGTCGGCGCGATCGTGGTCGGATCGGCGGGGGTCGAGTAACTCCAGTAGTGCAGCCCGAGCTTCATGTTCGGCACCTCCGGATCGAGCCTAGTGGCCTGCGAGGTCCGCGGTGCGCTCCTCGGCAAGGCCTGCCAGCCGGGCTGGGCGCGTCCATTACCGGTTCATGACAATTCGTGGATCACGCGCGGATATCCGGCTGGCAGCTTCTGCTGAGTGATCCAAGAGCTGTCTTCCACCGAGTTCCGGCCCGTCGAAAACGAACCTGACGCGACGCGTGTCCGGTTTCGTCACCGCTACCGGACCGGGACCACGCCGTCCGCGCAACGGTCCCGGCGCGCGGAATGGGCCGATGCCGCGAAGGGCTTCTGCATCATCCTCGTCGTCCTGTGGCACGTCGTCGTGAAGGACTACCTGCAGTTCGACTGGCACGTCGGCGTACCGGTGCCGGGCCTGTGGGGAACGCTGGGTGAGCAGTTCCTGCCGCTGCGGATGCCGCTGTTCTTCACCATCTCGGGCGTCTTCGCGGCGAACGCCGCCCAGCGGCCCTGGCGGGTCGTCACCCGCAGCCGCGTCGCCGGGTTCCTCTACCTGTACGCCGTCTGGCTGCTGATCCACACCGCGATCCTCGCCGCCGCTCCGGAGCTGCCGACCGACCGCGCCACCTCGACTCTCGGCCTGTTGGAGCAGCTCACCATCACGCCGTCCAACCTCTGGTACCTGTACGCCCTGGCGCTGTACTTCATCATCGCCAAGGCGACCCGTCGGGTGCCCCGGGCGCTGGTGCTCGTACCCGCCGCGGTGCTGTCCGCCGTCGCCGCGGCCGGCCTGCTCGACACCCCGGGCAACCGCGCCGGCCTCTACCAGAATCTGATCTTCTTCCTCGCCGGTCTGTACCTGCGGCCGCAGATCCATCGGTGGGCGGCCACCGCCAGCCGACGCCGCCTGGTGTTGACCTCGGGCGCCTACCTTCTCGCGCTCGCCGCGATGGCGGTGGCCGGCGCCCAGCAGTGGTTCGGCGTGTGGCCGGCGGTCTCCGTCGTGGCAGTGATCTTCGGCATAACCGCCGCTGCCCGGCTGGCCCGGTGGCCTGTCCTCAGCAATCCGCTGGCTAGGCTCGGCCGCATCACACTGCCGATCTACGTCATCCACATGCCGGTCCTGGCTCTGCTGCACCGGCTGTTGCTCGTACCGGTTTCCGGGCTGAGCCGGCCCGCTCAGGGTCTGATCGTGCTCGGTTATCCGGTTCTGCTGACCGGGCTGGTGATCGGCCTGAGCCTGGGCATCCACCGCGGGTTGTTGGCGGCGCGCGCACGCTGGCTGTTCGCGCTTCCCGGCTCCCGCCGGGTGGAGGCGACCGGATGAGCGCCCTGGCCGAGGCGATGGTCGACCTTGACGCGATCGCCAACAACGTGCGGGCGATCACGGCGATCACCGGCACCGACCTGATGGCCGTGGTGAAGGCGGACGGGTTCGGCCACGGCGCGGTGCAGGTGGCCCGTGCCGCGCTGCGCGCCGGCGCGAGCTGGTTGGGGGTGACCTCGGCGGCAGAGGCGTTGGCCCTGCGCGACGCCGGTGTGACCGCGCCCACGTTGAGCTGGCTGCACCGGCCGAGCGAGGACTTCGGTAAGTTGATCAACGCTGGCGTCGACGTCGGCGTGTCGACGACGACGCACCTGCACTCCGTCGTCGACGCGGTCCACCTGCTCGGCGTGCCAGCGATGGTGCAGCTCAAGGCGGACACCGGGTTGTCCCGCAACGGGGCTGCCGGGGACGACTGGCCCGAGTTGGTCGGTTGGGCCCGCAAGTACGAGCAGGAGGGCGGGATCCGGGTGCGCGGGGTGTGGTCCCACCTCGTCGACGCGGACATGCCGGGCACCCCCGAGTTGGACCGGCAGGTGGCGACCTTCGAGGAGGCGCTGCGGGTCGCGCGCTCGGCCGGCCTCGACCCGGAGCTGGTGCACCTGGCCAACTCGGCGGCCGCGCTGTCCGCACCGCGGACCCGCTTCGACCTCTGCCGGATCGGGATCGCGCTGTACGGCGTGGACCCGTTCGGCGCGAGCGGTCCGGGTGAGTTCGGGCTGCAGGCCGCGATGACCCTGCGCACGAGCGTGGTCAACGTCAAGCGGGTGCCCGCCGGCACCGGTGTCTCCTACGGTCCCGAACATGTGACCGGCGCGCCGACCACGCTGGCGCTGCTGCCGCTCGGCTACGCCGACGGGCTGCCCCGCGTCACCGGTGGCCGCGCCGAGGTGTGGCTCGGCGGCCGGCGGTGCCCGATCGTCGGGCGCATCGCCATGGACCAGTGCGTGGTCGACGCCGGGGACCTTCCCGTGACGATCGGTGACCCGGTCGTGGTGTTCGGCCCCGCCGAGGGCGACCAGACCCCACCCACGGTCGTCGAGTGGGCCCGCTGGGCGGGCACCAACCCGCACGAGATCTTGACCGGCATCGGGCCCCGGGTGGCCCGCGACCACCTCCACGAAAGGGCACGGATTTCATGACTACCCGACTGGCAGTGCTGTACGGCGGGCAGAGCGGCGAGCACGAGGTGTCCTGCCGCTCGGCGGCGAGCATCCTCGCCAACCTGGACCGTGAGCGGTACCAGGTCACCGAGGTGCTCATCGACCGTGACGGCGGGTGGCATGTCGACGGCAAGCCGATGCCCCTCCCCCAGGCGTTGCGTGTCCTGCGTACCCAGGATGTGGTGTTCCCGGCCCTGCACGGCCCCTACGGCGAGGACGGCACCGTGGCGTCACTGCTGGAGTGGCTCGGCGTGCCGTACGTCGGCAACGGCGTCTTCGCCAGCGCCGCCGGCATGGACAAGGGCGTCACCAAGCGGCTGCTCGCCGCGGAGGGCCTGCGGGTCAGCCCGGGGGTGACGCTGCGGGCCGGCGAGGAGCTGTCGCCCGAGGATCGGCGACGGCTGGAGCTGCCGGTCTTCGTCAAGCCGGCTCGGGCCGGTTCCAGCCTGGGTGTCGTCAAGGTGAACGACTGGGAGGGAGTTCCCGCCGCGCTGGAGCAGGCCCGCCAGGTCGACCCGAAGGTGCTTGTCGAACAGGGGGCGCGAGGGCGCGAGATCGACGTGGCCGTCCTCCAGCACCCGGACGGCCGGGTGCAGGCGGGCCCGCCGCTGGAGATCCGGGTGACCGGTGCCGGCTTCTTCGACTACGACGCGAAGTACGACGGCGGGGCGGTCTTCCAGATCCCCGCCCCGCTCGACGCGGCGACCACCGAGGTGCTGCAGGACCGCGCGATCCGCGCCTTCCACGCCCTGGACTGCCGTGGACTGCTCCGGGTCGACTTCTTCCTGCCCGCGGAGGGGTCGCCCGAGCCCATCGTGAACGAGGTCAACACCTTCCCCGGGTTCACCGCCGCCTCGCAGTTCCCCCAGATCTGGCAGACGGCCGGCCTCGGGTTCGCCACCCTGATCGACATCCTGATCGCCGGCGCGCTGGCGGACCAGGACCAGGCCCGCTACAGCGGGTTGCCCCGGCAGGCACGAGCGGTCAACCTGGTCTGAGGCGGTGGTCGCCGCCCGGTCACTTGATCGGGCATGGCCGAGGCGGTCGGGCGCCGTCGGGCCCGACGATGGTGACCGGGGCGAAGTCGTCCGCCAGGCCAACCTGGGCCGCGGCGTCGGCCACCGTGCAGATGATCTGGTCAGCCGCGTTCGCCGACAACGGCTGGGCCGCGCCTGTCGTCAGCGCGATGAGGCCGGCGGAACGGTCGGCGCCCGCCCCCACCTTGACCGGGCCGAGCTCGACCGGCACCTCGGTGGTGAGACCCTGGCCGCGTTCGTTGTCGTCCGGGCCGGCCGCGAGCAGTGCGACGGCGTTGGCGGGCGAAGCGTCCGCCTTGGCCGGGCGGAGGACCAGCACGAGTTCGCCCTGCGCCAGCAGGTAGAGCCCGGTGCCCACCGACGGGCCGCTGACCGCGGAGCGACCGGTGATGACGCGGCTGGGCCGTACCCCACAACCCGCCGCGAGCAGCGTGAGGAGCAGCGCACCGGCGAGCAGCGCGCGGCCCGTCCGCCGGCCGGTCACCGGGCACCTCCGGCGTCCGCCAGGTCCCGGGGCAGGCGGAGCGTGAACACCGCGCCGCCACCGGGGCCGTTACCCGCGACGAGGCTCCCGTGACGCTCGCCGTGGCGGTGCAGGCGCGCGTTCTCCCAGGAGATGGCGAGGCCGAGGCCGCTGCCCTCGGACCGGGTTCGCGCGGTGTCGGCCTTGTAGAAGCGGTCGAAGACGTGCGGCAGAACCTCCGGGTCCAGTCCCGGCCCCTGGTCGCTCACCTCGATGGTGACCCAGTCCGGGTCGGCGCTCAGGCGCAGGGACACCGGCTCGGCACCGTGCCGGAAGGCGTTGCCGACCAGGTTGGCGACGATGACGTCCAACCGACGGGGATCGAGCCGCGCCACGATTCCGGGGGGCAACTCCGCCCGTACCCGGTCGACCCACCCCCGGATCCGCAGCGTCGCGGTCACCGCCGCGGCCACGTCCACGTCGTCCAGGGCGAGCCGCGCGGTGCCGGAGTCGAACCTGCTGACCTCGATGAGGTCGTTGACCAACTGGGTGAGGTTCTGCGTCTCCTGGCTGACCAGGCGTGCGGCCCGGCCCGCGTCCCCGGGCAGGTGGTCCGCCTCCTCGTCGAGCACGTCGGTGACCGCCGTCATCGCCGCCAGTGGCGTACGGAGTTCGTGCGAGACGTCGGCCACGAAGCGGCGGGCGTCGGACTCCATCCGCCGCAGCTCACCGACCTGCCGCTCCAGCGTCCCCGCGGTGTCGTTGAAGGTCCGCGCTACATCGGCCAACTCGTCGGCGCCCCGGACGGTCAGCCGGGTGCTCAGGTCACCCTCGCCGAGACGGCGTGCCGCCCGGCCCAGGTCGCGGACGGGTCGCAGCACACCACGGGCCGCCAGCAGGGCCAGCAGGACGGCGAGGATCAGCGACAGGCCGCCGGTCAGCCATGCCCGGGTGGCGAGCCGGTCGATGCTCTGCTGCTCGGGCACGAGGCTGCGCACCGAGTAGACCTCCAGCCCGGACGATCGGGAAATGCCGCCGGGCCGGTCGAGCTCCAGCTGGGTGCCGATGAGCAGCATGGGTTGCCCGTCGAATGAGACACGTTGCCAGGCGATCAGGCCGTCGCCGACCTCCTGCCGCAGCTCGGGGGTGAGCGGGTCGGGGTCCGGCCCGGTACTGCCCTGCGACCGCATGTCCCGGTAGACGACCACCGCGGAGCCCTCCCGGTCGGAGAGTCGCTGGGCCAGCAGGTTGAGTTCGTCCTGGGTCGGCGGGAGATGGGCGATCGGGTAGACCTTGGTGAGTTGGTCGGTCAGCGACATCACCGCGGCGTCCTGCGCCTGCTGAAGGATGACGGTTCGGGCCTGGAAGTAGCTGCCGCTGGCCACGGCCGCCGTGGTCGTCACGCCGAGCAACGCGAAGGTCAGGATCAGCCGGACCCGCAGACCCAGGATTCGGGCGCCGGCCCAGCGCCACCGTGTCACAGCGGCCCGAACCGGTATCCGAAACCGCGCACGGTCTGGATGAAGAGCGGCGCCGACGAGTCGGCCTCGATCTTGGCGCGCAGCCGCTGGACGCACGCGTCCACGAGCCGCGAGTCGCCGAGATAACCGTGCTCCCACACGGCCTCCAGCAGTTGCTGGCGGCTGAGCACCTGCCCGGGCGTGTGCGAGAGCTCGAGCAGCAGGCGCAGCTCCGTCGGCGCGAGGCCGACCGGCGTCCCGTCCAGGCTGACCACCAGCGCGGCCCGGTCGATGGTCAGGGCGCCGTGCCGTTCCAGGCCGGCCCGCTCGCCACCGGTGCGCCGCGACTCGCCACCGGTCCGTCGGAGCACCGCGCGGATGCGCGCCTCGAGCACCCGGGCCTGCACGGGCTTGACCACGTAGTCGTCGGCACCGGCCTCCAGACCCGCCACCACGTCCATGTCGTCGTTGCGGGCGGTGAGCATGATGATCGGCAGGTCGCCGAGCTGCCGGATCCGACGACACACTTCGAACCCGTCCATCCCGGGCAGCATCAGGTCGAGGACCACGACGTCGGACGCGGTGCTGCGCAGCCGCTCCAGCCCCTGCTCACCGGTCTCCACCGCATGAACCGTGTGGCCCTGTCGGGTGAGCGCCAACTGCAGTCCGTCGCGCACCGTCTGGTGGTCTTCGATCAGCAGGACCTGGGACATGTCGTCAAGTATCCCATCACGAGATCTTTTGCGGCTCGGTCGATGGCTGTGGCCGCGAGCCGGGCCGCCCGGAAAGCCGGACCCCGAAATCGGTCGAGCGCACCAGGAACACCACCGATCCCACCAGGAACATCGTCACCGCGCCCGCCGCCGCGATGGCGAACAGCGCCCCGCGCTGCACCGACGCGGCCAGGCCGGGCACGACCACCACGAGTGCCCAGACCAGCACGACCAGGCCGACCGCCGCCTCGGCAAGCCCGCGCCACAGGCTGCCGCCCTCCGACCCGCCGTCCGTGTCCTGGTCACCCCGCCAGCCCGCCAGCGTGGCCGCGGCAAGGCAGAACAACGCCACCCCCAGCAGTACGCCGCCGAGCGCGTCACTGAACCGGTGCCAGCCCGCGATCATCGTGGCCGAGGCGATCACCGTGACACCCGCCGCGCCCGGCACCGCCAGCCAACGCCGGGCCCATCCGGGCAGGACGAGCATGAACGCCAACAGCAGCGCCGTCGCCGCCGCGACGTGGCCGCTGGGGAAACTGTTGTGGGTGGTCGAACTCTCGATCTGGAGATCCGGGCGGGGCAGCCCCGACTTCACCGCGCCGGCCAGCATCACCGCGCAGAGGACCATGCCGACACCGACGACACCCGCCACCAGCCGTCGGCGCAGCACACCCACCAACAGCACCGCGCCGAGCAGGGCGGCGAGGAGCGTCGGGCTGCCGAAGGCGCCCAGCACGGTCTTGGCCGGGCCCACCAGGACGGTCTGCTGCTCGTATCCGCCGCCCCGCTCGGCGCGCGGCAGGAGGGCGCCGTCGAGCCACTGACCGGGGTAGGTCCGCACGAAGACAACGGCGGTCAGAGTCAGGGCGAGCAGACAGCACAGGGACGCCGCGAGCAGCCGAAGACCCAGAGGCGCCGCCGCGCGGCGTGGCAGCGGTCGCGCCGGCTGCGGGCCGGGCGTCGACCGCCCGACAGGGTACGACGATCCGATGGACATGGTGACCATGCTCGCCCCGACAGGTCCGTACGTCGTGCGCGGATTGTCTTGGTTGTGTCACAACTGCTTCCGGAAAGTCGGACGCCGACGGGAGTGCCTGCGGCGTGAATAGATTCATGTGCTCACATGCAACGATGTTTTACCCAGCCGAGATCCGCCGCCACTAGGGTCAGGACGCCGATCGATGTTTCGGTCGACGGTGCGAGAAATCCGTCCGGAGTGAGTTGGGGAACCGGAAGGGGTTGGGGAATGCAGGGAATTCCAGTCGCCAGCGTGGTTATCGGCATCGCGTCGTCACCGGCCGAACGCCGACATCTGGCCCGATTGCTCGGCGGGAGCGACGCCTTCCTGATCGTCTCGAACGTCGACCAGGCACGAGAGTTCCTCGGCGTGGTCGAGACGCCTCCTGCCGCGACTCCCCCGACCAGAGCCATGGTCGTCGAGGCGACGCCGAGCCCACAGCCGCCGCCACCCGACCTGGCCGTCGATTCCGACCGTCGGGTGCTGCGGTGGCGCGACCAGGAGATCGACCTGACCCGGTTGGAACACGACGTCCTGCTCTGCCTGGTACACGCGCCCGGGCAGATCTGGACCTACGAGCGCCTGCACCTTGAGGTCTGGGGCAACCGGCACCTCGGCCGCGGCTCCGACATGCACTCGGTGATCCGCCGGGTGCGCGGCAAGCTCGCCAGCCTGAACGCGGCGGCGACGATCCACTCGGTACGCGGAGTGGGTTTCCGGCTCGCCCCCATCTGATCCACCGGGAAACGATCCGGCCCGCCTGGTCTCTGACCAGGCGGGCCGGACTTCTTCGCTACCGCTCAGGCGTTAGCACCGGATTGGCGCCAACCCGAAGTTCTCCACCGTAGGAGTGGTGGCGTTGATCTTCGTCTGACGGGTCTGAGGCTTCCAGCCGTCCTTGGCGACGATCATCGTGAGCGGGTTGTTGCGGCGGTCCATCCAGTAGGCGTACTCACCCTCGGCGTCGGTCGCGAAGGTCCACGACGACGCCCACGAGTCAACCTGGACGACCGCGCCGGTGAGCGGCGAGGTCGCACCCTGGCAGCTGGTGCCGGTGACCGTACCCATGAGCTTGCCCCAGGTCTTCGGAGGGTTCGCGGTCATGGTCACGGCGACCGGCGCCACCGAGTACGGCGTGTTCTCCGAGATTCCGACCGAGCCGGAGTAGGTGCCCGGCTGGTCCACGTTCGCCGTCATTCCGACGGTGACCGTGACCTTCTCACCCGGTGCGAGGGTGACCGCCGACTTGTCGATGGTCATCCAGCTGACGTCGGCCGCCGACTCGGCGCAACCCTCGAAGCCCGGGAGCACCTCGCTCTCCGGCGCCGCGGTGAAGCTGCCGGACGATCCGCCGATCTTGTAGAAGCCGCACGCCGCCCCGCCGCGGTAACGCGCCGTGTTGGCGTTCGGCAGGTTGGACCACGAACCGGTGGCCGGGTCGAAGGCGAAGCCGGCGTTGCTGATGGCCCCACCCTGCGAACCACCGACGACGAGGAGCTTGCCGCTGGCGACAGCGTACGAGCTGGCCCAGTTGTCGGCCGGCGCGTCGGCGATGGCGGTCCACGTGTTGGCACCCGGGTCGAAGGCGTAGCTGGACTTCTGCGAGGCGGCACCGTCGTTGCCGCCGGTGCAGTAGACCATGCCGTCGATCCCGCCACAGGAGGCGAAGGCCACCGACTTCGGGTAGTTCGCCATCGTCTCCCAGGTGTTACTGGCCGGGTCGTACCGGACGACACTGTTCGACATCGGCGTACAGGCCGCAGTCGTACACCCACCGACCGCGTACAGCTTGCCGTCGACGACGGCCTGACCGGCCGCGGCCCGCGGTGTCGGGTTGTCCGCCCGCTCGGTCCAGGTGTTGGCCCCCGGGTCGTACGACCAGGTGGCGGAGTCCGGGCCTGCATCGCCCCAGCCACCGGTGGCGATGATCTTCCCGTCCACGACGCCCACCGTCAGGGCGTTGCGGGCACCGGGAAGGTCGGCGATCGCCGTCCAGGTCTGCGCGGACGGGTCGTAGGCGTAGTTCTTGGTGCTGGAGGCGGTACCGTCGCCACCACCGAGCGAATACACCTTGCCGTCCAGGTTCACCACCCGGTTGTCCATGACGGTGGACGGGTAGTTGGCGATGTTCGTCCACGGCGCCGCCTGCGGGCCGACCGCGGCGGTCGCGGCCTTGGCTGCCTTGCCGGACGCCTTGGCGGCGAACGACGTCGGGACGGTGAGCCGCTGCTCCGGCGCGCCGCTGGCCCCGAGCACCTGCTGCCGGGTGACCTTGGAACCATCGGCCCGGAGAAGTTCGAACCCGTTGTCACGCTCACCGAACTTGACCTCGACCGGCGCGCCGCCGGTGTTGGTCACCGTGAACTTCTTGCTGGCCTTGCCGTTGGGCATCTGCAGGTTCGCGCTCAACTGCGTCGGCGTCACCGACAGTTGACCGGCCGCGAGCTGGAAGTTCGCGGCGGTCGCCCAGTCGGCCTCGACGTCGACCTGCTTGGTCTGGCTGACGTAGTTGCCGGCGGTCGCGGTGAACGGGTGCGTGCCGGTCAGCGTCGAGTAGATCCAGTAGAAGCCGTCGGCCAGTGCCGCGTCGTCGGGGGTCGCCACGGTGACGGCCTTCTCGGCGGGCCGGTCCTTGCTGGTGACCGTCGCACCGTTGACATAGCTGTTGTCGTTCTTGTCGCGGACGTTGCCGACGACCAGACCGCCGTCGACCGGCACGCAGGTGACCTGGCTGCCGATCAGGACACTGTCGACCTCCCACCACCACTCGTACGAGGCGTCGTAGTAGTGGAACCGGACCTGCACCTGCGCCTTACCGGCCGCCTGCGGGATCGGGATCTCGGTCACCTTCGGGCCCCGGACGTCCGTCTCCTGGCGGAGCACGTTGGTCCAGGTGGCACCACCGTCGATGCTCAGGTCGACGTCGGCGGTGTCTTCACTCAGCTGGTTGAAGTCCTGGTTGAACCGGATGACCGGTGCCGCGACGCTGGTCAGGTTGACCACCGGGCTGACCAGGGAGGTGTCCTGGGTGGTGCCCGCCCCGTAGTCATCGCTGTCGATCATCGCGAAGTTGCCGCTGGCGCCGGTCAGGTTGCCCCGGTTGCCGTCGTCGGTGAACTTCCAGACCTGACCACTGCCCGCGTTGTCCACGACGGTCCAGCCGGCCGGCGTGGTCGTGCCGTCGAAGGTCTCGTACTCACCGTCGGAGCCGAACGTGTAGCCGGGCGCGGTGGTGCAGTTGTTGGTGTCCACCGGCACGGCGACGTTGGCGGTGGCGTTGCCCGAGCCGACCACGACCTGCTTGGTGACGGTCTGGTAGCCCGGGTACTGCGACTCGTACTTCAGGGTGTAGGTCTGCCCGGCCGGCAGCGTGATGCTGTAGCGGCCGTTCGTCGGCGTGGTGTAGTCGTAGACGCCGGACACGCCCGTCACGGTCACCTTCGCGTACAACGGCCAGCCGTGGCCGGAGCCATCGGTGACCGCTCCGGTGACGTTGACACTCGGCACCGGCGCCAACGCGACGTTGAGCGTGGTGGTCGCGGCCTTCGCGACCGTCGCCGGCTTCGTGGTGCTGCCGTAACCGAACGCCGCCACCGCGACCTGGTAGTCACCGGTGGGGAGCTGGGTCGAGTACTTGCCGTCGGCACCGGTGGTCAGCTCACGCGCGGTCGGGCCGGTGAGCGTCAGGGTCGCGCCGGCGATCGCGGCACCGGTGGCCGCGTCGGTGACCGTGCCGGCCAGGGTGCCGACGTCGCCGGTCGGGGCGGCGTTGAGCAGTGCGAGGGCGTCCAGCAGGCCTTCGCCGTAGACGTTGTTGTCGGCCGGGGTCCCGCCGCACTGGGCGTCGGCCTTGTCGACCGCGGCACCGTTGAGCAGCGCACGGGTCGCGTCGATGTCACCGACCAGCGACGGAGCCGCCGAGTACAGCAGTGCGATCGCGCCCGCGAGGTGCGGTGCGGCCATCGAGGTGCCGCTGATGCTGCCGTAGGAGCTGCCCGGAATGCTCGACCGGATGTTCACGCCCGGCGCCGAGATGTTGGGCTTGATCTCGCCGTTCTGGCCCGGACCTCGGGCGGAGAAACCGGCGACGTTGTTGTTGATGTCGTACGCGCCGGTCGAGTAGTTGCTGGCGAGGCTGCCCGGCGAGCCACTCGTCTGACAGGCCGGCCCGCTGTTGCCGTTGGACCAGGTTCCGAAGATCCCGGACGCGGCCCAGGCCAGCGTCACGTCCTCCATGAAGGGCTCGTTCGACGGGTCGCGCGTGCCCCACGAGTTGTTGATGATGTTCGGTCGCTTGCTCGCGTCCGCGTTCTGGCCGTTGAGGTCCAGCGGCTCGAGCATCCACTGACCGGACTCGACCAGAGCGGCGTCGCTGGGGCAGCAACCGTTCGCCGCGATCCACTTGACTCCGGGGGCGACACCGATCTGGTTCGCGCCGTCGGAGCCGGCCATGGTGCCCATCGTGTGCGTACCGTGGCCATCGTTGTCACAGGGGGCGGCCGCGCAGGTACCGGCGGCGTTGAACCAGTTGTAGTTGTGGTCGAACGTCCCGTCGCCGTTGTTGCCGCGGTAGGAGTTCACCAGCGCCGGGTGGTCGAACTGGACCCCGGTGTCGATGTTCGCGATGGTGATGCCCTCGCCCTTGACGCCGTACTGGGACCAGACGTCATCGGCGTTGATGTTGGCGACACCCCATTCGAGGGCGTTCACGGTCTTCTCGTCGGTGCCCTTGGTGGTCTCGGGCACCTTGTAGGCAACCGGGGCGTAGAGGCCCTCGACCTCGGAGTAGCCGGCGAACTTCTGCACCATCGACAGCGAGCCGCTGCTCACCTTGATTGCGTTGGTGGCCCAGAAGGTCTCGTACTTCGCGCCCGAGCTGTCGAGGTCGGCCCGGATCTTGCCCTGGCTCGCCGCGGCGGTCTTGCGCAGAGCGTCCGCGACCGCCGTGCCGCGCTTCGACCAGTCCTTGATGGCGCTGGCCTTGCTCAGGTCCGCCCGGTCCTTGAACCGGATCCAGAAGTCCCCTTCACTCTTGGCCTGGAGCTGCTTGGCGAGCTCCGGTCGGATCTTGTCCCCCGCAGGGGCGCCCGCCCCCATCCCGCCGCCCGGCGCGGCCTGCGCGCCTGAGCTGATGGTGGCCAAGCATGTCGCGGCGAGGATCGTCGCCGCCCCGGCGCTCACCAGTGATCTGGCTGTGCGCCGCCATTGTGGACGTCTGAACATTGGTGCTGCCTCCCTCAGAACGACCCAGGGGTGTAGATGGGCCATGGTGAGAGTGCGGGAGATTCGTCTCGGCGTACCGAGCGATCGAACCCTCCATGCCCCCCCATGCACCGCGCGGGTCACGCCGGTTGCCCGAGTGGACACTATGATCGAGAAGAACGGACGATCAAGAACTTGCCGTAAGCAACTTGTCGCTAAGAGTTGCCATGCAGGCGGCGCGCTTGCCAATCATTGTCAGGACCATGACGCGAGCTGGGCAGGGATGCCCATCGATCCCGGGCGGTGCGGTGGCCGAGGACGACGAGGCAACGGTGGACAGTGGTGTTCCGGCCGACGAGCCGTTCCCGCTGCTGATCGCGGTGACCCCGTCGCCGGCCGAGCGCATCCGGCTCGCGGAGCGCCTCGACGGCATCGCGCCACTGCTGCTGGTGGCCGATCTCGACGAGCTGCGCCGACTGATCGCGGCACCGCAGCAGGTGGCCGCGACCCCGTCCGAGCCCGCGCCCGCCGCCCTGGTGATCGACTCAGCCCGGTCCAGCGCGCGCTGCGGGGGCCGCGAGGTCGACCTCACCCGACTGGAACACGACCTGCTGACCTGCCTGATCTCCGAGCCGGTCCGGGTCTGGAGCTACGCGGAGTTGCACCGGTCGGTCTGGGGCGATGAAGGGCGCGAACGCAAGGCGGACGTGCAGTCGTTGGTGAAGCGGCTGCGTCGCAAGCTGCACGACCTCGGCACCGGGGCCACCATCGACGTCGTTCGAGGTGTCGGGCTCCGGATGACCGACCACCAGCAGGCGCGGGTCGAACGAGCCTGACAGCTTCGTCGCATGAACTGATCGCGCGTGGGGTACGACGTCAAGATCAGCAGCGAGACAAGCGACGAAGAACGCTGGTAAGGAGAGTCAGGATGGCCTTCCCCCACCCCTCGACCGTGTCCATCGGCCTCAAGGCAGCCGCGCACGTCGGAATCGCGGTGAGTGACCTCGACCGCTCGGTCGCGTTCTATCAGGCCCTGCTCGGCGCGGAACCGGTGGTACGAGACGAGAGCATGCACGGCGCCGGGTTCGCGCAGTCGCAGGGCCTGCCGACGACGAAACTGCGGTACGCCACCTTCAACCTCGACAACCTCGGCATCGACCTGATCCAGTTCCAGGAGCCGGTCGGCGACGTCGCCGAGGTGGCCGCCAACCGGCCCGGCTCGATGCACCTGTGTTTCCAGGTCGACGACGTGCGCTCGGTCTTCGACCGGATGCGCGAGGCCGGCTTCGAGTTCCTCGGGCAGCCGTACACGTTCGCGGCCGGCGAGGTGGACCCGCCGGATGCCGTCGGCACCGAGGTCGCGTACTTCAACGACCCCGACGGAGCGAACCTCGAACTCATCGCGCCCAGGGGAGGGTTCTCCCGCGGCGAGTAGGTCCAGTCGACGGCGTGGGGTGCGGCCGGGTCCCGGCCGCACCCCACGCCGGTCTCCGCCTGGCGTCGCGGGTCAGGAAGATCACTTCATAGTCTAAAAACTTGCAGGCTGTGCAAGTTCACTCCTAATCTCTGCCGCGTGACCGACACCGACCAAGCTGCCACCGGGCGTCGCGACCGCAAGAAGGCGCAGACGCGGGCCGCGCTGACCGCCGCCGCGCTGCGGCTGGTCGCCGAACGCGGTCTGGAGCACGTGACGGTGGAGGAGATCAGCGAGGCCGCGGACGTGTCCTCGCGGACCTTCTTCAACTACTTCACCTGCAAGGACGAGGCGCTCACCGACGATCCGGCGCTCGACGGCAACCCGGTCGTGGCGCGTCTGGCGGCCGCCCCTGCGCGGATGCCAGCGTTGCAGGCCGTCCGGCTCGCCCTCGACGAGGCGATCGACACGATCCAGGCCGACCGGGAGTTGTGGCGGCTGCGACTGGCGGTCATCGCCCAGAACCCCGCGCTACTGCCCCGGCTGGTGGCCGGCAACAGCGCGACCGAGCAGGCCATGGTCACGATCGTCGCCACCCGCCTCGGCGTCGGCCTCAACCACGGCCATCCGCCGCTGGTCATCGCTGTTGCCGGGGCCGCCTTCCGCACCGCGATGCTGCGCTGGGCCGCCGACGACGACACCCGGCCCCTGCACGACTTCGTCGACGAGGCGTTCGCCGCGATCGCCGCCGGGCTGCCCGATCCACCATCCCACTCCTGACCGCCAGTCCCCGCCCCGCCGCATCAGCTCCGGGGCAACCACTCCGCCAGAAACCCGACAAGGGAGCGTCAATGACCACCACCATCCCGCCCGCCGACACTGCCGACGTCGGCACGCGCATGTCGCGTCGGGAGGTTCTCCAGGCCCTTTCCGGCCTGATGGTCGGCATGTTCGTGTCCATCCTCGCCTCCACGGTGGTGGCGAACGCGCTACCGCGGATCATCGCGGATCTGAACGGCAGCCAGACCGTCTACACGTGGATCGTCACCAGCGAACTGCTCGCCATGACGGCGACGGTGCCGCTGTGGGGCAAGATGGCCGACCTGTACAGCAAGAAGCTGCTGATCCAGTTGTCGCTGGGACTGTTCGTGGTGGGTTCACTCATCGCGGGCTTCACGCCGAACGTCGAGGTCCTGCTGCTCAGCCGTATCGTCCAGGGCATCGGCGCCGGCGGCATGACGGCGCTGGCCACGATCGTCATGGCGGCGATGATCCCGCCACGTGAGCTGGGCCGCTACGCCGGCATCTTCGGCGCGGTCTTCGGTGTGGGCACCATCGCCGGTCCGCTGATCGGTGGCCTGCTCGTCGACACGTCGTGGCTGGGCTGGCGGTGGTGCTTCCTGATCGGCGTTCCGTTCAGCATCATCTCCATCGCCCTGCTCCAGCGCACCCTGCACCTGCCGGTCGTCCGCCGCAAGGCAAAGATCGACTGGCTGGGTGCCCTGCTCATCACCTCGGGCGTCTCCACGCTGCTGATCTGGTCGTCGCTGGCCGGCAACAAGTTCGACTGGGCCTCGGGCTGGACGGCCCTGATGGTCATCGGCGGTCTGGTGCTGCTGGCGCTGGCCGTGGTCGTCGAGTCGCGGGCGGCGGAGCCGATCGTCCCGCTGGACATCTTCCGCAACCGCACGGTCTCCCTGGCCACGGTCGCCAGCGTGCTGGTCGGTGTCGCGATGTTCGGCGGCACCGTCTTCCTGTCCCAGTACTTCCAGATCTCGCTGGGCAAGTCGCCCACCGTCGCAGGCCTGATGAGCCTTCCGATGATCTTCGGTCTGCTCGTCTCGTCGACGGTGGCCGGCCAGCTCATCACCAAGTACGGCCGGTGGAAGGCGTACCTGGTGGCCGGCGCCGCGGTGATGACCGTCGGAATGCTGCTGCTGGGCACCATCGACGCCAACACCAGCGTCGTCGTGCTGTCGATCTACATGGCCGTGCTGGGCGTCGGCGTCGGCATGCTCATGCAGAACCTCGTGCTCGCCGCGCAGAACGACGTGCCAGCCCACGAACTCGGTGCCACCACCTCCGTGCTGACGTTCTTCCGCAGCATGGGCGGCGCGATCGGAGTCAGCGCCCTCGGAGCGGTCCTGGCAAGTCGGGTGACCTCGCTGACGACCGAGCGGCTCGGCCCGGCGGCGACCGCCGGCGGTGGCTCCGCCGAGGTGCCCGACCTGTCCACCCTGCCCGAGCCGGTGCTGCGCATCGTGCAGGAGGTGTACGGCATCGCCACCGCGGATCTCTTCCTGATCGGCGCGCCTATCGCGCTGCTCGCGCTGATCGTCGTGCTGTTCATCAAGGAGAAGCCGCTGCACACCCTCAGCGGGGACGAACGACGCGCCAAGGAGGAGGCGGCCGCCAAGGCCGCGACTCACTGAGCTGGACGACAGCAGTCGGGGGCGGGCCGGTAGGCCCGCCCCCGTTCTGTACGCCCGCGTTTTTTGGTAACCACCTGGTGCGAACCGGCTGCCACGTAACGTGAGGTAGAGCCGGTAACCGGCTGACGCCAGACGTGCACCGGGCCGCCACTGCGGCGGTGCCGCTCGGCAACTGCCGGGTCGGACAGCTCGGCAACGTCGCGGCCTACTCAGCCGCAGGAGGTGTGGACGATGCCCATGCTGTCGGTCTTCGATCCCCGGCACACGGTAGCTCCCCCGGGATACAGCCGCTGGCTCATCCCGACCGCAGCACTGGCCGTGCATGTCTGCATCGGCCAGGTCTACGCGACGAGTGTCTACAAGAACTCCCTCATCGCGCACTTCGACACCAGCCAGACGGCGATCGGGGCGATCTTCAGTATCGCCATCGTCATGCTGGGTTCGTCCGCGGCCGTGGGTGGCCGTTGGGTGGAGCGGAACGGACCACGCCGGGCGATGTTCGTCTCCGCCTGCTTCTGGGCCGTCGGGTTCCTGGTCGGCGCGCTCGGCATCGCAACCCAACAACTCTGGCTCCTCTACCTCGGGTACGGCGTCATCGGCGGCATCGGGCTCGGCATCGGCTACATCTCGCCGGTCTCCACACTGATCAAGTGGTTCCCGGACCGTCCCGGCCTCGCCACCGGGCTGGCCATCATGGGGTTCGGCGGCGGCGCCCTGATCGCCGGTCCGCTCGCGCGCCAACTGCTCTCCCTCTACGACTCCGGCTACAACCCCGACAACCCGGCCGCCGTCGCGTCGGGACATGCCCTCGTGGCGCTCTTCGTCACGTTCGGCATCGGCTATTTCGTGATCATGATGTTCGGCCCGTTCAACGTCCGGGTTCCGGCGCCGGACTGGCGGCCCGCAGGGTTCGACCCCGCGAGCGTCGCCGCCCGACCGCTGGTGACGACGGCGAGTGTGTCCGCGTCGAACGCGGTGCGTACCCGGTCGTTCTGGTTGCTGTGGATCGTGCTGTTCTGCAACGTCACCGCCGGCATCGGCATCCTGGAGCAGGCAAGCCCGATGATCCAGGACTTCTTCCGGGACAACGGGACCGCCACCACGATCTCGGTGTCGGCGGCGGCCGGGTTCGTGGGAGTGCTGTCGCTGTTCAACATGGCTGGGCGGTTCGTCTGGTCGACGACGTCCGACCTCATCGGCCGCAAGCCCATCTACATGGTGTACCTCGGCGTCGGCATGGTGCTGTACGTGCTGCTCGCCGTGGCCGGCCACTCCGCGACCGCGGTCTTCGTGCTGATCGCCGCCGCGATCATCTCCTTCTACGGCGGTGGCTTCGCCACCATGCCCGCCTACTTGCGCGACCTGTTTGGCACCTTCCAGGTCGGGGCCATCCACGGCCGCATCCTGACCGCCTGGTCGGCCGCGGGTGTCGCCGGCCCGCTGATCGTCAACGGGATCCTCGACACGCAGGGCAAGCCCGGCACCCTCACCGCGGCGGCGTACCGGCCCGCGCTGTTCACCATGGTCGGCATCCTCGCCATCGGGTTCATCGCGAACCTGCTGGTCCGTTCCGTGCCCGAGCGGTTCCACGAACCGAACCGAGGGCCGACCTCGCCCGTGGCGAAAGCCACTGTCACCGATCCGGTCGCTCTCGGGCGGAACAGTCAGCCGCCCGCGCCGCCGCGCGTCGGTAGTCAGACCGGGCGCCTCTGGTTGTCGTGGCTGCTGATCGCGGTGCTCCTCGGGTACGGCATCGTCCAGACCGCCATCACCGCCGCGAAGCTGTTCACCGGCTGACACGTCGCGCCAGCGGCGGCCCGTCGCGGCCAGACCTTGGATCGACGGAAGGCGCCCCTTGAAGGGGCGCCTTCCGTTTGCCGATCGCTCAGAGCTGGCCGGCCGACCGCTTCTTTTCGAGCCGCTCCCGTTGCGGCACGACCGTGTACTTCGGATCGCGTGCCGACGCCACACCCGCTTCGAAGACCCCGAACCGGGTGGCGACGGACGACGCGACGAGAGCGGCGCCGGAGAGTGCCGACAGGATCCGGTTCCCTCGGCTGAACAGCGCGGCAACGGTGCCCACGCCGAGCAGCACGCGGCCCGCCCGGACCAGCCGCCCGGCGCGACCATGCTCGTAGGGCTCACCGGTGAGGCCCATCCGCTCCAACTGTCGGCCGCTGACCATCTCGATGGTCGTGGCGGCGAGGGCGAGTCGCCGCAGCGGCGCGGTTTCGGCGGCAGGCGCCGCGATCAGTCCGACCCCGGACGCGGCGGCGAGCGCGCTACCGGCGAAGACGAACGGCAGTGCGGGGTACGCGTCGTGCCACGACGGTACGGCGGTGTCGGCGAGCAGCACCCCGGTGTAGGTGGCCAGCGCCGGGGCGGTGGCCGCGGCGGCCAGAGCGGCGACGTCACCGACCGGCGGCGCCAGTCGGCGGGCGAGGCCGAGCACCCCGTGCTGCGGGAGTCGCGGCGCGATCTCGGCGATCGCGGCGACACCGGCGAGCGGCCCGAAGACGGTGAGGATCCAGGTGCCGACCGACATCGGCGAGGTCAGCTTGGCGATCCGGAGCATGTGGTGGAACCGGGCCGGCCGCCCGAGGTCGTGCACCAGCAGGTACGCGCTGGCGGTGACACCGCCGAGGGCCGTCCATCGCCCCACCTGCCGCAGGCCGGGCCGCCCGGTCAGTTGGGCGCCCGCGCCGACCAGCGCGCCTCCGGCGGCCAGGCCCCCGGTGAACAGGTAGCCGGCGATGTCGTGCTTCCACACCGGCGGTTTGAGGACGGGACGGCCGTAGTAGGAGGTGAAGTCGGCCGCCGGCACGGTGAGTTGCTCGCCGTCGTGACCGCGACCCCGGCGGCGCTGGCGCTGCCCGTCGGGCTGGTCGAGGCGGGCCTGAAAGTCACGGAACCGGGCGCCGACCGGCTCGTTCGGTGGCATGTCGGTCATGGCCGCCTGCCGAGGAACGCGATGACGGTGGCTGCTGTCATGGTGAGGGCGGCGAGGCCGGCGCGTTTCCACATGGCCGTCAGATCCCGGGTCGTCACGACCGGATCGGGGGGCAACCCGTACACCTCAGGCTCATCCAACAGCAGGAAGAACGCACCGTCACCGCCGACTCCGTCGTGCGGGTCATGCCCGTACAACCGCGCCTCGGGGACCCCCCGCCCGTGCAACGTCGCCAACCGGGTCGCAGCCCGATCCCGCAGCTCGTCGAGGCGGCCGTACTGAATCGACTCGGTCGGGCACGCCTGCGCGCACGCCGGTGTCATCCCCGCACCCAACCGGTCGTAGCAGAGCGTGCACTTCCACGCCCGACCATCATCCTTGCGCTGGTCGATCACCCCGTAGGGGCACGCGGAGATGCAGTATCCGCAGCCGTTGCAGATGTCCTCCTGCACCACCACCGTCCCGAACTCCGTCCGGAACAGCGACCCCGTCGGACACACGTCCAGACAGGCCGCGTGCGTGCAGTGCTTGCAGACGTCCGACATCATCAGCCAGCGAAAATCCGTGCGACCCTCCGCGCCGCTCCCCCGGCCCGGCGGCTGCGCGCCCGGCATTCCCAGAAACTCCGGCCCACCCGACATCCGGGCGGCCGCAGCCGGCGACCCGGTCGGAAGACCGGGCGTCGTCCCGGTGTCCGCGCTGGTCAGCGCGCCGAACGCCGCCGTCTCCGGGCTGACCGGCGGCCCGGCCGGTTCCTCCTCGAACGCCGGGGTCGCTCGACCGGCCGGGCGAGGCTGCTCCACGAACGCGACGTGCCGCCACGAGTTCGCGGTCAGCGCCCCGGTGTTGTCGTACGACATGCCCAGCAGGTCGAGACCGCTCTGCGGGACGCCGTTCCACTCCTTGCAGGCCACCTCGCACGCCTTGCAGCCGATGCAGACGCTGGTGTCGGTGAAGAACCCCATCCGCGGTGGGGCGTCCTCGTAGCCGGCGTCGGGCGCCGGGTCGAGCGGCCCGTAGAGGGCGTTGGCATGGGGCATTGGTCAGGCCTCCCGGTCGCTGCTGCTGTCGGCGACGTCAGTCGTGACCTGCGGTGGGTAGTGGTGGCTCAGGTCGCCCGACCTGCGCCGGTAGTCGGCGACGAGCTCCAACAGTTTCGGTCCTCTCGGGCGTCGGCCGGGCCGGATGTCGCAGGTGCCGACCTTGCTCTCCTGGATCAGCACGTTCGGGTCGAGGGTGATCCCGAACAGGTCGTTGGCCGCGTCGCCGGTGACCAGGCCCTCGAATCCGAAGTGGTAGGGCAACCAGATCTGATGGATGATCCGGTCGTCGACCCGCAGCGGAGTGAGCCGGTCGGTCACCAACACCTTCGCCTCGATGGCCGCCCGGGTGGTGACCAGATGAGCCCAGTCCAGGTGGTCGAGGCCACGTTCGGCCGCCAACTCCGGCGACACCTCGACGAACATCTCCGGTTGCAGCTCGGCGAGCGGCGAGACGGTACGGCTCATCCCACCGGCGGTGTGGTGCTCGGTGAGCCGGCTGACGGTGAACACGTACGGGAAGACCTGGCTGTGCTGCTCCGGCGGGCTCGGGTTGAGCGTGTTGATCGGGTGGGTGTAGACCTTGCGGGTCGGGTTGGCCTGCTGTCGGTAGAGCGGGTTGCGCACCGGCGACTCGACCGGCTCGTAGTGGGTGGGCATCGGTCCGTCGAGCACGCCGGTGGGCGCGTACAGCCAGCCCTTGCCGTCGCCCTGAAGGATGAACGGGTCGTCGCCGGCGATGCCCGCCACACCCGAGGCGTCGCGCTCCGGTCGGTAGGACGGCGGTTTGGTCTTCTCGAAGTCCGGCACGTCGTAGCCGGTCCACTCGCCCTTGTCCGCATCCCACCAGACGTAGCGTTTGCGTTCACT
This sequence comes from Micromonospora parathelypteridis, assembly GCF_014201145.1. Taxonomy (NCBI): domain Bacteria; kingdom Bacillati; phylum Actinomycetota; class Actinomycetes; order Micromonosporales; family Micromonosporaceae; genus Micromonospora; species Micromonospora parathelypteridis. Next base: position 370,949 of record NZ_JACHDP010000001.1, read on the forward strand.
CCACGGATTGCCGTCCGGGTCGGCGGAGGCACGGTTGTAGAGGATGCGCCGGTTCGCCGGCCACGCCCACCCCCACTCGGGAGCCACGAGGGACTGCTCCGCGCCGGGTTTGCGCCGGGCGGCCTGGTTCACCCCGTCGGCGTACACCCCCGTGTAGATCCAGCACCCGCCGACGGTGGAGCCGTCGTCCTTCATCTCGGTGAACGAGGACAGTGGGCGGCCGGTCGCCACGTCGTACCCGTTGATCTCACGCAGCACCGACTCGGCGCTCGGCTCCGCGTGCGGACCGTGCGTGGGGTAGTCCCAGGTCAGGTCGAGCAGCGCCCGGTCGCGGGGTTTCGTCGACGTCGCCAGCCGTTCCCGGATGACGCGCCCGAGGTGGTAGAAGAACCACAGCTCGGAGCGGGCGTCGCCCGGCGGCTCGACGGCCTTCTCCCGCCACTGCAACAGACGCTGCGTCTGGGTGAACGTCCCCTCCTTCTCCACGTGCGAGGCGGCGGGCAGGAGGAACACCTCCGTGCGGCACTCCCGCGTCACGATCTCGCCGGTCTCGATCTCCGGCGCGTTCTTCCAGAACGTGGCGCTCTCGATCTCGAACAGGTCCCGGACCACCAGCCAGTCGAGGTTCGCCATGCCGAGCCGCTGCGCCCGACCGTGCGCCGACCCGATCGCCGGGTTCTGGCCCAGCAGGAAGTACCCCTTGATCTTGCCGTCGATCATGTCGAGCACCTGCTGGTACGTCCCGTGATCACCGGTCATCCGAGGCATGTAGCCGTAGCAGTAGTCGTTCTCGGCGGTGGCGGCGTCACCCCAGTACGCCTTGAGAAGGTTGACGCCGTAGGTGCGGGCGTCGCCCCAGAAGCCCTTCTGCCCGGGGTGCGCGATGCTGTCCACCCACTTGTCCAGGGTCGGGTGCTCGGCGTGGTGCGGCATCGGCAGATAGCCGGGCAGCAGGTTGAACAGCGTCGGAATGTCGGTGGACCCCTGGATGCTGGCATGCCCGCGCAGGGCCATCACCCCACCGCCCGGGCGGCCCACGTTGCCCAGCAGGAGCTGGATGATCGCGCCGGTGCGGATGTACTGCACACCGACGCTGTGCTGGGTCCAGCCCACCGAGTAGACGAGCATCCCGGTCCGGTCCCGGCCGGAGTTCTCCGTCCACGCCTGCGCCAGTTCGAGGAACTTCTCCTGCGGGATGCCGCAGACCCGTTCCACCATCTCCGGTGTGTAACGGGCGAAGTGCCGCTTGAGGATCTGGTAGACGCAGCGCGGGTGCTGCAACGTCTCGTCACGTTCGGTCTCGCCGCCGACCGGCGCGCCGTGCGACTCGTTCTCCAGCCCGGCCGCCGTCTCTCGCTGCGTCTCACTGTCGCGGGTCGTCTGGTTCTGCGAGTGGCCCTGGTACCGCCAACTGGCCTGGTCGTAGGTGGCGTTGTCGTCGTTGAAGCCGGAGAAGAGGCCGTGCATGTCCTCGGTGTCGCCGTACTCCTCGGTCACGATCGTCGCGGCGTTGGTGTAGGCGACGACGTACTCCCGAAAGTCCAGCTCGTTTTCGAGGATGTAGCGCACCACCCCGCCGAGCAGCGCGATGTCCGTGCCCGCCCGGATCGGCAGGTACGAGTCAGCCAGCGCGCTGGTGCGGGTGAAGCGTGGGTCGACGTGGAACACCCTCGCCCCGCGGCGCTTGGCCTCCATCACCCACTGGAAGCCCACCGGGTGCGCCTCGGCCATGTTCGAACCCTGGATGACGATGACGTCGGAGTTCGACAGGTCCTGCTGGTACTGGGTGGCGCCGCCACGACCGAAGCTGGTCCCCAGACCGGGGACGGTGGAGGAGTGTCAAATACGGGCCTGGTTCTCGATCTGGAGCGCCCCCATCGCGGTGAACAACTTCTTGATGAGGTAGTTCTCCTCGTTGTCCAGCGTCGCCCCGCCCAGGCTGGAGATGCCCAGCGTCCGGTTGAGCGGTCGACCCTCGGCGTCGACGTCCTCCCAGGTCTCGTCCCGAGCGGCCAGGACCCGATCGGCGATCATGTTCATCGCCGTGTCGAGGTCGAGGTCCTCCCACTCGGTGCCGTACGGCCGCCGGTAACGGACCTTCGTCTGCCGCAGCGGACTGGTCACCAGACTCTTGCTCGCCGAACCCTTCGGACACAGCCGACCCCGCGAGATCGGGCTGTCCGGATCACCCTCGATCTGACTGACCTGCCCGTCCTTGACGAACACCCGCTGACCACACCCCACCGCGCAGTACGGGCACACCGAACGGGCCATGCTGTCGGCGTCCTCGGTACGGGCGGTGAGCGCACGGGATCCGGCGGACTTGGCGGCAGCGCCCCGGCCGAGCGGGTCGGTGCCGGTGAGCTGGCGATAGACCGGCCAGCCCTCGATCCAGCTCCGCACCCCCATTGCCGCACCTTTCCGACTAATCGCACAAATGTGAACAGCCTGACATTAGACGAGGTGCCGCCCCGGTCGCAGCGGATCACTAGAGAGATGCCTCCCCCGGCCCTTTTTCGCGCGGGCCGGCGAAGGCATGGTGTATGCGGTCGGCGGAGTGCCCGCCGAAGGTCAGTTCGGCTGGAGCTGGCCGACGCCGTGCTCGCTGAAAGCCCGGTAACGGTGCAGCTCCCAGAACAGCCAACCGATGCTGATGATCGCCAACACGACGAAGACCAGTGAGCCGGAGAACGTGTCCCAGAGGGTGTGCAGGACGACGACACCCAGGAACGTGCCGATGAACCCGAACAGCCGGGCGACGCTCGGGCTGGCCAACAGCGCCCACAGCGCGCCGGCGGTGAGCCCGGTCCACGCGGTGTGGCCGGCGGGCGCCGTCAGACCACGGATGAACAGCGTCTGCTCCACCGCGCCGATGTTGCCCTGCGAACTCAGCAGAGCGCTGAACGCGTAGCCCATCGTCTCCAACGCGGCGAAACCCATGCCGGCGGCGACGCCAATGATCAGCCCGTCGGAGGGAACCCGACGGCGATGCTGGGCCACGACCGTGAACAGCAGCACCACCGGGACGATCAGCTTCGCCGACTCCTCGATCAGCGCCACGAACAGCATGGGCAGCGTGCCGAGACCGCGCAGGGTGTCGTACTCCAGCGTGCCGGCGACCACCGTGCCGATCACACCACCGAAGAACGCCGACGTCACCAACACCGACGCCGGCACCTGCCACCGCCCGGTGCGGGCCTGCGCGAACGTCAGGAACGTCAGCGGCACCAACGTCGCCCCGAGCAGGATCAGCGCCGGTACGAAATTCGGATTTTGCGTGCTGACGAGGGTCCGCAGCACCGCCATGTAGAGGATCAGCCCGATGACGAGCACTCCGACCCACGCCCACCGGCGCGAACGATCACCCATACCGCGCAGTCTGGCGGATCCAGGTTACGAAGGCTAGCCACGACAATGAGACCGGGCCGACTCGCTCAGAACGCCTCGGCCACCTTGCCGCGGTCGCGGCGGCGAGCTCGCGCAATTCCTTCTCCACTGTCGCGACCGACGTCTTCGCGCCGGGCGCGCTGCAGGGCTCGCACCAGGGCAACGTCCCTGGGCAGTACAGCTACCCCCGTGACACGCAGCGACTGAGGACCTCGCCGATGCACGCCGCAGGCGGCTCCGGGCCCGCCGCACCCGGCGGTGTTCCAAGCACTCGGCGTCGTGGTGGCGATCCATTGCCCCGAACGCGGCGAGGCCTTGGGATGAGTGGCCCGCATCGCGGGTCCGTGACGCAATGGCCGGGGCCTATGCGGCCGACATACGGCTGATCGTGAAGGGAATCCACTTTAGCCCAATTCCGCCTAGGTGACGCGAAACCTATCAGAACCGGCGAATCAGTCGAATACGCTACGACTCGCCCGCGAACTTACGATGCGTCGCTCGTCAGTAGCTCTGGGTGTATCGAGGCGGCTTTCTGGAGGGGTCATGAGCAACAACCGACGGCTGCGGCGAGGGCTGAAGCCTGGCCGCGCCGCATCAGGGCTGAGCTCTGCCCTGATGGTGGTCGGGATGACGGGCGGGCCCGCAGCCGCAGCGCAACCCGTGGAAGCGAAGTCGTCTGCCCAGGACGTGCACGTCGGCACGCCCGGCCCTCTCGGACAGTACGGCGGTTGGCCCTCGTTCCTTCCGGTTGCTCGAGACGGCGGCGGACCTTACGACTCGGCGGACCAGCACCCTGGCGGGCCACCGGACTGCGGCCCCCAGGGCTGGCAGGGCCCGTGGGGCAAGCACGACCAGGGCAAGCACGACGACGGCAAGCACGACGAGGGCAAGCAGCCGAAGCCGGACTACTCGCACGGCACTCAAGGCCCCCAGGGCGTTCATGGCGCCCAGGGCAACCAGGGCGACACCGGCGCACAAGGCGACACGGGTGCTCAGGGCACTCAAGGTGCCCAGGGCAGCCAGGGCGACACTGGCGCCCAAGGCACTCATGGCAACCAGGGCGAGACCGGTGCTCAGGGATTCCAGGGCGCACAGGGCAACACCGGCGCACAAGGCAACCAGGGCGACACCGGTGCACAAGGCAGCCAGGGCGATACCGGCGCACAAGGCAACCAGGGCACGCAGGGCTTCCAAGGCACCCAGGGCGACACCGGAACACAAGGCATTCAAGGTAACCAGGGCAACCAAGGTGCCCAGGGCGACACGGGCGCACAAGGCAACCAAGGGTTCCAAGGCGCACAGGGCGACACCGGCGCCCAAGGCTCCCAAGGCGACACCGGCGCACAAGGCAACCAGGGCACGCAGGGCTTCCAAGGCACCCAGGGCGACACCGGAACACAAGGCATTCAAGGTAACCAGGGCAACCAAGGTGCCCAGGGCGACACGGGCGCACAAGGCAACCAGGGCGCGCAGGGCTTCCAAGGCACCCAGGGCGACACCGGAACACAAGGCGCTCAGGGTAACCAGGGCAACCAAGGTGCCCAGGGCGACACGGGCGCACAAGGCAACCAAGGGTTCCAAGGCGCACAGGGCGACACCGGCGCGCAGGGCAACCAGGGCGACACCGGCGCACAAGGCAACCAGGGCGCGCAGGGCTTCCAAGGCACCCAGGGCGACACCGGAACACAAGGCGCTCAGGGTAACCAGGGCAACCAAGGTGCCCAGGGCGACACGGGCGCACAAGGCAACCAAGGGTTCCAAGGCGCACAGGGCGACACCGGCGCACAAGGCAACCAGGGCACGCAGGGCTTCCAAGGCACCCAGGGCGACACCGGAACACAAGGCGCTCAGGGTAACCAGGGCAACCAAGGTGCCCAGGGCGACACGGGCGCACAAGGCAACCAAGGGTTCCAAGGCGCACAGGGCGACACCGGCGCACAAGGCAACCAGGGCACGCAGGGCTTCCAAGGCACCCAGGGCGACACCGGAACACAAGGCGCTCAGGGCGACACCGGTGCGCAAGGCAACCAAGGCTTCCAGGGCGACACCGGCGCACAAGGCGCTCAAGGTAACCAGGGCAACCAAGGTGCCCAGGGCGACACGGGTGCGCAAGGCGCTCAGGGCGACACCGGCGCACAAGGCAACCAAGGCTTCCAGGGCAACCAAGGGTTCCAAGGGTTCCAAGGGTTCCAAGGGTTCCAAGGGTTCCAAGGGTTCCAAGGGTTCCAAGGAGCCCAGGGCGACACCGGCGCCCAGGGCTCCCAAGGCGACACCGGCGCGCAAGGCGCTCAGGGTGACACCGGAGCGCAAGGCAACCAAGGGTTCCAGGGCGCACAGGGCGACACCGGCGCGCAAGGCGCTCAGGGTGACACCGGAGCGCAAGGCAACCAAGGGTTCCAGGGCGCACAGGGCGACACCGGCGCGCAAGGCGCTCAGGGCGACACCGGCGCACAAGGCAACCAAGGGTTCCAGGGCAACCAAGGCTTCCAAGGGTTCCAAGGAGCCCAGGGCGACACCGGAGCGCAAGGCAACCAAGGGTTCCAGGGCGCACAGGGCGACACCGGCGCGCAAGGCGCTCAGGGCGACACCGGCGCACAAGGCAACCAAGGGTTCCAGGGCAACCAAGGCTTCCAAGGGTTCCAAGGAGCCCAGGGCGACACCGGCGCCCAGGGCTCCCAAGGCGACACCGGCGCACAAGGCGCACAGGGCGACACCGGCGCGCAAGGCGCACAGGGCGACACCGGCGCACAAGGCAACCAAGGGTTCCAGGGCGCACAGGGTGACACCGGCGCACAAGGCAACCAAGGGTTCCAGGGCGCACAGGGCGACACCGGCGCGCAAGGCGCTCAGGGTGACACCGGCGCACAAGGTAACCAAGGGTTCCAGGGCAACCAAGGCTTCCAAGGGTTCCAAGGAGCCCAGGGCGACACCGGCGCCCAGGGCTCCCAAGGCGACACCGGCGCGCAAGGCGCTCAGGGTGACACCGGCGCACAAGGCAACCAAGGGTTCCAGGGCGCACAGGGCGACACCGGCGCGCAAGGCGCTCAGGGCGACACCGGCGCACAAGGCAACCAAGGGTTCCAGGGCGCACAGGGCGACACCGGCGCGCAAGGCGCTCAGGGCGACACCGGCGCACAAGGCAACCAAGGGTTCCAGGGCAACCAAGGCTTCCAAGGGTTCCAAGGAGCCCAGGGCGACACCGGCGCCCAGGGCTCCCAAGGCGACACCGGCGCACAAGGTGCACAGGGCGACACCGGCGCACAAGGCAACCAAGGGTTCCAGGGCGCACAGGGCGACACCGGCGCACAAGGCAACCAAGGGTTCCAGGGCGCACAGGGCGACACCGGCGCACAAGGCAACCAAGGGTTCCAGGGCGCACAGGGCGACACCGGCGCACAAGGCGCACAGGGCGACACCGGCGCACAAGGCAACCAAGGGTTCCAGGGCAACCAAGGCTTCCAAGGGTTCCAAGGAGCCCAGGGCGACACCGGAGCGCAAGGCAACCAAGGGTTCCAGGGCGCACAGGGCGACACCGGAGCGCAAGGCGCACAGGGCGACACAGGCGCTCAAGGCGCACAGGGCGACACCGGAGCGCAAGGCAACCAAGGGTTCCAGGGCGACACCGGCGCACAAGGCGCCCAAGGGTTCCAAGGCGCACAGGGCGACACCGGCGCACAAGGCGCCCAAGGATTCCAGGGCACTCAGGGTTTCCAAGGCTCCCAGGGCAACCAGGGCGACACAGGTGCTCAAGGCGCTCAAGGCGATACCGGTGCCCAGGGAATTCAGGGTGCTCAAGGTTTCCAAGGCGCCCAGGGCGACACCGGAGCACAGGGTGCCCAAGGCACCCAGGGGGTTCAGGGTGCCCAGGGCGTGCAGGGACTGGCCGGCAACGGAATTGAGGCCGCCTACATTCAGGGCCCGCTGACCGTCATTGCGGACACCCCCGTGAATTTCGGGTGCCAGGCCGGAGACATTGCTGTCGGAACCGGATATCAGCTGTCGGGCGCGGGCGTCAACCCGGTGCTGATCCAGCCGCTCTCGGTCAGTGGCTACCAGTTCACCTTCACCGGCGGAGGCGCCGACATCTGGGTGTCCTGCATCTCGACCGCCACGCCGGTGGCGTTCGGGTCTGCGGCCGACACGTCGGGCCGGGCGACGGCCAACAGCAGCAATGCCAGCCGGCCGATCAGCGACTCGGACCGCCCCGTTACCGTCAAGGAGAATGAATGAGCACGCGTCAGATATTCGGGTCACTCGCCTGTGGTGCGGTCCTGCTGGCCGGAGTCCCGGCATGCAGCGAGAAGCCTGCTGAGAAGCCGACGAGCAGCGCCGGCAACAACGGCAAGGCGAACGGTGGCACCACACCGGAGGAGCTGCTCAAGCTCGGTGTCGAGCAGGGCCAAGCCGGCAACTTCGACGCGGCGAAGGCCACCTTCGAGAAGGTGGTGGCCGCAGAGGCCAACAACAAGTTCGCCTGGTTCAACCTGGGTTACATCGCCCAGTCGCGCAACCAGGCCGACGAGGCGGTCGGCAACTACGACAAGGCATTGGCGGCCGACGGCAACTACCGGCCGGCCCTCTACAACAAGGCCATTGCACTGGAAAGCAAGGCGCCGGCGACGTCGATGGAGATCTATCGCAAGGTCGTGTCGATCGACGACAAGTCGTCGACGGCCTACCTCCGGCTGGGCATGCTGCTGTCCCAGTCCGGTGAGGACGCCGCGGCGCGGGACGCCTTCAAGGCGGCGATCCGGCTGGACAAGGAGCTCACCTCAGCCGTGCCGGCGAAGTACCGTCCGGCCCCGAAGGCCCCGCCCTCGACTCCGGCGGGTAGGTGATCAGCTCAATGCGTACGCCGCGTGTAACGGTCTTCACGGGGAGCAACCGCACCCGTTTCATCGACGAATGTTTTCAGTCGCTGGTCGAGCAGACTTTCACCGACTGGGAATGGGTGGTCGTTCTCAACCAGGGATCTCGATGGCGGCCCGAGAGGCATGACGATCGAATCCGGCTCATTGTCCAGGACAACCTGAACGGCGTTGGCGCGGTGAAGCGGTTCGCCTGCGCCGAGGCCACCGGCGACATCCTGGTTGAGCTTGACGACGACGACCTGCTCAGCAGCGACTGTCTGCAAGAGATCGTCGACGCCTTCGACTCCAACCCGGAGGTGGGGTTCGTATACAGCGACACCGCGCAGATCCAGGAGGACGGCGGCCGTTGTGAAGACCGTTTCGCGAGTTCGTTCGGCTGGCGGCACTACGACGAGAAGGTGGACGGCCGCGAGGTGCTGGCCTGCCAGGCGATGCCGCCGACGCCGCACAATGTGAGCTACATCTGGTACGCGCCGAACCATGTGCGGGCCTTCCGGCGGGACATCTACGAGAAGGTTGGCGGATACGACGAGTCGCTCGACGTCGCGGACGACGCCGATCTCATGGCTCGGTTCTACCAGGTGAGCGAGTTCCATCACATCCAGAAGTGCCTGTACCTGCAGCGGATGCATGCCAAGAACACGCAGCGCATTCCGGACTTCAACGCCCGCATCCAGCAGCGCACGGTGGAGATCTACGACCGCAATATTCAACAGAACGCGCTGGCCTGGTCACGGCGGCAGGGGTTGATGGCACTCGACCTGGGTGCGGCCCACAACAAGCCCGAAGGGTATCTCGGGCTGGACTACCACGACGGGTCGGGCGTCGACATCGTCTGCGACATAACGAAGGGCGTCGACCTGCCGGACAACAGCGTCGGGGTCATCCGGGCTGTGGATTTCCTGGAGCACATTCCGGACAAGATCGCCCTGTTCAACGAGTTGTACCGACTCCTCGCGCCGAACGGGATGCTGCTGTCGCTGACACCCAGCACCGACGGTCGGGGCGCCTACCAGGATCCGACGCATGTGGCGTTCTACAACGAAAACTCGTTCTGGTACTTCACGGACGCCAACTATTCCCGGTTCGTGCCGGAGATCAAGTGCCGGTTCCAGGCGTCGCGGTTGGTCACGTACTTCCCGAGCGAATGGCACCAGACGCACAACATCCCGTACGTCTCCGCGAATCTCATCGCGATCAAGGACGATGCCCAGCGCAACGGCGGCCAACTGAAGATATGACCACGGAGCGTCAGACGACGTGCACCAGTCGGAAGCGCTCGGTCACCACCAGGGTGTCGTCGTCGACCGTGAAGCCGGGGTCGCCCAACTCGGCGCGCACTTCCGCGCTGTGCAGAACCCCTCGTGCCCGGCGCGCCACTGCGCCACCGACTCATCGCCCTCACCCTCGGCCAGGGCGTGTTGCAGATCGACGTCGGCGAACCGTAACACGCGTACCTCGATCAGCTCGATCACCGCGACCCGCCGGCCTTCGGAGTCCACCACGGCGGATCGTTCGCCGACCTCGGGCAGCGGCTCGTTCGCGCGCTCGTACCCGACCAGCAGGGCGGACGTCGAGGTTTTCGCGCCGGAGAGGATCGCGGCCACCAGACTGTCCCGCAGCGGCCCCGGAAACGCGAACTCGGCGAGCGGAAGATCCTCGAACTCCATCCGCGGAGGGTACGGGGTCCGGTGCGCCGTGAGGAAGGGCAGGCAATGGTGTTCGTCGCCCGCGACCTGGCGGTCTCCGCCGCGCTGGTCCTGTCCATGAGCTAGGTCGGTCAGGTGTGGTGGATCGGGGTCCGCACGTCGCTGAGCGGTCGACCCGAGCCGCCCCAGGCCTCGGCGGTGATCTCGGCGGCGATCGCCACAGCCGTCTCCTCCGGTGTCCGCGCTCCCAGGTCCAGCCCGATCGGTGAGTGGAGCCGGGCCAGCGCACTCTCCTGCACACCGGCCTCCCGCAGCCGGCGCATCCGGTCGTCGTGTGCCCGGCGGCTGCCCATCACGCCGATGTAGCGGGCGGGTGTGTGCAGGGCGACCTGGAGCAGCGGCACGTCGAACTTGGGGTCGTGGGTCAGGACGCAGAGCACCGTGCGGTCGTCGACGGTCGTCGACTCCAGGTACGCGTGCGGCCACTTGACGACGAGGTCGTCGGCGTCCGGGAAGCGCGCGCGGGTGGCGAACACCGGACGGGCGTCGCAGACCGTGACGTGGTAACCGAGGAACTTGCCGATCCGGGCCATCGCGGCGGCGAAGTCGATAGCGCCGAAGATGATCATCCGGGGCGGCGGCACGTACGACTGCACGTACACGCCCACGTCGTCGCCGCGCTGCTCCCCCTGCCGGCCCAGGTGGATCGTGCCGCTGACACCGAGGGCGAGCATCCCCGCCGCCTGCCGGGCCGTCGCGTCGTCCAGGTCGGGTGCGCCCAGGCTGCCCGCGACCCGGTCGGGCCAGATCACCAGTTGGGCGTTCTCGACCGATGCGGTGGCGACCGGACGGCCGTCGGAGATCGCGGCGAGCACCTCGTCGGGCTCGGTCAGCGCGACGCCCGGTTGGATCAGGACCTGGATCGTGCCGCCGCAGGTCAGGCCGACGTCGAACGCGTCGTCGTCGCTGACGCCGAAGGTCTGGGTGTGGGCCGTTCCGGTCTCCAACGCGCTGCGGCAGAGCTCGTAGACGGCACCCTCGACGCAGCCGCCCGAGATGCTTCCGAGGACCTCACCGTGGGCGGAGACGGCCATCGCCGCGCCCGCCGGGCGGGGCGCCGACTGCCAGGTTCGCACGACGGTCGCGACGGCGAACGCGACTCCGGCAGTGCGCCAGCGCGTCAGCCCGTCGACGATGTCCCGCATGGCCGCACGATCCGGGAGCCCCGGCGGCACCGTCAACGGCGACCTAAGCAGTTGCTTAGGTCGCCGTTGACTTTGGCCACCGCCGGGCAGAGATTTTGCCGGACTGCGGAGGTGCGACATGCAGGTGCCGGCACCGTTCGAGTACGAGCGAGCCACCAGTGTGGACCATGCGATCAGCCTTCTGGAGCGGCTGGGCGGCACCGCCCGCCTGATCGCCGGCGGGCACAGCCTGCTGCCGATGATGAAGCTTCGGCTGGCCAACTTCGACTACCTGATCGACATCAACGACCTGCACGCCGAGCTGGGCTACATCGAGACGGGCCCGGACGAGGTACGCATCGGCGCCATGACCCGACATCGGGAGCTGCTCGAATCCGCCGTGCTGGCGGCGGCGTTCCCCATCTTCGCCGACGCCGAGCGGGTGATCGCCGACCCGGTGGTGCGCAACCGGGGCACGTTGGGCGGCTCGCTCTGCCAGGCCGACCCGTCCGAGGATCTTTCGGCGGTCTGCACGACGCTGGACGCGCGCTGCGTGATCCGTGGCCCGGGCGGCGCCGAGCGGGTCGTGTCGATGGAGGAGTTCCACGTCGGGCCGTACGAGACCGCCGTCGCCGACGGCGAGATCCTGGTCGAGATCCGGCTGCCGGTGCGGCCGGGTTGCGGCAGCGCGTACGCCAAGGTCGAACGCCGGGCCGGCGACTGGGCCGTGGTGTCGGCCGGCTCGGCGGTGTGGCTCGACGGTGGAGCGATCGTCGACGCCCGGGTGGGGCTCGCGGCGGTCGGCCCCAACACGACCGGCATCCCGGAGATATCGGCCGCGCTGCGCGGGCAGGAGCCCTCGGAGAGCCTCTTCGAGCAGGCCGGGGCGATCGCGGCACGCAGTTGCGATCCGGTGACCGACCAGCGCGGCAGTGCGGACTACAAGCGGCATCTGGCCGCCGAGCTGACCAGGCGGACGCTGCGCCGGGCCGTCGAACGGGCGAGGAGCTGAGCATGCAGGTCACCATGACCGTCAACGATGTCGAGGTCACCCGTGAGATCGAGGGCCGGCTGCTGCTGGTGCACTTCCTGCGGGACGTGCTGGGCCTGACCGGCACGCACTGGGGCTGCGACACCAGCAACTGCGGCACGTGCGTGGTCTGGCTCGACGGCGAGCCGGTCAAGTCGTGCACCGTGCTCGCGGCGATGGCCGGCGGCCACCAGGTGCGTACCGTCGAGGGCCTCGCCAAGGGCGCCGAGCTGGACCCGATCCAGCAGGGCTTCATGCAGTGCCACGGCCTGCAGTGCGGTTTCTGCACGCCGGGGATGATGATGACCGCGCGGGCGCTGCTCGACCGCAACCCCGACCCCAGCGAGACGGAGATCCGGGAGGCGATCTCGGGTCAGATCTGCCGGTGCACGGGGTACGCCACCATCGTCCGCTCGGTCCGCTGGGCTGCCGTGGCCGAGGCACAGGCCGCCGCCCAGGTCGCCGAGACCACCGAATCGACCGAGGCCGGCGAGATCGCCGACGCCGGCCAGACCGCGGGGGCCGTCGCATGACCACCGTGCACGAGCGCGTGGACACGTTCCACGACAACGACCAGAAACCCGTCGGGTACGGCCGGATGCTGCGCAAGGAGGACCCGCGGTTCCTCCGTGGTCGCGGCCGGTACGTCGACGACGTCCAGCTGCCCGGCATGCTGCATCTCGCGATCCTCCGCTCCCCCGTGGCGCACGCCCGGATCGTCAGCATCGACACGAGCGCCGCCGAGGCGTCGCCCGGGGTGAAGGCCGTGGTGACCGGGGCGATGCTGGCGCAGCAGAACCTGGCCTGGATGCCGACGCTCTCCAACGACGTGCAGGCCGTGCTCGCCACGGACAAGGTGCGCTTCCAGGGCCAGGAGGTGGCGTTCGTCGTCGCCGAGGACCGGTACGCGGCCCGCGACGCGCTGGAGCTGATCGACGTCGAGTACGACGTACTCGACCCGGTCATCGACGCGCGACGCGCGTTGGAGCCGGGCGCCCCGCTGATCCGCGACGACCTGGACGGCAAGACGAACAACCACTGCTTCGACTGGGAGACCGGCGACGAGGCGGCCACCGAGGCGGTCTTCGCCCGCGCCGACGTCGTGGTCAGTCAGGATCTCGTCTATCCCCGGGTGCACCCGGCACCGATGGAGACGTGCGGGGCGGTCGCCGACTACGACGCCGTCGACGGCAAGCTGCGGCTCTGGTCGACGACCCAGGCTCCGCACGCGCACCGCACCCTCTACGCCATCGTGGCCGGCCTCCCCGAGCACAAGATCCAGGTGATCTCGCCGGACATCGGCGGCGGGTTCGGCAACAAGGTGCCCATCTACCCCGGGTACGTCTGCGCGATCGTCGCCTCGATCGTCACCGGCAAACCGGTGAAGTGGATGGAGGACCGCTCGGAGAACCTGATCAGCACGGGCTTCGCCCGCGACTACATCATGCGCGGGGAGATCGCCGCGACCCGGGACGGCCGGATCCTCGGCATCCGCACCAACGTGCTCGCCGACCACGGCGCGTTCAACGGCACCGCCGCCCCGGTTAAGTACCCGGCCGGCTTCTTCGGGGTCTTCACCGGCAGCTACGACATCGAGGCCGCGTACTGCAAGATGACGGCGGTCTACACCAACAAGGCGCCCGGCGGCGTCGCGTACGCGTGCTCGTTCCGGATCACCGAGGCGGTCTACCTGGTCGAGCGGATCGTCGACTGCCTCGCCGACGAGCTCGGCATGGACCCGGCCGAGCTGCGGTTGAAGAACTTCATCCGGCCGGAGCAGTTTCCGTACACGACGAAGACCGGCTGGGTGTACGACTCCGGCAACTACGAGCCGACGATGCGGCTGGCGATGGAGATGGCCGGCTACGACGAGTTGCGCCGTGAGCAGGCGGAGAAGCGGGCCCGGGGCGAGCTGATGGGCGTCGGTATCGCGTTCTTCACCGAGGCGGTCGGCGCCGGGCCGCGCAAGAACATGGACATTCTCGGGCTGGGCATGGCGGACGGCTGCGAGCTGCGCGTCCACCCGACCGGAAAGGCCGTGGTACGCCTCAGCGTGCAGTCGCAGGGTCAGGGGCACGAGACCACGTTCGCGCAGATCGTCGCCGAGGAGATCGGGATCCCCCCGGCCGACATCGAGGTGCTGCACGGCGACACCGACAACACCCCGTTCGGCCTCGGCACGTACGGCAGTCGTTCGACGCCCGTCTCGGGCGCGGCGGCGGCACTGGTGGCCCGGAAGGTGCGCGACAAGGCTCGGATCATCGCCTCGGGAATGCTCGAGGTGTCGGTGGCCGACCTGGAATGGGATAAGGGCGCCTTCCACGTCGCGGGCGACCCGGGGCGGTCCGTCACGATCCAGGACATCGCCCTGCGCGCGCACGGCGCGGGTGACCTGCCCGAGGGCATCGAGGGCGGGCTGGAGGCGCAGATCTGCTACAACCCGTCGAACCTGACGTACCCGCACGGCGCTTACATCTGTGTGGTCGACATCGATCCCGGCACGGCCCAGGTGAAGGTCCGGCGGTTCATCGCGGTGGACGACTGCGGCACCCGGATCAACCCGATGATCATCGAGGGGCAGGTGCACGGCGGGCTGACCGACGGGGTTGGCATGGCCCTGATGGAGATGATCGCGTTCGACGAGGACGGCAACTGCCTCGGCGCGTCCCTGATGGATTATCTGATCCCGACGTCGCTGGAGGTGCCCGACTGGGAGACCGGCTTCACCGTGACGCCGTCGCCGCACCACCCGATCGGCGCGAAGGGCGTGGGCGAGTCCGCGACGGTGGGCTCGCCGCCCGCGATCGTCAACGCGGTCGTGGACGCCCTGCAGCCCTTCGGCGTACGGCACGCCGACATGCCGCTGACGCCGTCGCGGGTCTGGGACGCGATGCGCGGCCAGGCCCGGCCGCCGGTCTGAGGGAGCCGAGAATGACCACCATCGCGGAGCGCGCCCGGGAGTTGACCGTCGCTCGGGAGCCGTTCGTCCACGCCACCGTGGTCCGCGCACAGGATCCGACGTCGGCCCGGCCTGGCGACGCCGCGGTGATCCGGACGGACGGCTCGATCGAGGGCTTCGTGGGCGGGGTCTGCGCCGAGAGTTCGGTGCGGGCGGCGGCACTCGACACACTGCGCGACGGCAGCGCCCTGCTGCTGCGGGTGTTGCCGGACGGCGAGGCCCCGTTCCCGGACACCCCGGGGGCGCGGGTGGTGGTCAACCCGTGCCACTCCGGCGGCGCGATCGAGGTCTTCCTCCAACCGGTGCTGCCGGCGCCGGCGCTGCGGGTGTTCGGCAGCACACCGATCAGCGCCGCGGTGGAGACCCTCGCCGCGTTTCTCGACTTCGACGTGGTGACGGCCGACGACTGCGCCGGCTGCACCGCGGTCGTGGTGGCCGGGCTCGGCAAGGGCGAGCAGGAGGCGATCCGCGCGGCGCTGGACGCCGGTGTGGAGTTCATCGCGCTCGTCGCCAGCAGCAGACGCGGCGCGGCCCTGCTCGACGAGCTGGGGTTGACCGACGCGGAACGGGCCCGCGTCCACTCACCGGCCGGGTTGGAGATCCGCGCGAGTACACCACCGGAGATCGCCCTGTCGATCATGTCCGAGGTGGTCCGGGCGATCCGGGCGAACGGTCTGACCCCGGCCCCGGCCTCGGACGCGCCGGCCGGCCGGCCGCACCAGGCCGTCGACCCGGTCTGCGGGATGACCGTGCTGGTCGGGTCGGAGACCCCGCACACGCGAGTCGACGGGCAGGACTTCTGGTTCTGCTGCGCCGGCTGCCTCGCGACCTACCTGGCGGCGTAGCCCGTGTTCCTGACCGGTCTGGTGCTCGCCGCGGGCGCATCGGTGCGGCTCGGCGAGGCGAAGCAACTGCTCCCGTACCGGGGGCGGACGCTGCTCGACGCCACCCTCGACCTGGCCCGCTCGTGCGGCTTCGACCAGCTGATCGTCACCCTCGGCGGCGCGGCGAACAACATCCGCGACCGGGTGGACCTGACCGGCTGTCAGGTCGTGGAGAACCCACGGTTCAGCTCCGGCTGCGGGTCGTCGGTCAGCACGGCGGCGCGGGCGGTGGACCCGCTCGCCGACGCGCTCGTGCTGCTCCTCGGCGACCAGCCCGGTGTCCGCGCCGCAGACGTCCGCCGGGTCGCCGCGGCGGCCACCCCGCTGGCCGTGTGCCGGTACGCGAACGGGCTGGGCCACCCGTTCCGCTTCGGCCGTGACGTCCTCCCCGAGCTGTACGACCTGCACGGCGACAAGGCCGTCTGGAAGCTGCTGCACTCTGGTCGCCACCCGGTGACCGAGGTGCCCGTCGACGGGCCGGTGCCGATCGACGTGGACACCCGGGCGGACTACGAGCGTCTGCTGGCGGGCGAGGCATGAAGGACGCCCTGACCGTGCGGCACCGCCTCGACGCCGTCGACTACCTGGTCGACGACGGCATGGCGATGGCCCTGTTCCTGGCGTTGCGCCTCGGTCGGCCCCTGCTGCTGGAAGGCGAGCCGGGTGTCGGCAAGACCGCCGCGGCGAAGGCGTTGGCCCGCGCGCTGGAGACGCCGCTGATCCGCTTGCAGTGCTACGAGGGGCTGACCGCGGGCGAGGCGCTCTACGAGTGGAACTACCAGCGGCAACTGCTGGCGATCCGGCTCGCCGAGGCACAACACACGCGCCTCACCGACGCGGACCTGTTCAGCGCCGAGTTCCTTCAGGAACGGCCGATCCTGCGGGCCGTACGCCACCGGGGGCCGGTCCCGCCGGTGCTGCTGATCGACGAGATCGATCGCGCCGACGACGAGTTCGAGGCGCTGCTGTTCGAGTTCCTCGGCGAGGCCGGCATCACGATCCCCGAGCTCGGCACGTTCACCGCCCGCACGCCGCCCGTCGTGGTGCTCACCTCCAATCGCAGCAGGGAACTGCACGACGCGTTGCGTCGCCGCTGCCTGTACCACTGGATCGACTTCCCCGAGCCGGCCCGCGCCGTGGAGATCGTCCGCCGGGCCGTGCCGGAGGCCACCGAACCACTGATCCGTACGGCGGTCCAGTTCATCGGCGATGTACGCGGCCGGGAGTTGGAGAAGGCGCCCGGGATGGCCGAGACCATCGACTGGGTGGCCGCGCTGTCGGTGCTGGGCGCCGCCGACCTGGCCGCCGACGACGTCGCGCGGACCATCGGCACCATCGCCAAGACCCCCGACGACCGCGCCGTGGTCGCCGCCGCGCTCGGCGCCTACCAGGAGAGCCAGCCATGAAGATCACCAACGAGTTCGCGGTCACCGTCCCGATCGAGCGGGCGTGGGCGGTGCTCACCGACCTGGAAGGACTCGCGCCGTGTCTGCCGGGCGCCCAGTTGACCGGTGTGGACGGCGACGTCTACCGGGGCCGGGTGAAGGTCAAGGTCGGGCCGGTCATCTCGGAGTTCACCGGCACCGCCCGGTTCGTCGAGAAGGACGACACCGCGTACCGCGGGGTGATCGACGCGAAGGGCCGCGACGCCCGGTCGACCGGGAACGCGTCCGCGCTGGTCACCGCCCACCTGCGCCCGGACGGCGACCGGACGCTGGTCAGCGTGGACACCGACCTGAAGATCTCCGGGAAGCTGGCCCAGTTCGGCAGCGGCATGATCAAGGAGGTGTCGGGCAAGTTGCTGGCCCAGTTCGTCGCCAACCTGGAGGCCAAGCTGGCCGCCGAGCAGCCGGCCCCGGCGCCGCGCACCGAACCCGAGCCCGTCGAGCCGTCGCCCACCGAGGTGTCGGCAGGCGCTACGCCCGGCACGCGGGCTGCCGAACCGGAGGCGCTCGACCTGCTCAGCGTTGCCGGCGGTTCGATCACCAAGCGCCTCGTACCGGTGGTGGTCGGTCTTGTCGCGGTCGGCGCGGTGATCGCCTGGCTGGTCGCGCGCCGGTGAGCCAGGCCGTGCTGGGCGGGATCGACCGGGCCGCGTTCGCGGTGGCGCTCGCCGGCCGGCTACGACGGGCCGGCGTCCCCGCCGGGCTCACCGATGTCGACGACTTCGTCCGGGCGCTCGCCATCAGCCCACCCGACTCGATGTCCACGCTCTACTGGACCGCCCGGATCAGCCTGGTTCGGCGGCACGCCGACCTCGCCGCGTTCGACAGCGTCTTCGCGGCGGTCTTCATGGACCCGCCGCCGCTGCCCCGACCGTCGCGGTCCGCGCCGCCGGCGGCCGATCACGACGACGTGTACGCCCGGGTGCCCGCCGACACCGACGACGCGGGGTCGGACGGCGGCCTGCCGTGGGCGACTCTGCCTCCAGCCGTCGCGGAGACACCGGAACACGAGGCCCCACTGCGGCTGCCCGAGCGGCGGCCCAGCGCCCTCGCCGGGCTCGCCGAGCGCCCGTTCGACGAACTCGACGCGGCACAGGTCAGGCAGCTCGGTGACGCTCTGCGCGCGGCTGTCGCCGGCTGGCCGACCCGGCGTACCCGGCGACACGCTGTCGGCTCGGGCGGTGCGCGGGTCGCGTTGCGGCCCACGATCGCCCGGGCCCGCCGTACTGGTTGGGAACCCGTCGAGGTCGTCCGCGAGCGGCCGGTGCGGCGACCACGCCGGGTCGTGCTGCTCTGCGACGTCAGCGAGTCGATGCGGGCGCAGGCGACCGCGTACCTGCACCTGATGCGGGCGTTCGCGGTCGTCGCCGACGCGGAGGTGTTCGCGTTCGCGACGACCCTGACCCGACTCACCGTGGTGCTACGACACACGTCGGCGGTCGAGGCGGTCGCCCAGGCCAGCATCGCCGTGACCGACCGGTACGGGGGCACCCGGATCGCCACGAACCTGCGCGCCCTGCTCAACTCCCACCACGCGGACGCGGTACGTGGGGCCGTGGTGGTGATCGGCTCGGACGGCTGGGACAGCGATCCGCCCGACGAGTTGGCGGCCGTGATGGCCCGGCTGAGTCGGCGTGCGTACCGGATCGTCTGGTTGAATCCCCGCGCAGGCGCACCCGACTTCGCCCCCCGGGTCGGCGGCATGGCCGCCGCGCTCCCCTACTGCGACCGGATGCTGCCGGCCGGCACCTTCGGGGACCTGCTGGTCGTCGCCCGTCAGCTCCAGAGCGTCACGTGCACCGACGGCCGGAATTGGCCGACGCTGACGCCCGCGCCGCGCATCATCGCCTGAATCGCCCTCGGCGTCGACGAGAAACGCGACAGTTCGTCGGCGGCCGACATCGAGCCGGGGACGGCGAGCACCTGCGAGTGCCACACCGCTTCCATCGTCGCGTGCGGCCCCGCCACCTGCGCAAGATGGCCCTGACGGACGTCCGGTGTGACGGTGAACGCGAGGGCTGGTGCCACACCCTTGCCGCGCTTGGCCTCCCCCAGCGCCGCCGCGTGGCTCTGGAAGATCTGCTGCCGCTCGTCCAGCACGGCCAGCCGGCGCAGCAGCGCCGGGACCGCGCCCAACTCGGTGGCGGCCGACGGCCCGAGCAACCACGTCTGCTCGCGTAACTGCCCCGGGGACGCCGGCATGCCGGCCAATGGATGCTCCGGGCCGACGACGAGCACCACCCGGTAGTTCATCACCGGCCGGCAGGCGATCGCGGTGTCGACGACCGGCGGCTGCGGTCCGATCGCGATGTCCGCGGCGCGAGTCAGCAACAGCGACCCGAACGCGCCCGGGTTGCCCACGCTCAGCTCGACGTCGAGGTCGGCCGCCCGCTTGGCGAAGAGCTCGATCAACCCCGGCGCGGCGAACTCGGCGAACAGGCTCGACGCGGCGACCCGCAGCAACCGTCGGCCACGCTTCGCGGCGCTCACCTCCAGCATCGTGCGGTCCTGCAGGCCCAGCAGTTCGGCCGCACGACTGGCCAGCCGAAGCCCACCCGGGGTGAACGCGAGACCCACCGCCGTCCGCCGGAACAGCTTGTCGCCGAACTCCTTGCGCAACTGCGCGATGTGCAGTGACACCGCCGACTCGGAGACCTGAAGCTCTGCGGCGGCCTGCTTGACGGACCCCAACCGGACCACGGCGACGTACGCGCGAAGCTGCGTCGGGGTCACGGCGGCACCCTCTTCCCCGCCCCGATCGCGTGGTTCGGCTCCCCGTCGAGACGAACCACGATCATCCCCCGGTGAACGGCACCACCGCCAGTGGCCCGCAGACGGCCCGGAGCCCGATTGGCCCGGCAGCATCTGTGCACGTACGGAATCGGGTTGTCCGCTCGGGGCTGCGGGCTTAGCGTCATGGGGCACCTCCCGGTGCGCAGGCAACGGCTACTTCCGCTTCCAACGGGGAGACGTGGGTTCAAATCCCACCGCCACTTCGGGTGGCGTCGACCAGCGGCCCAGGTCACCTTTGGCCCGCAAGGGCCGGTCGCCGTTACCGCTTCGATCTCGGGAGGTGCGCTCACGCCGCACGCCCGGTGCGACGGATACGGTTACTTCTCTGGTAAGGCCCGGCAAGGGCTGCGGTTCGAACCCGCAACACCGTGTCCACCTCTGATCTCGGGCGTGCGGCGTGACCCTTTCCTCGTCGATCAGGAGATCGCAAACTCCGTTGCCCGGGCTTTCCCGCCACCGCTACGGTCGTGACCGCACTTCCCGGTGCGTTGATCTCGATCTCGGGAAGCGCGACCACGCCGCACGCCCGGTGCGCAGGCAACGGTTACTTCAGGGTTCCGCAGATGGGGGTTCGAATCCCCTCGACACCTCCGGGTGGGTAGTTCAACGGACAGAACGGCGGACTAGTCCGTGGCCGATTCTGATCTCGGGTGTGCGGTGCGGTGGCGCTTTTCCGGCCGACTGACGGGGGGACGTCATGGCCAAGTTCAACCTCAAGCTGCGTAAGAGCCGGCATCAGCCGATGACCGCCGAGGGCGCTCCCGGCTTCGCCCGTGAGCCACGACTCGAGCTGTTCCTGCTCGGAGTCTCCAACATGGTCGGCGAAGACACCTTCTACGAGGGCTCCACGACCCGGGACGCTCGTTTCCGGGACCTGGTTGCCGCCGTCGCCGTTGCCGATCCCGACTGGTTCGGCCGCTTCGTACCGTGGCTCCGGTCCGGCGCGATGATGCGCTCGGCGTCTGTGGTGGCGGCCCTTGAGGGTGCCCGTGCCCAGGTCGCCGCGGGGATCGCGGGCTCGCGGGCCGTCGTGAACTCCGCGCTGCAGCGCGCGGACGAGCCGGGCGAGGCTCTGGCGTACTGGCTGGCACGCCATGGTCGGGCACTGCCCAAGCCGGTCAAGCGGGGCATCGCCGACGCGGCCGTCCGGCTGTACACCGAGCGGAGCCTGCTCAAGTACGACTCGGTCGGGAGCCAGGTGCGGTTCGGTGACGTCATCGATCTGACCCACCCCACCGCGAAGGACGACCGGCAGGGTGACCTGTTCCGGCACGCGCTGGACCGGCGACACCGGCGGGACAATCCGCTGCCGTCGTCGCTGCGGATGCTGGCGGCACGGGACGCGCTCATGGCGATGCCGGTCGAGCAGCGTCGGGCGGTCACCGATCCGGCGGTGCTGGGCGCGGCCGGTATGACGTGGGAGGCCCTGGCCGGCTGGCGGCAGAACGCGTTGGACGCAACGGCGTGGGAGTCCGTCATCCCGACCATGGGCTACCTGGCGTTGCTGCGTAACCTGCGCAACTTCGACCAGGTGGGGGTCAGCGACACCGTCGCGGAGACCGTGGCGGCCAAGCTCTCGGATCCGGGTGCGGTCGCCACCTCGCGGGTGCTGCCGATGCGCTTCCTGTCGGCGTACAACGCGGCACCGAGCCTGCGGTGGGCGTACCCGCTGGAGAAGGCGTTGCAGCACGCCCTGACGAACGTGCCCGCCCTGGATGGTCGGACCCTCGTCCTCATCGACACGTCCGGCTCGATGCGGAGCCCGTTCAGCAGGGACGGCTCCCTGCTCTGCTGGGACGCTGCCACGGTGTTCGGCCTCGCGCTGGCGGCCCGGGCGCAGGCGGCCACGGTGGTGTCGTTCTCCAACGCCAGCCGGGTGTTCCCGCCGATGGCGGGCGAGTCGGTGCTCGCGGGGGTGCGGCGGTTCACGGACGATGGCTATTTCCTCGGCATGGGCACCGACACCGAGAAGGCGGTCCGGAAGTATTTCGACGGGCACGACCGGGTGGTCATCCTCACCGACGAGCAGGCCCGATGGCACAGCTCGGCGAACGTCGCGGCGGCGGTGCCCACGGAGGTACCCGTGTACACCTGGAACCTGGCCGGATACCGACTTGGTCACGCACCGACCACGGCGAACCGCCACACCTTCGGCGGTCTGTCCGATGCCGCATTCGCGATGATCCCGCTCATCGAGGCCGGATCCCACGACCGGTGGCCCTTCTGAGGACACTGAAGCCGGGTCACTGACCCGGCTTCGGTGTCCCCGAGGCCACCCACCTGACGAGTTCAGCCCGTCCCGGCGGCGGGCTTGGCGAGGGCTTGGAGTGTCGCGGTGGTCGCCGGGTCGGCCGGGAAGAAGGCCTCGACGGCCAGCCCGGAGACGGTGACATCCAGCGGGGTGCCGAAGAGGGTGGTGGTGCTGAAGAAAGACAGCTCCTGGTCGCCGTGGCGGTACCGCAGCGGGATGACGACCCGCGACGCGGCGTCGTCGCTGATCGGCACCGCGACGTCGTCGCCGCTGGGATAGCCGCGAAGCTCCTCATGCAACTCGTACAGGGCCGGGTCGTTGGTTGTCACGGCCTGCTGGTGCAGTCGTTTGAGCAGATGGGCGCGCCACTCAGGCAGGTTGAGGATGCGCGGGGCCATGCCGTCGGGGTGCAGGCTGAGCCGCAGCACGTTGATCGGTGGGGTCAGCAGGTGCGGCTCGGCACCGGCGGTGAACAGGGCAACGGCAGGGTTGGCCTCGACGAGGTGCCAATGCTGGTCGACGAGCACGGCGGGGTACGGGCCGTGTCCGTCGAGGATCTGCCGCACGGCGGCACGTACGGGAGCCAGCTCCGGGTCGTTCAGCTCGCGGCTGGGGTAGGCGGGGGCGTAGCCGGCAGCGAGCAGCATCGTGTTGCGCTCAGCCAGCGGCATGTCGAGCTGCTCGGCCAGCCGCAGGATCAACTCCGGGCTCGGCCGGGATCGCCCGGTCTCCACGAAGCTCAGGTGCCGGGCCGACACGCCCGCCTCGATCGACAGGTCGAGCTGACTCATCCCGCGAGTTCGGCGCCAGTCGCGCAGCAGCTCCCCGACCGGTCGCCCCTGCCTGGTCATTGTCGTCACGCCCCGACCCTAATTGCCGCATCGGAGCAGGGACCTTTACCTGCGACGTAATCGACAACGTGCACAAGCACCCGAAATCATCTTCTCGGAGGCCACGCACAGCCTCCCATCCCGCAAACGAGGAGAGATTCATGGCCGCCGCGTACGCGCTTGCGCACCTGCGCAGAGCACCGATCAACGCCGAAGTGCTGGAATACCTGGAGCGCATCGAGTCGACCCTTACGCCCTTCGGTGGCCGGTTCATCGTCCACGGTGGTGCCGTCGAGGTGCTGGAGGGCAGCTGGCCGGGCGATGTGATCATCATCGAGTTTCCGGACCTGGCCGGGGCCCGCTCCTGGTACCACTCCAGCGCCTACCAGGAGATCAAGCCCTTGCGGGCGAGGCACCTCACCGGCGAGGTGATCCTCGTCGAGGGAGTCGAGGCCGACCACGACTCAGTGCAGATGGCCGCCGAACTCCGTCGAGCCGGGAGCCGGTAGTCAGTCGTTCAGACCAAGCTGGGGATACAGGGCGTCCGGCGCAGGGACCGCTCCTTCCGGGCGCGTGACGCCGGTGGACACACCGAAGTCGCTGTAGCGAAGGGACGCGTTCGGGATCCCGCTGCCGGCTGGGATCAGGAAACCGACCAGCCGGCCGTCGGCGTCCAGCGTCGCGCGGAACGGGTGGCTGCGGACGCTGTCGGGAAACGTGCTTCCTGGAGGGGGACGGAAGTTGATCCCGGTGCCGTCGCGGACCCGGGTCACATCGAACGTCCCGACGATTTCAGAGCCGTCTGCTCGTGCGGTGACGATCGCGTCGATGAGGCGGGCCGAGCCGCCAGGGTCGTTCTTGCCTGGCGCGAAGCTGAGGGCGAAGTCCGACGGCACCCGGGCCGGGTCGAGGGTCATCCATTCGTGGCCGACGCCCGGGAGGTCCAGGTCGGTCTTCAGATAGACGTCATTGTCGATCATCCGGATCTCGATGACGCGGCCGGACATCGAAGCCGTGGTGATGCCGCGCTTCTTGACGTTGTCGGTGTGCGACAGCGTCGTGATTTGACCGGCGAAGTCGACATCGACGCGGAAGCTCGTCTGATCGATGAACGTCGTGCCTGCCCTCAGCAGCTCGATCGCCTTGGCCGTGTCGGCTGCGCCAGCGCTGACGGTCGGCGCCGCGGCGGGTTCTTCTGTCGTCCCCATGGCAACCGAGCAGGCCAGGATGAGCAGAACTCCCCCGCAAATGCCGGCCACCACAGCTCGACGTGTCATAGCCGCAGGCTATTCGGCTTTCGCAAGCCCACCCGACGCTCGGCCGTCAAGCGATGGCCTGGCGACGAAGTCGGACGTTCGACCCGTCAGGGCAGGAACTCGGCGGTCAGGTTGATCAGGGCGCGGGCGGCGGCGCCGACGGGACGTCCCAGCGGGATGGCGAGCGACAGCGTCCAGTCGAGGTCGGCGTCGGTGACGGTCAACGCGCGTACCCCTTTGGTGTCGGCGACGACAAAGCGGGGCAGCAGGGCGATGCCAAGGCCGTGCCGGACATGGTCAGCTCCGGTGGCGATGTCGGGGATCTCGATCGCCACGCGCCGGGAGAGGCCGGCGGTGGCGAACGCCCGGTCGGTCACCGCGCGGTTGCCAAAGCCGACCGGCGAGTCGATGAAGTCCAGCCCGGCGAGTTCACCGAGCGTCACCGACTCCCGACTGGCGAACGGATGGTCGTCCGGGACGGCGAGGTCGATCACCGAACGGGCCAGCTCGGTGAGGTGGATGTCGGCCGGGGGCGCTCCGGGCAGCGAGACGAACGCGAGGTCGAGCCGGCGCTCGGCGAGCGCGTCGATGAGCCCCTGGGACCCGGACGGCGCGGCGATTGTCTGCAGCAGCACGCCGGGGTGCCGGCGGTGGAACTCGCCGAGCAGTGACGGCAGGCGCAGGAGTCGGATCGAGGTCATCGTGCCGATGCGCAGGGTGCCGCGTAGGCCGCCGTGCACCTCGGCGACCGCGTCGCGGGCGTCGCGGGCCGCGTCGAGGGCGATCCGGGCGCGCGGCAGGAGCGCCGCGCCGGCGTCGGTGAGGAGTACGCGTTTGGAGTTGCGGTCCAGCAGCGGCGCCCCCAGCTCACGTTCGAGGGTCTTGACCGCCGCGGAGACCGCCGACTGGACGACGTGCAGGCGGGCTGCGGCGCGGGTGAAGTTCTGCTCCTCGGCCACCGCGACGAAGTACTCAAGCTGACGGAGTTCCACGCCAGCAAGTATCACCCATCGCGATCGTTGCTAGCATCAACTTTCGTTGGCTGTGATGCTGGGTCGGGGCGAGAGTGTTGTCATGTCGTTGACGACCCTGTCACCCAGCACCGCCGCGCCCGCCACCCCGGAGAGCTCGTCCCCTCGACACGGCCGGGGCTTCTGGCTGATCGCCCTGGCGTTCCTGACCGCGATGGCGTTCTCCACCGTGCCGGCCCCGCTCTACCCGCTCTACATGGCGCGGGACGGGTTCTCCACGTTCATGGTCACGGTGGTGTTCGCGGCGTACTCGGTGGGCGTGGTGATCAGCCTTGTGCTGGCCGGTCACGTCTCCGACTGGGTCGGCCGAAAGAAGATCCTCATCCCGGCGCTGGCGTTGGAGCTGGTCGCCGCCGCGCTCTTCCTGAGTGACCCGTCGCTGCCGGTCCTGCTGCTCGCCCGGCTGGTCACCGGCCTGGGCATCGGCATGATCACCGCGACCGCCACCGCGTACCTGCACGACCTGCACACCGCGCACCGGCCCGGGGGGTCCCACCAGCGCTTCGAAGTGATCTCCACCGCCGCCAACATCGGTGGCCTGGGTCTCGGTCCCCTGATCGCGGGGTTCCTCGCCCAGTACGTCGACGCGCCGCTGCGTACCCCGTACCTGGTGTTCGTCGTCCTGCTGCTGGTGGGCATCGTCGCGGTCGCGGTGACCCCGGAGACCGTCGAGGAGCGGCTGGTCAAGCCCGCCTACCGGCCGCAGCGGATCAGCGCCGACCACGGCGACCGGGCCGGCTACATCGCCGCTGCCGCTGCCGCATTCGCATCGTTCGCCGTGTTCGGTCTGTTCACCTCGGTCGCCCCCGGCTTCGTCGCCGGGGCCCTGCACCTGCCGTCCCGCGCCCTGGCCGGCGTGATCGTGTTCGCCGTGTTCGGCGGTGCCGCCGTGGCACAGACCCTCACCAACCGACTCGCCGCGCCGGCGAAGGTGCGGCTCGGGCTGCTCGCACAGGCTCTCGGCGTGCCCACCCTGCTGGTCGGGATGCACACCGCCAGCCTGACCGCGTTCCTGGTCGGCGGCGTGGCCGCCGGCATCGGCGCCGGCCTGCTGTTGAAGGCGGCCATCGGCACCGTCGCCGCGATGGCGGCACCAGCCAAGCGCGGCGCGGCCCTGGCCGGGCTGTTCCTCATCGGGTACCTGGGGCTGAGTCTGCCGGCCGTCGGTATCGGAATCGCCACCCGCGCCATCAGCACCGTCACCGCGATGACCTGGTTCACCGGGCTGCTGCTGGTCATGCTCGCCGGCGTGGCCGTGCTGTTCCGCCGCGGCACCGGAACCCGCCGTCCTCCCGCTCGGGCCGCTCGGCACGCTGGCTGAGGACGATGGTGTTTCCCGGCGGTCCACCGGATGGGATGCTCGATGGGTGATTCGCCGACACGTCGTCTGGCTCGGGTTGGCGATCGGGCTGCTCTCCGGCTGCTCCGAGCCGCCGTACCCACTGCCGGACCGGAACGCGACTGACGTTCGAGCCGAGGAGGAGCGTCTCGCGACGCTCCTTCCTCTCGAACTGCTCGGTGGGCCAGGCACCTGCAAGGTCCGCCTGCTCGGGCGGGACGGTTCGTCGTCGTTCGCCTGGGCGCACTGCGAAGCGACCGGCCCTGGCGTCGTCTCCGGTGTCTCGACACCCGTGCGGGTGGACGGCGACCGCGTCACGCAGCCCGGCGACGGAAGTGCTTACTCCCCGAGCGTGCGGCGCATGTTCCCGGAGCGGCTGGCAGAAGCCGTCCTCGGCGACGACACCAGGCTGCGCCCCTGAGAAAACCGGTCCTGCGCGACGATCAGGTCGCGTCAGGCAGCCACGGCTTGAGCACGGTGGGGTCGGCGACGTACTGCTCCACCTGTGCCCGCTCCTGCGCGGTCAGCGACAGCGCCTGAAGGAGGGCTCCCCATTCGGGGACGCGCTCCGCCTTCTCCAGCGCCACCGCCAGCTCGATGAGGCCGGCGAGCGCCGTCGCCTGTTCGACCACCGGGGCGTCCTCGGCACGACGGCGCATCCCCGAGTCGAGCGCACGGTAGGCCGCCCGGTCGTCGGACTTGAACTCGCGCAGGATCCGCGCGTTGTCGAGCACCCGCGCCAGGCCCTGCAACTTCTTCGACCCGCCGTACTCCACCTCTTCGGGCTCGCCCCTTTGGATGAAGGTGATGGTGTTGCCCGACGGGTCGACGACGCTGAACCGCGACGTCCCGGCACGGTAGCGGGTGATCCGCGGCAGACCCTTGACCAGCACCTTGCCGTAGGAGCGGCGCATCGCCTCGGTGAACGCCGCGTGGTACGGCGCGACCGCGTCGACCATCACCAGGCAGCCGCCGGACGTCTCCTTCGCCGGGTCCAGGTCCCTGGGCGCCGGGCCGTAGTGCAGTTGGAACCCACTCCAGGTGAAGGCCAGGTACACGTACGGCTTCAGCTGCTCGTACGCCACCGTGAACCCGAGCGCCCGCCAGAATGCCACGGTCTCCTCCGGCGCCGGGCAGGGCAGCAGCGGCACCGTCGTCTCGTTCGGCTGGACACGGTCCTCATTGGTCGTCATGGTCACTCCCGGTCCGCTCGACAGGCCGGCCATTGTGCCAGGGTTGGCGAAGAGCACCGAGGGATTCACCTCCTACCCAGGGAGGAGGCCCGCTCCGACCGTCGGCCGTTTTCGGGGCTCGCGGTCGGAAGCGACCAGCGGCCACGGTCGCGAACATCTACAGACATGACAATCGATCTGCGTCGGACGACGCACTGGCACCGCCCACTGATGACTTTCGTGTACCTGATGGCTGTGCTCGCCGTCGTCAGCGCGGTCGGCATCTTCGTCGACTCCCGCGTCCTTATCGGGGCGCCGATCTGGCTCAAGCCGTTCAAGTTCGCGGTGTCCTTCGTGCTGTACGGGCTCACCCTCGCCTGGATGCTCTCGTTGCTGCCGCCGCGTCGGAGCCGGGTCGCACAGAGGATGGCCACGCTCATCGTCGCGATGGCGGCGATCGAGATGGCGGTGATCGTCGGGCAGGTGCTGCGAGGTCAGGCCAGCCACTTCAACATCAGCACCCCACTGAACGTCGCCCTCTTCGTGACGATGGCCGCAATGATCACGGTGCTCTTCGTCGCGCACCTCGTCATCGGGATCGTGGTGCTGATCCAACGGATCCCCGACCGGGTGGCCCGCAGCGCCGTCCGGTGGGGTCTCGGCCTGTCGCTGCTCGGCATGCTGGCGGCGATTCCGATGACGCTGCCCTCCCAGGACCCGGGCATCGAGGGGATCGGCGGGGCGCACAGCGTGGGCGTACCGGACGGCGGAGCGGGTCTGCCGGTGGTCGGGTGGAGCACCACCGGTGGGGACCTGCGGATCGGGCACTTCGTGGGGCTGCACGCCCTGCAGGCGCTGCCGATCCTGGCGATCCTGCTGACCCGGTTCGCGACCCGGCTGGACGAGCGCACCCGGGCACGGCTGGTGGCCGTGGCGGGGACGGCGTACGGCGTACTCACGGTGTTGTTGACCTGGCAGGCCCTGCGCGGACAGCCGCTGCTGCGGCCGGATGCCGTGACGCTCGCCGCGGTCGCGGCCCTGGTGGTCACGACAGCGGCCGCCACCGCTCTGGTGCTGGCTCGCCGGCGCCGCTCCGATCTGGCGTTGGCCGCATGACCGCGACCCTGTTCACCCTGACGTTCGCGGTGGCCGCGCCGTTCTGGGCATTGATGATCCTGCTGCCGCACTGGTCCTGGACCGCCCGCGTCATCTCCTCGCCGCTGATCGTGCTGCCGGTGGTGGTGATCTACGCGCTGCTGGTGATCCCGGCGTTCGGCGACGTGCTGCCGGCCGTAACGAGGCCGACCCTGGCGGGGGTGCGTGACCTGCTCGGCACCTCCGACGGGGCGGCGGCGGGCTGGGCCCACATGATCGCGTTTGACCTGTTCGTCGGGCGCTGGGCGTGGTTGGACAGCCGTGAACGGAGGGTGCCGGCGCTGGTGATGGCTCCGGTGCTGCTGCTGACGATCCTGCTCGGACCGCTCGGCCTGGCCGCCTACCTCGCAGTCCGTACCCGGTGGCAACGGTCGGCGGTCGTTGCCACCGAGCCCCAGCACCTAGGCTGAAACCCGTGCGGTGGGTGGGACGGCTGTTCAACGCGCGCGACGCGCTCGTGCGGGTGATGCTGCTCGACCTCGCCGGGGTTGCCTACCTGGTCTTCTGCACCCAGGCCGGGCGCATGCCGACGGCCACACAGTGGATCCTCGCGGTGGCCGCGTTCGCCGCGGCGCTGCTGCTGCACCGCCGGCCGGTGGTCAACATGGTGGTGCAGGCGGCCTTGTTGGCGGTGGCGATCGCCCTGATCGACGACATCATGATCAATCAGGTCGGCGCCAGCTGGGCCTTGATCGAGATCACCATCGGGGCCTACCGCGCCCGCACCATCGGGCTGGCCGCCGGCCTGCTGGCCGTGGTCGACCTGACCAACACGATCGGCGATCCGGCCGACCGGGTCGCCGCCGGCGTCGTCGGCCTGGCCCTGGAGGTCGGCATACCGTTGCTGCTCGGCCTGGTCATCCGGGCCAACTGGAACGTCGCCCGGCAGGCCCAGGAACGGGCGGCGGCCGAGCAGCGGCAGCACGAGTCGGACAGCAGGGCGGCACGCGCCGACGAACGCGCCGCCATCGCCCGCGAGCTGCACGATGTCGTCGCGCATCACGTGGCGTCGATGGTGCTGCGGGTCGGAGTGGCCCGGCATGTGCTCACCGACCTGGATCCTCGGGTGGGCGAGGTGTTCGACGACGTGCACGGCACGGGCACCGCAGCCCTGACCGAGCTGCGCAAACTGGTCGCGGTGCTGCGCAACCCCGACGGGGTACGCGGTGACGCGGCACTGACCGCGATCGAACCCTCCGCGCTGCCAGCGGCGATCGGCGCGGCCATCGACCGGGCCCGTCAGGCGGGTGTCACCGTGGAGGCCGACCTCGACCCGGCGGTCGGTTCGCTCGACGCGGTGCGCGGCATGGCGGTGCTGCGACTGACCCAGGAGGCACTGACCAACGTGGCCAAACACGCCGGGACGTCCGCGGTCGCGCACCTCGTGGTCGCCGTTCGCGATGGGGCCGTGCACTGGGAGGTCGCCGACGACGGGCGCGGTGGGGTCCCGGCGGGCGTGCCGAGCGGTGGCGGCCACGGCATCACCGGAATGCGCGAACGCGTCGAGGTCCTCGGCGGCCGGCTGGAGGCGGGCCCGACCGGCACCGGCTGGCGGGTGCGAACCGTCCTCCCGGCCGTGGTCGCCGCGTCCGCCGGGACGCCGGCCGTGCCGCAGGTCCGTGAGCGCGAGGCCCGGGCCGGCGAACCCGCGCCGGAGCCGGCGTGATCCGGGTGCTGCTGGTCGACGACCAGCACCTCATCCGAGCCGGGCTGCGCATGCTCTGTGACGCCCAGCCCGACATCGAGGTCGTCGGAGAGGCCGACAACGGGCGCGAGGCGATCCCGCTCGCCGCGCGGCTCCTCCCCGATGTCATCGTCATGGACCTGCGCATGCCCGGTGTCGACGGGATCACCGCGACCAGTCGGATCCTCGCCGAACGCCCCACCACCCGCATCCTGGTGCTGACCACGTTTGGCGACGACGACCACCTCTACCCGGCCCTGACGGCTGGGGCCTGCGGTTTCCTGCTCAAGGACGCGCCCCCGACCGAGCTGCTGGACGGCATCCGCCGGGCCGCCGTCGGTGACAGCCCGTTCAGCCCGGAGGTGCTGCGACGCCTCGTGCAGCGGGCCGTGCACGCCCGCCCCGAGACCCCCCGGCCGGCGCAGGGTCTGACCGCCCGCGAACAGGACGTACTCGACCTGGTCGCCGAGGGCCTGTCCAACACCGAGATCGCTGATCGGCTGCATATCGGCGTCACCACGGTCAAGACCCACATCACCAGCCTGATGACCAAGACCGACAGCCCCAACCGGGTACGTCTGGCCTTGTTCGCCCGCAACGTCTGAAGGTCGCAAGCCGCGCGGTCGTGCCCCTTGACGTGTCGGTGGGAGCGCTCCAAGATCAGCTGGAGCGGAGCCGCGCGCACGGCGGGCCGCCCGAGTTGGGTGTGGTGGTCTGTTGCTGAGCGCATTCGGTCTGACCGAGCTGGAGGAGAAGGTCTACCTGGAGCTGGTCCGTGGCCAGTCGGGGACAGCGACCGAGCTGGCGCCACGGGTCGCGGCCACGGTGCCCGAGCTGGACCACGCGCTCGATGTCCTCGTGCGGGCCGGGCTGGTCCGCCTGGTCGCCGGCCGCGCCGGCGCCGCACCGCCCGACCTGGCCATCGAGTCGCTGCTGAACCAGCGGATGCGCGAGCTTCAGGAGGCACGGGTCGGCCTGTGGGACTGGCTGCGGCAGCAACGCCCGGCGGATCCGCTGGACCAGGACGTCCAACTGGTCGTCGGGGTGCCCGCGATCATGCAGGCGTTCGACCAGTTCCTGCGCGGGGCGCAGGAGGAGGTGCTCGGCTTCGACCGCCCGCCCTACGCGGCCGTGCTGCAGGACAACCCGACCGAGATCGAGATGCTCGACCGGGGCATCGCCTTCCGCGTCGTGTACGACCAGCGCGGGCTGGAACGGCCGGGCGCGACCGCCCACATCGGCCGGTTCGTCGCCGCCGGTGAACAGGCACGGGTAGCCGCGAACGTGCCCGGCAAACTCGCCGTCGCGGACCGCCGGGTGGCCCTGATCTCCTTCCCCACCCGGGACGAGAGCATGGAACCCTGGGCGCTCGTGGTCCGTGGCGCCACCTGGGTGGAGGTGCTCGTGGCGCTGTTCGGCGAGGTGTGGGATCGCGCCACGCCGCTCCGACTCGCCCCGGCCAGCGCCTCGGTCGACGACATCGAGCCGCAGAGCACGCCCACCCCCACCGACCGGCAGATCCTGTCGCTGCTGATGACCGGGTTGCCGGACAAGGCGGTCGCCTCCCAGTTGGGCATCTCCCTGCGTACGGTGCAGCGACGCCTGCGGCATTTGATGGACACGACCGGCAGCGCCACCCGGATGCAGCTCGGGTGGTTCATGGCCCGCAACGACTGGCTCTGAACCCGGTCGTGGGGCCTGCCGACCCGACAAGGCGTCGGCAGGCCCCGTGCCTCACTTCGTGACCGTGACCGACACGGTGACCGGGGTGGACGCGCCCTTCGCACCGTTGTTGGTGACCAGCAGCGTGGCGACGTGCGTACCTGGCGCCAGACCAGTGGTGTCCACGGTGATGGTCAGGGCGTCCTTCGCCCCCGGCTGCACCTCACCGGACGTTGCGGCGGACAGCCACGGCACGTCGCTGTAGGCCGGGAGCGACCCGTCGACGTGGTAGACCTTGCTGCCGTACGGTCGGCCGGTCGCGTTACCCAGCACCCACAGGTTGCCCTGCTCGTCCAGGTCGAGCCCGGCGCCGCTGAGCGGGTTCGGGTCGGGGTCGGGCAGCGAGGCGAGCGGTTGGCAGGTGGCCGGGTCGAGCGCCCAGATCGACTCCTTGGAGTCCTGGTTGATGCCCCACAACACGTTGTGTTCCTCGTTGAGGGCCAGACCGGTGATCCACGGAATGGGCGGAGTGCACTCCCCCAGCACCGAGCCGGGCCGCGAGTGGGACAGGCCGGCGAGGTGCCGGATGCCGCCGTCCCCGCTGAGGTAGAAGGTGTCGTCCGAGGCGCGGTAGGCGAGCCCGTAGTAGAGCTTGCCGGCCCACGGCCCGGTGATGGTCTCCTTCACCTCCAGGGTGTCCGGATCGAAGCACACGATCGGCAGGTCCCCGACGAACGACATCTTCGGCGCGCACATCAGGTCCCGGCTCGGCACGTACGCCATGTCCGAGGGCCAACCGTCGATCGGCAGCACGCCCTTGCCGATCGACCGACCGTCGGTGCCGAAGCGCTGCAACTGCCCGAACAGGTACGAGTTGGAGACGATCAACTCGCCGTTGCGGTAGCCGACGCCGAACGCGTTGTACATCTCCTTCACCGGGAACGAGCTGAGCTGCCGGCCGGGGATGCCGGTCGGTGGCGTGGGCGAGTTGATTTCCCGGGCCAGCCAGGTGGCCGGCAGGTCACCACGGTTGGTGAGGTTCACCGTCGCGGTCCGGGTCACCCCGGCCCGCGCGGTCAGCGAGACCGCGTTCCGGTTGGCGAGCAGCAGCGGCGTACGCAGCGCCAGGTCGCGCTTGACGACCGTCGCCTCGACCAGGTCGAGGGTGCTCGCCGGCAGGTCGTAGCCGGGTTGCAGAGCGGTCACCGTGACCGGCCCGGCAGGTGCCTCCAACTGGTAGAAACCGTCGGCGTCGGTGGTCGCGGTGATCGGCTGCAGCGCGTCCGGCGACTCGACCCGTACCGTCGCGCCGGCCAGCGGCTGGCGGTCGTTCGCGTCACTCACCGTGCCCCGCAGCAGCGCACGACCGGCCACCTGGAAGGTGACCGCGTCGGCCGCGTCGAGCACCTGCTCGTCCCGCGAGTACGTCAGCGCGTCGCGACCGGTGGCGTCCTCGATGCCTACCGTCGCCGAACCGCCGGTGGCCGCCGCGCCGGCGCCGAGCTTGCGGTACGCGATGGTGACGCGGCCGTTCTCGGCGAGTCGCACCTGAACGTCGACCCGGGTCTTCGGCGCGCTCTTCAGCGCGGCTCGGGTCCAGCTCACCACGAACTGCCGGGCCGTACCGGCCCCGGACACCTTGGTGCGCACCGTCGAGGCGTGGTCCAGGACCAGGTCGTCCCAGAAGGCGTAGACGGCTGGCGCGGAGATCGCCGGTGCGGGCAGCGGCCCGTTGTCGCCGACCGAGGTGGTCGCGTCGGCGCCGAAGGTCAGGTAACCGTCGGTGTGCACTGCGATCCGGCGGTAGGTGCTGCCGTAGAACGCCATCGGGAACGGCAGGTCGATGCCCCGGCTCGCGGTGTCGCCGGTGAGGGGCAGCACGGTGCCGCCGTCGACCCAACCGGCGGCGGCCGCGCCGGCCTGGTAGCCGTGCCGGTCGGCCTTCGCGGCGAGCGCGACGTCCACCGTCTCCGGACCGTTCACGATCAGCACCACCGTCTTCGGTGCCAGCCACCGGCCGTAGTCGACCAACAGGTCGTAGTCGGCCTCGGGCAGCATCCCCGTGTAGCGGCCGTTGGCGTCGGTGACGAACGCCGGGAACGTCTCCCCGGCGAGCGACAATTTCGCGCCGACGACGGGCTTGCCCGCCGGGTCGGTGACCCGGCCCTGGATCGCCTGCCACGGTGCGGCCTCGGACAGGTCCAGCGTCAGATTGGTCGTGCCGCTGCTCGACACGGTGATGGTCTGTCGTACGGTCCGCCGGGCGAAGAACGACGCGGTCAGCGTGTATTCCCCGGCCGGGACCCGACCCAGTTGGACCGTGCCGCGCGCGTCGGTGCGGGCAGTGCGGGTGACCAGAGCGGACGTCAAGGTGATCTTGGCCCCGGAGAGCGCGAGCCCGTTCAGGTTCGCGTGCACCACGACGCCGCCGAGTTGCTCGGTCGAGGCCTGGGTCACCAGGTCGTACGCGTCGAGCCGGCCCTCGCCGTAGACGTTGTTGTCGGCCGGGGTGCCACCGCACTGCAGGTCGTTGACGTCGTGCGCGGTGCGGTCCAGCAGCTCGCGGGTGGTCGCCAGGTCGCGGCGCAGGTTCGGCACCGCCGACCAGGCCAGGGCGACCGCGCCGGCGACGTGCGGAGCGGCCATGGAGGTGCCGTCGCTCATGCCCCAGTCGCTGCCCGGCACGGAGGAGAGGATGCCCACCCCGGGGGCGGTGATGTCCGGCCGTACCGTGTCCTCGCGGCCCGGCCCACGGCTGGAGAAGTCAGCGATCACGCCGGTGGCGTCGGTCGCGCCGACGGCGTACGCCAGCGGGTTGGTGGCCGGGTGGCCCGCCGAGCCGCACGGCTCGGGCAACTCCTTGGCCTCGTTGCCGACCGCGAAGACCGGGAAGATGCCGGCGGCGACCCAGGCGTCGATGATCGTGTCGTAGAAGGTGGGGTCACCGTCGTGGCCACCCCAGGAGTTGTTGATGATGTCCGGCGCGAGGTCCGGGCGCGGGTTCTCGCCGTTGTGGTCGGTCGGCGCGAGCATCCACTGGCCGGCGGCAAGCAACGCGCTGTTGCTGCAGTAGTTGGCCTCGCAGCCCTTGGCCGCGATCCAGGTGGCGCCCGGGGCCACGCCGCTGATCCGCCCGTCGCCGTCGTCGCCGACCATCGTGCCGACGGTGTGGGTGCCGTGCCCGTAGTTGTCACAGGGCGTCGAGGGCAGGCAGATCCCGGTCGGGTCGTACCAGTTGTAGTCGTGGCTGAAGGTGCCGTCACCGTCGTTGCCACGGTACTGGCGGACCAGCGCCGGGTGGTCGTACTGGACCCCGGAGTCGACGCTGCCGACGACGATGCCCTCGCCGCGGGTGCCGTACTCCCGCCAGACCTTGTCCGCGCCGACCGAGGTGAGGTTCCACGGCAGCTGCGGACCGTCGGCGGACGCGCCCGCGGTGCGCACCGGCTCGGCCAGCTTCGTCCCGCCGATCGAGGTGATCCGTGCGACCTCGGCCCGACCGGCCAACTCGGTCACCAGTTTCAGGTCACCGGTGACCTCGATGATGTTGGCGATCCAGTACGGGGTGAAGTCCGCGTGCCGGTCCCGCAGCAGGGTACGCAGGCTGCGCTGGGTCTTCTCGGCGTGCGCCGTCTTGGTCTCGTAGACCCGCTTGGTGCGGGCGACGCGTCCGGCCCGGCCACCGGCGGCCCGCTCGACCCGGTCCAGGTCGCCCTGGTCCAGGGTGGCCTCGTCGGTCAGCTCCACGAAGAAGCTGGCCTCGGTGCCGGCGCGGGCCGAACCGAGCACGCGCGGGTCCACCTTGCGCAGCGGATCGACCGCACCAACAGTCGGCGCGGGCGCGGCCACGGCCGCACCCGTGGGCAGTGCGAGCACGATGGCCAACGCCGCACCGACGGCGCCCATGGCTCGACGTGTCCGCTGTCTGGGTCTGAGCATGAAGAACGTCCCTCCCTCGGGCGGTCGCCAGGGGAAGGCCGACACCGCCGTCGCCGATTCTCAGGCGAGGGACTTCCGGTTGAACCGCGTGATCACTGGCGGAGCACGGACATGGCGGGTCTCCGCCATGTCGCGTTGGTCCCACCGACACCGGCACGCCACCATGACAGTCAGGCCCGCATTCGCGCGGACACGACGATGACGAGCACCAGCGGCACGATCAACAGTGCCGGGGCGACGACCGGCAGGTGCAGGGCGACCAGGGCGCCGACCGCCGCGCCGACCATCAGGGCCAGCAACACCTGAGCCTTGGGGCGCAGACTGGCCCACGGGCTGCGCGCGGCGACGCCGGCGATCAGGCTCGTGAGCGTGCCGGTCAGGTACGTGGAGGACAGGCCTGCCACGCCGAACCGTTGGATCGCACTGCTCTGTACACCCAGCGCCGCCGCGGAGAGCATGAGCAGTGCGAGATGGACGTGCGCGTCGGGAGCGCCGAGCGTGACCTCCCAGACGACGAGGAACACGACGAACACCAGCAGCTCCAGGACCAGCGCCCAGGTGACCCGCCGTGGCCAGACCGGATCGTCGGGCTGTGCCGAGCCGACGACGCGGGCACCCGCGAGGACGCCGACGATGAAGCTGACGATGGCGCAGCCGGACGTCACCGCGAGCTCGGCCTCACCTCTGCCCGCCGAGAGTCCGAGCAGGACCATGTTGCCGGTCATGACGCTGGAGAAGGCGCCGCCGAGGGAGAGGAACCCGATAGCGTCGGCGCTTCCGGTCAGGAAGGTGAGGACGACGACGAGTGTGTTCCGCCGCCGCAGGAGGTGCTGGTCCTTCTCAGCCGCGGCGTGGGGGCGGATGACGCGAGGCACTGTGCTCGACACTGTCGGCTATCCTCCAGAGATTGTTCTTCGTATACACGAAGCTCGGACACGTAGGGAGAGGCGACCAGGTGGCTGAAGACCTGCGGGACAAGCTCGGCGCGCAACACCTGCCGCTACGCGATCAGGTCCTCGCCGCTCTGCGGACCGCCATCATCGACGGGGACTACCTTCCCGGCGAACGGCTCACCGAGGACCGGTTGGCCGAGGACTTCGGGGTTTCCCGCAACCCCGTCCGCGAGGCTCTGCGCGTCGCGGAGGCGGAGGGTTTCGTCGTGATCCTCCCCCGCCGGGGAGCGGTCGTCGCCTCCCCCAGCAGCGGGACCATCGCCGACATGTTCGCCGTCCGCGAGCGCCTGGAGGCGCTGGCCGCCCGGCTGGCCGCCGAGCGGGCGACCGCGGCGGACGTGGCGGCCCTGCGTGCCCTGCTCGACGAGGGCCGCGACGCGACGCAGCGGCAGGACCTGGCCCGGGTCGCCGAGCTGAACAGCGCGCTGCACCTGCGCATCCTCCAGATCAGCGGAAACCCCTGGCTGTCGTCGATCGCCAAGTCGCTCTACCTCCATGTCCAGTGGGTCTTCCGGCTGGGCGCGGCGGAACGCGCGCCGCACTCGTGGGCCGAGCACATCCAGCTCGTCGACGCCATCGAGTCAGGCGACGGTGACCGCGCCGAGCGGGCCGCACTCGACCATCTCGACGCGGCATCCGCGGCGGCGTACGAGAACGCCGAGGGTGGCTACGGCGCCCACTAACGGCCGCACGCGTAGCCCTGCATCCCTCGCGGGTTCGCGCCGGCCGCGAGCACACCCGTAGCCGGGTCACGGCTCACGGCGCAGAGCCGGCCGAGGCTCCACCCGTCGGAGCGCCGCACCTCGTGCCCGTACGCCCGCAGGGTGGCCTGCACGTCGTCGTCGACGCGGTCCTCCACCACCAGGACCCCGGGCTCCATGTCCCGTGGATAGAACGACCCCGGCAGGCTGAGCGTGTGCCAGGCCGGCGCGTCGATGGCCTCCTGGAGAGGCTGACCGCCGACGAGATGCCGGAGCAGGAACGGCAGCTGCCACTGGTCCTGCTGGTCGCCGCCGGGTGTGCCGCACGCCAACACCGGCTCCCCGTCGCGGTGCACCATCGTCGGACTCAGTGTCGTACGCGGTCGACGGCCCGGTGCCAGCGACGAGGCGAGCCCCTCCTCCAGCCAGAACATCTGCAGCCGGCTCCCCAGCGGGAAACCGAGCTCCGGAATGGTGGGCGAGCTCTGCAGCCAGCCGCCACTCGGGGTCGCGGAGATCATGTTGCCCCAGCGGTCGACCACGTCCACGTGACAGGTGTCGCCTCGGGTCACCCCGTCCGACTGGACAGTCGGCTCGCCCGTGGTGGGGTCCGTCGAGTCGGTGCGACGCCCCGCACCGGGTTGCACGTGGGCCGGTAGGCGGGGCTGCGCCCCGTCGGGACGCCCCGGCCGCAGTTCCGCCGACGCGCGGTCGCCGATCAGGGCCGCCCGCTCCCGCGCGTACTCCCGGGAGAGCAGCGCCTTGGCGGGCACGTCGGTGCCGTCGCCGTACCAGGCCTCCCGGTCGGCGAAGGCGAGCTTGAGCGCCTCGACCTGGGCGTGGATGCCCGCCGCGGTCCCCGCGTCGTACGCACCGGGGTCGTCGAGCGCGTCCAGGGTGGCCAGTGCCTCCAGCAGCACCGGGCCCTGTCCCCAGAAACCGGTCTTCGCCACCGAGTAGCCGTGCCAGTCGAGGGTGGCGGGCGCCTCCCAGGTCGCCGAGTACGCGGCGAGGTCGTCGCCGGTCACGAGCCCGGCGTTCGGGCGCCCGCTGGAGTCCCGGAACGGCTGTCGGCTGAACTCCTCGATCGCCTCGGCGACGAACCCCGTACTCCAGGCCCGCCGCGCCGCCTCGATCTGTGCCTCCCGGTCGGCGCCGGCCGCCTGCCCGGCCTCGACCAGCCTGCTCAGCGTGCGCGCGTACGCCGGGTTGGCGAACATCTCCCCCGCGGCCGGTGGCCGGCCGTTACGCAGCCAGAGCGCGGCGGAGGTGGGCCAGTGTTCCTCGAACAACGACCGCACCGCCGCCACGGTGTCACCGACCCGGCCCAACAGCGGGTGGCCGGCGCCGGCGTAGCCGATCGCCGGCTCCAGCACCTCGGCGAGGGTGAGCGTGCCGTGCTCGCGCAGCAGCAGGAGCCAGGCGTCCACGGCGCCGGGCACGGCCGCCGCGAGCGGCCCGGCCCCGGGGATGAGGTCCATCCCGAGGGACCGGAAGTGCGCGATGGTGGCACCGGCCGGCGCCGGTCCCTGACCGCACAGCACCTTCGGCCTCGGGTCCCCGGCGGTGGCCACGATGGCCGGCACCTCGCCACCCGGCCCGTTCAGGTGCGGTTCGACGACGTGCAGGACGAACCCGGCGGTGACCGCCGCGTCGAAGGCGTTGCCCCCGCGTTCGAGGATGCCCATCGCCGCCTGGCTGGCGAGCCAGTGCGTCGAGGACACCATGCCGAAGGTGCCCTGCAGCGTGGGTCGGGTCGTGAACGTCATGACAACACCTCACTCGGATCTGTGGTGCGAACGTCAGGGCCGGTGCCGTCCGGCTGGACCAGGTGGCACGCGGCCATGCCGTCACCGATCGGGATCTGCGCCGGCACCTCCGTCGCGCACCGGTCGAACGCGAGCGGGCACCGGGTACGGAACCGGCATCCGGACGGCGGATCGAGCGCGGACGGCAGGTCGTCGCCGAGCAGCACCGGCTGACGCTGCCGTTGGCGCACCGGGTCGGCCACCGGCGCGGCCGACAGCAGCGCCTGCGTGTACGGGTGGGCGGGCCGGGCGAAGATCCGCTCGCGGGTGCCCTTCTCGACGAGTTGGCCCAGGTACATGACGGCGATGTCGTCGGCCAGATACTCGACCGCGGACAGGTCGTGGGTGATGAAGAGGCAGGCGAACCCGATGTCACGTTGCAGGTCGGCGAGGAGGTTGAGCACCGACGCCTGCACGGACACGTCGAGTGCGCTGGTGGGTTCGTCGGCGATGAGCAGCATGGGTTCGGAGATCAGTGCGCGGGCGATGCTGACCCGTTGGCGTTGCCCGCCGGACAGCTCGTGGGGGTAGCGACGTGCCACCTCGGTCCGCAGGCCCACCCGCTCGAGCTGCGGAGCGACGCGGGCCTCCCGCTCGCGCCGGGAGAACCGTTTGCCGGCCAGCCGGAGCGGCTCCGCCACGATCTCGCCGACCAGCATCCGCGGGTCCAGTGACGCGGCCGGGTCCTGGAAGACGATCGACACCGCGCCACGGTGTGGGCGCAGCCGCCGTCGGGACAGATGGGTGACGTCCGTACCGGCGATCTGGACCGTCCCCGCGGTCGGTTCGACGAGCCGCACCACGCATCGGCCCACTGTCGACTTCCCGGAACCGCTCTCCCCCACCAGGGCGGTGACCCGGCCCCTCGGGATCGTGAGCGACACCCCGTCCACGGCGCGGACCGGGCCGAAGTGCATCACCAGGTCCTCGATCTCCAGGGCGTTGGGCTGCGGCGTCATCGGTTCGCCTCCTGGTGTGCCATCGAGCAGGGGTGCCAACAGGCCGCGAGGTGGTCCGTGCCGCCGTGCTCCCGCAGAGCCGGCGCGGAGTCGCGGCACTGCGCGTCGGCGGCCGGGCAGCGGTCCGCGAACGTGCACGCGTCGGGCTGGGACGACAGGACGGGCACCAGCCCGGGGATCTCCGTCAACCGATCCGTGCCGGCGTGCCGGCCCGGCTGCGGCGACGCGGACAGGAGCCCGGCCGTGTAATGGTGCTGCGGGTGCGCGAACAGGTCGTCGACCGGCGCCCGCTCCACCACCCGCCCGGCGTACATGACGACGACGCGGTCCGCGATGTCGGCGATCACGCCGAGGTCGTGCGTGATGATGAGGACGCTCGTGCCGAGCCGGTCGCGCAGGTCCCGCAGCACCTGGAGGATGCCGGCCTGGACCGTGACGTCCAGCGCGGTGGTGGGTTCGTCGGCCACCAGCACCTTCGGGCCGCAGGCCACCGCCATCGCGATCATCACGCGCTGGCGCATGCCGCCCGAGAGCTGGTGCGGATAGGCGTCCACGCGTTGTGATGCCGACGGGATCCCGACGAGCGTCAGCAGCTCGACGGCGCGGGCCCGCGCCGCGCGGCGGGACATCCGCTCGTGGACCTGGAGCACCTCCCCGATCTGACGCCCCACGGTGAGCACCGGGTTCAGGGACGTCATCGGCTCCTGGAAGATGTAGGCGATCTCCTGGCCGCGTACCCGCCGAAGCGCCGACTCACGGGCGCCGACCAGCTCGGTGCCGTCGAGGCGTACGGAGCCGGTGATCCGGGCGCTGCCCGGCAGCAGGCCGGCGATGCTCATCGCGGTGACGCTCTTTCCGCACCCCGACTCGCCCACCATCCCGACGATCTCCCCGGGGGCGAGATCCAGGCTGACACCGTCGACCGCCGAGACGGTGCCGGTCTCGGTCGGAAAGGACACCGACAGGTCGCGGATCGCCAGGACGGGCTCGGCGCGTTCGACCGTGGTCATCGTCGGTCTCCCTTCGGGTCGAGGGCGTCGCGGAGGGCATCGCCGAAGACGTTGAACGCCAACGCCAGACCCATGATCACGACGCCGGGCAGGACCGCGGCCCACGGTGCTCGGGCGGCGAACTGCTGGGCGGTGGCCAGCATGGTGCCCAGGCTGGGTGCCGGGGGTTGAATGCCGAGGCCGAGGAACGACAGCACCGCCTCGCCGAGGATCGCGGCCGGGATGGCGACCGTGGCCTGCACCAGGATCACCGACGTCGCGTTCGGCAGGATGTGCCGGGCCAGCACCCACAGGTCACTCGCCCCGTCCACGACGGCCGCCGCGACGAAGTCCAGTGACTTGAGCCGCAGCGTGTCCGAGCGGACGACCCGGATCACCCCGGGGATCTGGGCGATGCCGATGGCAACGGCGGCGTTGCCCAGGCTGGCCCCCCGGATGGCTGCCAGCCCCACCGCCATGATCAGAAACGGGAACGCGAGCAGCAGGTCGGTGAAGCGCGAGATCACGGCGTCCCAGGCCCGGAAGTAACCGGCCGCGAGCCCGAGCGGCACCCCGAGGACCAGGGAGGTGGCCACCGCCAGGAGCCCCACCTGCAGCGATGCCCGTGCTCCGAGCATGATGCGGGAGAGGACGTCCCGACCGAGATCGTCGGTGCCGAGCACGTGCCCGGGACTGCCGGGGGGCACGAACACGCGGGCGAAGTCGGTCTGGTCGACGGA
This sequence comes from Micromonospora parathelypteridis, assembly GCF_014201145.1. Lineage (NCBI taxonomy): Bacteria > Bacillati > Actinomycetota > Actinomycetes > Micromonosporales > Micromonosporaceae > Micromonospora > Micromonospora parathelypteridis. The sequence continues at coordinate 413,620 of NZ_JACHDP010000001.1, forward strand.
GTAGGGCGCGAGCCACGGTGAGAGCAGCGCGATGGCGATCGCGAGTGCCAGCACGACGAAGCTCACGACGGCGAGCGGGTTGCGACGCAACCGCCGCAGCACGCGCGTTCGCCGGGTGATGCTGGCGGAGGCGGTCTCCGCGATCGGCACGGTGAGGACGGTCATGCCGGATCTCCCGTCACTCGGATTCGTGGGTCGATGACCGAGTAGAGCAGGTCCACGAAGAAGTTGATCACGATGTAGGCGGTCGCGGTGAGCAGGACGACGGCCTGGATCACCGGGTAGTCCCGCTGGAACACCGCGTCGATGGTCATCTTGCCGAAGCCGGGGAGCCCGAAGATCTGTTCGGTGACGACCGCGCCCGAGATCAGACCGCCGAGTTGAAGGCCCACGACGGTCACCACCACGATGAGGCTGTTCCGCAGCGCGTGTCGGGTGATGACGGCACGCGGCCGCAGGCCCTTCGCCTTCGCCGTCCGCACGTAGTCGGAGGACAGTGAATCCAGCATCGAGGAACGGGTCTGCCGCATGATGATGGCGGCGAGGCCCGTCCCGAGGATCACGGCCGGCAGGACGATGTGGTGCAGGTTGTCCACGGGGTCCTCCAGGAACGGCACGAAGCCGGAGGCGGGGAACAGGCCGGTGGCCACGGAGAGGTAGAGGATCGCCAGCAGCCCGAGCCAGAAGTGCGGCACCGACAGGCCGATCAGGGCCAGGCCGTTGGCGAGCCACTCCGCCGGGCGCCCGCGGCGGACCGCCGCGAGCACACCGGCGCCGACCCCGAGCGCCGCGGCGATGAGAATCGCCAGTACGGACAGCTCGACGGTCACCGGCAGGGCGGTCGTGAGCATCGACGAGACCGGCGTACCGGTCCGGATCGACACTCCGAAGTCGCCCTGCACCAGGCGTTCCACGTACTGCGCGAACTGGACCGGCAGCGGCTGGTCCAGCCCGTAGTGCCGACGGATGGCCTCCAGTGCCTCCGGCGACCGGTCCTCCCCGGCCAGCGCGAGGGCCGGGTCACCGGGGAGCGCCCGCACGCCGACGAACACCACGATCGTCGACATCAGCAGAGTCAGCGCCGACTGCCAGGCGCGAGTGAGGAGATACCGGGCCATGGTGACCTACTTGGCGAAGCCAGCGAAGGCCGCCCGGATCACGCCGTCCGGGAAGACCTGCAGGCCCTGGATCTGCTTGCTCACGGCGGTCAGGTTCCGCTGCCGGTAGAGGTAGATCAGCGCGTCGTCCTGCTGGAGCAGCGTGACCGCCTGCCCGTACAGCTTCTTGCGCTCCTCGACGTCGCCGGCCTGGCGGGCCTGGGTGAGCAGCGTGTCGAGCTGGGGGTTGCTGTAGCCGGAGACGTTCTGGCTGGCGCTGGTGCCGACGAAGTTCGTGATGTTGGCGTCCGGGTCGATCCGTCCGCTCCAACCCAGCTGCAGCAGCTCGAAGTTGCCGCGATCCTGCTCGTCGAGGAGCGACGAGTACTCCACCGGGTTAATCTTGAGGTCGAATCCGCCGTCCTTGACCATGGACTGCAGTGCCTGCGCGAGGCGCAGCGTGTCGGGCGTGTTCGAGGCGAGCATCGTCACCACGTACGGCGTCTGCACACCCGCCTCGGCGAGCAACTGCTTGGCCTTGGCGGGGTCGTGCGCCGGGCAGGTCTGCGCTTCCGGCGACGAGAACGAGCTCGCGGGCGAAATCGGTGAGCAGGCGACGGCGTGCTCACCGTTGAAGACGGCGTCGACCAGCGCCTTGCGGTCGATGGCGTGCTCGAAGGCCTGCCGCACCTTCGCGTTCTGCGCCAGCGGGCGGTTGATGGGCTTCGGAGCGGTGCCGACGCCGTCGACGTTGCCGATGTTGATCGTGAGGCCCTGGTAGCCGAGGGACTGCGACTGCAGCACGGAGACCGACGCGTCCTGCCGCAGGGAGGCGACGTCCTGGGTGGAGACGCTGTCGGCGACCTGCGCGTCGCCGGAGCGCAGGTTGGCGGCACGGATGCTCGCGTCGCTGAGGACGCGCCACGTGATGGTGTCGAGGTGGACCGCGCTCGCGTCGTAGTAGTTCGGGTCCTTCACGACCTCGATCGAGTTCTGCGGCACCCGCTTGGCGAACTTGAAGGGGCCGACGCAGACCGGCGCCGAGGCGAAGTCGTCGCCCAGCTTCTGCAGTGCCTGGGCACTCATGATCATGCCGGCCCGGTCGGCGAGAGCGCCGAGCAGGGGCGCGAACGGCTGCTTCAGTCGAAGGACGACGGTCTGCGCGTCAGGTGCGTCGACGCCGTCGATGGGGCCGAGCTCGCTCTTGCGCGCCGACCGGGCGTTGGTGAGGTGTCGCTGCAGGGTGGCCTTCACCGCGGCGGAGTCGAACGCCGTCCCGTCCGCGAAGCGCACGCCCTGACGCAGGGGAATGGTCACCGTCTTGCCGTCACTGCTCGTGGTGGGCAGGGCGGTGGCAAGCTGCGGTACGACCTGCGCCTTCTCGTCGACGTCGTAGAGCTTCTGGCACATCGCTTGGAAGACGTAACGGGAGTAGAGGCTTCGCGACAGTGTCGGATCCAGCGCGTCGGGCTCCGCGGAGAGGGCGATGACGAGCTTGCCGCCCTGCTTGACGGCAGCGGGGTCGGCCGGCGTACCGAAGGAATCCTGGCCTGCCGACTGGTTGCCGCCGGACGGGGAGCCGTCCCCGCTGTTCGACACCGGTGAGCAGGCAACGACCGTGCAGACAACAGCAGCCGCCGCGACAGCGACCCGGAGGACACGGCGACGGGGCAGGCTCGTTGCGCTGACGGAGAGGTTCGTCATGGAGAGCTCCTCGAGTGGGCGATTCGGGGAGCGTATGTTGTATACGATGACTGCCGCAAGACCTCCGAGCATGGCTTTCGAACGCCCCCTGAAACGCCCGCATCCCGCATCCCCGCCGCCCGGCGGTTGGTCACCGACACCGGAGATCCGGCTCGGTGGCCAACCGCCGGGCTCACGCCCAGCTACGCCGACACGTGCGCCACCCCGGGCCGGCCGTGCTGCACGTAGACGCTGGCCCGCGTCGCGACCGGGGCGCCCGGCACGTTGACGTACGGCACGACCCGGTAGTCGGTGTGCATCTCACGACGGCCGAGGTGGACCACCTGATATCCGCGCTGGGAGTTGTGGAACTTCATGTGCGGGTTCTCGGCCAGCCAGGTCACCCCGAGCGAGTCCATGTCGGTGCCGTTACCACCGGAGCTGATCGAGGTGCCGAGGAACTCGGTGCCGATCGTGCGGGAGTTCTGGTCGGCGAAGTTCAGCTTGAGGTCGGCGGCCACGCTGCGGTGCGCGTCGCCGGTGACGACGAGGAAGTTCTCCACGTTCCGCTTCGCCAGGCCGTCGAAGAGCCGCTGCCGCGCCGCCGCGTACCCGTCCCAACCGTCCATGCTGTACGTCCCGGCCGGGCCGTCGGTGTGGTCGGCCTCCATGGCGAAGACCTGGTTACCGAGGACGTTCCACCGCGCGCGCGACGCGCCGAGGCCCGCCAACAACCACTGCTCCTGCTTGGCGCCGAGGATCTGCCGGTTCGGGTCCCAGCGCAGCGACTGGTCGGTGAGCTGCTGGTCCCGGAAGCGCCGTGTGTCGAGCACGTCGAGCTGCAGCAGGTCACCGAACGCCAGGCGGCGGTACACCTGCATCTCCGGGCCCCGGGGCATCGACGACCGGCGCAGCGGCAGGTTCTCGTAGTACGCCTGGTAGCCGGCGGCCCGGCGCAACCGGAACACGGCCGGATCCTGGTCCGGCTCGGTGTCCGGCTGCGAGTGGTCACCGGCCCAGTTGTTCTCCACGTCGTGGTCGTCCGGCGCGACCACCCACGGCGCGGCCCGGTGCGCCGCCTGCAACGCCGGGTCCAGCTTGTACTGGGAGTACCGGATCCGGTAGTCCGTCAGAGCGAACGTCTCCGCCAGCGGGAAGTGCGGACGGCCGATCGTGCCGGCGCCGGCACCCTCGTAGATGTAGTCACCGAGGTGGACGACCAGGTCCAGATCCTCACGGGCCATGTGCTCGTACGCGGTGAAGAAGCCGTCGGTGTAGGCCTGGCAGCTCGCGAACGCGAAGGTCATCGACTGCAGGTTGGCGCCCGGCCGCGGGGCCGTACGGGTGCGGCCGACGGGGCTGACCTGGCCCGCGACGCGGAACCGGTACCAGTACACGCGGTCCGGCCGCAGGCCGTGCACCTCGGCGTGCACCGAGTGCCCCCAGCCGGCGGTGGCACGCTCGGCGCCGTGCCGCACCACCCGGCGGAACTTCTCGTCCTCGGCCACCTCCCACCGCACGGTGACGGCGCGGTCGGGCATGCCCCCGAGCCCGTCGAGGGCGAGCGGCTCCGGTGCCAGGCGGGTCCAGAGCACGACGCCGTCCGGCAACGGGTCGCCGGACGCGACACCGAGCGTGAAGGCGTAGCCGGGCAGGGTGATGTGGTCGTTCGAGGTGCCGGAGCTCGCCGAGGCGGGCTCGGCGGCGAGGATCGTCGCGCCTGCGGCGACGCCACCCAGGGCGAGGAAGTGACGACGCGGCAGTTTGAACGAGGGTTGCGACATGGAGGGATACCTTCCGGAAAGCAGACGGTGTTGCCTTTGCTCCCTTGATCCCAACTGCCCGACATGACACCCGCCAGAACACGCAGTGAACAGGGCCGGGGCAATCCACTCGCGACGGCGACGCCGGCCGGGTCCCGGTGGGAAGCGGCCCGCACAGCGCCGCTTCCCACCGCGTACTCCTAGGAGTTGTACGCCTGCGCGGTCACCGTGACCTGGCGGGCTAGGCCCGGCCGCGCGGGCCAGGAGATCCGCACCTCACGCGTCTCCCCCGGCAACAGCCAGAAGTAGTTGTCGTCGTAACGGGCCGGAAGAACCCGCTTGCCATGCTGGTCCCGGACGGCGAGCCGAACCAGTGCGGCGACCGTACGGCCCTGGTTGCGGACCGTCGTGGTGACGGTGTTCCGGCCGTCCACGACGCGTACGGTGCTCGACGACGTCGACAGTCGGGTGCTCGGCAGATCGTTGAGCGCCCGCATCTGCTCGGCCTTGTCGTACCGCCAGTAGGTGTTCTCGGTGAGCAGCCGGTCGCGGCTGTCCCGCAACTCCAGCCGAACCAGGTGCAGCCCGCCACCGTCCGGCGCGGCGAGCGGGAAGACCGGAGTCGTGGCCGAACGGGCGACGTCCACCCGCTGACGCTGGGGCGTGCCCAGCGACCGGCCGCTCAGGTCGTAGCGGCGGGCGGTGACGGTGACACCGCTGAGCTTCTCGGTGGTGTGGTTGACCACCCGCACCTGCCAGGTGCCCGGGTCGGCCTGGACGTGCAGCGGCTCGCAACCCTTGCGGGCCCCGTAGTAGGCGCCGTTCACGTCGAGGTCGTAGTCGTAGGTCTGCCAGACCGTGCTGTGCCACGCCGGGTGCGACATCCACAGCAGCAGGCCGGTGGCGTCCTGCCACAGGTTGGCGTTCCACGCCTCGAACATGGCGCGGTGGCTCTCGTAGTTGACGAACTGCGCGCGGGCGGCGAACTCGTCGAGGGAGCCGGACTCGCCGAGCCGCGCGTCGATCGCCGCCTGGTACGTGCCGACGCGCTGGTTCCCGATGGTCGACCAGTCGTGGTAGTTCCACACCTCGCCGATCGGCCACTCCGGCGCGTCGCCGACCAGGTTGCGCATGCTCTCGACCACCGACACCACCGGCATGCCGATCTCGGTGTGAAAGCCGAACGCGCCCGTGTCGTACGTGTTCTTGTTGTTGTAGGTCCCCGGCTCGACCCAGTGGTACGGGCCGTGGCCGCTGACGATGCCGCCGGCCGAGTTGGGGATGTAGAGGATCTCCGGGTGCTCGGTGGCGGCGGCCTGCTTCAGCCCGGCGTCCACGATCGGCGGCGGGTCCCCCTCGTTGGCGCCGCACCACACCACGATGCTGGGGTGGTGGCGGAAGCGCCGGATGGTGTCGGCGGCGATGTCGACGTAACCGGGCGGGTTGGGCAGGAACTGGCCCGCCTGCCAGAAGTCGTTCCAGACCAGGATGCCCTGCTCGTCGCAGGCCTGGTACAGCTCCTCGCGGTTGCTGCTGCCGAGCCAGTTGCGGATCATCGTGAAGTTCATGTCGCGGTGCATCTCGACCGTGTCGGCCAGCCGGTCGGGCAGCACCCGGCGCAGCAGCTCGTCCCAACCCCAGTTGCCGCCCCGGGCGAACACCGGCACACCGTTGACACTGATCTTGAGCTGGGTGACCGCGTTGCTGACCGACTTCACATCGGTCCACCGCTGCCCGTCGTCGGAGACCTGGATGACGAAGTCACGGGCGTACGCCTGCTCCCAGACGATCGTCACCTGGTCGAAGCTGACCGGAGCGCCGAGGTCGACCTGGATCCACTGGTTGTCCTCGAACTTCGAGGACCACCGGGTCCGCGGGTTGCCGTCGACGGCCCGGTCCGGGCCGTTCGAGTCGCTGTCGGACGACGAGGCGGTGGCGGTCCTGCGCAGGGCCAGGTCGACGTCCGGCTCGGCCTGCCGCTGCACGGAGAGCGCCCACATGGACACCCCCCACGAGGTCACCCGCGCCCCGGTCTGGATGCGCAGGTGCTGGGCGGTCTGGCTCGCGAACGTCTCGACCTGGGTGGCGCGGCTACCGAGCGGGGTGTCGTTGCTGACCGACTTCACGTCGCTCCAGGAATCCCCGTCGGCGGAGACCTGGACGCGGTAGTCCAGCGCGTACGCCTGCTCCCACACGATGGTGACCCGGTCGAAGTCGACCGCCGTACCGAGGTCGACCTGGATCCACTGGTCGTCCTCGGCCTGTGAGGCCCAACGGGTCGCCGGGTCGCCGTCGACGGCCCTGGCGGGCCCGTTGGCGTCGCTCTCCGACGTCGACGCGCTCACGTCGCGGCGCAGGGCGAGATCCGCGCCGCTGCCGTCGGCCACCGACAGCGAGAACATCGAGATGCCCCACCCGGTGGCACGCTGCCCGGCCTGGATGCGCACGTGACGCGCGTGCTGCCGGTCGAACGTGACCGTCTGGGTCGCGGCGCCGTCGACGAACTCCAGTGGCGCCTTCCCGGGCGGCGAGATCACGATCGGCTGGTGCCAGTCGTAGGCGAACTCCCGGATCCCGAAGCGGAGCTGGCGCCGGTCGCTGACCGCGCGCTTGACGGTGGCGGTGAGCTTGAGGTCGTACAGGTGGGGCTCGCCGTAGCCGTTGGGCCACCACAGCCGGGGGTTGCGGAGGCGCAGCGCGTGGAAGCGCTCCGGCGCGAAGGTGACGGTGGTGCTCTCGCCGGCGGGGACGGTGACGGTGGACTCGACGCGTACCTTGTCGAACTCCGCCCGGACGGTGACCGTGGTGGCGGTGGCCGCCGCGTTGCGGACCGGCACTCTGATGGTGACCTCGGCGGTGCCGGTGGCCGGCAGGTCGGGCAGCGTGGTCTGGACGTGCGGATCGCCGAGGACGACGGCGCCGGTGCTGCGCAGGCGGACGTGGTCCCAGAGGCCGGTGACCCGGTCGCGGACGGCGGGCATCCAGTCCCAGCCGGACACCGCCAGGTAGGTCGGCGCGTCGAGGTAGTGGTGGGCCGACTGGAGGAAGGTGCGACCGTCGGTGCCCTTGTCGCCGGGGGTGCCCGGGTGCGGCATCGGGGTGACCCGGACGGCGAGGACGTGCTCGCCCCGGTGACCGGCCAGCGCGTCGGTGATGTCGAAGGCCGCCCGCGCGAACGGGTGCTTGACGCCGCCGACCTGCACGCCGTTCACCCAGACCGTGGCCTCGTGGTTGATGCCGTCGAACTCCAGCCAGATTCGTCGGCCGGCCGACGTGTCCAGGTCACGCGGCAGCCGCAGCGCCCGCCGGTACCACCACGTGTGCCGCGACAGCGCCTCCGGGATGCGCATGTTGTTGAAGCCGGAGACGGGGTCGGTCAGGTGCCCCTGCTCGACCAGGGTGCCCAGCACGGTGCCGGGCACCGTCGCCGGCAGCCAGGACCGCACGTCGACGCCGGCGCGGGAGAGCTCCGCGCCATCGGCGGTGCCCGCGAAGTCGTCCATCGTCAGCGACCAGCCCGACTCCAGCGGCACCGTGCCGTCGGCCACCACCCGCAGCTCGGGGGCCGGACCGGTGTTGCCACCCTCCCAGCTGGTCCAACCCTCGGCCTTCGGCCGGCCCGCCAGGGGTACGCCGTAGACCTGGAAGCCGTTGAGGCCCACCGGGTTGCTGTTGGAGCGCTTGGTGGCCGTCATCCGGACCCAACGGGCGGTGACCGGCTCGGACAGCTTGATGGCCTGCACGCCACCCTGCCCCTCGGCGGTCTCGTACACCGACCGCCAGTCGCGGCCGTTGGTGGAAACCTCGATCCGGTACGCCGTCGCGGCGCTGGAGAGGATCTCGTCGCCGTCGGTGTCGGTGTAGTTGCCGTCGAACGGCCCGTCGGTGAGCGCGGCCTCGAAGACCAGGGTGACGGCCTCGATACGGCACGGTGCCTGCAGGTCCACCGAAATCCACTGTGGGTCGCTGTTGGCGGCCCGCCAACCACTCCCCCGAACGCCGGTCTGCGCCAGACCATCCACGGCGAAGGTGCCGGGCGTCGGCGCGTAGTCGGTCGAGGAGACCGCGACCGGGCGGTACCGGGCGAGGTCGGTGGCCTGCGGCGTGGCAGCCGGCGTCGCCGGAGCGGCGGCCGCGACGGCGTCCGGTAGGACCGCGGTCACCCCGACCGAGGCCAGCAGGGTGGCTCCGGCGGAGAGGAAGGTACGCCGCGACAGGGGCGGTAGCTCGGACATCTTGCCTCCAGAGATGACAACGTTGTCAGTGGGCGGTGAGCGATGACAACGTTGTCCGATGGTGGTCGTATGTTCCGCGAGAGTCAAGACCCCGCGTCCATCGTGATTTCGCGCTTACGTTCCGCACGTCGATCCATCTCGGACATCACCTTCCGAGCACGTCGCCGAGGTGACTCCGACTGGCCGCTGCGGTGGCCGTCGCGGGGCACCGCCCCGGGCGGCTTGCCGCCCTTCCGGCCAGCTGAACGCCCCTGCCCACCTGCGGGGCAGCGGGGTTGGCGTGCTGCCTTTGGAGCTGATGTCGCAAACGATTCAGACCGGGCCGGCTGCCGCCTCCGGCCGGTGATGTCACAAACGATTCAGCTCCAAAGGCACCGACCAGCGCACCCCGACCCACGGCCCCGCGGTCAGCTCGCCGGGCCGCCCTCGCGAGGCCCGGGATCCCGACGGTGGTACTCGGGGCGGAGCTTGGCGCTCGCGAACGCCCCTTTCACCGCCGCGGTCAGCGCGGCGATGTCGTACGCGCCATGGTGGCGCCGGCCGTTGATGAAGAAGGTCGGGGTGCCGGTGACGCCGCTGAGGTCGGCGGAGTCGACGTCCTCGGCGATCCGGTCGACACCCATGCGCTTCACCATGTGCTCCCGGAACCCGTCGAGGTCCAGTCCGAGCTGCTGGGCGTAGCCGAGCACATCGTCGGGATTGAGTGCGTCCTGGTGCGCGAGAAGGAGGTCGTGCATCTCCCAGAACATCCCCTGCTCGCCCGCCGCCTCGGCAGCCTCGGCGGCGAGTTGGGCGTGTGGGTGGACGTCGGTGAGCGGCAGGTGTCGCCAGACGTACCGGACGTTGGCGAAGTCGGCCAGCAGCTCCCGGACCACCGGCTCGGCCTGCCCGCAGTAGGGGCACTCGAAGTCGCCGTACTCCACGACCGTCACCGGCGCGTCGAGCGACCCGCGCATATGGTCGCGCTCCGGATCGACCGGCAACATCAGGTCGACGATCCCCTCGGTGACGCCCAGCAGCGCCCGCGCACGCCGTGCCGGCGAGAGCCGCCCGACAGAGCGGAAGACCAGCCAGGTGACGAGGGACGCGCCGAGCGTCGCGACGATGATGCCGAGCTTCGCCTCATCCAGGGCGGGGCCACTGAGCGCATGGGTGGCGATCAGGAGCGCGACGGTGAACCCGATACCGGAGACCGTGCCGACCCCCACGACGGCAAGCCAGCCCACGGGTGGCCGTAACCGGTTGCCGCTCAGCCGAGCCACCAGCCATGAGGTGACGACGATTCCGGCCGGCTTGCCGACGACGTACGCGACCACGACACCGAGCGTGACCGGGGAGCTCACGGCCCTGGCCAGCAGGTCGCCGTCGATCACGATCCCGGCGTTCGACAGCGCGAAGAGCGGCACGACCACGTAACTCGCCCACGGGTGGTAGAGGGTCTGCAGCCGCTCGTTCGGGGACAGCGCCGAGGTGAGCCCGGCCCGGGCCATGCGGGCGAGCTGCGGTGTGGGCTGTTCCCGGAAGAGGCGGAACTGATCGCTCGCCCGCTGCAGGTCTCCGCGACCCGGGGCGTAGGCGTAGGTCAGCAACCCCATCACCAGGCCCACCGCGACCGGGTCGACGCCAGACTCCGAGACGGCGAGCCAGGCCGCCACCCCCAGCAGCGCGTAGACCGGCCCGAACCGCACGCGGAAGCCCCGGACGAGCAGGACGACACCGAAGATTCCCGCTGCCACGAGCAGCGCCCTCGGCGAAGGATGGTCCGGATAGGCGATCGCCAGCACCGCGATCGCCACCAGGTCGTCGACGACGGAGACGGTCAGCAGGAAACCTCGCAGCCGATCCGAGAAGCGCGGCCCGAAGACGGCCAGCGCGCCGAGCGCCAGGGCCGTGTCCGTGGCCATCACCGCACCCCAGCCCGCAGCGGTGGGGTGCCCTGCGTTGATGACGAGATAGATCACGATCGGCAGGAGCATGCCGGCGATCCCGGCCAGCATCGGCAAGGCCAGCCGACGCCGCTCCCGCAGCTCGCCGATGTCGAGCTCGCGGCGCAACTCCAGCCCGGCGACCAGGAAGAAGAACGTCATGAGGCCGCTGTTGACCCAGGTACGCAGGTCGTGTGTCACGTGCCAGTCGCCGAGCTGCAGCGAGAGGGAGGTGCCCCAGAGCGACTCGTACGACGACACGTGCAGGTTGGCCCATACGAGCGCCGCCACCGCGGCGACCAGCACGACCCGTGCGCCGCCGGTCTCGGTGCGTAGGAACGCGCGCAGCGGAGCGTCGAACCGCCCCTCCCAGGCGGTTCGGGCGGACCATCCCCGCAGCGGGTTGTTGCTCGTCACGGGGACAATCCTCCTGGACCTTCCCCCGATTTGGCGCCGAATCCTCGCCCCGGGGGCGGCATCCCTCCTGGCCGACCAGGGTTCGGGGCATGCACGCAGCGCCACCGGTTGGTAGCGTACCGGTGATCCTGCTGGCGGTGGTCGGCGGTGGTCCCCTGGGGAGGGTCGACATGTGGGCGGACGACGCCGCGCTAGACGCGGCGCAGCGCCGGCTCGACGATTGGGAGTCGTCGCTCGCCGAACGGGCGGAGCGGGCGAAGACGCTGTCGGCGAGGATGCAGAATCTGACCGGCACCGCCCACAACGCCGACCGGACGGTCGACGTCACCGTCGACGCAGCCGGCCTGCTGATCGACCTGCGGCTCGACGAGCGCATCCGGCAACAATCGGGGACACGCACCGCACAGCAGATCCTGGAGACCACCAGGGCCGCGCGCGCCGACCTGCTGCGGCAGGTCAGTGACGTCACCGCGGAGTCCCTCGGCGACGACGCGAGTGCCCGAGCCATCATCGACTCGTACCGCAGCCGGCTGATCCGCGACGAGGGGTCAAGCGATGCCGGCCGGTGACGGCATCCAGGTCGACCCGGACGACCTGACCGCCCACGCCGCACGCCTCGATCGCTGCGCCGGCAACCTCGACACCGCCCGCCAGGCCGGCCAGCACGTCCGGCTGGGCGGCGACGCCTACGGGCAGCTCTGCGCCATGATGCCGATGCTGCTCGACGGCCTGCAACGCACCCTCGTCGACGGCATCGGAGCCGCCACCGGGTCGGTGCGGGACACCGCCGGAAGGCTGCGAACCAGCGCGGACCGCTACCGAAGCTCGGACGCCCGCGCCAGCCACCTACTCGATCAGACACGGCAACGGCGGTGACGACGAACCCGCTCATCGCCACCGCGTCCGACGCGCCACCCAGCGCGTGGGCAGGCGTCTGGATCTGCGAGGACATCGAGCTCATCGCGCAGGGCGTGCGCAGCGGCAGTTGGATCGACGGCAGCCTCGGTGTGGTCAGCGCCGGCCTGGACTCCCTCGCCTTCGTCTCGGACCCGGTTGGCGCCCTCCTGCAGTACGGGATCGCCTGGCTCATCGAACACGTCAAGCCGCTCAGCGAGGCGTTGGACTGGCTCGCCGGCGACCCCGCGCAGATCACCGCACACGCCCAGACCTGGCGCAACGTTGCAGGGTCCCTACGCGAGGAAGCCGCCGCGCTGGCTCTCGCCGTCCGCGACGACATCGGCAGCTGGGGCGGCAGTGCGGGTCCCGCCTACCGGGCCTGGTCCGCCGAGCAACAGCAGGCCATCACCGGCCTCGCCCAGGGCGCCGACACCATGGCCGCGATCACCGAAGGCGCCGCCGGCCTGGTGGCCGCCGTCCGGCTCCTGGTCCGCGACGCCATCGCCACCTGCGTGTCCCGCATCATCGTGTACGCGGGCGAACTCGTCATCACCGGCGGACTGGCCACCCCGCTCGTCGTCGAACAGGTCACGACGCTGGTGGCGTCCTGGGGTGCTCGGATCGCACGACTGCTGCGTGGGCTGCTGGCCAGCCTGCGACGGCTGATCCCGGAGGTTCGCCGACTCGGCGACCTCATCGAGAAGCTCAAGCAGGCACTGGGGCGACTCCAGAAGCAGTCGCCCGGCCCGCAGAGGCCCGACGGGTCCGGGCCGACAAAGGTTCCCGGTGATCCCAGGCGACCGGACTTCACCAAGGCCGAGATCGACTCCAGGAAGATCACCGCCTACGCCATGAACCCGGACCACCCTGTCGGTAAGAACAAGTACCGCGTCATCAGCTCCGTCACCGGCCTCGGCCCGGACGACGCCGACGTGATCGTGCAGCAGATCCGCGAGGGCGTACTCGCCGGCAACCCTTTGCTGGGTAAGGCGGACGAGTTCGGCCAGCGGTGGTCCGTGGACCTTCCCCTGACCGGGCCCGGTGGCACGATCACCGTCCGCACAGCCTGGATACTGGAGAACGGGGCATCTACACCTCGGATGGTCACCATCTCGTTCCCGCCCAAGGAAGGATGACATGTTGGAGCTGTACGACGTGGTTGAGCTCCGAGAGGCCATGCCGGCAGAGCAACTGCCTGCCGGGGCAGTGGGGACGGTCGTTCATATCTTCAGCGACCCCTCGACCGCGTACGAAGTCGAGTTCGCCGACGCCGACGGCCGTACCGTCGCCATGGTCACGCTCCGGGCCGACCAGGTAATCCACCGCGACGGTTAGTCATTCGCCGCACGGTCCCACACCGCCTGGACGAGCACGACCTCGGCTGAGGCGCCCAAGACGTGACCCGTTCCACCGCTACCGGACCGGCTACGTCAATTCGTGCCGCTCACCGATTTGAGGCGCGCTCTCGTCAGCCGAGGGTGATACGGCCCTCTGAGTCGAAGCGGAGGCGACCGCTGGTCACGGCGACGTGCAGCCCGTACCGGAGTAGTTTGTCGATCTTGTCGGTACGCCTGCGGTAGCCGAGCCGCTCCAGACCGGCGCGCAGCAGCCGCTCCTCGTCCATGCTCGGTACGCCCTGCAGCACGTGCACGAAGGCGTTGGCGACCTCCTCCGGCGGCACCTCTTCGAACGCGCGGTCATTGCTTGTCTGAGTCACCCGGTACGCGCGGTGCGTCTGCGGGTCTGCACCCTCGGGCCAGGCGTACCGGCTCACGGTCGGGTGCGTGTGGAGCCGGCGGGAGTCGACGAGCGCGAGCACGGCGCTGCGGCGGTCTTCCCGGGTCCGGAGGAAACCGAACCGGGCGAGGGCCAGGCGGGCCAGGCGGTGCTGCTCGATGGGCCCCTCCGCCTCGATGATCTCGCGGAGGGCGTTCCGCATCAGACCGCGCACGCGCTGGTCCGTGGCGAGCAGGTCGAGGTCGGCCTGTTCGCCGAGCGGCGTCGGGACGTACGGGATGAATGGGCTCGCCGTGATGGTGCCCGAGGCTGTCGTCGGCGCGACCGCCACCGGAGACGGTACGGACTCAACGGCGAGTCCGGTGACGGGTGCCGGCACGGCGCCCAGGAGGGGCTCTTCGTCCGCCCCGAGGCGCGGCTGCGGCAACTCGCTGGCCGGTGCCGGGTGCGGCGGCTCGACGTCCGTTGCGGAACGCGGCTGCGGCAGTTCGACGTCGCGGTACGGCGCATCTGCCGACTCGGGCTCCGGTTCGGCGGTCGCGGGGGCCTCAGCACGGGTGACCGCGTCGTCGACACGGTCGAGCAGCGCCGATCGGTCGTGGATCCACGCCGGCAGCCAGAACCGCACGACCTCCGGCCAACCCATGATCGAGCGCAGGAGCGTGGGCGCCGAGTCCCGGTCGGCCACCGTCGGGCGGGCGCTCCAGTCGGGACCGTCGAGCATGACGGCCACCTGCCACGTGGGTGAGCCTGGTCTGCGAACGGCGATGTCCACGGTGAAGTCGGAGAGGCCGTGCGAGGTGCGGACCTCGTGGCCGCGGTCGCGCAGCGCCCCGGCCACCTCGTCGCGGATCCGACTGCGTCGCTCGGTGCGGTCGGTCGCGAGGTCGCCCAGGCGGTCCGCTCCGGCGGCGGCCATTTCGCAGTACGCCCGCAGGTGCTGGGTGCCCAGCGCGGACGTGCGGGACAGGTCGATGTCCGACGGGTCGAACGAGGAATAGAGGACGACCTGGCGGCGGGCGCGGGTGATGGCCACGTTGAGCCGCCGTTCGCCGCCGGCCTGGCTGAGCGGGCCGAAGTTCAGCGGGAGCTGGCCGGTTTCCAGGTTCGTGGAGAAGGCCAGGGAGAACAGGACGACGTCCCGCTCGTCGCCCTGCACGTTCTCCAGGTTCTTGACGAAGATCGGCTCCGCGACCGCCCCGGAGAGGTGCTCGCGGATGATCGGGTCGGTGCTCTCCTCCAGCAGGTTGAGGATGAGGTCCCGCTGCTGGATGTTGAAGGTGACCACGCCGACGGACTGGGTGTCGGTCGCCGGGTCGTGCAGCCGCCGGGTGATGTCCGCGAGGATCGCCCGCGCCTCGACCTCGTTGGTTCGGGATCCACCTCGGTCGTACCGACCGTCGACACGCCGCCAGCTGACACCGGCGGAACTGGTGGCGCCAGGGGACGGGAGGCTGGAGAGCTTGTTGTCGTAGTAGTAGCGGTTGGAGAAGGCGATGAGCGACTCATCGTGACTGCGGTAGTGCCAGGAGAGCCATCGTTGCGGCAGTCCCGACTCGACGGCCTCGCTGAGGATGCTCTCCAGGTCCTCCGGCACCGGGCCGTTGCCCTCGTCGACCTCGTCGACGCTGTGGCTGGCCTGCATGATGCTGCTCGGCGGCATCTGTCGGGAGTCGCCAACCACCACCACGGCGCTGCCCCTACCCATCGCACCAACCGCCTCTGCCACGCGGATCTGCGACGCCTCGTCGAAGATGACCAGGTCGAAGCGTTGGCTCCCCGGTGCCAGGAAGTTCGCCGCGGACGCCGGGCTGACCAGCACGCACGGGGTCAGTGCGAGCACCGCGTCCGGGTACTGTTCGAACAGTTCGCGGAAGGACCTGCCGCCTCGCTTGCGGCGAAGCTCCGCGGCGAAGTCGGCGAAGCGTCCACGCCGGTCGGTCGGGCTGAAGGGCCGACGACGGACCAGCACCGCCGGCAGTTGCGTCGGCAGCGCGGACCGCAGCTCACCGGCGGCCACCTCGAACTGGTTGATTTCGTCGTCGTGCAGCTCCGGGTCGAAGTACTGCAGCCCGCCGGCCCGTACCCGCTCGGCGAGGGACGCGGCGGCGACGCCCCGCCGGTAGACCTCCTCCGCCAGCTGCGCGGGCACCTCGGCGCGCAACAGTTGGTCCCGGAAGTCGGTGAGGCCGGCCGAGGCGAGCACGTCGGCGTGCGTCAGGACGGTCGCCCATCGGCGCAGCGGGAACAGCTCCTCGATCTGCAGCTCGTGCAGCCAGGTTGCGCCGTCGCGCTGCCAGGCGTCGAACCAGTGCGTACCGGCTGCCCACAGCGCCAGCTCGGGTCCGGCCGAGCGCAACACCCCACGCCACGCCCGCCAGCGCGAGGCGAACCGGTCGAGTAGCACCGCACCGCCGTCGGTGAACCCGCGCTGGAACAGCTCCCAGGCCTGCGGGTGCCGCGCCAGAAGTGTCCGGCCGGCCCGGGTCGCGTCGATCGCCTCGGTCAGCCGCTCCTGAGCGTTCGGGTCCGTGGGCTGCCACTGCGGCAGCCGCAGCCCGCCCACCGCAAGAACATGCTGGTAGAGCCCGGCCGCCTGCGCCTGGGCGGCCACCAGCCGGCCGGTGATGACCTCCGCCCGCTCGACGTCAAGCGTCGCGCCGGCAACCAGGTGCACCGCCAACCGGTCCGCGACGGCCTGCCGACGCTTGCGCTTACCGAACAGCTTCTTGGCGGCCTCCTGGGCCTCACCATCCCAGGCGGTCAGCTCCGGGCGGGCGAACACGTCCGGCCGGAAGGTGGCGAACTCACCGGCGAAGCCCTGCCGGAAGGCCGCCAGGTCCGCTTGGAGCCGGGCCACCGCCTCGTCCCACCGTCGGTCGCTGGCGTGCAGGGTGGTTTCCCGGTCCGGCAGCATTCCGCGTACGGCGAACCAGGCGCCTGCCTGCAGCTCGCTCACGCTTTCCGGGGCGGGCAGTGTCCGCAGCAGGTCGACAAGGTGCGGGTGGGCGGCGAGGTCGGCACGGAGACGTTCGAGTTCGGCGGCGATCTCGGTGACGGCGGCCCCGTGCAGCCCGTCGAGGGCGCGGCAGCCGCTGAGCGCCCACGGGTGCGCGGCCCGGAGCCGCGCCGATCGTGCGGCCGCCGGGAACTCCCGCAGGGTCGTCTCGACCTGGGCGCGTGCCTCGGCGGGTGCGTGCAGGTAGCTCACCGGAATCGGGGCGACCGGGCCGTCCCCGTACGCCAGGGTCTGCTCGTAGGCCGACCAGAGTGACATCCCGACGGGGTTGGTGGTGTGCACCTGAGCCGGGTAGTCGGTCAGCGGGGCGAGCCGCGTCCGGTACGCCGTCTCGACGGCCGTCCAGGTGCCGTCGCCGCCCTGATCGTACTGATCGAGGGCGTCGCGTAGCTGTTGGCGGATCGCGTTGAGGGACTGCTTGCGCCCGTGCAGGTCGAGGGCGAATGGCCCCAGACCGACCTGCTTGAGGCGGCGCTTCACCACCTCCAGGGCGGCCTGCTTCTCGGCGACGAACAGCACCGACCGGCCGGCGCTGACCGCCCGCGCGATCATGTTGGTGATGGTCTGTGACTTGCCGGTACCGGGCG
Source organism: Micromonospora parathelypteridis (assembly GCF_014201145.1). Lineage (NCBI taxonomy): Bacteria > Bacillati > Actinomycetota > Actinomycetes > Micromonosporales > Micromonosporaceae > Micromonospora > Micromonospora parathelypteridis. Next base: position 430,980 of record NZ_JACHDP010000001.1, read on the forward strand.
GGCCTTCCAGGACGAAAGAGTGGCCGCGCTCGGCGCGGACGATGGCCTGCATCTGCGACCCGTCGGCAGGGATCGGCAGGTGCAAATCCGCCTCGTCGACAGCGACGTCGACGTCGTGCTCGGGCCGGGCGGGGTCGTCGAACGTGGCGCCGGAGGATTCGACCAGGTGCCGGACGACCGGGTTCTCCATGAACAGCGGCCAGTGGTCGGTGAGGTCCCGCCACATCTGGAAGGTGGAGAACTGCAACAGCCGGAGGCTGGCGGTCTCGTCGATGCGGTAGTTGAGCCGGTTGTCGAGCAGGCCGGTGTTGATCGCGGCCAGGGTCTTGGCGATGTCGATGCCATGCTCGTCGAGGACCGGCTGTTCCAGCTCGGGGATCCGCACGCTGTGCTTGACCCGCAACCACTCGATGAGGCAGTAGTTCGGGCTGGCGACCTCGGTACCGTCGATGACCATCGCGTACGGGCGACGGCCGCTGCCGCCTTCGATGCGGACCGGTAGGAGGAACAGCGGCGCGTACGCCTCTCCCCCGGTCGTCTTGGTGTGCACCAGCGTGCCGATGGTCAGGTAGAGGTAGTTGCTGCCGGTCTCCTGCTCCATCGTGCGCGCCTCACGCTGCAACGCCCGCATCGCGGTCTTGTAGCGGGCGTCGGTGACCGCGCCGTAGACCCGGCGATCGGTGCGCAGCTCCCGGGTGAGGATCTCCGCGTCGAGGTCCTGCGCACGGCGTGCCCCGGCCAGCTCGTGGACATGACTGATGTCGTCCTGCGGGATGACCTGTACCTGACGGCCATCGTGGATCAGATCGTCGAGCAGCGGCAGCGCACCCGCCGGCACGTGCAGGTCCAGCCCACGGCCACGCTTGGGCAGGTTGAGCAGCGGATTGCGCAGGCTCAGATCGAGCAGCGACTTCTTCCACTGCTGCACGCGCGCCGGGGACCCGTCGGACTGGTGCGGCACCTCCTCGCCCTCGTCGGCGAGCTGGCGCAGCTTCGCCGCCGCGACACCGGGTGGAAGGTCGAGGGACGCTCCCGCGTCGGCGGTCACTTCCTGGACCAGCGGTGTGGTGACCAGTTCGTCGGCGGACGGCAGCGGGCGGATCCCCGAGCGATGGGCCAGGTGGACGTCGACGACGCCCTGCATGCGCTCGCCGTCGCCGCGGAAGTGGCCGAGCCCGACCCGTACCGCCTCGGTGAAGGTCGCCGACTGTGCGCCCGGCCCGATGCGGGTCAGCTCGACCGGCACCGCCCGACCGGAGTCCACCATCGAGATCAGCAGGTTGCTCTCGGTCAGCGCGGCCGAGCCCAGCCGTTCGTCCTCCAGCAGGAAACCACCGAAGGCATGCCCCTCGCTGATGAAGACCAGCGGATGCAGCCCTGCCGCCTCCAGGCATGCGGCGTACGTGACGGACAGGTCGATGCAGTTGCCGAGCCGGCCGTCCAGCACCGCGGCTGTCGTCCGTACCTTCTGGCCGGTGTTCTCGAACGACGCCGGCAGGGTCTGGTAGGTGATTTCGAGTTGGCGCAACGCCTCGTACACGGCGCCGGCGATCAGGGCTGCTCGCTCCGAACCCTCCTGATAGCCCTGCAGAGAGCCGGAGCCGGTCCGCGCCAACAGAAGTTGGGCGGCAGCCCGCAGGACCGCCTCCACCGCCCGGGTGTTCGGCTGCACGAAGGCCGCCAGGCTGTCGTACAGGGCGGGGCTGTTGAACCATTCGTTGTGCGCCAACACTCGTGACGGGGCAACCAGCGTCAACGGGTTGTGATCCGCAACCGCCTCGGCTGCCTCGGCTGCTTTGACGGTGAGGCGGTAGTCGACGGGGAACGCCTCGTCAGTGCGGTACAGCAGCACGCGGTCGGGCGTGAAGTCGCGGAAGTCGTCCCAGCTCGTGCTCGCCCCGGGCCGCAACGGCGCGGCCAGCGTGCGCGTCCACGGCTCGGTCAGCGCGCCGTCCGGGCCAAGCAGCTCCAACGTCAGCGTCACGTCGGTCAGCGGCACCGCACCGTTGTTGACGAGCGTGAGGTGACGGACCAAGGGCACCCGGTTGTGCACCAGGGCGGCGTTGATCGCCGGCTGCACGAGCAGCCCGACTGCGAGCTGGTCGTCGTCGGCGGTGAACTGCGCGAAGACGCTGTCGGACATGGGCATTTCTCCAGGTGACGAGACCAGGGAACGCCAGCCTAGCGGTCACCCGACCGGTGGAGAGGGCCCCGGCCGTACGACGATCTTGGAAGTCGTACGTCTGGGGCAGGATGTGCGCCATGACGACGCACCACCCGAACAGCCGGCGCCTGGTCTACGGCTACGCCACGATGCACGACTGCCTCGCCTTCGCCGACGCCGGCACCGCGACCGAGGAGGCCGCGGAGATCCGGGCGCTCGCCGCCGCGCGCACCTGGGGCGAGGCCCGGCAGGTCCGAATGACCCACCTGTGGAACCCCGCCGGCCCCGAATACCACGAGCCGGAGGACGGGTACGCCGACGACAAGGCTTTCGACATCACCGAGGTGGGTGCTGTCGGCGACGGAACCTGGCCGCGGATGGCCGCCGTGCGGGCGTTCACGTTGCTGCCCAAGGACCTGCAAGAGCGGTACGGCAAGCGCGAGCTCACTCTGCACGACGGCGACTACCTCGAGATTGCGCTCGCCAGCGAGGGCGAGTTGGTGGCCGAGCTGCGCCGGCGCGGCTACGAGGTGAGCCGCGACGACGAGCTCATCAACCTGCTCGACGGCTTCAGCCTGGGCTCGCAGGCCAGCTGACCGGCCCTCTCGACTCAGCGGCGGCGTCGCTGGCTCCGAATTCACCAAACGCCCGGACATGGGTTCCGTCGATCACCGCCCGGGACATGTCGAGCTGGTCGGCGGCTCTCACCGGTGCCGCCGTGGTGGTCGGGGCGGCAGCAGCGGCGCGATCTCGGCCCAGAGATCGTCCGAGACGATCCACGGCGGCTACTCACCCCTCCTCACGTTCAGACAGAACGACCCTCACGTCCCGGGGGTTACGCCCAACATCATTTCGTTAGGAGTTATTAGGCGGCCCAGACCTGACCCATTCCCGCCAGGGCCAGCCTCGCGGTTGCCCGAGATTCGCCATGATTTCTTCCCTGTTGCCGAGGCGACTCCCAAGACAACCCGGACTGATCCGCCGGCCGACGATCCGAAGAACAGCACCACGGGTTCGCACTGTGAAACGTTTTAGTCTCGCCGACTGCTGTCGACGGGGAGCCGGGCGGTTGCCCGCCCGGCTCTTCGTCACTACGCGCAAGGGTCAGGGAGTCAGCGCGGCTGGGCCGCCGAGCCGGCGACGGGGTGGAAGCTGGACCGGCCCGAACCCACCTGGAAGACGGCGCGGCCGTCCTCGATCCCGACAAAGGTGGCCTTGCTCGGACCGGCGGCCCGATAGGACTTTCCGGGGATGACCGGCAGCGCGACCCGGGCGGTGACGTTGACCGGCACGTCCAGGTCGACGCGGAGGCCGGCCCCGGTGCGCCGCCAATCCAGGCGGACCGCCCCGCGCTGCGTCGGTACCGTGCCGCTGGCCCGTTCGAGCCCGACCGCGGGCGGGACGATGTCGACCACGGCGGCGCCCGGGCTGGCGGTACGGACGCCGAGCAGGGTCTCCTGCACGTCGACCACGGCCTGCGCTCCCCAGCCGTGCGACTGGCTGAAGTTGCTGCCGGGGTCGAGGGTCCAGGCCTCCCAGGTGAAGGTGCCGCCCTGGGCGAGGATGTTCGCCCAGCCCAAGTCGTCCGGGTTGGTAAGCAGCCGCAGCACCGCGTCTGGCCGGTCGGCGTCGGCGAGCGCCCGCAGCAGCCAGTGGGCCGTCATCGGACCCTGCTTCATGCCCATCGACGCGATGCGATCCGCCAGCGCGGGCAGGTCGCCCCGTGGTGCCAGCCCGTGGGCGATGGCGTACGACGTGGCGTGCTGCCCGGCATGGCCACTGCGCTCGCCGGTGGCTGACAGGCCGTCGACGTAGCTGCCGTCGGCGGCGCGCAGCGACGCGTTGACCGCGTCGGTGAGGTCCCCGGCCCGCCCGTCGTACGCGGTCACCTCGTCGGCGGGTCGGCCAAGGGCCTCGGCCATCCGAGCGGTGGTCCGCAGCACGTCGACGCCTTGGGTGTTGATCGTGGTCCGGGCGGCGGTGGTCATGTCGTAGCCGAAGCGGCCGGGCTCGGGCCAGTCGACGATGCCGTAGCGGTAGCCACCGCTCCCGCCGGACAGGTTGGTGACCAGGCCTGCGGTGGGGCCGGTGGCCGGGATATGGCGCAGCACGTACTCGGCGGTGTCGCGGATGGCCGGGTACGCCTCGGCCAGCAGCTCGCGGTCGCCGGTCTCGGTCCAGTACCGCCACACCCAGTCGACGAACATCAGCGAGTAGTCGGGGATGTCCCGCTTGCCGTCACCGTTGGGGTAGACGGCGTTGTACCGGCCACGGTCGGCCTCAGCGGTCCAGTAGCGGGTGGCCGAGCGGAGGAACTCGCGGATGGCCTGCTGGGTGGCGTCGCGCTCGCCGAAGGCGGCCATTGTGGCGTACGAGATGTTTGCGGCGTCGCCGAGGAACTGGCCCTTCTCCCGGGTGGGAGTGTCAACGAACGCCTCCTGGACGGAGTAGATCGCGGACCGCTTCATCATCGTCCACACCGAGTCGAGGGTCGCGTTCGAGCTGGTGAAGCTCGCCTCCCGGCCGGCCGGTGTGTCGGTGTGCACCACGACGGCGGAGACGTCGCGCGCCGAGATCTTCTCGCCGGCGCCGGGGATCTCCAGGTAGCGGAAGCCGAGGTGGGTGAAGGCCCGGAACTCCTGCGCCCCGTCCTTCTGCAGGTAGGGGAAGCTCATGGTGGTGCCCTGAGTTTCCAGGGTGGACGTGGCGACCCGGCCGGTGTCGGTCAGGGTGTAGCCGGCCCGCAGGTCGACCGCGCGCCCGGCCACGCCGGAGTCGAAGCGCACGACGGGACGGGCGGGGATGACTACCCCGAAGTCGGCGACCACCGTTCCGTCGGCGGCGGTGCGCAGCGCGACCGGGGCGACGGTGGTCTCGGACAGCCGGGTCTCCTGCCCGATCAGGTGCGGCGACGCCGCGGTCGGGTGCGCACCGAGTACCTCGGCGGCGGTGAAGCCAGCGGCGCTGCCGTCGTAGCCGGGCCGCGTCCAACCGGCGACCTCGGCGCGGGCGTCCTGCTGTTCGATCCGGTCACCCTCGCCGTTGCGGCGTTCGGCGTTCGCGACGAACTGGGTGTCCCGAGCGACCTGCCAGGAGCCGTCGGTGCCGTACACCTCCCGGGTGCCGTCGGCATGCTCGACGACCAGCTTCATCAGCAGGCCACGGGCACCGGTCGGGCGGCCCTGGCCGCTGCCGTACCAGTGGTAGCGCACCCCGATGGCGAGCGGTTTGCCGGCCTTCACCAGGTTGGTGACGTCGGCGGCCTGGTAGTAGTCCTCTCCCGGGTAGGCGAAGGAGGTGCCCCGGTCGGCGCGGGTGCCGTTGAGGTACAGCTCGAAGGTGTGATCCGCAGCCGTGTAGGCGCGGGCCCGGACTACGCGGCTGGCGTTGGGGCGTACCTCGGTGCGGGCCAGGGTGTAATCGTCGGCCTCGGTGGTGGCGCGCCGGATCCAGCTGACACCCTCCCACTGGGTGTCGGCGAGGCCGGTTTCGAAGGCGCCGGTGGCGGTCCGGGACGGCCGGTTCGTGCGGTCCCAGGTGCGGACCGTCCACTCGTAGGCAGCGCCGGGGCTTAGGGCGGGCCCCGCGTACGGCACGTAGGACTGCTGGTCGGAGCGGACCTTGCCAGAGTTCCAGACCCGGTCGCCGCCGGTGGCGGTGACCGTGATCTGGTATGCGGTCTGCGTCTCACCGGGATCAGCGTCCCGAGGCAGCCAGCCGAACCGCGGAATGCCCTCGACGTTGAGTGGGTGACCTCGGTCGCCGACCGTCAGCGAGACCGGAGCACCGGGAGCGTGGCCCCGGGATGCCAGCGCCGGTGTGGCTCCGCTGAGGACGACCGCGACGGCCGTCGAGGCAGCCAGGAGCACTGCTGTTCGACGCCGCCGGGGTGCCGATCGGAATCGGGGAAGGTGACGAGTCACGCGGGCCTCCGCTCAATGAATCGTTTCAGGCAGGCTACGTGCTCATTGTCGGCAAGTGAAGATGTTCACTGCGGTCGGTTTCCGATTACCTCGAGCAGGCGGCGAGCTGACCCGGGCTACTCAGCGGCCGGCAAGGTCCACGTGGTCTCGCCCACAACGGGCAGTTGAGATGCCGGATCGGCTGGTTGTGTCCGCGGTGCAGGCGTCGCGAGCAGTCGCCATCGTGACGGCCCCGGAGCACCCGACGCCGGGTGCTGGTGGCCCTGTTGGAAACGGTCATCTGCGCAGCCGGCGGGCGCAGGGGCCGTCGTGGCCGTCGCGGAGGAGGCAGCGCCGGCCGCCAGGCAGCCGCAGGTCGCAGAAGACCCGGTGGCGGAGGAACTGCTGGTCCTCCTCGGAGACGGTGGTCTCCCCCGGGTCCGCCATCGGCAGCACCAGCATCCACCGGCCGATGACCCGGGCCAGGCGTTGCGCGGCAGGCAGGTCGTTGGCGACGACGGGCAGGTGGACGACGTACCGCTGGCTCATCGGGCTTGGCCTCGCTCGTTGCCGGCACGGGCCTGATCGGTCTGCCAGCGACGTAGGCCGGCCTTGATCCGGGCAGTCTCGCGGCGGCTCTCGGCGAGCGCGGTGTAGACGGCGGCCATGTCGCCGGCGACGCGGTCGAGGAAGGCGTACACGTCGTCGGGGTTCAGACCGCGACGTCCGAGCCCGGTCGGTGGAAAGCGGCGCTCGCGCACCTGCCACGGCAACAGCCCGGTGTACGCGGCGGAACGGTAGGTCGCACCACCGCTCGGCGGCTCTGGTCGCTGGTTTCTGGCGTTCATGTCTGCCGGCCTTCCTGATCGGAGGGGCGAGGGGTGTTCGGGGAAGCACGGCGACCGTTCGGGGGGACCGGCCGGCCGCCGTGCTGTGATCAGCCTGCGACAGTCCGCAGCGGAGAGGCAACGTTCCACACCGCAATTTCGCCGTTGTGCATTGACTTTCTTTGTTGAAACCCGTAGGAGTTGCAGGAGCAGGTCACGCAGTGTTGCGTGACGGAACCAGGGAGTGTGCGGATGCCCGACGACATCGGATCGACCGTGCCGCGCCGACAACTCGGCCGGCTGCTGCGACAGTTCCGCAACGAGGCCGGGGTGACGCTCGACGCTGCCGCCGAAGCCCTCGAATACAGCCGGCAGAAGATCTGGCGCCTCGAATGCGGCCAAGGCTCGGTCCGGGTGCTCGACGTCAAGGCGATGTGCGAGCTGTACGGGGTGTCGCCTGAAATGACCGAGGCAATGCGCGGGCTCGCCACGGAGACGAAGTCGAAGGGCTGGTGGCACGCGTACGGCGATGCGGTGCCGAACTGGTTCGAGCTGTACGTGGGGTTGGAGTCTGCCGCGGCCCGACTGCGTGAGTACGGCGAGACACTGATTCCCGGGTTGCTGCAGACGCGCACCTACGCGCTTGGACTCTTCCAGCCAGGGAGTCGGCTTAGCCCAGAAGAGCGTGAGCAAGCAGTCGAGGTGCGGCTACAACGGCAGGCATTGCTTAGGCGTCGCCTGCCACAGCCCCCACGCTTGGACGCAGTGCTCTCCGAAGCGGTACTCCGCCGAGTGGTTGGCAGCTATGGCGTAATGATCGACCAGCTCAAACATCTACTCGAAGTCTCCGAGCAGCCCAACGTTTCAGTGCGAGTGGTGCCGCTCGCAGCAGGGCCGCACCCTGGAGCGGTCGCCGGCTCGTTCGTGGTCCTCGACTTTCCGCCAACCAACGGCGGTCGGACTGCACCCGAACCCTCGGTGGTTTACAGCGAGTCGCTTACCGGGGCGCTGTACCTCGACAAGCCAGATGAGCTCAGGGCCTACGAGGACACGTGGAGAGGGCTGGTGGCCCTCGCGCTTGACGAGGCAGAATCGAAAGACATGATCAAGAGGCTCATCGGGGAGATGCGGCATGACTGACCTGACCGGCGCCCACTGGCGCAAGAGCACCCGCAGCGGTGACAACGGCGGCAACTGCGTCGAGGTCGCCATGAACCTCTCCGGGGTCGTCTCCGTCCGCGACTCGAAGGACTCCTCGGGTCCGCTACTCACCTTCACCACGCAGGCATGGACCAACTTCATCGCGACCGCCAAACGTGAGGGACGGGCCAGCTGAATTCGGCTTCGCCGATGGCGTGCAGGCACGACACCGATGCCCTCTTCCTCGGTTGGTCGCCAGTCACGCGTGCGCGACCCGCAGGCCCCGTCGGCCGCTGCGTAACGGGACAGCGTGGTGGCGCTGCTGGCGGCGACGTACGAGGTTCGGATCAGGGATCAGGCGCTCGGGTCGTGGGTCGGGATGATGCGGACCTGATTCCGGACCGCGTGCAGCCGGTGCAGCGTACGGAAGGCTCCGTCGCGATCGTCGTCGACGAGCCACCCCGGGTACGGCGCCTTCTGCCGGACGTGTTCGATCTGCAGTCCGTGCCAGGCTGCGTCGCCGGCAACCAGGACCGGCCCGTTGGAAGTACGGAGCAGGACGCCGGCACTCCCCGGCGTGTGTCCGGCCAGCTCGACCATGATCACTGACCCGTCGCCGAGCAGGTCGTGACTGCGCTCGAAGGTGAGCACCGGCGGCCCCTGCAACTCGTAGCTGTCCAGCCGGCGGCCCTGCAGCGCAGCTCGGACGCCGCCTGCCGGTGCGATGTCGCCGGACATCATCCAGTCCCGTTCCCGCTCTCGCACCATGACCGGCAGGCCGGGGAGGTCGAGCAGACCGCAGACGTGGTCCCAGTGCAGATGGGTGGGCAGTGCGAAGTCGATCGTGTCGGCTGGAATGCCGGCCCGTTCCAGCGCCATCGTGGTCGGCAGCACCTGATAGCGCGGCCGCACCGCCGGCCGCAACGTCCACGGCAGCTCGCCGATCACCCGGTCGCCGACGTCGGTACAGACCGACGGGTCTAGCAGCACGGTGACCTCCGGATGCCGGATCACGTACGTGGTCAGGGCGTTGCCGACCCGACGTGGTTTCCGGACAGCCTCGGCGATCAGTGGCGTCGGCACCGACCGCACCGTCTGGTCCAATGTGATCAGCTCGACTTCGACATCCCCGCGCGGGATGCCGGCGTCGGACAGCCCGGCCAGGAAGCGCCGGTCGATCGGGCGCGGCCGAATCAGACGGTACGGCACCGCAGCCAACGCACCGGCCGCCACCGCAGCCTGACGTACCCCGTGGATCATGAGCTTCTCCCCTATCCTGGCGCACCGCGCGCCAGGGGGAGCACCGTAGAAGTTCAGGTCGACCTGAAGTCAATTCCTAAGGAGCCTGCGTGACGACGTGGCGAATCGGAGACGCGGCGGCGCTGGTCAGCGTCCCGACGCATGTGCTGCGACATTGGGAGGAGGTCGGGGTGCTCGAACCGGCCCGGCTTGCCAACGGACACCGGGTCTACGACGACGAGACGATCACGAGGGCGCGTCTGATCCAGCTCTGCCAGCGGGCCGGCATGTCACTGGCCGAGATCAAAGACCTGTATCGCGGCGATGGTCAGCGCCGCGCCGCGCTGGTACGTGACCGGCGGGACCAGCTCATCGACCAGATCCGCCGATTGCACGCCGCGCAGGACTTCCTTGATCACGTACTCGCCTGCGCCCACCCGGTGGTGTCGACCTGTCCCGAGTGCAGCAGCTTCGCCGCCAGGTCGGCGCCAGACGCACGACATTCCGAACTAGCCGCCCATCAGTGATGGCAGCGCTGAGGTCACCCCGCCCTGGACACGCACTGCCAGCATAATTTGGTGCAGTTCGTCTTTTGTACGGATCAGTCGTTCCGGGACATCGAGGTCAATCATGGCCGAATAAGCTCTGCCTCTTCATTGCAATACGAGGAGGAGTTGGATGTCCACAGTGCGGGGGGCTGCCGTCATCGCGGTGACCTTGGTGGCGACGACTGCGATGTTGGGTAATCCGGCCGCGGCGGATCCGCCTCAATTAACGAATGAGCAGATCGCGGCCATGTCGTCCGCCGAGCAGGGCATCCTGCTTCAGCCGTTGCGGGATATCGCGAGTGCGGCCGCTACGGTCGGGGCTGCGTCTCACAGCAACGTCTTCTCCGGTCTCGAGTTGGACGGGACGACCGGAACGGTCAAGATCTATCTGACGGACCTCGGCGCCGCGAAGGGGTTCCTGGCCGCGGTGCGGAAGACCGATCCAACGATCGAAGCCGACCGGATCGAGCTGAAGCAGGGCAGTCACACCCTCGTCGAGTTGAAGTCAGCGAGTGAGCGACTCATCGGCGAGCAGCAGCGTGCCGACCTGTCCATCGAGAGCGTGGCGGTCCCCGCCGACGGCAGTAATCTGAGGGTTCGTGCCCGGGATGTCGTACGTGCTGCGGAGGCGTTGACGCCGTCGGCCGTCGCCCGGCGGCCCGTCGCCGAACTCGTCGGCGTTCCTACCGTCGTCGAGCCGGCTCCCGCAATGGCCGACGCTTCGCGGCGGCGGGACAGCCCTCAATGGATCTCGGGCGCGGCCTTGAGCGCGTCTGGAACGACGCAGAGTGAAGGATACGACTGCACGTCCGGCCTGCCCGCCCGTCGGAAGTCCGATGGACGATCATTTCTCATTACCGCTGGGCACTGCTTCGCCAACAGCGTGACGATCTATACCGGCTGGGAGAGTGGTGGACGTAACAGGATTGGCGTAACCACCACGCGCTCCGACTATTACGACGCGGTAGCAATCGACACCTCGTCCACCGGGACGACAGCGAGCCGGACGTGGGACGGCAAGTCACCCACCTACTCGGTGAATGACGTGACCAGCTCTGCTCTCTCCTACACCGGAGACTGGGTCTGCCACACGGGCTACGCCACCGGTGTCGTTTGCGGCATCCAGGTGACCACCAGTTGGCTTACCTGGGTGGGGTCCAATGGCATCACCCATGGCGGCGTGGAGGGGCGGCAACGCGACGGCCTCACGGCGGCCCGAAACGGTGACAGCGGAGGACTTGTGTTCAACGTGAGTGCCAACGTTCGTCAGGCTCGCGGGATCGTGAGCCAGAGTGGCGGCACGAACTTGAGGTGGACGGAGGCCCCGGCCATCTTCAACATACTCGGAATGTCACTCGCGCCCTGACTCTGACATCGACGCTCTCTCTGTGGGGCCCGGTAGTCAGGGCAGCGTGGGGAGAGCGTCGTTTCAGCCCGGCAGTGGTGCTTTCACCACCAGCGAGGCGACAGTGGGCGGGAGCGGAACACCGAGAATCAACTCCTTCCCGCGGTCTTCGATCGGGCCGAGCACCAAAGCGACCTCGTAGCGATCTGGCGTGGCCCAGATCTCGGACCAGGTCAGGGACGGGCACAACATCTCTCGCGGACCGAGCTGCTGTTCGTGAGGTTTGCCGGGAGCGAGATCGAATCCACTTCGGATCGCGTCGACGCCCTGGCCGATGGTGTCGCCCGGCTGGTTGACCATCGGCCCTCCGCCGACAATGACGCCGCCCTTCAGGTAGAGGACCTGAAGGAGCGATGGCGGACTGGAGGCCACGTGGACCGCCCGCGTGGCAGCGAATGTCACTGTTACTGCGGGGCCAGAGTCGTCATTCACCTTGGCTACCGAGGACACCTCTGCCGTGAGGATGCCTCCCGGAGTTGAACCGGGGTGGTCGTAGCGGTCACCGCAGACGTACACGTCAGGCTCGCTTCCGGTGGTGGCGGTGGGTCCGGTGGGAGTCGACGGCCCGGGCGTGGCACCCGTGCTGGTGATCGGATCACCGCCACCTACGATCCCGGCCGCGGCGACCGTCACCAGCGAGACCACCATGATCGACGCGGCGCCGGTTCCGGCCGCCAGTAGATTGCGCCGCCGCCGGACACGTGCGCGCAGGCGATCGGTGGCGAACGACGGCGGAGCGGCCCGGTCTGCCAGGGTTGCCAGACGGTCCCGCCAAAGACGATCATCGGACGGCACGGTCGTCCTCCCTGGTGTCATCGTGCAGCAGCCTGGCCAGGCGGCGTCGACCGTCGTGCAGGTGGCGTTTCACCGTGCCGACCGCGCAGCCGAGTTGTGCGGCGATTTCTGGGATTGGTAGATCAACGTGGTAGTAGAGGACGACGCAGGCTCGTTGTTGGGGGGCGAGCGCCAGGAGCGCCGCCTGGAGGTCGTGGCGGGCATCGACGGCACCTGAGTCGTCCTCGATTCGGTCCGGCGCGGCCGCGAACGGCATCACTCGCCGCCACACGCTGCGCCGACGGACCCGGTCGAGGTAGAGGTTGAGGACGGCCTTGCGAACGTACTGCTCAGGGTTTTCGATCTCGTCGCGTAGTGGTCGGGTGAACGCACGCACCAACGCGTCCTGCACCAGGTCTTCGGCATCGCTGTCATTGCCGCACAGCAGGAAGGCGTAGCGTTTCAGCGCCATGCCTCTGGTGCTGACGAGATCCGTCAGCACTCGCTCCCAACCGGCCACAACAGGGTCCCCTCGGTGACGTCCTCAGTATCTTTGACGAAGCAGAGGCCGCCCCGGTTGGGGCATCCAGTTGGCTCGTTCAGGCCCTCGCAAGCACCGGTATCCCCAGACGCTGCCCACGCCGCGCTCGTCCAAGCCGCACTCGCCATCGAGACGCCACCACGTGCGGGTAGGGTCACAAACATGACAATTCCCCATCTGACGGCTGCCGACGGCACCACCCTGCCGGCGATCGGGCTCGGCACCTACCGACTGAACGGCTCGGCCGGTGTCGACGCGATCGGTCAGGCGATCCAGGCGGGTTACCGGTTGCTCGACTCGGCGGTCAACTACGAGAACGAGGGGGCGGTCGGCCGGGCGGCCCGTGCGGCGGGCGACGTACGCGACGAGTTGATCGTCACGTCGAAGCTGCCGGGGCGGCACCACCGCTACGACGAGGCGCTGACCACCATCGAGGAGAGTGTGTTCCGCACCGGCCTCGACCGGGTCGACCTGTACCTGATCCACTGGCCGAACCCGAAGGTCGACCTGTACGTGCAGGCGTGGCGGGCGCTGATCGAGGCACGCGAGCGTGGCCTGGTCCGGCACATTGGTCTGTCCAACTTCCTGCCTGAGCACATCGACCGACTGGTGGCCGAGACCGGGGTTGCCCCGGTGGTCAACCAGATCGAGGTGCACCCGTACTTCCCGCAGCAGGAAGCGATCGACTACCACCGGGAGCACGGGATCCTCGTGCAGGGCTGGAGCCCGCTCGGCCGCGGCAACGACCTGCAGCAGCACCCCGCCATCGTGGAGATCGCGACCGCTCACGGCGTCAGCCCGGCGCAGATCATCCTGGCCTGGCACGTGGCCCGCCAGGTGATCCCGTTGCCCAAGGCCGCGTCCCCGCAGCGGCAGGTCGAGAACCTGGACGTCTTCGGCATCAAGCTGACCGACGCGGAGGTCGAGGCGATCACCGCGTTGGGCCGCCCGGACGGGCGGCTCGCGGACCAGGACCCGGCGGTGTACGAGGAGTTCTGACCTTCCCGGCCGGCAGACTGTCACCGGGTCGGGAGAGTATGGGCGCGTGCTCGACGGACTTGACGACATCGATTGGGCGCGGCTGGGCCACGCCTACGGGGCAGCCGACGACGTGCCCGGCCAACTGCGGGCACTGATCTCCCCCGACCCGGCCACCCGGGACGAGGCCCTGGGCGATCTCTACACCAATATCTTCCACCAGGGCAGTCGGTTCGAGGCGAGCGCGTACGCGGTTCCGTTCCTGTTGGAGCTGCTCGCCGATCCGGCCACCCCGGACCCGGCGGCGGTGGCCGGGCTGCTGAGCCTCCTGGCGGTCGGGTTCGACGAGGGTGTCCTGCCGGAGGGCTTCCCGGTGGCCGAGTTCCGCCGGGCCGCCGAGGGCGGGCGTGAGCTGCTCGCCGCCAAGCCGCCCCCGTGGACCGGCACCGACGAGTCGAAGAAGGAGTACGTCGAGTACACCTACGTCGAGTCCCTGTCCGCGGCGGAGCAGAGTCGGCTGTGGGCGTACGTCGAGCTGACCACCTACGACGCGGTGCGGGCCGGTGTTCCCGTGTTTCGCACTCTGCTGAGACATCCCGATCCGAGTGTGCGGACGGTCGCGGCTTACGCCCTCGCCTGGTTTCCGGAGGACGCCGACGGCAGCGTGACCGCGCTGAACGGCGCGATCGACGCCGCTCAGGGACCGGGCGTCGAATCGACCCTCGGCGAGGTGGCCACGATGCTGGTGGCCTCCGGGCTGCTGGGTGCCGCGCCGGACGTTCGTTGGTTGGTCGATCCGCGCCCGGTGCTCCGCTGGGCCGCCGCGATCGGTCGGGTCCGGGTCCTCGGCGCGGCGGCCGGTCCGGCGACGATCGAGGAGCTGCTGAGCTGGGCGTCAGCGCCGCTCGACGACGCCGCCACCGGGCCGGTCGAGGGTGACTGGGTGCCGTTCCTCGACGGTGATCTCGGTGGCTACGCCAGCCTCGCGCTGCGGCAGCTCGGCCCGCAGCACACGGACCGCGCCTTCGACGCGCTGCTCGACCGGCTGCCCACCGTCAGCGGCGATCGGTCGTTGACGGTGTTGGGCGTGGCGTTGCGCCTCGCGTTCCCGGACGGTCCGGCAGCGGCCGGGACGCCGATCGCAGCGTTGGAGCCCCGGCAGCGCCGGCTCGCCGAGGCGCTGGGCCGGTCGACCGAGCCGTGGCTGATCGACGGGCAGGACTTCGGCAACGTGGCCATGCTCGTCGGCGAGTACGGCCTGCCGAGGAGCCGCGAGACGATGCTGGCGTACCTCGGACGCATTCGGTAGCCCGCCTGTGTCGCGTTGCCGGTTGTCACGGTCTGAAGGCCGTGCACCGACGGCACGGCTTGGCCGCTACAGATCGTGACCTCCGGACGAGCGGGTACCACGACGAGCGTTATGACTGTGAGGCATAAATATACCTGTGAGTCATAGCGCTCAACGAGACATCCGCCTCCGGCCAGCGATCGCCCGTGCTGTTCATCAAGCGGCGGGCCGACAGCGGGGCGTAGGTGTGTCACCCGGGCCACGTGCGGCCCGGGTGACACGGCATCGGTTAGACGAGTCCGCCGAGAGACGGGTCGCTGATGCTGTCCTTGCCGTTCTCGACGTGGCCCGCGTAGCGGTGCTCGAAGCCGGCGTCACCGGCGACGCTGACAGCCAGGTCGTACCAGCCGTGGGTGCGGGACAGCGCCCAGGTCGACCGCTCGGTCTCGCCGGCCCGCAGCGACAGCTTGACCGGACGGGAGTTGTACCTGTCCCGGACGGTCACCTCGACCCGCTTCGACCCGCGGTTCTTGAGCGTGAGGACGACCTTGTAGTCGCGCTCGTCGTAGGAGGGGGTGATGTCGAGGTGCGACCGGTCGCCCGTGAACCGGCGGAAGAACCCGTTCGGCCCGTGCACCGACAGGTCGTAGCGGGACTCGACCTTCCAGGTGTCCGTCAGGTGCTTGCCCGGCTCGACGGTGTAGCTGCGTGGGGCGTCCGCGCTGCCGGCCTGGCGGACCTGGAAGACCGCGGCGACCCCACCGGAGTTGCGGAAGTCGATGCGCAGCGAGTCGTCGTCGATGCGCGCGTCGGCGTGCAGGGCGTACGGGATGGGCCGCGCCGGGCGTACCCCATGCTCCTGCTTCGGTAGCCGCTGGTCCGCCGGCGGGACCGGCACCTCGTCGGGGTGCCGGACCAGCTCCTCGGGCTTGAAGTCGTCGGTGTCGGGCAGTCTGACGTCGCGCGACCGGTTCGGGTGCCGGAAGTCGAAGGCCGAGGTCAGGTCGCCGACGACGGCGCGGCGCCACGGGGTGATGTTCTTCTCGATCAGGTCCGGCCGGCCGTGCCCGAAGCGCGCCTCCAGGAACTTGATCAGGGAGGTGTGGTCGAAGAGCTGCGAGTTGACGTAGCCGCCGCGCGTCCAGGGCGAGACGATGATCATCGGCACCCGAATTCCGAGGCCGTACGGCCCGGCCGGGTGGTCGGCGTCGCCGGGGAAGATCTCGTTGGTGGTCGGGACGGTCGACTGCCCGTGCTCGCGGGTCTGCGGGGGCGTCGGCGGAACCACGTGGTCGAAGAAGCCGCCCTCCTCGTCGTACGTGATGAAGAGCGCCATCTTGCTCCACACCTCGGGGTTCGACGCGAGGATGTCGATGACCTGGGAGATGTACCACGAGCCGTACGCCGGTTCCCAGTTCGGGTGCTCGGTGTACGCCTCGGGCGCGGTGATCCAGGAGACCTCCGGGAGACGTCCCGCCTCGACGTCGGCGCGGAAGTCGGCCAGCAGCGCCTGGGGATCGCGGCCCTGGGTCCTGATCTCCGTGCCGGTCTTGGCCTTGTCGGCCAGCGGCGTCCCGGGCTGCGCGTTCTGGTACTGGTGGAAGTAGAGCAGCGAGTTGTCGCCGTAGTTGCCGATGTACGGGTCGTTCGTCCAACCCCAGGAGCCGGCGGCGTTGAGGCCGGTGCCGACGTCCTGGTAGATCTTCCAGGAGATGCCGTTGCGCTCCAGCCGCTCCGGGTACGTCGACCAGTCGTAGCCGGCCTCCGCGTTGGTGATGACCGGGCCGCCGTTCTTGCCGTCGTTGCCCACCCAGCCGCTCCACATGTGGTAGCGGTTCGGGTCGGTCGGCCCCATCAGCGAGCAGTGGTAGCTGTCGCAGACGGTGAAGGCGTCGGCGAGCGCGTAGTGGTAGGGCAGGTCCTGGCGGGTGTGGTAGGTCATCGCCGTGACGCCCTTGTTGGGCACCCACTTGTCGAACCGGCCGTCGTTCCAGGCGGCGTGCCCGTCGTTCCAGCCGTGCGGCGGGTCCGGGAGGAACGTCTGGCCGAGATCCTTCACCTCGGGGCGGAAGGGCAGCAGCTCGTCGGCGCCGTTGGGCTGGTGCCACACGTCCTTGCCGGACGGCAGCGTCGCCGGATGCGGGTCACCGAAACCGCGTACGCCCCGCATGGCGCCGAAGTAGTGGTCGAAGGAGCGGTTCTCCTGCATCAGGATGATGACGTGCTCGACGTCGTTGATCGAGCCGGTCCGGTTGTTCGCCGGGATGGCGAGTGCCTTGCTGAGGTCCAACGGAAGCGCCGCGCCGATCGCGGGAACGCCCAACGCCTTGAGGAAGGTACGCCGATCCACCATGCCCATTACTCCCCCATCGGGTGCTTGTTCGGGAAACTGGCGACCGGACGCTATCGACGGTGGGTTGACACCAGATGGCCATAGTTGGGCCGGGCGGAAGCACCCCGACGTACCGTGAGATCGTGTCGACGAAAGACGTACTCACCAAGGCTGGCCTCGCCGAACTTCGCCGCTCGGCGCTCGGGACGGCCAATCCGCTCGGTGTCGCCGCCGAGATCGCCGAGGCGGCCGAGCAGGGCCGGTTGGAGGATCCGGACGACGCCGGGGACGCTCTGACCCTGGCCGCCGAGATCGCCGAGATCCGGGCGAGACCCGATGCCGCGCTGCGGTACGCGGAGCAGGCGCTGGCGGCGTACCCGTCCGGGGACGACCCGCGGGCCGGGTTCGCCCGAGCGCTGCGGGCGCGGGCCCTGTTCCGGGCCGGTGGTCGCGACGACGAGGCGATGGCGGAGTTGACCGCGCTACGCCCTCTGCTGCTCGTGCAGCCCGACGCCCCCGCCTACGTCAGTGCCGCGTTGGACGCCAGTGGGCGTTCGTCGACCGCCGAGACGTGGCTGAGCGAGGCGGTCGACACCCTGCTCAGTGAGCGCGCGACCGCCGCCGGGGCGTCCGCGGCGACCAGCACGGCGATCGACCCGGTGGTGGAGCTCGGTCCGCCGGACGCGCCGGGTGTGCTCTTCTTCCTGCTTCAACAACGGCATCGGGTACGCCGGGATCTCAACCTGCCGCACGACCGGCAGGACGATCTGGCGGACCGGTTGGAGACCCAGCTCGTCCGTCGGGCCGGGGAGCGCAGGGGCGCCGAGTCGGATCTGCTCTTCTGGCCTCGGGCCGAGTTCGATCGGCTGCTCTCCGAGCACCCCGGGCTCGCCGAGGTGTACGGGTCGGACTGGGACGCGCACCGGGGCCTGCTGGAGAAGGAGCTGGTCCGGCTGACGGGTGCCGGTCAGGCCGGGTTGGCCGTGTTCACCGCGTCCGTGGCCGGGCTGAACGCCTTCGCCGGTCGACGCGACGGCGACCCGGCCGACGTGGCGGTCCGGGCGGGTTACGCCGCCGAGGTGTCGGCTCGGCCCAGCGCGCGGATCCCCTGGCCACCGGAGCGCAACGACGCCTGCTGGTGCGGTTCGGGTCTGAAGTACAAGAAGGACTGCCTGCCGCGTTCCCGTAGCTGAGAGCGTCGGTTATCGCGCTTCGGTGCGCCGCTGGTAGTGCCGCGCGACGCGGGCCCGGTTGCCACAGGAGGGCTTGCACCATTCCTGCCGTGGGTGGTCCTTGACGAAGTAGCGTACGCAGCGCGGCGCGGGGCAGGCGCGCAACTCGTCGCGGGCGGGGCTGGCGAGGAATTCGATGGCCGCGCGTGCCAGCCCCGCGGTGAGCCGCACTCGCGCGTCGACCGCCTCGCCCTGCCAGGTGAGGGTCGGCGTGCCCTCCTCCGCCCAGCTCAGCACCGGCCGGACCGGCAGCGCCGCGGCGGCCTGGTTGAGCCGGCTGACCGCCTCCGGCGGGGGGAGCAGCGAGGAGGAGTCGGCCCGGCTCGGTGGTCCCGGTCGGACCGCCACCGCGAAGAGGGTACGTGCGGCGCGCCGTACCGCCACCACATCGAGCCGGGTCCGCTCGTCGACGGTGCTGGCGGCGGGGTCGAACCCGCCGACGTACTGCCGCAGGGGCTCGGCCTGCTCGCGGAGCCACGCGGTCAGGCCCTCGACATCGCCGAGGTCGTCGGCGACCCCGCCGTTGCCGTCGTGCCGGATCGTGCTGGCCAGGGCGAGCGCGAGCTGCGGTGACATGGGCTCTCCTTCCGTTCCGGCTTGTGCGGCCGACCCCGCCCAGAGTAGCTTCCCTAATGGCTTTAACGGTAATAGCCATTAGGGAGAGCCTTCGTGCTGGTCATCGCGCATCTCAGTGACACCCACCTCGACAGCCATCCCCGATCGGCCGAGCGGACCGCCCGGGTCATGGACTACCTGCACGCCCTGCCACGACCGGTCGACGCGATCCTGATCACCGGGGACATCGCCGACCACGGCGAGGTCGCCGAGTACGAGTTGGCCGCGAGGCTCTTCGACTCCTCGTTGCCGGTCATGGTCTGCCCCGGCAATCACGATGTGCGCGACGCGTACCGCAAGGGTCTGCTCGGTGACGACCGCGGCGGCGCCGGCCCGATCAACGCCCGTCACGACGTGGCCGGCGCGGTCTTCCTCCTCGCCGACTCCTCGGTGCCGGGCGAGGACGACGGCCACCTGGACGACGAGACGATGACGTGGCTCGCTGCCGAGCTGGGCTCGGTGCCGGCCGAAACGCCGACGTTCATCGCCTTCCACCATCCCCCGGTGGTGCTGCACCACCCGGTCATCGACCCGATGCGGCTGCTGTCCGCCGATCCCCTGGCCGAGCTGGTCGCCGCCCACCCGCAGGTCGTCGCCGTGCTGACCGGGCATTTCCACACCGCCGCCGCCAGCACCTTCGCCGGCCGCCCACTGCGGATCGCGCCGGGCGTGGTCTCCACCCTCCGGATGCCCTGGGAGGGCGAGGGCCGGCTGACCACCCAGACCCAGCCGCCCGGCGTCGCGTTCCACGTGTACGACGACACCGGCCTGCTCACCACCCACTACCGGGTGGTGGTCTGAGCATGCGCGAAGTAGCAGTGCTCGGCTTCCTGCTCGCCGTCGCGCCGATCACCGCCACTCCGGGAGCGAGCCTGACGCTTGTCGTTTCGCGCGTCGCCACCGGCGGGCGGCGGCAGGGCTGGTGGGTGATCCTGGGTACGGTCACCGGGCTCTACGTGCACGCCACCCTGGCCGCCGTCGGCCTGGCCGCGTTGGTGCTCCGCTCGTCGCAGGCGTTCTGGGTCGTCAAGCTGGTCGGCGCCGCCTACCTCGTGGGGCTCGGGATCTGGCTGCTCTGGTCCGCGTCCCGCCGCCCCACCGGGCCACCACCGACGGTGCGTGCCCGGAGGCTGCCGTGGCGCGTCGACCACCCCTACCTGCAGGGGCTGCTCGGCAACGTCCTGAATCCCAAGGCCGCCGCCATCTACCTCACCCTCGCACCACAGTTCCTCGAACCGGGCCGACCCGTGCTGGTGCCGATGCTGCTCCTCGCCACGGCCCACGCCGCACTGCACACCTGCTGGCTCGCCGGTTGGACGGCGGTCTCTGGCGCCGCCGCCCGGCTGCTTCGCAAGGCGAGCGTGCGACGCGTGTTCGATCGACTGACCGGTGCGATCCTGCTCGGCCTGGGCGTGCGGGCGGCGGTCTCCTGAGTCCGAAGTGGCCGCCCGTGGATCGCACGCTCAGCCGTGTGGGGGGCATCGGTGCGGTTCCGGCTGCGACATAATCCGGTTCGTGGTCACGACAGGACGGCGATGGGTCTTCGGCGGAGTCGCGCTGCTGGTGGTGGCGTTACTCGGCGCCGGCCTGTGGCGGCATTTCGACCGTCCGGAGAACAGGACTCACGACAGTGCCGTGGCCGACGCCGCGAAGAAGGTCGACCAGGTCCTGTTCGGGTTCGAGTACGACCACCTCTACCAGGCAGACAAGTACGTGCACTCGGCCAGCCAGAACCCCGA
Organism: Micromonospora parathelypteridis; assembly: GCF_014201145.1. Classification (NCBI taxonomy): domain Bacteria; kingdom Bacillati; phylum Actinomycetota; class Actinomycetes; order Micromonosporales; family Micromonosporaceae; genus Micromonospora; species Micromonospora parathelypteridis. Next base: position 451,704 of record NZ_JACHDP010000001.1, read on the forward strand.
CGTCGCGGTCCTCGCGGTCTCTGGTGAAACGCACTGGGAGACCGGCGTGACGTTGGTGCTGCGGGTGATGGCGCATGGGGTGGAGATCGGCGCGGACGGCTCAGTGATCGACGAACGCGACGAGCCGATCTGCTTCCGCCTCCAGCTCGGCCCGCAGGACGACCGCCGTGACGATGACATCGAATGCCCGTCCCACGATCCCCTCCAGGTTGTCCAGGACCCGTCGCTCAGCGGAGTCGACGAACGATTGAAGAGCGCTCTGCAGGCCGCCGGCCCCGACGAGTCCGCCGTCCGCGCGGCGATCGACGACCTGAGTCTGGACCCGGCGATCGCGCAGGAGGTGACCGTGCAGGGCGGCAGGGTCGGCGTCGCCCTGCGGGCCGCTCAGTACGACTGCATCCTCGCCCGCGTCACCGCGAAGGGTGCGGAGCTCTGGCGGCCGTCGCACACCCAACTGGCCCCGGGCGAGCTGCCCTGCGCTGCGCGGATCGCGCTGGGCAGCAATTTCGGTAAGAGCCCGCACTGATTCCGTCCAGCTGGGGGTCTCTGATGCGGGCCGGGTCCGCACGTCGCGTGGTGGCGTCCACCGTCGCGGCGCTACTCACGGCGCTCTGCGTACCCCTGGTCGTCCACGCGGCGCGGACCCAGCACGAACCGGCGGCGGCCGCGGACCAGCACTTCGCGGTCACCTGGGCGGCCAGTGCCGGCCGGCAGAACGCCGGGCCCGCCGAGCGCAGCTACCGGCTGGTCGTCCGCACCAGCGTCGGCGGGAACGCCCTACGGATCCGCCTGACCAACGCCTTCGGCGACCACCCGGTCACGTTCGCCAGCGCGTACGCGGGGTTGCAGCGGCAGGGAGCGGAGCTGATCCCGGGCAGCAACCGGCGGCTCACGTTCGGCGGGCAGTCGTCGGTCACCGTCCCGGCCGGGGAGACGACACTCAGCGACCCGCTGCCCGGGGACGTGGCCGCCCAGAGCGATCTCGTCGTGAGCCTCTACGTCACCGGTGCCCAGGGGCCCATGAGCGGGCACGGCCTGGCCATGCAGACGTCGTACGCGACCACGGGTGATCACGCCGCCGAGGAGGCGGCGGTCAACTGGACCGACGCGATGAGCTTCTGGTACTGGCTGGACGCCGTCAGCGTGCAGACATCCGCCGCGATCAGCTCGGTCGTGACGCTCGGTGACTCCATCACCGACGGGTGGGCCTCGACCACGAACCTGAACCACCGCTGGCCCGACTACCTCGCCCGGCGGCTCCAGGCCACGCCCGAGAGCACGGTGAAGGGCGTGGCCAACGAGGGCATCTCCGGCAACAAGGTCCTCGCCGACGGCGCCGGGGAGGCCGCGCTGCGCCGGTTCGATCGTGACGTGCTCGCCCACCCCGGGGTCGGCACGGTGTTCGTGCACGAAGGCATCAACGACATCAAGGCCCGCCCCGGTGTCACCGTGGACGACCTGGCCGCCGGCTACCGGCAGTTGGTCGACCGGGCGCACGCGGCGGGCAAGTGCGTCGTCGGCGCCACGCTGATGGCCTACAAGGGCTGGCCCGAGTACGACCCCGCCGGTGAGGCCGTGCGCCAGGGCGTCAACGACTGGATCAGGCACAGTGGCGTGTTCGACGCCGTGGTCGACTTCGACAAGATCACCCGCAGTCCGTACGACCCGCAGACGCTCCTGCCGCTCTTCGACAGCGGGGATCATCTCCACCCGAACGACATGGGCATGCAGGCGATGGCGGACGCCGTCGACCTGGCCGCGCTGCGCTGCGATCGCTGACCGGTCGACGTACCCGTCGGGTCATCCAGCGCGGCGGGCGCTGCTGACGGCCTGCGGGGGCTGACACACGCCTGCGGTACCGATACCGTCCATTCCTGGACGAGCGACGTCCAGCCGACGCCGACGGAGGAGACGCCGATGTTCGAGGAGATCATGGGCATCCCCGCCCACCCTCTGGTGGTGCACGCCGCGGTCGTGTTCGTGCCGCTGCTGGCCCTCCTGACGATCGGCTACGCGCTCGTCGCCCCGATCCGGCCGCACACCCGTTGGGTGCTGGGGCTGCTGGCCCTGGGCGCACCGGTCTTTGCTCTGCTGGCGAAGCTCTCCGGCGACGCCTTCTTCCAGCGCATGCGTGACGCCAACCGGGTCACCCCCGAATTCGTCCCCAAGATCGAGGCTCACCAGTCGTTCGGCGACAGCACGCTCTGGGCCACCATCGCCCTGGCGATCGTGGCGTTGGCGCTGGTCCGGTTCGTCCCGCCGCAGACCACCCCGACGAAAGCCGCCGAGGCGGATGCCGCCGACGACGCGCGACGCGGTCGGGCGCTGACCCTGACGTTGCAGGTGCTGTCGCTGGTGGCCGCCGCCATCGCCGTGTACTACGTCGTCCGCACCGGCGACTCCGGCGCGAAGGCGGTCTGGGAGGGCCAGTGACCCTCAGGCCACCTCGTCACGCGCTCGCCAGGACAGCGCGACGAGCCAGCCGGAGATGAGCACAGCTCCGACGGCGAAGCGGATGCTCGCGCTCTCCTCGCTCCAGGGCAGGGCGGTGAGCACGAACGCGACGGCGCCGCTGACGGCACTGTAGACCGCCCAGCCCTGGCGCCCCTGGCCGGCGAAGCGCCGGGCGAGCAGCAGCCCGGCCGCGATCAGCGACAGGAACGCCGCCGCGCCACACACCGTGTGCAGGATGCTGCCCGTGCTGGCCTGCTCGGGTAGCCCCGCCGGCGCGCCGGGTGGCCAGCCGAGCGCGGGATCGGGGACGAAGATCCCGCCGCCGACCATCGCCACCCCGTAGATGCCGACCAGCACCGGCACCACCGTGCCGGCCCGGCCCGGACGCAGCACCCACCACAGGCCCACCGCGAAGGCGACGGCCAGCAGACCGGTGCCCACGAACGCGATGACCTGCAGCCAACCGAGGTCACCGAGGGTGAGTGCGCTCACCGCGTGCCGGCGCAGATCGAAACCGGCGCGGGTGAACGCCTGCCCGAACGACAGGGCGGGGAAGAGAACGCCGGCAACCGTGCCGCAGCCCAGCAGGATCCGGGTTCGGCGGAGCCGGAGATCGGGGGCAGTGGTCAGGGACGTCATGGGCGCACCTCTCGGGTCGGCGTCACGTTCTACCGTCACGACGAGCGAGGCAGGGCGGGATCGACACCGCCCACCCAAAAAAATTGGCGGGGTGCCGGTGCGGCCCGGTCGGGGGGGGCCGGGCCGCACCAGCGGGATGACCATCAGCCGGCGTTGTACGCCCGGATGATGGTCTGGTCGATGCCGCTGCCGCCGTTCGCGGCGGCCTTCACCCGCAGCGAGACCGCCTGCCCGGCGGCGGCCTTCGGCAGGGCGACCCGGTAGTTGTCGCCGTTCCCGGTGACCCGGGCCGACTTCCAGGTGGCGCCGTCGTCCGTCGAGGTCCAGGCCTGCAACGACGTCACCTTCTGCGCCTTGACACCGTGCGCCTGCCGGACGGTCAGCTCAGCCGTTGCGCCGATGGCGTGGTTGTTGGTGTCCATCGGCAGCGCGTAGTCCAGAGCGAGCAGCGGCAATGGCACACTCCCGGTTCCGTCCGGCCCGGCGGACCGGAACGTCCACGAGGTGTTGACCTTGGTCGAGATCGGCAGGATCAGGCTCGTGTCGACGTCGAGGGTCAGCCGGTAGTCCGCCATCTGCTGTCCGACGGTGACGTCGGCGAGCGGAAGGGCACTCTCCTGGATCAGCCTGCCGTTGCTGTACAGCGACAGCTTGCGGTTCACGCCGATCGAGTTGCCCTGCAGGCAGTCGGCGCGCTGGTGCTGGTCCGTCAGCGACACCAGGTCGATGTGCAGGTTGCCCCGGGTCCGCGACGGCGCGGTGGCACAGCTCCAACCGGCGCCGGCCGGGTCGTCGTACCACCCGGAGTGCAGCGGCTGCCGCGCCCAGACCTTCGTCTGTCGACTGCCCGGCTGGTAGCTGCGAGGCGCCTCCTGGGCCGACAGGCCACCGTAGACTCCCTCGTCCGCCCAGCGGAAGCCGGGCGAGAGGTAGTCGGTGCGGTACGGGGGCAGGTTCCCCTCGTTGGTCTGGGTGAGGCCCAGCCCATCGGAGGTGAGGCCGGTACGGATCAGCTGGGTGACCATCCCCTCCGAGTCCGCCTGGTGGAACCGCTCCTCGATCCGGGCAAGCTTCGCCTGCTCGGCCGCGGTCACCCGGTACGCGGGATCGGCCGGTACGCCGTTCGGGTACTCGTGGATGAGGTTGTAGCGGTACGGCTTGGCCGTCCCGGCCGGCGAGTCGAGGTTGACGGCCGCCCAGCTGCGCCGGGATCCGACGCCGGGCTTCGGCAGCGGGGAGGTACGGACGGCCGTCGCGGCCCCGTACCCGCTGATCTGGTTCCACCAGGACAGACCGTTCGGCGCGGTCTGGAGACTGGTGAAGTCGATCTTGGTCGCCTTGGTGGCGACCCCGTCGACCGTCGCCGTCACCGGCCTGGCCCGCGCCGGGTCGAGCGTGATGCTCCGGTCGCCGGTGATGCTCAGGTCGGTCTCGCCGGTGAGCGTCGTCTCCAGCACGTCACTGTCGACGTAGTAGGCGACGGAGGAGCCGAGGACCGCGTACCGGCCGGCTGGCAGCCGCGTGGTGAAGGTGTCTCCGGGAGTACCGCTGGGCCCGCCAAAGTAGATCACCGGGTCGGTGAGGTTGGTGATCAGGATGTTGAGCCAGCTCTCCGCGCCGTCCTTGAGGCCGGGCATCGGCTTCGTGTGGATCGTCAGGTCATAGCTGGGCTGCTCGACGTAGAAGCTCACCGGGGTGGTCGAGACCAGCTTGTGGCCGGCGGTGCGGGCGGTGACGGTGGCCAGGTAGAAGCCGGGCCGGGCCGCCAGCGCCGCACGGTTGACCCGGAGGGTCGTTCCGGCGGTGGCGCCGCCCTTGAGCGTCACCCGGCTCGCCGAGAGCGATGCCGCGCCGCGCGGCACCGGCTGGCCGTCGTGGTTGACGACCGTGACGTCGAGGTCGAGGACGGCCGTCGCCGTCCGCGACGCACCGGTCCAGCTCAGCTTCGCCTCGCTGGTACCGGACTGCGGGTACGCGAAGGTCCCGAGGTTGACCACCGGCTGGTCGCTGGTCGGGCCGCCGAGGGCCCGGACCGCGTTGAGCCGTCCGGCCCCGACGGCGTACGCGTCGACGCCGGTCAGCGGATCGGCGGCACCGACGAGGGCGGCCTTGAGCTGCGCACCGGTCCACTCGGGGTGCCGCTGGGCGAGCAGCGCGGCGGCACCGGCCGCGTGCGGGCTGGCCATCGAGGTGCCGGAGATGCCCTCGTAGTACTCGTCGATCGGATCCTGCAGGTTGGTGCCGGCGGCACGGGCGGCGACGATGTCGACACCGGGGGCGACCAGCTCCGGCTTGGCCACGTTGCTGGTGACCAGCGGTCCGCGGCTGGAGAAGTCGGCGAGCTTGTCGTTACGGTCGACGGCGCCGACGGTCAGCGCGCTGGCGGCCGAACCGGGCGAGGAGATGGCACCGCCGCTGTTGCCGGCGGCGATGACGAAGAGCGCGCCGGTCTGCTTGCTCAGACCGTCGACGGCGAGCGAGAGCGGGTCGTTGCCGTCGTCGGGATCGCTGCCGCCGAGGCTCATGTTGATGACGTCGGCCCGGGTGGCGGCCCACTCCATGCCGGCGATGATCCCGGAGTCCTCGCCGAAACCGTGGTCGTCGAGGACCTTGCCGATCACCAGCTTGGCGTCCGGCGCCACACCGCGACGCTGCCCGTGGGCAGCCGCGCCGGTGCCGGCGATGGTCGAGGCGACGTGCGTACCGTGGCCGTTGTGGTCGACGGCGTCACCGCCCTCGGCGGTGAAGTCGGCCCGGTCGGCGACCCGGCCGGCCAGGTCCGGGTGGGTGAAGTCGGCGCCGGTGTCGAGCACCGCGACCCTGACTCCCTTGCCGGTGTAGCCGGCCTTCCAGGCGTCGGGCGCGGCGATCTGGCCCAGGTTGCGGTCGAGACCAGCCTGTTGTCCGCCGCCGGTGAGCGCGGTGGCCCGGACCTTACGATCGAGCCAGACCTTCTTCGCGCCGGCGAGCAGCGAGTTGGTCGCCAGCTTCGCGGTGGCCGGGCTCTTCTTGGGTACGCGGCCAGCCACCGCGCCGATGCTGGGCAGCGACAGCACGTCACCGAGCGCGGCCACCCGGGCGGACGCGGTGGCGGGCTGCACGATGAGCGGCAACTCGGAGGCGTTCTCGTCGTCGTAACCGTCCGCGATCAACGTGGTCACGTCGAAGAGGTCGGGGTCGAGGACCGAGCCGATCTGGGAGGCGACGCGCGCGGGGATGACGTGCAGGTGGCCGTCCGGCCCGCAGGTCTGGCGGATCACCGCGTTCGCATCGACCGGCCGCACCGTGGCCTGCGGGCATCCCGATCCGGTGCTCCGTACGGTCACCACGTCCCCGGTCAGCAGGGTGACGGTGTGCGTCTTCCCGTCGACGGAGGCACCGGTTGTGCCGGTCAGACCGATGCCGCTCGGCGCGGCCGTGGCAGCGCCGCCCGGTACGGCGGTCAGCACCGTGGCCGTGACGGCGACGGCCATCAGCCACCGCGTTTTCCTGAGCATCTTGCTCCTCGTCTTAAGTGGACGAAAGTGCCTCTTCGGGCAACTTCCAGCAAGATCATATGCACGGATACGTGATCTTCGGGAGACTTCGTCGCGGGGATTTCCGGCCCGAGCGGCGTGGATTTCCGCAGTGTGTCGCCACGGGGCCCGGTTCGATGTCGATTCGATTACCCGTTCGCGAGCACCACGGTGGACAACAGACGTATCCCCGCTCGAAGGGATCGACGGAACGCCGGCCCGGACCTAGCATGGCGACGAATGGATCTTCGAGATTGGCCCCTGCCGACCCCCGGCAACCAGCCCAACCGAAGGGAGACGCGCATGCGTCGACCCCGCCATCTGGCACTACTCAGCGTCGGTGTGTCCGGCGCCCTGGTGCTCAGCGCAGCAGCGACAGCGGCGGCAGCCCCGCCCACGGTGCCCACACCCACCGGCATCGTCGTCGCCGACGGCATGACCCAGCCGGTGTTCTCGCTCGCCGACGCGATCGAGGAGCGGGTGTTCGTCCAGACCCCGGTGGATACTGACCACGACGGCCGACTCGACCGGGTGGCGATCGACATCTCCCGACCCCGGGAGACCGCCACGCAGGGCTTCAAGGTGCCGGTCATCTTCGAGCACAGCCCCTACCGCAAGGACACCTGGGGTGACGTGCCATACCCGAGCGTGCTGGTCGACGACCTCCCGCAGAACGGCCGCACCGACCGGTCCGGCCAGCGGGCGCTCGACGCGAGCATCCAACGGGCCCAGGCGAAAGCCAACCTGCCCGGCTCGCTGGACGACTACTACGTGCCACGCGGGTACGCGGTGGTGCTCGGTCAGAGCGTCGGCACCGGCGACTCGGACGGCTGCCCGACCAGCGGCGACCAGGCCGAGACGCTCGGCACCAAGGCGGTCATCGACTGGCTCAACGGCCGGGCCAAGGGGTACGACGCGAACGGCGCCCCGATCACCGCCGGTTGGACCACCGGAGCGGTCGGCATGACCGGCGTCTCCTACAACGGCACGCTGCCCAACCAGGTGGCCACCACAGGGGTCAAGGGACTCAAGACCATCGTGCCGGTCTCCGCGATCAGCAGCTGGTACGACTACTACCGGGCCAACGGTCTGGTCGTCGCACCCGGGACGTACCAGGGTGAGGACCTCGACATCCTGGCCCAGTTCACCGCGGGGCAGACACGCGCCGAAGGGCCCTGCGCCGACGAGCTCGCAACGATCACCGAGAAGCAGGACCGGGTCACCGGCGACTACTCGAAATACTGGCAGGACCGCGACTACCTCGACGCTCGGAACGTCAAGGCCAGCGTCTTCGTCGTGCACGGCCTCAACGACTGGAACGTGAAGACCGAGCACTTCGCCGGCTGGTGGGACCAGCTCGCCAAGCGCGACGTACCTCGTAAGATCTGGCTGCACCAGGGCGGGCACGGCGGCCCGGGCAGCAGCGCGTCGGTGACCCTGCCCGACGGCCGCACGTGGACCTACAAGCAGACCGAGAACCGCTGGTTCGACTTCTGGTTGTGGAACGTACGCAACGGCATCATGGACGAGCCGACCGCCGTGCTCCAGCGCGAGGACCGGGCCTACACCACGTACGCCAACTGGCCCGACCCGGCCGCACGCGAGGTCGGGTTGCGGTTCGCCGCCACCGACGCCACCGCCCCGGGCTCGCTCACCACCGGCAAGCCGCCGAAGGCCAAGGTCGAGCAGCGCTTCGTCGACGAGGGCCGCACCATCCACCCCGACACCCTGATCGCCAACCCGGACGCGGCGAGCGCCAACCGACTCGCCTACCGCTCCCCCGCGCTGACGCAGAACGTCCGCATCTCCGGACGCCCGGAAATGCGGCTGCGGATGGCGATCGACAACAAGCCGGACGCGAACCTCACCGCGTACCTGGTCGACTACGGCCCGGCCGGCTCGACCGCCGCGCCGACCGTGGTGACCCGAGGCTGGATGGACCCGCAGAACCGCAAGAACGCCGCACGCACCGAGCCGGTCAAGCAGGGCAAACTGTACGACTACCGGTGGACCATGGAGCCGAAGGACTACATCTTCCCGGCAGGGCACCGGATCGGCGTGGTCGTCTTCTCCAGCGACCAGGAGTACACCCTGCTGCCGATGGGCGGCACCGAGCTGCAGGTCGCCCCGAACGACAGCGAACTCCGCCTACCGGTGGTCGGCGGGCGGGGCGTCCTCGGCTTCTGATCCCGTCCATCCCGAATATCTCGTCCATCGGGTGGGGCAGCTCGCACGTCGAGCTGCCCCACCCGCCCGTCCCGAACCAACCACCCCACCCCGCCCACCACCGCCCCTCGCCGCCTGCGGTCCACCGCCGCCTTGCGCCACCGCCCCTCGCCGCCTGCGGTCCATCGCCGCCTTGCGCCACAGCCCTCCGCCACCGCCTTCCGCCTTCCGTCTTCCGCCTCGCATGATCGTGCTCGATCCTGGATGTAGTGGCCTCGTCCGCCCGCGAAGGCCCTGTTTCCTGGATCGAGCGCGATCATGGACAAACGAGACGCGCCTCGGTGCCACGCGACCCGGTCTCAGGGCGGTCGCTGGCGGCGTTGGGTGGCACCGCCGACCAAGCCCGGTCAGGCAATGGGCAGCATGGGTGGTTTGTCCGGTTCATTCGGCGGGAGCGAGAGGCGCCCCCGCAACCCTGAACCGGACCCCGGCATGATCGACTCCATGTCGCCGATGTGGCGGCTTCCCGCCCCACGGATACCGCCACATCGGCGACATGGAGTGGATCACGCCCCGGCGCCCATCATGCGGGGTCGGCTGGCGTTCGGCGTGTTCCGTTTGGGTGGTTTCGTCCGGTGGTCGGGGTCACCGTGGTGGCGGAATCGGGGGCCGGCCGGGGTCGTTATACCTGGCATGCCGCCGTAGCCCCCGGGCTCCAGGCGCGCAACAGCCCCAACCCCCGGGGTGCGTGGCAGCCTCCGGGAACACCCGCCGGGCCGCCACGGTTACATCCCTGGAGCCGCCGGCCCCCGGAACATCCGCCGGGTCGCCACGGTTGCATCCCGAGTAGCTGGCAGCCTCCGGGAACACCCGCCGGGTCGCCACGGTTACATCCCCCGGCCGCCCAAGCGGCAGGCCAACCCCCGGGAGTTCGGCGGAATGACCCGCCACCCCTGGGCCGTTACACCCTCCACGGAGACGCCCCGATGCCGGCCCCTTGCGGGCTGCCGGGCAACCCCCCAGGACTTCTTCCCGCAGCACACCCACCCCCGAGTGTGTGTTGCGCACCCCCCGAAATGCAGAGGAGCACGCCATCATGCGTACCGATCTGATCCGTAAGACCGCCCTCACCGCTGCGGGACTCGCCTTCACCGGCGGCGCCATCGCCGGCCCCGTCACCGCCGCCTACGCCGCGTCCGACGCCAAGCCGACCTCGCAGACGCAGAACGACCGCAAGCCCTCCGGTGAGCGGGAACTCGGCGTCCGCTACGAGGCGCAGCCGAACTTCTACTACTGCGGCCCCGCCGCGACCCGTAACGCCCTGTCCGTCCAAGGCAAGAACATCAACGTCGACGACATGGCCAAGGAGATGGGCACCACCGAAGCCGGCACCAACTCCATCAACGACATCACCCCCGTCCTGAACAAGGAAACCGGCAAGCCCGACGCCTACCGGTCCGTGGAGATCAGCAGCCCTGACGCTGACACCAAGCAGACCGACACCCTGCGCGCCGACGTCGTCAAGACCGTCGACCAGGGCCGCGCCGTGGTCGCGAACATCGCCGGCACCAGCACCGACACCACCGGCACCACCCACTCCTACGAAGGCGGGCACTACATCAGCGTCGTCGGCTACCACGACAACGGCAACACCGTCACCATCGCCGACTCCGCCGACCCCAACCAAGCCGCCTACGACATCACCGTCGAGCACCTCGCCGACTGGATCGCCACCCGCGGCTACGCCACCAGCTGACCCCCGCACCATCACGACCACACCGAAGGGCCGGACCCCACCACGGGGCCCGGCCCTTCGGCGTCGTCATTTCCACCAACTGCGGGACGTATTGACAAGTTTCGACCCACGGGTGAGGCTTGAGCTACGGTGAGAGCGCTCTCTCACCCCCGGCTCAACCGGCCACCACCAGTCTGGCCAGGGCAAACTCCGATGTCTTCGGCGGCGGCGCCGGAGCTGGCCCTGACCCGTCCCCCGACAGGAGTCACAAGATGGACAGGGCCGCACCCCTCTCCGGCATCCACCGCCGACTGCGCCTCGCCACAGCGATCGGCGCACTGCTGCTGTTACTCGGTACGTACGTCGTTTCCACCACCGCCCGGGCCGACGCCGCCACCGGCGCCAACGCCACCGGTGCCAACGCCATCGGCGTCAACGCAATCCGGGTGGCCGAGTTCCCCGCCGACTGCACCTACAGCCACCGGCTGCCGGACGACCCGATCATCTTCCCCGGGCTGCCCGGGGCCTCGCACATGCACAGCTTCTTCGGCAGCACGGTGACGAACGCCCACACCACACTGCCCGACCTGGTCAGCTCCCCCACCACCTGCAACCCACGGGTGGACGTCTCGTCCTACTGGGTGCCGACCCTGTACCGCGACAACCAGCCGGTGGAGCCGGCGATCGCGACGTTCTACTACCTGGGCGAGGGTGTGCGCGCCGACGTCGTCGCGAACACCCAGCCGTTCCCGCTGGGGCTCCGACTCGTCGCCGGCAACGCGCGAGCCACCGGGCCGAACGAGAGCATCGCCCGCTGGTCGTGCCTGCACGCCGGGCACGTACCGCCGTCGAAGGACTTCGTCACCTGTCCGGCGGGCACGATGCTGGAGTCGTACCTGGACTTCCCCCAGTGCTGGAACGGTCGGGACCTGGACTCGCCGGACCACAAGAGCCACCTGGCCTACCCGGTGAACCAGGCCTGCCCGAGCACCCACCCCGTGCACGTCCCGAAGTTGCGGCAGGTGCTGCGCTACCCGGTCAACGGCAACCCGTCGGGCTTCCGGCTAGCTTCCGGAGCGGGCTACACCATGCACGGCGACTTCTTCAACGCCTGGCCGGTAGCGGAGATGGCCCGCCGGGTCCAGGACTGCATCCGTCCCGTCATCAAGTGCGGTCACGACGGCCGACCGATCTGAGCCGACTGGTTCACACCGCGGTGGCGGGCCCGGTCCACGCCGGGCCCGCCACCCAAGGCCCGCCAACCAACGCCCGCCACCCAAGGCCGGCCAACCAACACGCATCATCCGAGGCGAGAGGGGGCCGGATGCGCATCACCAGACCGACCGCCCTGCTCGTGGCGACATTGCTCGCCACCGGTTGCGCCATCGAACCACTGAACAACGCCGACACCGCACCGCCCGCAACCACACCGCCCGCGACAGCGCCGGCCGCGACGACGGTGCCAGCACCCACGGGTACGGCCGGACCGTTCAGCCCCACCGACATCGCCTGGCTCCAGTTGACGGTGGCGATGGTCGAGCGACTGCTACCCGTACTCGATCTCGTGCTGGCGCGGACCACCGACCCGGCCTGGCGGCACCTGGCCGCCCAGGTCGGGGCAACCCTGCGCACCGACCTGGGCAAGGCCCGCCGGCTCCTGGGCGACTCCCTTGCGCCGACGACGAACCCGCACGAGGGTCACGACATGCCGGGGATGGTCACCGCCGAGGAGTTGACCGCGTTGCGGTCGGCCAGCGGGCAGCCGTTTCTCCGGCTGCTCGCCGAGCACCTGCGTGCACACCTGACGCAGTCGGTCCTGGTCGCCTCCGCCGAGCGGACGAACGGGGTCCAGCCGGCCACGACCGCGTTGGCCGTGGCCGTGGTCCGGGACGGCACCGCCAACCTCGCACGGCTCGATCGCCTCGCTCCGCCGTCGAAGACCGCCGCACCGGCCTGACGGTCGGGCCGGCGCCCTGCCCTACCCGGCATGCTCATCGGCCCAGCCGCGACGATCCACCCCTGTGCCCACGACGTCGAACGATTCAGCCGGTGACCGTCGCCGCGAGGGTGATCTCCCGGCCCTGCCACCGGGACCGGAGCCGCCGGTCGTGACTCGCGACGACGATGGCGCCCGGCCCGGTGCCCAGCGCCTCCTCCAGTTCGTCGCAGAGCCGCGGCGAGAGGTGGTTGGTGGGCTCGTCGAGCAGGAGCAGCTCCGGCGGGTCGGCGACGAGCACCGCCAGGCCGAGCCGACGGCGTTGTCCGACGGACAGTTCGGCCACCGGACGGTCGAGGTCCGTCGGGGCGAGCAGCCCGAGTGACGACAGCGCCACCACCTCGGCACGTTCCGTGCCGACGGTCGCGTCGAAGACCTGCCGGGCCGTCCGCTGCGCGTCCGGGAAGACGCTGTCCTGGCTGAGCAGGCCAACCCGCAGGTCAGGTCGCCGCCAGACGGCTCCGGTGCAGCTCAGGTTGCCGGCGAGGACGGCGAGCAACGTCGACTTGCCCGCACCGTTGGGGCCACTCACCAGGAGCCGTTCGCGGGCGAGGACCTCAAGGTGCCCCACCCGCAGCCGGCCGGGAACCTCCACCTGGTCTGCCGTGACGATGGCCTCGGTGCCGTCACCGGCGGCGAGAACGGACGCGTGGAAGCGCAACGGCTCCGGCGGCGCGGGGATTTGGGCGCGCTCGATCGTCTCCAGTCGGCGCGCGGCGTCGCGGACGCGACGGGAGATCTGGTTCTGGACGCGGCCGGCGGTGTGCCCGTACCCCATTTTTTCGCTGTCGCGCGGGGCGCGGCCGTGGGCGACCTGGTGCCCCGTCACGGCGGCGGCCTCGCGCAGGTCGGCGAGGAGCGCCTGCTCGTCGTCGTAGCGTCGGCGCCACCGTTCGGCCTCGGCGCGTTTGGCCGCCAGGTACGTGGTGTAGTTGCCGCCGTGGCGGACCGGCCCGTCGACCGCCGGGTCCAGGTCGATGACGTCGGTGCAGACCGCGTCCAGGAAGGCCCGATCGTGACTGGCCACCACGACCACCCCCGGCATGGCGCGGAGCTGCTCCTCGCAGAACGCCGCCGCCGCGTCGTCGAGGTGGTTGGTGGGCTCGTCGAGCAGCAGCGCGGCCGGCCGGCGGATCAGCATCGCCGCGAGGGCGAGGCGGCCACGCTGCCCGCCGGAGAGCGCGGCCAGCCTCCGGTCGTGGGGTATCTCGCCGAGGCCGAGGCCGGCGAGCACCGTCAGGGCACGCCGGTCGGCATCCCAGGCGTCGCGGTCCTGCGCGCGCTCCAGAACCTCGCCGTACGCGGACAGCAACCGGTCGTGTTCCTCGGTGCCCTCCGGCGTTTCGGTGAGCGCCACCGCGGTCCGGTCCAGCTCGGCGAGGTCCGCTCGGGCCTCACGTAGCGCGTCGTCGACGATTCCGGCGACTGTCGCGGACGGGGTGAAGGGCAACTCCTGGTGCAGGAAGCCAAGGTCCGGTGGCCGTACGACGGTGCCGGAGTCGGGTTCGTCGACGCCGGCCAGGACCCGCAACAGGGTCGTCTTGCCGGTGCCGTTCTCACCGATCAGGCCGATCCGGCGACCGGGCGCGGCGGTCAGGGAGACACCGTCGAGCACCCGCCGGGTGCCGCGGGAGCGCACGAGGTCATAAGCGATGAGTGCGGGTCGAACAGACATGGGGACCTCGGGGAAGGGAGATCCGGGCGCACACGGGTGGCCCGGCAGCATGAGCAGGGCATGACGACAGAGCCGCGGCGACGGCGGCGCGATTACGCGCCCGTCGGCGGCTGGTCCGGGTTCTCACCCGGAGATGTCGTCGTCACCTGCCACGCTTGCTCCGATCTCCGGCAATTCGCCCGCAAGAGTAACTCGGCGGCCCCGCTCAGCTCCCGCCCAGCAGCCGGGCGATCGTCGCGGGCTCCGCCAGGTGTGGGAAGTGGCTACCGGGTAGCACGGTCACCACGACCTCCGGCAGGGCCTCCGTCAGCCAGGCCAGGTAACGTGCCGGCGGTTCGGACGAGGTCACCCAGCGGTAGGGGATCCCCCGCCCGCCGATGGACCGCAGATCGCGGTGCCGCTCGATGGCAATTCCCTCGTCGGACCCGTGCAGGATCTCATCCCAGTAGCCCAGCAACAGGTCCGGCCGAGGATCGGTCGCGGTCGTCACGATCTCGCGCGCCTCGGCCGGTAGCGACTCGATGCCCATCCCGGCCAGCATCCCGTCCCACACCCGCCGCCAGTCCGCTCCCCGCAGGGCCGGCTCGGCTTGGCGTACGGCCACACCGAATGGTCCGGGCAGCAGAATCTGGTCCAGATTCACCACCCCACGCACCGGGTAGCGGGCCGCGTACGCCGTGGCGACCACCGCGCCGACCGAATGTCCCACCACGACCGGCTCGGCGAGACCCGCCTCGGTCACCTGCCCGTGCACCACCTCGGCGACCTCCGCCATCCGGTAGGAGGCCCGCCGTGGTGATTCTCCGTGGCCGGGCAGGTCGAGGGTGAGGACCTGCCGCGCAGGATCGATCACCGCGAGCTCGCGCCGCACCGGGTTCCACTGTCGCCGGTCGAACGTGAGGCCGTGCAGCAGCACCAACGGCGGCCGGTTCTCGTCGTCAGTCATTGACGTACCTTTCCTGCGTCCCGACCCGGGCGCTCGCCCGCAGGGAGTCGATGGTGAGGTCGAGGGCCGCCTCAAGATGGTCGATCTTTCCGGTGGAGAGCAGCAGCAGCACGCCGCCCTGGATGCCGGCCAGCAGCGCCGCGGCGGCGCGTTCGGCGTCCACCGCTGCGGCGATGTCGCCGGTCGACTGCATGTGCCGGATGCCCTCGGTGATCGCCTTCTGCCACCGCCACATGAGCCCGGTCACCACGGCCTGCGCGCCCGGCGCACGCCGGCCGGTCTGACCGAGCAGACCGTTGAGTGGGCACTTCACACCCTGGGCGAGGTAACGCTCGATGAGCCGGTCGCGCCACGCCAGCCAGGCCGGCCAGGACGTCAGGTTGCTCAGCATCGGCTCCTGGTCGCTGAGCACCTGGTCGGCCTCGTGCTGGGCCACCGCGAGCAGCAACTCCTCCTTACCGTCGGGGAAGTAGTGGAAGAGCTGACCCTTGCTGGTGCCGGTGTGGGCCATCACGTCCTCGAGGCGTACCTCGTCGACGCCGCGCTCCCGGATCTCGGCGGCCGCGCCGGCGACGATCCGCGCCCGGGTCGCCTCGCCCTTGCGGGTCAACGCCCGTGTCATGAGACCCCCGTCACCGTTTTTCATCCCGGACCTGCCGGTGTCACCCTAGCTCGCACTTTGGACTTGCAGGTCCATTTTTGCCGAGCAAAGGTCTGGAACGCGCGGTCCGCACGGGGCCGGCACGCGATCAGGGGGACGTCAGGATGAACCACTACTACCTACTCGGGCGGTCCGGTCTGCGGGTCAGCCGGCTGGCGCTGGGCACCATGAACTTCGGCGTGGACGGGTTCCACGCCGCGTACGGCAAGACCGAGGAGGAGGCGGAGCCGATCTTCCGCCAGTATCTGGAGGCGGGCGGGAACTTCATCGACACGGCGGACTTCTACACCGCCGGGGAGAGCGAGAAGATCCTCGGCCGCCTGATCGCGCGGGCCGGCGTCCGCGATCGGCTCGTGCTCACCAGCAAGGCCACCAACACCGTCGACCCGACCGACCCGAACGCCAGCGGCAACGGCCGCAAGCACATCATGCGGGCCGTGGAAGCGTCGCTGAGCCGGCTCGGCACCGACTACCTCGACCTGTACCTGCTGCATACCTGGGACCGGATCACCCCGGTCGAGGAGGTCGTGCACACCCTCGACGACCTGGTACGCGCCGGCAAGATCCGGTATGCCGGACTCTCCGACGTGCCGGCCTGGTACGCGGCCCGGGCGCAGAGCTACGCCGAGGCGCACGGGTTGGCTCCAATGATCAACGTGCAGCTCCCGTACTCCCTGGTCAGCCGGGGCATCGAGGCGGAGTTCGTGTCGATGTCGCAGACCCTGGGGATGGGGCTCACCGCGTGGAGCCCGATCGGCGGCGGGCTGCTCAGCGGCAAGTACCGGCGGACCGACGACGGCATGAGCGGGACCGGCCGGTTGACCAACCCCGACGCGGCGGGTCGGGAGATCAGCCCCGGCGACTGGAAGGTCATCGAGGCGCTGGAGAGCGTGGCCGCCGACCTGGGGCGCAGCATGGCCCAGGTCGCGATCAACTGGGTCGCCACCCAGCCCGCCGTCGCCTCGGTGATCGTCGGGGCGAGCAGCCCCGAGCAGCTCGCCAGCAACTTCGGCGCGCTCGACTTCGAGATCCCGGCCGACGCCCGTCGCCGAATCGAGGAGGCCAGCGCCCCGAACCTCGGGCTGCCGTACGCCATGTTCACTCCGCAGTACCAGTCCTGGGTGGTGAGCCCCGGTCTCGGTATCGGCGACAAGCCGGCGGGCTACTCCCCTCCCGTGTTCAACGGCGCGTCTGAGCCCACCAAGTGAAGGAGCCCGACAAGGCGCAGAGCAACGACACCCTTTGTCGTGAGTTCGTCGAGGCGTTCAACCTGGCGCTGTCGGGCGAGGTCGGGCCCTAGGTCAGGCCCGCGGAACAAGGGGCCTTCGCAGCGACAGCGTCACTACGAGGGCCCCCTGTTCCTGCCAACCGGCCGTCAGAGGCTGCCCACCGGCTGGGCCGGCGGGCAGCTGGTCAGGGCCGGCGCTGTTCCGGGAGCTGGTTGCCGTAGTAGGCGCCCGCGCCGTGCTTGCGGGTGAAATGGCGGTCGAGCAGCCACTGTGGTGCGTCGGCGGTGGGGTTCAGGGACAGCGTCTTCAGGGCCATCTCGGCGACCGCCTCGCAGACGATCGCGTTCTCCACAGATTTCAGTGGGTTCGCCGCCCAGGTGAAGGGGCCGTGGTTGGCGGCGAGGGCGACCGGGTTGGCCAGCGCCTCGGTTTCTCCCCCGATGAGCTCGATGATCGCGCGCCCCGTGTTGAGCTCGTATTCATGGGCACATTCGTCGGCCGTCAGGTCCCGGGTGACCCGGATCGGGCCGGCGAAGGTGTCGGCATGCGTGGTGCCGAGCACCGGTACGTCCCGGCGGGCCTGGGCGAAGGCGACGGCGTGCGTCGAGTGGGTGTGCGTCACCCCGCCGACGGACGGCCATTGCAGGTAGAACGCCCGGTGGGTTTCGCTGTCGACGGAAGGCTTGAGCTCTCCGGCGACGACCTGGCCGGTCTCCAGATCCACCGGGACGAGAAGGTCGACCGAGAGGTCCTCATATGCCACGCCGGAAGGCTTGATCACGTAGATGCCCGCGTCCCGGTCGACCCCGCTCACGTTGCCCCACGTCAGCGCGGCGAGGCCGGCTTGGGGGATGAGGCGGTTCGCGGCGAGGACTGCGGCACGTAGGTCGGTGGATCCGGCCGTACTCATCGGAGATGACGCCGTCTTTCAGGCACGCGCGCAGTTTAGACGCGGACGCGGAAGCACGCGGCCCCGTCACCACGGCCTCGTCGACGCTCACTCGTCGGCGCTGGACGTCCGGGCTAGTGGGGACGTCGGCGCCGGATCGCCCTCGTAGAGCGCGATGTACCGCCGGCGTACCTCGGCCCCCTCGGCGCCGAGCGCGGTGAGGTTGAGGATGTTGTGGCCGACACCCAATGTCTCCGGCAGGGTGTGGACCCGGAGCGGGATCGCGTTCGCGTCGGCGATCCGGCGTGGCACGTTGACCGCCGCCGCCAGGTCCACCACACCGTCGAGCGGGCTGATGGCGACCGCCGCGCTCCGCAGACCGGTGCTTCGTGGTTTCGGCAGACCACGCGCGATCGTCAGGTACTGGGTGACGGCGGAGAGGGAGTAGCCGCGCGACGTGACGCGATCCGGGAGGATGCGGCGCCCGTACAACACGATGAGTGGTTTCACCGCGAAGGCCGGCGCCTGGCGAGGATCCGGGCCGAAGAACGGCGACAACAACAGCAGACGGCGTACGACGTCGACCCGGGTCTGGGCCAGCCAGGTGGCGAGCACCGCGCCGCCGGAGATCCCCACGATGCCCACCTCGTCTCCGAGGCCCGCCGCGACGTCCAACGCCTGCGCGGCGTACGCGGTCAGTTCACCGGTCTGGACCCGGTGGTGGGCCCGGCGGTCGACGGTCCCGTGCTGGGGAGCCCGCGGAATCCAGACGTTGTACCCACGGTCGAAGAACTCCTCGGCCAGTCCGTCGTACTGCTCGGGCGCGAGCGTGTATCCGTGCAGCAGCAGCACGACCCTGCCGGTCCGCGAGCCGTGGCTCAACAAGCGGCTGCGCGACTCCGGGCGGACCTCTGCATCCGCCGCGTCGGCCGCGATGACGGCCTCGGCGACGCGGGTGGCGGTGTCGAAATCGAGCGGTTGCGCCGGCGCGATCGACAGCCCACGGCGGCGTACCGGCCAGAGATACAGCCCGGCGACCGCCAGCACGACCAGCGCAAACGCGCCGACGACGAACGCGATGATCTCCGGCATGGAGCAGATGCTGGCAGGGGAGGAAGTCCGAGCCCGCGCAGGGGTGCGCCCCGGTGACAGGGCGCACCCCGATCAGCTATTCCGGAGCGTTCGGCGGCGCGAAGACGACCCGGGAGCGCAACTGCCGAAACCCGGTCCGCTCCAACTCCGCCAGCACCGCTACCTGGTGGGCGTTGACGTCGGCGATGACCTCACGGGCACCACCGGCGGCCAGCACCCGGACCGCCTCGGCCAGCAGCTCGGGTCGAGCCGCCTCGTCGAGCAGGCCCAGGTAGGCGAGGAGCGGGTAGCAGGCTTCCCCGGCCGTGCCGACCAGGCCCACCGGCCTCCCGTCCTCCCGCGCGACGCGCCATTCCTCGGTCGCATCCCCGAGCCAGGCCAGGGGATCCGTGGCCAGGTCGACGCCGCCGACCACCCGCGCGATCTCCACGCCGGTCAGCACGTCCGGCTCGGCGATCCTGGCGACCAGAGCATTGATCTCCGCCGCGTCGGCGGGCGGACGGAAGTCGTAGCGCCCGGAGGACGCCGGCAGGGGCGTGCCCGTCCAGGAGCATCTGAGCCGCTCCCCCCGCTCGATCAGCCCGGCGAGCCGGGCCGCCTCCATCGGCGCCCGCACCACGGCCAGCACCTCTGCTCGACGCCGCCAGTGCGCCGGCAAGGCCGCGTAGTACAGGCCAGGGCCGCCCAGCGCCTCGTGGGCGGCGTGCAGCAGTTCGGCACCCACCTCCGGCTCGGCGTCGAGATCGAACCGGTCCAGCCAGGGGGCACCGACGGCGTCCGGCGGGAGGAGCCAGGCTGCCCGGCCGACCACCCGGCCGGCACGGAGGGCGACCCAGGTGTTCTCGGGCCGGTAGCCGCCGCCGGCGACGCCGTCGGCGTACGCGGTCTGCCGCAGTTGGGGCAGCGGGTCGGGCATCGAATCGAACAGATTTTCCTCGCCCGCGACGAGCGGACGAATGACCAGATCAGTCATGGCTTGGTCCTCCGGGAAGCGAGCGCCCCGGGTCAGGTCCGCGCGGACGCCGGAGCGCGGAGGGGGCGCAGAACATCGGACATTGTTCTGACCTCCTCCCGGCTCGACGGCGTGCCAAAGGACCATACGCGGACTGGTCGTCGGCCCGCAATGGATTGTCACAGCGTCGGGTTGCTCTCCGAGCCACGCCGGTGAGCCCCCTGGTCGAGGACGGCGATGCCGGCCAGGATCAACCCCGTGGCGGCCGCCACGGCGACCGGCGGGAGCAGCACCATCGGTGGTGCCGCCACGACCAGCGCCAGCACGCCGAGGTACAGCATCCGGCAGCGCGGCGTGGTTCGATCGTCCTTCTCCAGAAAGCTCCGCCCGAGCAGGAACAGCACCGGGCCGCCGAAGAGGATGGCCACCAGAGCCCAGTCGATCGGCGGGTGCGGATCCTCGATGATCTGCCCGAAGCCGACCGCGGTGCAGATGATGCCCCCGACGATCAACAGCAGGCTGTAGCTCGCCCACCGGGAGAGACGTGTGCCTTCCCCGCCCGAGGTCGAGGCCTGACCGGATCGGGCGTGGTAGAAGTAGATCCGCCAGAACGAGACCACCGCCAAGAACGCGGCGACGAGGGTGATGCTCCCCTCGGTGGTGAAGCCCGGGGTGCTGACGGCGGCACCGGCTTCGAGCACCACCTCGGCGAGAGCGATCATGAAGAACTGGTTGTACCGCTCGGCGAGGTGTACCTGGGAGACGGTGATGACCCGCGCCCCGCTTAACCGTTTCCCGCCGGGCACCGGCCACGCCGTGGCGGCGCCGAGGAGCTCGACGGCGAGGGCGAGGGACCAGAAGACGCCCCGACCGAGCCCGCCGCTGATGCCGCCACCGATCCAGAGCACGGCGGACGCCGTGTGCCAGGCCAGCACCCGGCTCGCGAACACCCGACCCGGGTGGCCGCGCAGGGCGAACGTCAGCAGGAGCGGTCGGCCGACCTGAATGAAGACGTAGGTGCAGGCGAAGACGACGCCGCGCTCGCCGAACGCCTCCGGCAACGAGACAGCCAGGACCAACGTGCCGAACATCGTCACCAACAGAACGGCCTGCAGGTCAGGGCGCCGAGGGTCGTAGGTGCTCGCCAGGAGAGCGTTGAGCGACCAGATCATCCACATCGCCGTGAAGAACAGCACCGTCTGGCCCGCCTCGGACAGCAGCGTGTGCCGGACGATGGTCAGGTCGTCCGCCACCCGACCGGCGAGCCGGGCGAGCGCGAAGACGTAGACGATGTCGAACAGCAGCTCCAGGACGGTCGCCGAGGGGGTGCTCCGGCTGTCCCCGAGCCCGCGGAACCAGGTGGGTCTCAGCACGGATCGCCAATCTGTTCCACCTCAACACCTTTGGCGTACCTTATCGCCTTATATGAGGGCTCCTGATAGTTTTGGCTGATACCCGGTCGACTCATGCCACCGTCGCGTATCGAGCGCGTGAAGACTCCGACGTCCGCTGTCTAGGACGCGTGAAGATCCTTGTCCGGAGCTGGTCGGATGCGATCTGCTGGACGACGTCGGGGTGAAGGACCACCCCGAGCGAGGTGAGAGTGACGATGGCGGCTAGGTCCAAGCGGCGCAGCCCGGCGGGCGTGTACGAGCCCGGCCGTGGCGCGTGGACGGTTGGTGCGGCCCAGACAGCGCCCGAGCGTCCCCCGCGACCGGGCTGCGTCCGCCCGTAGCCAGGGCGCTCTCACCGCGTCGCGCGGGCGGGCCGGGTCGGTTCGACCTGGCCCGCCGCGCCCTCATCGGCGGTACGCCGGATCATGCGTGCCGTCACCCCCCGGTACGAGCGCGGGTCGACGGGGAACAGCCACTGCCGGGCCCGGGTCAGCGGGCCGAGGTTGAGGCCCAGTTCGTTGAGCACCTCGTCGATGTTGTGCATCGAGAACGGGATGATGTTCGTGCCGCGGGCGTGTCGCCCGTTGGTGCGCGCCGCCATCCAGGTCAGGCGGGTGTGCACCTCGTCGCGCATCCGACCCTCGGTCGGCAGGTCGATCCCACCCCGCAGGTACGCGGCCGTCCAGACCGCCGCCATCTCTGCGCTGAGCGGGCTGAAGAACGACGAGTTGTAGCCGGCGAACGTCAGCCGCGGCACACCGATCGGCAGGATCTGGCGGTAGAGCATGAAGTTGCCCGCCTCGTCCTGCAGCCGGGCGTGCAGGGCGTCGTCGAAGAACGGCACGTGCTGGCGGAAGCCGGTGCCACAGATCACCAGGTCGGCGGGGAGCACCGTACCGTCGGCGAGGCGGGCGGCCGGTCGGCCTCCGTCGACCAGGAGTTCCTTGATCACCTGGTCGCGGTGCACGGCGATGCGGCCGTCGGTGACGCGCTCGAAGAAGCCCTCCGTGGCGAGGCTGACCGTGCTGCGGGCGATGTCCTCGAAGCTGCCGTTCGGCACGAGACCCAGCTCGCGCAGTTTGAGCTGCCTGGTCGCGACCGATCCGACGCTGTCGACCATGCGTCCGCGCAGACCGTTCCCCGGGCCGTGCAGGAACCGCTCGAAGCCCTTGAGGTTGATGTAGCGGAACAGCGCCTCACCCATCCGGGTGAGGAGCAGGTACTTGTAGTTGAGCGCCCCGCCGAGTTTGCGGGGCATCTTCCAGAGCAGTTCGCGGGCCACGACGTGGGTCTGGGCGGCGACATCGCTGAGCGGGATCGCCACGTCGCAGGACGACTTGCCGTAGCCGACGACGAGGACGTTCCTGCCTCGGGCCGCCTCGATGTCGTGGAACTCCCCCGCCGCCAGCACGCGTCCACCGGCGGCGGCGAAGGTCGCGTGACCGTCGAACGACGGGACGAGCGGGTCGGAGAAGATGCCGTTGGCGACGACGAGGTGGTCGTACCGTTCCACTATCACCGGGTCCTGGGCGCCCGCCGGCCGCGACGCGATCAGCCACCCGGTCTCGTCGTTGACGAGTTCGGCGGAGGCGACCTCGGTGGACAGGCGCAGCACGGTGGCGAGCCCGAACTTCTCCACGTAGCTCTCGAGATACTCCTGCACCTGCTCACCCGACGGCCACTGCGGGTAGTGGGCGGGCATCGGCAGGTCGGAGAGGTGGTAGGTGCCCTTGTCGTTCTGGGTGTGCAGCCCGGGATAACGCCGGGTACGACTCCACACCCCACCGACGTCGGGTGCCTTCTCGAACACGGTGACGTCGAATCCGCTCTGCCGCAGCACCTTCGCTGCGCTCAGACCGGCGAACCCAGCGCCGACGACGGCAATCCTCATGGTCTCCTCCGGAGTGCGTGGACCACTGCTGCGAATCGCGGCAGCGTGGTGAGCGCACGCTAACGAGCAGGCCGCAGAGGTCGCTATCCGTTGCGCGCGGGATGTGTCCACTACGCGCAGCGGGCCCCGATCCGTGTCGGGTCTGCGGCTTTGCGGCACTGTCCTTCCCGGTCACGCCTTATGGTCGGCGCACCAGGGCGCCCAGGAGGTGTCGGATGGATGCCGTGACGGTCCGGACGGACGACGTCGATCGGGCTCGTGCCGAGGTGGGCAGGGTCTTCTGTCCGCACCGGCTCATCCCGCAGGCGGGCGTGCGCAGCGTTCAACTCCGAATGGCGGCACGCCGGGTGGGCGGGGTGGGTGTCATCGACCTCGACTACGGGCAGGCGGTCCGGATCCAACCCCCCGCCCTGGACACCTTCTATCTCGTCCAGATCCCCCGCGCCGGCAGCACGGTGGTCCGGCACGCCGGACACACCGTGACCTCGACACCCGGCGTCGCCTCCGTCCTCTCCCCGTACGACCCGTCGGACATGCACTGGTCCGGGGGGTCGCCACACCGGATCTTCTACGCCGACCGGCGCGCCGTCGACCGGGAACTCGCCCGCCTCCTGGGCCGCCCGGTGGACGACCCGGTCCGCTTCGACGTCGGCATGGTGATGACCACGTCGACCGCGCAGGCGTGGGCCCGCGGGGTGGCGTTCCTCGCCGACGAGTTGTCACAGCCGGCGGACGCGTCCCTGTTCGACCACCCGCAGGTCGCCGCCCGCTTCGAACAGGGGCTCATCGGCCAGCTGTTGCTGGCCCACCGGCACACCCATTCCGACCTGCTCGCCGAGCCGGACCACCACCCCAACCCCGGGCGCCTCGTCCGCCGGGCCTGCGCCCTGATCTCCGACCACCACGACGAGGCACTGACCGTCGGTGATGTCGCCCAGGCGCTGCGGGTGAGCGTACGGACGCTGCAGGACTGCTTCCGCCGGGAGTTGCGGACCACTCCGACGGCGTACCTGCGGGCCTGCCGCCTGGACGCGGCCCATCGGATGCTGCGCGCGGCCGAGCCAGGGGCGTCCGTGACCACCGTCGCGCTGCAGCACGGCTTCGTGCACCTCGGCCGGTTCGCGACCGAGTATCGGACGCGATTCGGGGAGTCACCGTCCGCGACACTGCGTCGCTGACCTGGCCGTCCCGCATCGTACCGTCCCGGCCGTGCGCTGGGGCACCAGCCGAGACGGTACGACACCGAGGGCGTCAGGTCAGCCGACCGACCCCGGCACCCGCGGTGACCAGGGTCGGAACATTCGCCGCGGGGTCGAGCTGGTACGGGTAGTAGGTACGCGGCTCGACGACCGTGCCGGCGGTTTCGGGCTGGCCGGAGTTGACGAAGACGTTGCCGCGCTGCACGGCACGGCCGGGCCCGCTGTCGGCGTACCCGCTCGCGGAGTGCAGCGGGTACGGGACGTCCCGGAAATAGTTGGCCTCGACCAGGACACCGGCGTTCTCCGTCGACGCGACGCCGTAGAGGGCGTTGCCGAGGAAGTAGTTGTTGTAGACGTGCACCGGATCGCCGAACCGGACCCGGGGATGGCGTTGGCGGCTGTGGTCGAAAAAGTTGTGGTGGATGCTCACCTTCAAGTGCCCGATGTCAGTGGACGCCGCGCCGTCGGAATGTCCGATGAGCATGCTCTTGTCGGCGTGGTCGAAGTGGTTCCAGGAGACGGTCACGTAGTCGGCACCCCGCACGATGTCGACCGAGCCGTCGATCGCGCCGGCGAAGCGGTTGTGGTCGATCCAGATGTGGTGGGAGTTCTGCCCGATGTTGACCGCGTCGTCTTCGGCCTCGATGAAGTTGATGTTGCGAACGATCACGTTGTACGACCGGTAGAAGTCCAGCCCGCCACCGGTGATCTCGGCGTTCCCGACGCCGATGATCGTCTTGTTCGGCCGCACCCCCTGCTTGCTGCTGATCCGGATCACGCCGCTGACCTGGATGACCATCGGTCCGATGGTGTCGATGTAGTCGAGGAAGTCCGCCGCGTTGGTCGCGGTGACCACCGGGCCGCCGGCCCCGCCGGTCGTACCGTTCTGACCGAGCGCGACGACGCTGGCGAACCCGTCCGGCTGACTGGCCGGCACCGCGCTCGGCGAGGCAGCGGTGAGCGTCGACGGCAGCCTGCCCACCCCGGCGCCCGCCGGAACGGTGGTCGGTACGTCGGCGGCGGGGGTGAGCTGGTACGGGTAGTAACCGCGCGGATCCGGAACGGTGCCACGGGTCTCAATCGGATGGTTGCAGGCGACGAGGATGTTTCCCCGTGCCACGATCCGGCCCAGGTCGCCACTGAAGTCCACCCGGCCGGGGTTGTTCACGGAGTAGAAGTAGTTGTTCTCCATGAGCACGGCGGCGTCGTAGGTGGACGCGACGCCGTAGCTGTTGTCGTAGTAGTAGTTGTTGTAGACGTGCGCCAACGCGGAGAATCGCACCCGGGGGTTGCGCTGGTCGGAACGGTTGAAGTAATTGTGGTGATAGGTGACCCGCAACCGGCCTGTGTCCTGCGGGCCGGCATCCTCGTCATGGCCCAGCAACAACGTCTTGTCATGATCGTGGAAGTGATTCCAGGAGACGGTCACAAAATCGGATCCCCGTTTGATGTCCACCGCGCCGTCATCGCCATTGGAGAACTCGTTGTGGTCGATCCAGATGTGGTGCGAGAACATCTGCACGTTGATCAGGTCGTCGCTCGCGCCGGTCAGGTGCAGATTTCGGATGATGATGTTGTGTACCGCGTTCGCCGGCGGTGCGGTGACGTCGTCGTCGACCGGCACACCGATGTTCAGCCCACCGCCGGAGAGCTTGGCGGTGGCACCGATGCCGACGATGGTCTTGTCCGAGGCGACGTCGTACATCCCGTCGCTACTGCCGGCGGGCAGGTTGATGGTGCCGGCGACCTGGATGACATAGGGCCCCGGCCGGGCGATGTAATCCAGGAACTGGACGGTGGTGGCGACGGTGACGGTCGGTCCGCCGGCCCCGCCGGTGGTGCCGTCCTGGCCGAGCGCCGCGACGCTGGCGAAACCGTCAGCGGGACCGGCCACAGCACTGGTGACCGGGTCCACCGACGCGGCAGCAGGGGTGGCTTTGGCCAGCCCAGGAGGAGTGAGCAGGACGGCGACGAGGCCGACGGCGGCGAGTGACCACCAGCGCGACGGGAGACGGCGAGCGGAAGTGGAGCGCATCTGGCTGCCTTTCGCGGGACGAATCGCGGACCGGGCGGGGGTCCGACGGGCCGCAGCGGCGAGCCCGAGCCGG
Source organism: Micromonospora parathelypteridis (assembly GCF_014201145.1). Taxonomy (NCBI): domain Bacteria; kingdom Bacillati; phylum Actinomycetota; class Actinomycetes; order Micromonosporales; family Micromonosporaceae; genus Micromonospora; species Micromonospora parathelypteridis. The sequence continues at coordinate 478,245 of NZ_JACHDP010000001.1, forward strand.
TCCGTGACGCCTGGACGTCGGCGACACGAGGCATGGGCGAGCGCCGGATCGGCCGGCGATCCGTGGCGGTGGGGGTGAGGGCGGAAAGCGCTTTCCGGCACCCATGCTAGACAGGACAATTGATCCATGTCAATCAACTGATCATCACTTCCTGCAAACGGTTGCCGCATTGATCACGGACTACTTCTGTGATCTCGTGGCCGCCGAAGCGCGGACGCGGCCCCCGCACCCTCATCAATGCGGATAAATGCCGCAGGTTCACTGTTGGGCATTGACGTTGATCAAGCTTCTGTGCTTCCTTCGCTGCAAACCTTTGCAGGCACGGGAGGTGGATATCGGCGCCAGTCAGGCCCATCGGCCGAGGCCTCCCCGTCCGGCTGCCGCGCCACCAACGCACCGCACGGCGGGCTGTCCAGCGGGTGCCGCCGAGCGCCGATCGGCGCTCACGGCCGGACACGCACCACGGACGGCTCGGCTGATCGGCGCATGGCGGCGCCGAGCATCGACAGCTGAACTCCAGCCGCCGCGAGAAAATCGCTGAGCGGCCGCAAAGAATGGGCATTACTGCCCGGTGAGAATCGGGCCGAATGCCGATCAGCTCGGCTGCCAGCGGCCGGGCAATACACAATGCCCAAATAGCCTGCAACATACCTGCACATTCAATGCATTGACTCTTGCCAGTACGTCTCCCTACCGTTTGTGTATGGCTCATTTCATATCCGTTACGCCCTCGGATTCCTGAAGCCGCCACCACCACCAGGGAGGCCCACGATGACATCAATGAACCCTCGGGGCCGGCCGGGGCCGCGGCTGATCGCCGCGACACTGGCCGCCGGAGCGCTCGCCGCCGCAGCCGTGCTCATCGCCACCCCACCCGCCTTCGCCGACACGCTGTTCAGCGACGATTTCTCCGACGGCAACTCGACCGGCTGGTCGCGGTCCGGGGGCAGCTGGTCGGTCGTGACCGACGGCTCACTGGCCTTTCGGCAGTCCGGCGCCAGCAGCGATGCCCGGGCGTTGACCCCAGCCCCGGGCTGGGCGGACTACGGCGTCCAGGCGCGGGTCAGACCCACCGGGTTCGGCGGTACGAACCGGCACGTCGGGGTGATCGCCCGGGCGCAGAACAGCAGCAGCTACTACGCGTTGGCGGTCACCGCCAGCGGCGGCATCCAGCTGCTCAAGCGGTCCGGCGGCGACCCGGTGGCGCTCGACTCGGCCGCCGGCGGCGTGACCACCGGCAGCTGGGCCACGCTCCGTCTGGAGGCCGTGGGCTCGACACTGCGGGGCTACGTCAACGGCACGTTGGTGGTCGAGGCGACCGACGGCGCGTTCGCCGCCGGTCGCGCCGGACTCGCCACGTCGTACGCCAGCGCCTCCTTCGACGATGTCAGGGTGGACACGGAGACCGGGGCGCCTGGGGAACCGCCGGGCGAGCCGACGCTGCCGCCCACCGAGCCACCGCTGGATCCAGGCGCACCGCCGATCGGCTTCGCGTCGGTGAACGCCCTCGGCCAGAACGGCACCACCGGTGGCGCGGGCGGTCCGACCGTCACCGTCGACACCGCCGCCGAATTCCTCGCCGCGATCGGCACCGCCGGCGCGTTGAACATCCGGGTCAACGGTGTGATCGCGCTACCCGGTCCGATGCACGACGTCACCTCGGACAAGACGATCGTCGGCGTGGGCGCCGGGTCGGGCATCACCGGCGGCGGCCTGAACATCGGCCTGCCGGTGAGCACCGCGACCAGCCCACCCGCCAACGCCGTGCACAACGTGATCGTCCGCAACCTGAACTTCCGCAACACCGTGGACGACGCGATCAACGTGCAGATGTTCTCGCACCACATCTGGATCGACCACAACGACCTGGCGTACGGCTACGACGGGCTGATCGACATCAAGCGCGGCGCCAGCTACGTCACGGTCTCCTGGAACCACACCCACCACCACACGAAGAACATGCTGCTCGGACACGACGACAGCAATGCCGCCCAGGACACCAGCTATCTGAAGGTGACCTACCACCACAACTGGTTCGACCGGACGCCGCAGCGCAATCCGCGCGTCCGCTTCGGCGAGCCGGTGCACGTGTTCAACAACTACTTCGTCTACAACACCGACGTCGGGGTCGCCTGCCAGCTCAACTCCGGATGCGTCGTTGAGGGCAACTACTTCGAGGACGTCGAGGTTCCGTGGTCGATCAGCTACGCCGGGTCCAAGGGTCGGCTGATCGCCCGGAACAACGTGCTCGCCGGCACCAGCGAGCCGGGTGACGCGGGTGGCTCCGTGCAGGAGCCGAGCACCTACTACCCCTACACCGTCACCGATCCGAGCACGATCAAGTCGGTCGTCTCGGCCGGCTCGGGCACCGGAAAGCTCGGCTACTAGCAGTGGCGGCCGGGGCCGGTCGCCCAGCACCAGCCCCGGCACCAAGGGACGACGCCACTCCGATATATCGATGTAGATCGATTTGATGCCCACGTTCCTGGGCTGACCACCACCAAGGAGGTTCCGTGCACACCACCGAAACCTGGCGAAGGCATCGCCGAGGTCTCCTGATCGCGATCGGGGCCGCGCTCGCCGCGGTCGCGCTCGTCCTTGGCATGGGGGCCACCGGCGCCTACGCCGACACCCTCTTCACCGACGACTTCGAGGACGGCAACGCCACCGGTTGGACCACCTCCGGCGGCAGTTGGTCGGTCGCCACCGACGGATCCCGGGTCTACCGGCAGTCCGGCACCAGCAGTGACGCCCGCTCGTTGGCCGGCACGGCGAGCTGGACTGACTACTCGGTCCAGGCCACCGCCAAGCCGACCGCCTTCAACGGCTCCAACCGCTTCGTCGCCCTGTTGGCCCGGGCGCAGAGCAGCACCAGCTACTACTACCTGGCTCTGCGCAGCAACAACACCGTCGAACTCAAGCGGCTCAGCGGCGGCTCCGGCACCACGCTGGACAGCGCGGCCGTCACGGTGACCGTCGGCACCGCGTACACCCTGCGGATCGACGTTGCCGGCAACTCGCTCAAGGGCTACGTCAACGGCACGCTGCTGACCGAGGCCACGGACAGCCAGTTCGCCAGCGGCCGGATCGGCGTGGCCACCTTCAACGCCAGCGCGAACTTCGACAACGTCCAGGTCACCGCCACTGTTCCCGACCCGGACCCGACCGACCCGACGGATCCGCCCGGCAACCCGGGCCCGAACGTGGCCGACGGCTGGGCCTCGGTCGACGCCTGGGGTCAGAACGGCACCACCGGCGGTGCCGGTGGGCCGACCGTCACGGTGACCACCGCCGCGCAGTTCATCACCGAGGCCGCCTCGGCCGGACCGAAGATCATTCAGGTGAACGGGCTGCTCGCGCTGCCCGGCCCGATGCACGAGGTCAGCTCCGACAAGACGATCGTCGGTCTCGGCGCCAACTCGGGCTTCACCGGCGGTGGCCTCAACATCGGCCTGCCAATCGACAACGCGGTCACCAGCCCGCCCGCGAACGCCGTCAACAACGTCATCATCCGGAACCTCAACTTCCGCAACTGGGCGGACGACGCCATGAACGTCCAGATGTTCTCCCACCACATCTGGATCGACCACAACACCTGGACCACCGGCTCGGACGGCGGCCTCGACATCAAGCGCGGCTCGTCGTACGTGACGGTGTCCTACAACCACGCCGACGGCACCAACAAGAACATGCTGCTCGGGCACGACGACGGCAACGCCGCCCAGGACACCGGGCGGCTGAAGGTCTCCTACCACCACAACTTCTTCGACGAGACCCGCCAGCGCAACCCCCGGGTCCGTTTCGGCGACCAGGTGCACGTCTACAGCAACTACTACCTCAACACCGGTGACTACGGCGTCGCGGCCACCGAGAACTCCGGCGTGATCGTCGAGGGCAACTACTTCGAGAACGTCGACGACCCGTACCACCTGGCCGAGGCCGACTCCGGCCCCGGGAGGCTGGTCGCTCGGAACAACTGCCTGGTCAACACGGGCGCGGGCGAGACCGGGGGCACCGTCACGAATCCGTCGTACTCGTACACCATCACCACCGCCTGCGACATCAAGGCCGTCGTGACCGCGCAGGCCGGAGTCGGCAAGGTCGGCCTGCCGGGCGGGCCGACCACCCCGACCCCGACCACCCCGCCGCCGACCACCCCGCCGCCGACCACCCCTCCCCCGACCACCCCGCCGCCGAACCCGCCGCAGACCGGCCTCGTCGGCTGGGCCACCCAGAACGGCGGCACCACCGGCGGCGCGGCGGGCCAGACGGTCACCGTCTCCGACGGCCAGGCGCTCGCCGACGCCCTGGAGTCGGCGTCACCGTTGGTCATCCGGGTGCAGGGCTCGCTCAGCATGCCGGACACGATGAACGACGTCCGCTCCAACAAGACCGTGCTCGGCGTCGGCAACGCCACGCTGGACAACGGACTGAACGTCAGCAGTGCCACCAACGTCATCATCCGTAACCTCACGTTCCGGGGCTGGGACGACGACGCGGTGAACGTGCAGAATTCGCGCAACGTCTGGATCGACCACAACACCTTCGACGGCGGCTACGACGGCGCGTTGGACATCAAGCGCGAGTCCGACTTCGTGACCGTCTCCTGGAACCGGGTCACGAACCACACCAAGAGCATGCTGCTCGGGCACGACGACGGACACACCGCCGACATCGGACACCTGCGGGTGACGTACCACCACAACTGGTTCGACGGCAGCAAGGAGCGGCACCCCCGGGTCCGGTTCGGTGACCCGGTACACGTGTTCAACAACTACTACTACAACGCGGACTACGGCGTCGCGTCCACCATGGGCGCCGGGGTGCTCGTCGAGGGGAACTCCTTCGAGAACGTGACCCGGCCCACCGCCGTCGGCTACGCCGAGTCGGACCCGGGTGACCTTGTCCAGCGGAACAACGTCTTCGTCAACTCCGGTGCGCCGGAGAGCGCGGGTGACGTCGCCGCCATCCCGTACTCCTACCAACTCGACGCCGCCAGCGGCGTCAAGGCGACCGTCACCGCGGGTGCCGGCGCCGGACGCATCACCGTCTGACCGAGCCACGCAGGTGGGGCGGCGGTCCCCGGACCGTCGCCCCAGCCCTGCGTAGGAAGCCGATCCGGTCAGACCGCGCCGAGTCTCGTGGCGCTAGCCGAAGGTACGCCGTAGCGGTGGCCGAAAGGTGGATCGAGCACCGAGCGGGGCAGTGACCGGGCCCGCCCGTTCGAGGCCGTGCCGACGAAACTGTTATCCCGGTATGGCCGGCCAGTCTCCTGAGGGGAGGCGCTGGTGGCGATCAACCACCACACCTCACTCAGTTAGCGGTGCGACCACGTGAAGGAGCGGAAGCGATGCGCGGAACCGGTGACGGCCGAGCCGACACCTCGAAGGTGACCCGGGGCGTCCACGCGGAGCCCCGACGCGGGCTGCGTGGTCACCTCCCGTTCGGCGCGAAGCGCCTGCTGTGGCCCCTCGCCGTGGCCGCGGTGGTCGCCGTACTGGTGACCGGGGTGATCGTCGTGGTGCAACCGACCGGGCCCGCGCCCGCCCCCGCGGCGACGCAGGCGGTCGACGCGCTGCCGCCGACGAGCCCGGGACCCGGCCCGTCCACCGCGACCACGCCCACTGCCACGACGAGCCCGGCGGGGGTGACCCCGACGCCCACGACCACCCCGACGGTGAAGCCGACCACCGGCCGTCCGGTTGCCCCGGCGGCGCCAGCGGTGAGCTCGAAGCGCAAGGGCGTCGGTGTGTGGACCTTCGACGGCGTCAGCGCGGCGCTGGCCAGCTCCGGAGCGAGTTGGTACTACACCTGGGACGTGGCCCACCAGGGCGTCACCAGCCCGAAGAACTCCGAGTTCGTTCCGATGATCTGGGGGGCGAAGAGCGTCACCGCCAACAATCTGCAGCAGGCCAAGAAGAACGGCCGCTACCTGCTCGGGTTCAACGAGCCGGACCTGGCTGGCCAGGCGGAGATGACCGTCGAGCAGGCCTTGGAGCTGTGGCCGCAGTTGCAGGCCACCGGCCTTCCGCTGGGCAGCCCGGCGGTGGCCTGGGGCGGTGACCGGCCGGGCGAGTGGCTCGACCGTTTCATGGCCGGCGTCAAGCAGCGCGGTTACCGGGTCGACTTCATCGCCCTGCACTGGTACGGCGGAGACTTCACCACCGCCAACGCGGTCAACCAGCTCAAGTCGTACCTCCAGGCGGTGCACGACCGCTACAAGCTGCCGATCTGGCTCACCGAGTTCGCGCTGATCGACTTCGCCAACGGCGTTCGCTTCCCGACCCAGGCACAGCAGGCCGCGTTCCTCACCGCGGCGACCCGGATGCTGGGCGGCCTGTCCTGGCTGCACCGGTACGCCTGGTTCGGCCTGCCCGCCACGGACAAGGACCAGACCGGGCTGTTCCGTACCGGTAGCGAAGCGACCGCCGTCGGCCGCGCCTACCAGGCGGCCCGCTGACCTACACCTGGCCCACGTGGTCCCGCCAGGAGTGGCGCGGTTCGTAGCCCAGCACCCGCCGCGCCTTGTCGATGCTGAGCAGGGTCTCGTGCTCGCCCAACTCCTTACGGATCTCCACACCCGGGTAGATCTCGGCCATCAGGCTGGCGCTGGACCTCGTCATGACCGTGTCGGCGTTGGCGATGACGAAGACGTCGGCACCGGGCTGATCGTGGGCGAGCGCCCGCTCGACCGCCTGGGCACCGTCGCGGGCGTCGATGTAGCCCCACAGGTTCCACCGCCGCAGTCGCGGGTCGGCGTCGAACGACGGGAACGGCGCGTAGTCCTCGACGTCCATCACGTTGGAGAAACGCAGACCCACCATGACCAGCTCCGGGTCCCACCGGCAGAAGTGCCGCGCCATCTCCTCCTCAAGGGCCTTGTTCAGGGAGTACGTCGACTCCGGCCGCGGCGCGTACTCCTCGTCCACCGGCGCGTACGGCGGCGGGGTGTCGAACGGCAGCCCGAGCACCGTCTCACTCGACGCCCACACGACCCGCTTGATCCCGGCCGCCCTGGCGGCGGCGAACACGTTGTACGTGGCGGCGGAGTTGTTCGCGAACGTCGTCGCGTTCGACATCAGCCCGGGGGCCGGGACGGCCGCCAGATGCACGATCGCGTCGACCCCGCCGGCGTGCTCGTCGGCGCCCCCGGTAAACGCCTCCACCACCTGCCCGTAGTCGGTCAGGTCGACGAGGAGGAACTCGCCGGCCACGTCGCGCGGGTCGCGACCGCCGGCGCGGTCCACCGCCAGCACGTCGACGCCAACGGCGCGCAGGTGGGCGACGACGGCGCGACCGAGCTTGCCGGTGGCGCCGGTGACGACGACACGTCTGGGCAGTGCGGATGTACTCATGACCCACATCCTCTCCGGGGGCCGCCGGAGCCGCACCGGCGGGTGGGGCTCCGGCCAGGCCTGGCGACCAGGTACCCGGTGACCCAGCCGGCGGGCACGACGGGCGAGCCGCCCCACCGCGCCGAGCAGCCGAGCACCGGGCGGCGGGTGGTGCACGAGGTACCCCGAGTGATGGACCCGGTCGGTAGCGTGGGCGGATGCAGCGCCGAGCAGGTCGGGGGACGAGACTGCGACGTGGGCAGGTGGTTGCCCTGGTGGCGGTGACGTCGGGCGTGCTCTCGGTGCTGCTCGCCGTCGCCGTCAACGTCGCGACCGGTGGCACGCTTCCGGCGCCGCTGGACACGGTGTCCTGGCTGGCCTGGCCAGCGGTCGGGCTGCTCGGGGTGGTCGCCGTCGGGTTGACGCTCTGGCAACAGCGCCTCGCCGACCCGGTGGCACCACCACTGCGGGCCGGCCCCGCCCCGCGGGCTCCGGCGGAGTTGCCCGCCGCGCCGGTCGGCTTCGCCGGCCGGGCAAGCGATCTCGCCGCCATCGATCAGCACCTCGCCGATGGCTGCCGGGTGCTCGCCCTGGTCGGCCCGCCCGGCGCCGGTAAATCCGCGCTGGCGCTGCACGTGGGCCACAACCGCCGCGACCACTATCCCGACGGACAGCTCTTCGCCGCGCTGCGCGGAGCGAGCACCGACCCCGTCACCCCGCAGGCGGTGCTCACCCGATTCCTCGGAGCCCTTGGTGTACCCGAGGACGAATGGCGCGGAACCGTCGACGACCTCGCCGCCCTCTTCCGGTCCGCTGTCGCCGACCGGAAGGTACTCATCGTCCTCGACGACGCGCGCGACGCCAGCGCGGTACGTCCGCTGCTGCCCGGTGATCCCGGCTGCCTCGTCCTGGTCACCAGCCGCCGACAGCTCACCGGTCTGCCAAACGTTGGGCCGATCACCCTCGGCGGGCTCGACGACGACGACGGGTTGGCGCTGTTCGCTGGCGCGGCCGGCGGCGAGCGGGCCGCCAGTGACCCGGAGGGCGCGGCGCGCATCGTCCGGTTCTGCGGCGGACTGCCGCTGGCCATCCGCATCGCCGGAGCTCGCCTGCGTGCTCGACCATCGTGGACACCGAGCGACTTGGCGGCCAGGCTGGCCGACGAGGCTCGCCGACTGGACGAGTTGCAGGTCGGCGACCGGGAGATTCGATCCACCTTCCAGGCGTCCTACGTCGAGATGTCGGCCGTGGACCGGCTGGTGTTCCGGCGGGCCGGCTCGCATCCCGGTCAGGTGTTCGGAGTCGGTGGCGCTGCCGCGCTCGCCGGGCTCGATGCACCGGTGGTCGCCGCCGCGATGGAACGTCTGGTCGACGCGATGCTGGTCGAGTCGCCCGCGCCCGACCGATATCGGCTGCACGATCTGCTCCGGCTCTTCGCCACCGAGCGCCTCGCTATCGAAGAGACGCCGGGCGACCGCTACGCGTGCCTGACCCGGCTGCTCGACTGGCTCACCACGCACGCCCGAGCCGGCGACTGGTTGGCTCAGGAACGGGACAACGTGCTGGCGGCAACGCATCGAGCCGTCGAGACCTCCGCGTACGAGCGGGCGTGGGCGCTCGTCTCCGTCGTACACCCGTTGTTGGACCGGGCGGGCGATCACCCCGACCGGTTGGCGCTGTGGCGTGACGCCGCAGCGGCGGCCGCGTCCCTCGGTGACGACAGCCGTCGAGCGCGAGCGTTACGTTGGATCTCGAACTCGCACCGGAGCGCGGGTGCGGTGACCGACGCGTTGCCGCCGGCTGAGGAGGCCGTGGCAATCGCCGACCGGCTCGGCGACCGCCGCGCGCAGGCCGAGGGTCTGCACGCGTACGGCGAAGCATTGCGTGACAGCCGTTCGGACGCTGCACAGGAGCCGCTGGTCCGGGCGCTGGGGCTCTTCGTGGAACTCGGTGACACCGAGTCCGAGATCGAGGTCCGCAACTCCCTCGGCACGCTCTACACGATGTCCTGGCAACCCGAGCTCGCCGTGCCCATGCTGGAGCGGGCGCTCGCGCTGCTGCCCGCCGAGGACAGCCGCCACCGCGCCTGGACGCTGCTGCAGTTGGGCACCGCGTACCGGTTCACCGGCCGCCGCGACGAGGCGATCACGCTCAACGCACAGGCACTGAAGATCGCACGGCGGCTCGATGACGACATCGCCGTGGGGTACGCGCTGGAGGAACGCGGCTGGCTCGCGTATGGCGACAATCGGCACGACGACGCGGCCCGCGACATGCGGGACGCTTTGGCGGTGTTCGAGCGCAACCGGCAGGGCAACGGCGTCGGCTTCGTGTGGGAGGCAATGGGCGAGATCGCCGACCGGGCCGGCCGGTACGAGGACGCGATCGTGGCGTTCGAGGCGGCCGCCGCACAGTTCGAGCGGCTTCACGACCGGGTGCATGCCGCCCGGAGCCGATTTGGTCGGGCCAGTGCCCTCGCCACGCTGGGCCGCGTCGGCGCAGCCCGCGCCGAGTGGGCGGCGGCCGAGCAACTCATCGGCGACGCCAGGCTGCCCGAGGTGCCGCCGCTCCGTGCGCGACTGCGTGAGCGGCTCGGCGAAGCACCGTCAGCGGGAGAGTGACGTGGACGGAAAAGATCGCCATCCGATCTCGATCGGGACCGAAGGTGCGTAACGTTCGGGGGTAACGCTCACGCACGAAGGAGATTCGATGTCCAAGCCACCACTTCCCGAGGCCGCCGTCGCCATGCTGCAGAAGCCGAACCCGGCCGTTATGACCACGCTGCGCAACGGTGGCCAGCCGGTGTCCGCCGCGACCTGGTACCTGTGGGAAGACGGCCGGATCCTGGTCAACATGGACGAGAGTCGCCGCCGGCTGGAGCACGTCCGGAACGACCCCCGGGTGTCTCTCACCGTGCTCGACGAGGCCGGGTGGTACACCCACGTCAGCATCATGGGGCGCGTCACCGAACTGCGCGCGGACGAGGACCTCGCGGACATCGACCGGTTGTCCCAGCACTACACGGGCAACGCGTACCCGCGGCGTGAGCGCGCCCGGGTCAGTGCCCTGATCGAGATCGACCGCTGGCACGGCTGGGGCGCCCAGAAGGACAACAGCCAGGTCGGCTGACGGTTGACGCCCCCTCGTCAGGGCGTCAGGGTGGTGGCGGACCGGGTGCCGGCGCGGGTCACCAGGTAGCCGAAGGCTGCTGCGGTGAAGAACATGACGATGCCGTAGACGGCTCCCGGGATCGCCATCTGGGTGTTGTTGAGCAGTGCCGGGCTGAGCGCGATCGTGATGGCCAGGGTGCTGTTGTGGATGCCGATCTCGAACCCGGCGGCGGTCGCGGCGCTGCGGTCGACCCCGGCGAGCCGTGGCACCCCGTACCCGATCGCGAGGCTCAGCAGGTTGAACGCGAGCACGGCCAGGCCGACCGAGACGAAGTAGTCGGCGATGTTCTCCCGCTCGCCGAGGACGGCTCCGGCGATCACGGCGACGAGTACGACGACGGAGAGAATCCGGATCGGGCGGTTCAGACGCTCGGCGACCTGCGGCACCCGGGCCCGGATCAGCATGCCGATCGCGACTGGGACGAGCACGATGGCGAAGACCTGCAACACCTTGTCGAACTGCAGGCCGATGCTCCTGCCGTCGGGCAGGAAGTACGCCGCCGACAGGTTGACCAGGATCGGCAGGGTGAACACGGCGAGCACCGAGTTGATGGCGGTCAGGGTGATGTTCAGGGCCACGTGCCCGCCGAACAGGTGGCTGTAGAGGTTGGCGGTCGTGCCGCCCGGCGAGGCGGCCAGCAGCATCATCCCGACGGCCAACTCCGGTGCCAGGTCGAACGCGAGGACGAGGCAGAAGCAGAGCGCCGGCAGCACCAGCACCTGGCACACGAGGGCGATGATGGCGGCCCTCGGATGCTGGGCCACGCGGCGGAAGTCCGCAATGGTCAGCCCGAGTCCCAGGCCGAGCATGATGATGCCGAGAGCGATGGGCAGACCGATCAAGGTCAGGGCTGAGTCCATGGCACAACATCGTTACCACCCGGTAACGCGTTCACAATCCCCCGTGTGGCCGGTCGGCTCTTGACCGCAGAGTGTGATCGGCTTAACTTCATCAATCAGATAAGTATCTTTACTAATTGTGCCTCAACCTTCGTGGGAGTGTGCCGATGCGACCATTCCGTCACCGCCGTCTCACCGCCGTCGTCGTTCTGGCGGCCCTGCTCCTCACCGCCGCCCCGCCCACCGCGGCGAGCGCGAGCGACAACCAGCAGCGCCGCGCCGGTTACCACCGGGTCGGCTACTTCACCCAGTGGGGCATCTACGGCCGGGCCTTCCCGGTCAAGAAGCTCGACACCTCCGGTGCGGCGAGCCGCCTCACCCACGTCAACTACGCCTTCGGCAACGTCAGTGAGGACGGGCGCTGCTACGTGGATGGCGGGCCGGCCGAGGGCGACGCCTGGGCCGACTACCAGCGACCCGTCCCGGCGGAGGAGAGCGTCGACGGCGTCGCGGACGCCCCGGGCCAGGCGCTCAACGGCAACTTCGGCCAGCTCGCCAAGCTGAAGGCAAAGCACCCCAAACTGCAGGTGCTGATCTCGCTCGGTGGCTGGAGCTGGTCGACGTACTTCTCGAACGCGGCCCGCACCGACGCCTCCCGCAAGGCCTTCGTCGCGTCCTGCATCGACCTCTACCTCAAGGGCAACCTGCCCGGCGGAGACGGTGCGGCGGGCGGCCCGGGTGCCGCGGCCGGCGTCTTCGACGGCATCGACCTCGACTGGGAGTGGCCCAACTGGGCCGGTGAGCCCGGCAACGTCATCCGCCCGGAGGATCGGGAGAACTTCACCAAGCTGCTCGCCGAGTTCCGCCGGCAGCTCGACGCGTACGGGCGCAAGACCCGCACCCACCACCCGCTGACCGCCTTCCTACCGGCGAACCCGGCCACCATGGACGCCGGCTACGAGGGTCGCAAGATCTTCAAGTACCTGGACTTCGCCACCGTGCAGGGGTACGACTTCCACGGCGGCTGGGACCCGAGGGCCAACCAGCAGTCCGCGCTGCGCGTCCCGGCGGGTGCCCCGGACAACCCGGACTTCTCCGCCGAGGTGGCCATCGACGGGTGGATCGCCCGTGGCGCGCCACGGGACAAGCTGGTCCTGGGGATCCCGTACTACGGCCGGGGCTGGACGGGCATCACCGGCGGCGGCAACGGCCTGTTCCAGCCGGCCACCGGGCCCGCACCGGCGACCTTCGAGGCCGGGTACGAGGACTACAAGCAGCTCAAGACCCTGGCCGGTAACGGGTTCACCGTGCACCGCGACCTCCGCGCCGGGCACGCCTGGTTGTTCGACGGTACGACGTTGTGGACGTACGACGATCCGGCGGTCGTGTTGCAGAAAATGCTCTACATCCGACGGGCCGGCCTGGGTGGCGCGATGATCTGGTCGCTCGACGGCGACGACGACAACGCCACGCTGACCAAGACGATCGGCCTCGGCCTGACGACCTGGTAGGCGTACCCCGCTCGACCCGACTCGCCGCCGGCCGGTTCCTCGGCCGGCGGCGAGTCGCCTACCCCTCCTCGGGGGTGGCGGCGCGCACGGCCTCCTCGATGAGCGCGGTGACCTGGTCCATGTCACGAGCACGGCGGACGTCCAGCTCCGCTGACCAGCCGTCCGGGCGGGTGAGCTTCACCGTCACGTCGTCGCGGCGGTGGGTCAGCCAGCCGGCGATCGCCTGGACCAGCACCATGACGGCGCCGCCGCTGCCGACGACCACCAGCAGCACGTCCGTGGCACCGGCCGACGTCTCGTCGGGCGGCGCCGTCGAACCGGCGGCGGGTGCGGCGGTCACCTTGCCGCGGAGCCGGTCCTCGTTGCGCAGCCAGGACGCCAGGGAACGCCGAGCGTCGGCGGAGGGAAGATCTGGATGGACCGAGAGCGTGATCGTCTCCTGAGAGGCGGGCAACGTCTTCTCCTTCCGGCGAGGACAACCCCACACCGTCATCCTGCCAGCCGGCGCCGGCTCCGGGCAGCCCGCAAAGTCACCGAAGTCGATCAGACCTTGACCGCCGCATCGACGGTTCATAGGCTCCGGCCACTGCGAGGCTTTCCCCCAGGAAGGGAACCCGAGACATGGCCCCATCGTCGCGTCCGTTCTGGACGGTCCCTCCGAAGCGGTTGGCGAGTGCCGCCACGATCGCGCTCCTACTCGGCATGACCCCCCTGCTCAGCGGCACGTCCGCCGCGAGCGCCGCCCGGCCGTCCCCCTGCCGCAACGACCCGACCGCCCGGTTGAGCACCGTGCCCACCCCGGAGGCCGTCCTCGGCTTCCCACTGGGGGTGGGTCAGGAGCGGGTCGTCACCAACGACGAGGTCCGCGCGTACCTCGGGGCCGTGGACGGCGCCTCGGACCGGGTCGTCACGGGCGTGCTGGCGACCAGCGTGCTCGGGCAGCCGCTGCCGTACGCGGTGGTGTCCAACGAGCGCAACGTGCGGCCCACCGCGCTGCGCGAGATCGCCGACGACGTCCGGGACCTGCGTGACCCGCGCCGGACCAGCGCGCGGACGGCCGCCCGGACGGCGAAGGACAGCCCGGCCATCGTCTGGGTGACCGCGAACGTGCACGGCGGCGAGAAGAGCGGCGCCGACGCCGCGCTCAAGACGCTGTACGAGTTGGCCGCCGGCCTGTCCTGCGCGGTCGAACAGCGCAACGACAACCTGGTCACCATCATCGTCCCGACCCAGAACCCGGACGGGCGCGACGCGACCCGACGGCAGAACGAGTTCGGCTTCGACCTGAACCGGGACTGGTTCGCCCGCACGCAGCAGGAGACTGACGGCAAGCTCGAACTGCTGCGCCGTTACCCGCCACAGGTCTTCATCGACGCCCACGAGATGGGTGGCCGCCAGTACTTCTTCCCGCCCAACGCGGACCCGATCCACCACGAGATCTCCGGCGAGGCGGTGGACTGGATCAACCGGATCGGCGAGGCCAACAAGGCGGGCTTCGGCTTCAACGGCGCCTGCGACGAGGTTGTCACCACCGAGTGTTACTTCAACTACGACACGTACGACATGTTCTTCATGGGTTACGGCGACACGGTGCCGACCACCGGCTTCGGCGCGGCCGGCATGACGTATGAGAAGGGCAGCACGTCGGCGGTGGCCGACCGTGTCCAGCAGCAGTTCAACACCCAGTGGTCGACGCTCGGTTGGGCCGCCGCGAACAAGCGCGAGGTGCTGGACGGCTACTTCGACATCTGGACCGACGCGCTCGCCCAGGGCAGGGCGGGCACGCTGGAGCCGAACGAGGTGGTGCAGCCCACCAACGAGGTCCAGTTCCCGGTGCCCGACATCAAGATCCGCTCGTACTTCCTGCTGCCCGACCGGCAGCTCGCCGATGTCCGCCAGCTCGTCGAACGGCTGCGCCGCATGGACGTCGAGGTCTACGAGGTGCAGAAGCCCACCCGGGTGCCCAACGCGCGGGTCTTCGGCGGCCGGACGGCCAGCAACGTGACGGTGCCGAAGGGCGCGTACTGGATCCCGATGGACCAACCGCAGAAGCACTGGATCCAGGCCGTCATGGGCGAGGATCCGTACGTCCCGTTCCCGTACTTCTACGACGTGTCGTCCTGGAGCAACCCGCTGCTGATGGGCGTCTCCACCCTCTACACCGGTGACAACGTCCGGCCGAAGGCCCAGCTGGTCCGGGGGATCTCCGGCGGCCGGGCCGCGCCAGCGTGGCCGTGGGGCTCCTACACGTACCCGCTGGACTCGGCGGCCGCCGCGGAGCTGACGTTCACCCTGCTCGGCCGCGGTGTGCCGCTCGTGCGTGACCTGCAAACCAGCCGGGTCGCGATCCCGGCCACCAAGCTGAGCCGTACGGTCGACGAGTTGGCCGAATCACTCGGAGTGACTCTCACCCCGGGCGGACGCCCCACCGGCACCGCACTCGCCCGGCCGGAGGTCGGGCTGTTCCAGGGCGCCGGCATCTCCACCACGTCGGGCTCCCACGGCGAGGCCCGCTACGTGCTCGGCAAGCGGTGGGGGCTCGACCTCTCCCCCGTCACCACGGCCGACATCAACGACAACACCGAGGCGTTCACCGGGCGCACGGTGCTGCTGGTGCCGGACGGGAGCAGCGCGACCGGCGGTCTGACCGCCGCCGGGCAGGCCAACCTGCGCGCCTGGATCGCCCAGGGCCACACGTACATCGGGCTGCGCAACGAGGGCACCCGGGTGGCCCGCGCCGCCGGGCTCACCTCCACCACCGAGAAGACCAAGCCAGCCGACTACCTGGTGATCGGCTCGCACCTGCGGGTCGACGTCGACACTTCCAGCCCGGTCGCGCTGGGCCGCCCTGCGGAGGACTTCGAGTTCAACAACAGCGACCCGATCCTCAACCCGACCACGACCGGCACCAATGTGCTCAGTTACCCGGCGGGTGACACGTTCTGGGCCAACGGCTACACCGTCGGGGCGGAGGCGCTGAAGGGCACGGCAGCCGTCGTCGACGAGCCGACCGGCGCCGGTCGGGCGGTGCTGTTCGCGTTCAATCCGCTCTTCCGGGCGTACAACGAAAATGGTCTGCACCTGGTGGCCAACGCGTTGCTCTACCCGGCGAGCGCGGCGCCGGACGCTCGGCGCACGGCCGGCATCGACCCGGCGCGCGCCAGCGCCGCCGCCGCGCCGGTGGCACCGGACCTGGGCGGCGGATGGCGGCCGATCACCATCGAGGTCGCCGCGGCGGACCTGCCGCGCACGCAGGCCATCGTCGGACGGTTCAGCACGGACGCCCAGGCGTCCGCGAAGGGCGACTCGGCGTACGTGGTGATCCCCAACCCCCAGGGACTCCAGGTGGACGAACACCCGTTCGCCAGAGATCTGGTACGCGCGCTGAACGCCGCCAAGGTGCCACTACGGTCGGTGGTCGGCTGACAGATCCCGCACGGCGAAGCGCCCGTCCCCTCAACCCGGGGGCGGGCGCTTCGGCGCGTTTCTGGGGCTATGACTGCCGGGCGACCTCGGTGACGAACGCCCGCCAGGCAACCGGCCCGAAGACCAGGGCCGGCCCCTCGGGGTCCTTCGAGTCCCGCACACCAACGACGCCGGGCAGGTTGTCCGCAACCTCGACGCAGTTGCCGCCGCCGGAGCCACTGCGGGTGGACGTACGCCACACAGCGTCGATCAGGTCCATGACGTCTCCACTTCCTTCATCAGAACGAGTGACTGGCGGCGGGGCAGCGCCTCGCTGCGAACCATCTCCCACCTCGACACGAGGGTATCTACATCGTCGTCCCGATCGACGACAACCCCGCCGAGCTGGTTCTCCATCTCCGCCACCCACTTGTGATCGGGCAGCCGGGCCAGGCTGAACGGCCCGGTCAGGCCGACGTGCATGCTGACCTCGTCCGGCAACACGTGAACGCTGATGTTCGGCCGCTCCGCGAGGGTGGTCAACTGCTTGATCTGCCCGGCCATGGTGTCCTGGAAGTCCGCACTGGCGCGGCGGAGCACCGACTCGGCGATGACGGTGACGAACTGCGGGGCGTTCGTCTTCGTGAGGATCGCCTGCCGGTCGATCCGATGTGCGAGCCGTTTCTCGACCTCATCCTCGCTCAATGTCTCGTTGCAGCGGATGACGGCGCGGCCGTAGGCCTCCGTCTGGAGCAGGCCCGGAACGAGGTTCGGTTGAAAGGACCTCAACTGCGTCGCCGTGCGCTCGGCGTCGAGCCACGGCAGGAACCAGGACGGGGCGCCGAGCTTGCCCACCATGCGCTCGAACAGCCCGCCGTTCTTGAACGCCCGGTCCGCGCCCTTGATGAAGTCCATCGTCAGCGCCCGCGTCTCGCCCTCCACGGCACTGACGTGCGATGCGCTAAAGCCAGCGCCCCGGCCGAAGGCCTCCTGTGTCATCCCGGCAGCCCCTCGGGCGCGGCGGATTTCTCCGACGATGAAGGCGGCGAGTGGGTGCGGTAAGTCGGCCATTCACAACCCCAAACCGAAAGATCGACTACTCACGCCGCCGTCCGGCGTGGAACGTTTCGCCAGCTCAGCCCGAACCAGCGACCCACCGTCCGAGCGTAGTTGGTTCCACAGCAGAGTGTCACCAACGGCGCGGTCGGTGGAGGGCCCGAGACCCGGCGGGCGTGTTCGCACCGGGGCCGCCCCTTCTGGGCGAGCACTCACGGGGCAGCCACTCCCCACGCGAGCTCGAGGAGACACCCCCTGGGCCTCCGCCCGCTAGCGGACCGCGCGCGACCGCAGCACCAGCACGATATCCGCGCAGATCTTGGACAGTTTCCGTTAACAGGTAACGGAAACTGTCCAAGATCTGGTGGCGTGGCGGCGGCCCGGCGGCGGAAGCTGTCGGGATGCTGCCCGCCGATGACGCCGACGCACTCGACTGGCTCGTCTTCGAGCAGGCCGGCGTGCTGACGACCGCGCAGGTCTCGGGGCTCCTCAGCGAGGGCGCAGTGCGTGGGCGGATCCGCTCCGGGCGCTGGCGGTCGATCTGCCGAGGCATCCTGCTGGCCGGCAATGGCCGACTCACCCGCGACCAACAGCTCTGGGTGGCAGTGCTGGCAGCCGGGCCGGGGGCGGTGCTGGCCGGCGTAACCGCCGCGGCGGAAGCCGGGGTACGGGGACTGCGGCATGAGCCGCTGCACGTGCTGGTGCCAGCAGCCCGCCGCGCCGCGCGGACCACCCTGCGTTCACTTCCGATCGACATGCCCGCGGTGTTGGTGCATCGCACATCGGTGCTGCCCGAGTCTCATCGTCAACTCGCTCGCCCGCCGCGTACCACCACGGCCAGAGCCATCGTGGACGCAGCGGGCTGGGCGGTTGGCGTGGACGAGGCGCAGGGGTTGCTGGCCGCCGGTTGCCAGCAGCGCCGGGTGCTGTCCGACGAGTTGCAGGCGGTGCTCGACGTCCTCCCTCGGGCGCCCCGCCGGCGGCTGATCGGGCAGACCATCAGCGACATCGCGGGCGGTGCCCAGGCGCTCTCCGAGATCGATTTCCTGCGGCTGTGCCGCCGGCACCGGCTTCCCGCCCCCGACCTGCAGCAGCACCGGGTCGACGCGGCGGGCCGGAACCGGTGGCTGGACGCGTACTGGCGAGAGTGGCGGGTGCAGGTGGAGATCGACGGCGCGCATCACATGGACGCCCGGCAGTGGGCGGCCGACATGCGTCGGCAGAACGACGTTTGGACCAGCGGCGACCGGATTCTGCGCTTCCCGGCTTGGCTTGTCCGCGCCCGCCCCGACGAGGTCGCCGAGACCGTGCGCCGCGCCCTCGTCGCGGCGGGTTGGACCCCAACCTCGCCCCTGCGCCACCCCGACCCCGCACGGCACTGACCCCGGCTATTCGCTCCACTCGGGCTTGCGGGCGACGCCGCTGTAGCCGGTGCGGGCGACGCTCGGGTCCTCGGTGGGCGGCGGCTCGACGTGCGGCCACATGTTGACCAGGCCCGGCGGCTCAAGGACGAAGTCACCGAAGAACCGGGAAATGTCCGAGTGGCTGCGCGGCACGAACGGAGCGTTGGCGCGCTCGTAGATCGCGGAGATCCGCGCCATCAGGTCCGGGTGCGCGTCGGTGCTGGCGTGCGACAGCGCCAGGTAACTGCCGGGGGCGAGGGCGTCGCGGTAGGTCGCCACGATTCGCTGCGGGTCCTGCTCGTCGGGCACCAGGTGCAGCACGAACATCATCAGCACCGCGACGGGGCTGCCGAGGTCGATCGCGGCGCCGATCTCCGGGTGGTCGAGGACCTGCTCAGGGTGGCGCAGGTCAGCCTGCACCACCGACACCGTCTTCGAGTCGGCGAGCAGGGCGCGTCCGTGCGCGCAGACCACCGGGTCGTTGTCGACGTAGACGACGCGCACGTCCGGATCGATGCGGTGGGCGATCTCGTGGACGTTGTCCTGCGTCGGCAGCCCGGAACCGAGATCGAGGATCTGCCGGATGCCCTTCTCCTGCACGAGGTGGCGGACCGTCCGGGCGATCAGGTCACGGCCCTGCCGGGCGGCCTCGGGCATCCATGGCGCCACCTGCAACACCATCTCGGCGGCGGCCCGGTCGGCAGCGAAGTTGTCCTTGCCGCCCAGGTAGTAGTCGAACATCCTCGCCGCGTTCGGCTTGTCAGGTTGCAGGCCGACCTCGGACTCCGACTGCGTCATGACTGACTGCCTCTCCCCCGTCGATCCCGCAGCATAACGTCCTGCCGGGTGATGGGTTGACCGTGCGACCGGCTGGCCCGAGTGAACGGGCCGGCCGGACCGCGGTGGTGGTGTCAGCCGGTCGCGCAGACGGTGCCGTTGAGGGTGAACGTCGTGGGCAGCACGTTCGGCCCGCTGTACGCGCCGACGAATCCGGCGCTCACGCTGCCACCGGCGGCGATCTGCCGATTGTCGTCGGTGGGGGTGACCCGCACGGCGGTGCCAACCTGTTCCCAGGTGGCGCTCCACCCGCTGCTCACCTGCTGCCAGCCGGTCGGCCAGGTCCAGGTGAGGGTCCAGCCGTTGATCGGGCCGGTCCCGTTGTTGACGATCTCGACGCCGCCGATGTAGCCGTTGCCCCAGTCGCTGTTGGTGGTGAAGCGGACGGTGCACGCGCCGGAGGCAGGGCTGCCGGTGGCGAAGGTGAGCGGCGGTGACGCCCAGGACACCCGGCCGGCAGTGTCGCGAGCCAGCACGTTGACGGTGTATCTGCTGCCCGGCACCAGGTTGCCGACCGTGAACGAGGTGGCCGTCGTCTCGCCGAGCTGCTCGCTGACCGCACCGTTCTGCCGGTGCACCTCGTACTTGGCGATCGGGCTGCCGCCCGGTGCGGCGGCCGGCCAGGAGATCGTCGCGGCGCGGTCGGTGACGCCGCTGGCGGTGGGCTGGCCCGGCGCCGTGGGACGGCCGCTGGTTCCGCCGGCCGCGCGCAGCACGAGCGTGGTCAGCGAGTACGCCGGCAGCGTCCGGCTCGTCGCGGTGCCGGACTGGCTGGTGGCGATGCCGCTGGCACCGTTGGTGAGGGTGGAGACCGTCGGCGCGGCACCGGACGGTGTGAACCCGGAGTAGTCGATGGCGACCTGATGCGCCGCGTCCGGGTCCTTGTTGACCAGCAGCACGGCGAGGTCACCGTTGCCCCGCCGGACGGCATGTGCGGTGACCAGCGGGTCGTCGGTGCCGGCGCGGATGAACTGGTCGCCGGCCCTGGCGAACAGCTTCATCATGGTCAGCCCGTGGTACGGCGCGAACGGGGTGTTCAGTGGCGGCTCGCAGACCGAGCCGTCCTCGGTGCAGGTGCCGCTGGAGAGCATCCCGAAGTCGCCGTAGTCGGTCTGTCCGGCCACCTGCGTCACGGTGCCGATGCCGTTGTGCACGTTCCACCAGTGGGCGGTGAAGACACCGTTCTCCAGCAGGCCGCTGTACGCGTCGGCCAGGAAGAGCGCCCCGGGCTGGGTGTTCTGGCCGACGCCGACGTTCAGCTCGGTGAAGCTGATGCCGATGCGCGCGGCGTTCGGGCCCGCGAAGCGGGTGAGTTGCTGCCGCAGCAGGTAGGTCGCGTCGGGGATGTGGCTGGTGCGGGCCAGCGACTCCGCGGCGGTGCCACCCGGGTACCAGTGCACGTCCACGAAGTCGATCTTTCCGCCGGCGAGGGAGAGCACGGTCTGGTTCCACGAGCCCGGGTCGCTGCCGGCGGTGATCCCGTCCGGCCAGTTGCCCGGCATCGTCAACACCGCGCCGACCTTGACGCTGGGGTCGACCGCCTTCATCGCGTCGGCGTACTCGATGACCAGCCGCGCGTACTGTGTCGCGCTCTTGTCCGGGTGGTCGTCGGCCTCCCAGGCCGACCCGTAGTGCCCGTTGCCGTAGTTCTCGTTGCCGACCGTCCAGAACTTCGCGCCGTAGCCCTTGGTCACGTTGGCGTAGCGCACCCAGTCGGCGGCCTCGGCGGGCGTACCGGTGCCGTAGTTCGCAATGATCATCGGTTGGGCGCCGACCCGCTGGACGGCCGCCATGAAGGTGTCGAAGTCGGTGTTCGGCGCGACGTACCCGCCGGGAGCGGTGTGGTCCTTCCAGTGGTAGATGTCGGCGTAGGAGCCGCCGGGGTAGCGCATCATCTGCACGCCAGCGTCGCGTAGCAGGTCCGACGTCTCGGCGGTGCCCAGGTTCTGGTCCCAGATGGCGTGGTTGACACCCAACGCGGTGTCGGGCACGGTCGCCAGCCCCGCGCGGGCGTTGACGGTCACGGTCACGGTGACGGGGTCGGGGGCGGCGCTGGCGGTCGGTGGATTGATGCCGGAGAGCGCGGTCACGGCGAGCAGCAGGCTCACCAGAAGGGACGCGCGCCTTTTCGGGATGGGCATGGGCTGGGCTTCCTTCGCGGCAATGGGTGGACGGATGGCTCACGGAGGTCCATCGGTCGTGCCGCCGTCCCCCGGGATCCGTACTGGATCCCGGCTGCCCTTTGGACGGACATCAGCCCCGCGCGCGCGGCTCGTCATCGACGCACAAGAATGTCATGGTCGGATCGAGGATCTCAAGGGGCACTACACGTCGTCGTCCTCGCCGCGGCCACTACGGCGCCTACGCACAGTGGCCGCAGCCAGCAGCGTGACGACCGCGGCGGTCAACACGTTCGCCAGACGCTCAGGCAGCGTGCCATAAACCGGAAGGGGATGGCCTGCCCCTTGGTCTGGTCAACGGTGCCGACCAAATGCAGGTCGAGCTCCGGACAGTGGAAGAGCCACGTTCCGGTGGCTCCCGAGTGACCGACGAGCGTGGCCGGGCCGCGCCGCGGCGCCATGAGCCGACCGACCGTGAAGAACATGGTGCCCAGTCCGTACCGGAGGACGGGGATGTTGCGCAGCCGGTTGCGCCGCTCGGTGAGCAGTTCCAGTGAGCGGGCGTCACTGAAGAGCTTGCCGTCAAGCAGCGCTCGCTGGAAGGTGAGGAGATCGCCGGTAGTGCTGAACAGATCGTTGCAGGATTCGATCATCGAGGTCAGTTCCACGCGGCGCCGTTTCGCGTAGAGGGACGACGGCATTGCGGTCGCCGGATCCGGCGGGCAATGTCCCGGAAGCCAGGTGTGCGTCAGGCCGAGGGGGCCGATGATCCGTTCGGTCAGCAGTTCGGCGAACGACCGATCGGTCACCGTCTCCACGATGCGGATGAGAAGCTGAAATCCGGTGTCGGAGTAGCGGGCCTTCTGCCGAGCGGCGTTGAGGTCCTGCGGCTCGAAGTGCGGGCGCTGCTGCTCGCGCGTGGTCCGCATTGTGTCGTCGAAGGTCCAGGCCAGATCCTGACCGGCGGCAAGCCGCTCATACAAGCTCAGGCCTGCACGACGCTTCTCGAAGTGGTCGGGCAACCCGGACGTGTGACTCGCGAGGTGACGCACCGTAATCTCGGACGTCCGGTCGATTCCCCGAAGGACATGGAGTCCTGCGATCGTCTCCGCTGGTAGATAGCGGTCGATCGCCACGGCCAAGTCGAGCTCGCCGCGCTCGTATGCCTGCAGCACCAGCGCGATGATGAAACGCTTGGTGACACTCGCGATGAAGAACGGGGTATCGGGACGCAGCGGGTGATCGTCGGCAGCGGCAGGGCCAGAGGCAGCGGACCAGCGCCGCTTCCCGTCGCCGCTGCTGAGGGCGAGGTTGACATGGTGTATACCGCGTCGCGCGACGAGGTTCTCCAGCAGGCCTGTCAGCCGCGCGTCGACGTCGGCGGGCACGTGATTGTCAGGAGCCGGGGTCGTGGCAAGCGGCAATGTCACGTGAATGCTCCCTGTCCCCATCTCCCCGAGCCGATCACTGACATGTCTACTAGATATGTCTATGAGAGGCAACGGCTTAGACTCGGCCAATGGCCCATGTGATCCTCGGTCTGCTCCTGATCGCCCAGCAGAGCTTCTACGACCTCATCAAAGGATTCGAGGCCGGCGTCGCACACTTCTACAGCGCCAGCTCGGGCAGCATCAAGCGGGCGCTGGACACCCTGCTCGCACGAGGGCTCATCGAGGTCGCCAGCATCGAAGCCGGGGGCCGGGGGCGGAAGGTGTACCGCGTCACCGACGCTGGTCGCCAGGCGTTCCACACATGGATGACAGAGGAGCTGACTGGGTCCAGTCTGGAAACCGCTGCGCTGTCCAGGCTCTACTTCCTCGGCCTCCTGGAGCCAGTCGAACGCGTACCGGTGCTGCGCCGAATCACGGCGCGCATCGAGGTCGACCTCGCCGGACTCTCGACCCTTGACAAGCACCTCAACAACCTGGACATCTCCGCGGAGCACCGCGACCTCGCCACCCATCAGCGCGCAACGCTCGACTACGGCATCGCGGCGCACCGCTTCACGCTCAACTGGTTCCGCGATTACGTCGACCGGTACGAGCCGCCGAGCCAGAGGTAGCCCGGGGGGCGGCGATTGCACGAACGCGAGCCGCATAACCTAACGTCATGCGGGGACGATTCGGTGCGCTCAGGCGGTGGTACGCGCAGCGCCGGCCGTTCGTTCGCCGCACGCTCGTCGCTCTGGTGGTTGGTGCGGTGCTGCTGACCGGCGGCACGTTGGCCAGCGTGCGGTGGATCCGCGACGCCGCGGACGGCCACATCTACAGCGAGGCTTCCGTGCCGGATGCGCCGGTCGCCCTGGTGCTCGGGACCAAGGTGGACGCGGACGGCAGCCCGTCGCCGTTCCTCGCCGCCCGGCTGGAGATCGCGCGACGGCTGTTCGTGGGCGGCAAGGTGCGGGCGATCCTGGTGTCCGGTGACAACATGAACGCGGACTACAACGAGCCCGCCGCGATGCTGGGCTGGCTGGTCGACCGGGGCGTACCGGCGCGCAAGGTGGTGCTCGATTACGCCGGTTTCGACACGTACGACTCGTGTGCGCGGGCCGAGCGCATCTTCGGGGTGCGGCGCGCGACGGTGGTGACCCAGTCCTTCCACCTCCCCCGCGCCGTGGCACTGTGCAGAGGTCTCGGCATCGATGCCACCGGGGTGGGTGACGAGACCGCGAAGCGCTACGCCCAGACGTGGCGGATCAGCTCCTCCCGCGAGAACGGCGCCTGCCTGAAGGCCGCGCTGGACCTGCTCTCCGGTCGGGACCCGGCGCACCTCGGCCGCCGGGAGACGGGCGTCGACGACGCCCTCCGCGCGGCCTGACGACGGTCAGGACGCTGCCGCTCGCCGTGGTGGCGCGGCACTGTCGCGCACGATGAGCTCGGTGGCCAGCTCGACCCGAGGGCTTTCGGTCTTCTCGCCGCCGGCGAGGCGCAACACGGTCCGTGCGGCCAACATGCCCATCTCGGCCAGGGGTTGTCGGACGGTGGTCAGCGGCGGGGAGCACCACCGGACCTCCGGCAGGTCGTCGAAGCCGACCACGCTGATGTCGTCGGGCACCCGTAGGCCGCGTTTACGGACCGCCTCGTAGACGCCGAGCGCCATCTGGTCGCTGGAGGCGAAGATGGCGGTGGGCGGGTCGGGCAGGCCCAGCAGTTGCAGACCCGCGCTGAAACCGGCCTCGTGATAGAAGTTGCCGGGGCGGATGAGGGTGTCGTCGACGGGGATGTCGGCAGCGCCGAGGGCAGCCCGGTAGCCGTCCATCCGGGCCCGGCTGCACATCAGGTGCGGTGGGCCGGCGATGAAGCCGATGCGGCGGTGGCCGAGGCTGATCAGGTACTGGTTGGCGCTCAGGCTGCCCGCCCAGTTGGTGGCGCCGATGGTGGGTGATTCCTGCGGGTCGACGCCGGCAGGGTCGATGATGACCACCGGCAGGTGGAGCCGGCGCAGCTCGGCCTGCAACGGCGGGTTCACCATCGAGGTCACGAAGATGACGCCCTCTGTGGAGCGCGTACGCATGTTGTCGAGCCACTGTTTGGCCGAGGAGATGCGCCAGTGGATGGCCGATACGACGGTGCCGACGCCGCTGGTCTGTCCGACGTCCTCCACCCCGCGGATGATCTCCACGGCCCAGGGGCTGTCCAGGTCGTTGAAGACCAGGTCGATGAGGGCGGCGTCGGTGCGCCGGGCCGGTGACCGCCGGCGGTAGCCGTGCCGGTTGAGCAGGGCCTCGACGCGTTCCCGGGTGTCGGGCGCGACGTCGGAGCGGCCATTGATGACCCGGGAAACCGTGGGCACGGAGACACCGGCCAGCCGCGCGATCATGGCGATGGTGACGTTTCGGCCGTTCTCGGCGCCCACGGTCCCCCCTTCGTCCTGCTGGAAGCTTCGGGCCTGCACGCCGGTAGAGCCGGCAGGGCGCCAACGTGGATCTCCGGAACTTTCAATGCGTAGCCGGTAATACCGATCGATGGCCGGCACGCTACGAGCTGCCGCCGCCACGGTCAATACCTCTGTCCTATTGCGAAAGGACCGGCTAGCGTAGGCAGCGCTTCCAGTGATCCTGGACCGCGATTTTCCGGAAATTCCAGTACGCCGCACAGAGGAGCCCTCGTGTCGACCGACATCGCTAACGTGGCGACCGCTGCCCGGTCGATCCGCAATCCCGTCCTCGCCGGGTTCCACCCGGATCCGTCGATCCTGCGCGTCGGCGACGACTACTACCTGGCCACCTCGACCTTCGAGTGGTACCCGGGGGTGCGCGTACACCACTCGCGAGATCTCGTGGACTGGCGCGCCCTGGGCGGGATCATCACCGACCGCCGCCTGCTCGACCTGCGCGGCTGCGGCGATTCCAACGGGGTGTGGGCACCCGACCTGACCTACCACGACGGTCAGTTCCACCTCGTCTACAGCGACGTGGCCAGCTTCGCCAGCGGCTACTGGGACCCCCAGAACTTCCTGGTCACCGCCGAGGACATCGCCGGCCCCTGGTCGGATCCGGTGAAACTGCACGGGCGCGGGTTCGATGCCGCCCTGTTCCACGACGACGACGGCACGAGTTGGCTGCTGAGCATGAGCGCCGACTGGCGACCCGGCCGGGACCGCTTCGGCGGCATCGAGATCCAGCAGTACGACCGGGCCGCGCGCCGCCTGGTCGGCCGGCCCCGCATCCTGTTCACCGGTACGCCGGTCGGGGTCACCGAGGGCCCGCACCTGTACCGCCACGACGGCTGGTACTGGCTGATCACCGCCGAGGGCGGCACCAGTTGGGAGCACCAGGTCACCGTGGCGCGGTCCCGGGAGCTCTTCGGGCCGTACGAGGTGGACCCGGACGGGCCGCTGCTCAGCTCCGTCGGCCGGCCCGACCTGCGCTTGCAGAAGGCCGGCCACGGCAGCCTGGTTCGTACCCCGGACGGCGAGTGGTACCTGGCCCACCTGGTGGGCCGCCCCTACTCCCCGCTGGGCAGTTGCGTGCTGGGCCGGGAAACCGCGATCCAGCGGGTCGAGTGGCCGTCGGACGGCTGGCCCCGGATCGCCGGAGGGGTGCCAGCAGACGAGGTGGTCGCACCCGCCCTGCCCGCGCACCCGTGGCCGGCGGAGCCCGCCACCGACGACTTCGACGCCGCCGAGCTGGGTCTGTGTTGGTCGACGCTGCGCCGGCCGGCCACCCCGGACTGGATCGACCTGCGGTCCCGTCCATCGCACCTGCGCGTCCACGGCGGGCAGTCACCGGTCGGTCGACAGGCCCCCAGCCTGGTCGCGCGGCGCGTCGGCGCGACGCACTGCTCGCTGGAGACCGTGGTGGAGTTCGACCCGGTCGACCACCGTCAGCTCGCCGGGATCACCGCCTACTACAACACCCTCAACTGGCACCACCTCTACCTGACCCGCGCCGACGACGGGCGGACGGTGCTGGAGCTGCTCAGCTCCGACAACGGGCGGCGCACCCCGTACCCCGATCTGAGCGTGGACGTCAGCGGGGTCACACGGGTTGGTCTGCGGGCCGTGTTCGACGGGCCGGTGGTGCGCTTCGAGTACGACCTCGGCGCCGGTTGGCAGCGGCTACCGGTCGACCTGGACGCGACCATCCTGTCCGACGAACACGCCGCGCTGATCATCGATGGCGAACCGGCGGCCTGGGGCTTCACCGGGGCGTTCGTCGGCCTGTGGGTGCAGGATCTCGGCGGCGACGGCGTGTACGCCGACTTCGACCAGGCCACCTACCGGGAGCACTGACCACGCGGACGGCACCCGGGCCGGGTGCCGTCCGCGGTCCCGCGGTGCTACTTGACCTGGGCGGCGACGGCGCGCAACTGGCCGAGGGTGGTGCGGAAACCGTGGCCGGACGCGGCCGGGTCCTCGGCGAGCAGGCCACTGACGGCCATCGCCTGCGAACGCGTCGCCGCGACCGCGTCGTCGCCGGATCCGGTCACGTCGAACACGCCGAAGTCGCCACTGAGCGTCCGGAACACCGGGGCCACCGGGTCCTGGGAGAGGTAGAGCACCACGACCTGGCCCGTCTCGAGCTTGGACATGTGCGCCACTTCCGGCGCACCGGCGGGCAGCAGCGGGGCGAGCGTGATCCGCGCCCCGGCCCGCACGGGCGATCCGGTCGCCGCGTGCAGCACCTCGTCGACCCGGAGCCCGGCCGCCTCGACCTCTCCGCGTACGACCAGGTCCGCGGTTTCGCTGAGCTGCTGCACAGTGCCGTACCCGCGCAGCTTGCCCTTGATCGGCGGGGGCGCGACGGCGGTCGGCGTGGCGGCGGTCGGCGTGGCGGCGGTCGGCGTGGCGGCGCTGCTCGTGGTGGGTGCGGCGACCGGGTCGGCGGCGCCACCGCTGCCGCAGGCGGACAACGCCGCCGCGGCGAGCACGGCGGCGGCCGTGGCCCACAGAGGCCGGGTACGGCGGAGGTCGACTGCCATGGAACGCTCCTTGCGTCTCGGTGCCGCCCCGGGTCGTCGCGCCCGGAACGTGGCACTGCTTACGCCATCTATCTGTGCGGTCCGGGCACCGAGTTCCATCTTTTTTTTCCGGGCTTCAGCCCCGCTCCCGCGCGACCTGACGAAGCTCCGGCAGGGTGGTCACGAACGCACGACCCGCCAAGGTGGCGTCCTCGGTGCGCAGCCCGGTCACCGACCTGATCGGCGACCGGCTGGTGGCCCTGTCCCCGGCGACGTCGAAGATCCCGAAGTCACCGCTGAGCGGGGCGTAGCCGCGCACCTCCGGGTCACTGAGAGCCAGGTAGAGGACGGTCGGCTGGCCGGGCCTCCCGGCCGACTCCGCCAGCAGTGTGATCTCGGTGGACAGCGGGGCGTCCGGCGCGCGGTAGAGCACCTCGGCCACCCGGTAGACGGCCCGCCCATCGGCCACCGACACCACCTCCCCGCGGACCACCAGGTCGGCCGTGTCGGTGAGTTGGCGCACCGTGCCGTACGCACGGATCTTGCCGACCGCGTCCGGCGGCGCGGACCGCGCGGCCGGGCTGCTCGCATCGGGTGACGGAAGCGCGGTCGGACTGCTCGCGGCGGGTGACGGAAGCGCGGCCGACGGTTCGTCGCCGGACGTCGTGGCGAGCCCGGCACCGACCCCAACCACGACCAGGACCAGCGCCGCCGCCGCGAGTGCGGGCCGCAGAGGAGCGCGGGCTGGTTTTCGGGTACGCGTCTCCTGCGCGATCGCCGCCAGCAGGCGGCTCCGGTGCAGCTCGTGCCGGCCCGCCGGCAGGTTGTGGTCACCGGGATGCGGGGCGAGGTCCGACCACTCGGCCGGGTCCGGCGTGCTCACTGGCTGCCCTCCCGCACGAGCGAGGCGTCCACGACCGGCGGCCGCGAGGCGCGCGGCGGGGCGTCGACGAGGGTACGGAGCCGGGCGCGGGCACGCGACAGCCGGGACCGGACCGTGCCGACCGGAACGCCCAGCGCCTCGGCTGCGGACTCGTAGTCCAGGCCCTCCCACAGGCACAGGGTCAGCACCTCGCGCTCGGGCCGGCGCAGCCGGGTCAACGCGTCGATCGCGGCGGCGATGCGTCGGCTGTCGTCAAGCCGCCCGGCGACCTCGTCGGCATGATCGGGCAGGGTGACGTCGGCGGCGAGCAGCGCGGCGGCCACCCTGCGGTACCGGCGGTTGCTGCGGGTGTGGTTGCGGGCCTCGTTGGTGGCGATGCCGAGCAGCCAGGGCCGCAGCGACCCGCCCTCCTCGCTGACCCGCTCCCGGGAGCGCCAGGCCTGCAGGTAGGTGGCGGCCATGACGTCCTCGGCCGCGGCCCAGTCGGCGGTCAGCCGGAACGCGTGGTTGTACACCGAACGCGCGTAATGGTCGAAGAGCTCGGCGAACGCGCCGGGATCACCGGCTCGCACCCGGGCACGCAGACTCGACTCCATGACCATTCTCTGTCCGTCGGGCGGCGCTGGTTCCGCTGGACCGGCCCGCTGATTCGTTGCCGCCCGACGATAGCCACCCTTCCGCACGCCTCGCCAACGACGAGGTGAACAGGCTTCGTCACGCCTCGCGGTCACCGTTTGACGACATATCGACGTACTGGTATTTGTTAATACAGTTTCCTGATGCTCGCGGTGCCCGCCGGGGCTGAACCGCCGCGCCGGGCCACCGACCGGCCGGCGGCATGCCGCCCCTTCCCCGAGGAACACCATGGTTCACAAGAGAACAGCCGCCTACGTAGTGGGCACCCTGCTGATCGGCGTGGCCGCTGTCGGCTACGGCCTGCCGTCGGCGAGCGCCGCGACAGCCGGTCCGATCACCGGCCTCGGCGGCAAGTGTATCGACGTCGCTGGCGCCAACCCGGCCAACGGCACGCCGGTCCTGCTCTACGACTGCAACGGCAGCGCTGCCCAGACGTGGACGGTCGGTAACACCGACGCCTCGATCCGCGCGCTCGGCAAGTGCCTCGACGTCACTGCCGCGTCGACCACCAACGGGGCAAAGGTGCAGCTGTACGACTGCAACAACACCGCCGCGCAGAAGTGGACCGCCAGCAACGGCGCGCTCGTCAACACCGGCTCCGGCAAGTGTCTCGACGTCACCGACCGGAGCACCGCGAACGGCGCCCGGTTGCAGATCTGGACCTGCGGGGGCACCACCAACCAGCGGTGGACGCTGCCCGGCGGTGGCACCCCCACCCCCACGCCGACCACTCCGACCGGGACCAACCTCGACGACCCGGCGAAGAAGGACGTCGCCATGCAGCTCGTCTCGGCTGCGGAGAACTCGTCGCTCGACTGGCGCGCGCAGTTCTCCTACATCGAGGACATCGGCGACGGTCGGGGCTACACCGCCGGCATCATCGGTTTCTGCTCCGGCACGGGTGACATGCTCGAACTGGTCGAGGCGTACACGCAGAGCAAGCCGGGCAACGTGCTGGCCGCGTACCTGCCGGCGCTGCGGGCCGTCAACGGCACCCCCTCGCACGCGGGCCTCGACCCCAACTTCCCCCGCGACTGGCGGACCGCGGCCAACGACTCGGCGTTCCGGGCCGCGCAGGAGTCCGAGCGGGACCGGGTCTACTTCAACCCATCGGTACGCGACGGCAAGAACGACCAGGTCCGGGCGCTCGGCCAGTTCGCCTACTACGACGCGGCGGTCATGCACGGCTACGAGGGGATGCGCCAGATCCGCAACCGCGCCCTCGCTCGAGCGAAGCCCCCAGCGCAGGGTGGCGACGAGCGGACCTGGCTCAACGCCTTCCTCGACGAGCGGGTCATCGAGATGAAGAAGGAGGCGGCCCACTCGGACACCTCCCGCGTCGACACGGCCCAGCGGGTGTTCCTCAACAACGGCAACTTCAACCTGAACACCCCGCTGGCGTTCGCCGTCTACGGTCAACAGTTCCGCATCGGCTAGTCCGAAACCCGCAGACGCTCAGGGCGCCGCCTCGCGGCGCCCTGAGCTGTGCGCGGGGCCGGGAGCAGCCTTGCCTTGACGCTGACGACAAGGTTTAGCCTGGTCGCGACAGGCTGGTCGAGGAGGTCTGATGCTGATCGGCGAGCTGGCGGAACGGGCCGGCACGAGCACCCGAACGCTGCGCTACTACGAAGCCCGCGGGTTGGTACACCCACAGCGCTCGGCGAACGGCTACCGCGTCTACGACGAGGCGGAGCTGCGGGTCGTCCGGGAGATCCGGGCGCTGCTCGACGTCGGCTTCGGCCTCGACGACGTCCGCCCGTTCGTCGCCTGCATGCGAGCGGGCAATGCGTCCGGTGACGTCTGTCCGGATTCCGTGCTGGTGCTGCGACGCAAGCTCGCCGAGGTCGACGACTACCTCGATCGGCTCGGAGCGGTCCGTCAGCAGTTGCACACCCAGCTCACCCACGCCATCGCGCACCGGGAGGAAACATGCCCCAGGAAACGAGCGTCAGCTCCCTGATCACCGTCACCGACGACACGTTCGCCGAGCTGGTGCTGGCCAGCGACCGGCCCGTCGTGGTCGATTTCTGGGCGGAGTGGTGCCCGCCGTGCAAGATGATCGAGAAGAGCCTCGTCGAGCTGGCACAGGAGTTCGGCGACCGGATGGTCATCGCCAAGCTCAACTCCGACGACAATCCGCAGGCCACGCGGCGCTACCGAGTCATGTCCCTGCCGACGCTGCTGGTGTTCCGTGGGGGCGAGGTCGTCGGCTCGGTCGTCGGGTCCAGGCCCAAGCTCCACCTGCGGCAGAGCCTGACCATGCACGCCGGCCTGTGACCGTCGAGGCGTACACGAGCACCAAGCCGGGCAACGTGCTGGCCGCGTACCTGCCGGCGCTGCGCGTGCCGTCAACCGCACCGCCTCGCACGCGGGCCTCGACCCCACCTTCCCCCGCCCCGCCGGGCCGGGGGCGTTCTGCCGATCTTGGTGGCAGGCTACCCGGGTAGGGTGCTCGCCATGATCGAGGCCATCGAATGCCGTTGACGAATCCGTGGCTGTCCGGGCCCACGCCGACGAAGCGGCTCGATCGTGAACGACTTGACGAGCGCATTCTCAACCTACTGTCGTCGCAGAACATGTGCGTGCTCGCGACCACGGGTCCGGACGGGCCGCTGGCCACACCGGTGCGGTACTACCCGCTCGGCTTCGCGGTGCTCTTCACCGCCGCGCCACGCTCGCCGAAGATGCGCAACATCGCCGCCGACGCACGAGTGTCCGTCGGCATCTTCGCGCCGCTGGTCGGGCTGGCCAGCAGCCGCGGCGCCCAACTGTTCGGAACGGCCAGGGTGCTTGACCCGCAGCAGCCGGACCACGCGCACTACTGGGCGGCGTTCCGCTGGGAGAACGAGCACGCCGAGCGGGGACGACTGCTGTCCGAGCCGCCCGAGGACACCCTCGTGGTCATCGAAGCGGAGCGGATTGTCTACACCGAGCATTGGCTGCGACGTGAGGGCTTCGCGCCACGCCAGTTCTGGCGTCGCTGAAGATACCTGTCGGCCGAACTTCCTGTCGTACACCTGTTCTAATCTCGGGTCATGGTTGAGGAGTTGGCGCAGGCAGACGACGCCGTCGCCGCCTGCGTCAATGCCGCCGCCTGGGCCCTGGCCGAGCACGAGCTGATCGCCGCGCTCGACGCCGCGCACCGCCTGGAGCAACGCCTCGCCGCCGTAAAACTCGCCCTGATCCGCGAGCTCGACGCCCGCGGCACCGCCCGCGCACAGGGCGCCTCCAGCACTGCGGTCTGGCTGCGCGACCGGCTCCGCCTCACCGTCCCCACCGCCCGCCGGCTCGTCGACCTCGCCGCCGCGCTCGACATTGGCAACCCAGGGGTACGACACGCACTGGCCAGCGCCGACATCACTCTCGACCAGGCTCGGGTCATCGCCGACACCGTCACCACCGTGCACATGTCGGCCGGCGCGGAGGCCGCCGACAAAGCCATCGGTGTGCTGGTCGACTGGGCCGGGCAGTTCGACCCCGCCCTCCTGCGCAAACTCAGCACCCGCATCCTCGACCACGTCGCCCCCGACATCGCCGACGCCGCCGCTGCGGCAGCACTGGACGCCGAAGCCCTGCGGGCTGCCCGCGACCGGCACCTCACCCTGTCCGAGCAGACCGGTGGTCGTTTGCGGCTCAGCGGCACCCTCGACGCGGAGACCGCCGGCCTGTTGCGTGCCGCCATCGACCCGCTGACCGCGCCAAGCGGTCCAGACGATCAGCGTTCCCCGGGGCAACGCCGCCATGATGCCCTCAGCGACGTGTTCCGACTCGCGCTGCGCACCAGCGAGCTACCCGAACACGGCGGCGGCCCCGCCCAGATCGTCGTCACCACCAGCTACGACAGCCTCGCCCGGCAACTGCAGAGCGGCAGCCTGGACACCGGCCTCCCACTCGGCGCGGGCACCCTCGACACCGGTCTTCAACTCACCCCGGAAACCGTGCGCCGCCTCGCCTGCGACGCCACCATCCTGCCCGCCGTCCTCGCCGGAACTGGCCAACCACTCGACGTGGGCCGACAACGACGGCTCATCACCGGCCCGCTACGGCGCGCCCTGGTCCTGCGCGACCGCGGCTGCGCCTTCCCCGGCTGCGACCGCCCACCCCGCTGGTGCGACGCCCACCACATCCACCACTGGGCCGAAGGCGGTCCAACGTGTCTGGCGAACGCCGTCCTGCTCTGCGGCCACCACCACCGACACCTCCACCACAGCGACTGGACCGTCCAGCTAGGCGGCAACGGCCACCCGGAATTCATCCCACCCGCCTGGCTCGACCCCGAACAACTCCCCCGCCGCAACCACTACCACCGACGCAGATAGACACACCAGCGAGGCGATCACCTTTGTCGGGCCGACGAGCCGCCCCGTGGATCGTCCGGGGCAGCGCCGACACCCAACCGAATGCCATAGTGCCGCGATGAAGGCGGACCTGCGCAGTTACTTGACGGGCGGCCGCGACGCGCTGCTGTGGAAGCTCGACGGGCTCAGCGAGTACGACATTCGGCGTCCGTTGACCCGGACCGCGACCAATTTGCTCGGTCTGGTGAAGCACTCGGCGGCCATGGAGATCCTCTACTTCGGCGTCGTGTTCGGCCGACCGTTCGAGCAGGAGCTGCCGTATGTCGGCGACGGGGCGGAGACCAATGCCGACATGTGGGCGACCGCGGAGGAAACCCGCGAGGAGATCGTCGCGCTGTACCGTCGCGCGATCGCCCACGCCGACACCACCATTGAAGCCCTGGCGCTGGACGACGTCGGCCGCGTGCCGTGGTGGGGCGATGCGGCGGTCACGTTGCACCACGTCCTGGTCCACGTCATCGCGGAGACACAACGGCATGCCGGCCACGCTGACATCGTGCGCGAACTCATCGACGGCGCGGCCGGGCTGCTGCCCAGGAACGACAACCTGCCCCCCGCTGATGAGCCTTGGTGGCTGGACTACCGCCAGCGAGTGGAACAGGCGGCCCTCGACGCCAGCAAACGCAGCAGCTAGGTCTTCCGTCGATCATGGAAGCCATCTGACGGATGCGGCATTCCGGCGCGGTGACTTGACCTCAAGCTCGGGTGAGGTCCTAGCCTCCGGTATCGGAGGTACGGCATGAGCATGGAAGTTACCGCGTGGATGTCTCTGCACCACGCGATGAACGCGCAGGACGAGCGACCACTGTCACGGGCCACCTTGAGGCGCATCGCGCAGTTCGCGCGACCACACCGGACGTTGCTCATCAGGTTCCTTCTGCTGAGCGTGGTGACCGCGGTTCTCACGGTTGCGGCGCCCGTACTCGCGGGTCGGGTGGTCGATGCGATCGTCGACGGCGCCGCCAGCGGCGTCGTGATCCGGTTGGCGGTGCTGATCGCCCTGATCGCCCTTGCCGAGGCCGGCCTGGGTCTGGTGACGCGGTTCCTCTCCGCGAGCATCGGTGAGGGGCTGATCGTCCAGCTGCGGACGGCGGTCTTCGACCACGTTCAGCGGATGCCGGTGGCGTTCTTCACCCGGACCCGCACGGGTGCGCTGGTCAGCCGCCTGAACAACGACGTGATCGGCGCACAGCGGGCCTTCAGCGACACCCTGTCGAGTGTGGTGGGCAACGCGGTCACGTTGATCCTGACGTTGGCCGTGATGCTCACCTTCTCCTGGCAGATCACGCTGCTGGCGCTCGTCCTGCTGCCCATCTTCGTCCTCCCGGCCCGGCGGATGGGTTCGAAGCTCGCCCGGTTGCAGCGTGAGGCGGCCGAGCACAACGCGGCCATGAGCACCCGGATGACAGAGCGCTTCTCCGCACCCGGCGCGACCCTGGTCAAGCTGTACGGGCGTCCGGCCGAGGAGTCCGCCGAGTTCGCGGCGCGGGCACGACGGGTACGCGACATCGGCATCCGAGCCGCGATGCTCCAGTGGGTCTTCATCACCGCGCTCACCGTGGTCGGCTCACTGGCGCTGGCCCTGGTCTACGGGTTGGGCGGTATCTACGCCCTACGGGGCAGCCTCGACGCCGGGACCGTGGTCGCCCTCGCGCTGCTCCTGTCGCGGCTCTACGCGCCGCTGACATCGCTGGCCAGCGCCCGGGTCGAGGTGATGAGCGCGTTGGTGAGTTTCGAGCGGGTGTTCGAGGTCCTCGACCTCAAGCCGCTGATCCTCGACAGGTCCAACGCCCGCCCGCTTCCCGAGGGGCCGGTCGCGGTCGAGTTCGACGGGATACGGTTCGGCTACCCGTCGGCGGACAAGGTGTCGCTCGCGTCTCTCGAGGATGTGGCGAAGCTCGATACGCGCGGCGGCGATGAGGTGCTGCACGGCGTGTCGTTCCGCGCCGAAGCGGGGCAGATGGTCGCCCTCGTCGGCTCGTCCGGGGCGGGCAAGTCGACGATCGCGCAGCTCGTGCCACGCCTGTACGACGTCGAGGACGGCGCGGTGAAGCTCGCAGACATCGACGTACGCGATCTGTCGGCCGAGTCGATCCGGACCGCGCTGGGCGTGGTGACCCAGGACGGGCACCTCTTCCACGAGAGCGTCCGCGCCAACCTGGCGTTCGCTCAGCCGGACGCGACCGAGGACGAGATGTGGGAGGTGCTCCGGCGGGCCCGGCTGGACGGCCTGATCCGCTCCCTGCCGGACGGACTCGACACTGTCGTCGGTGAACGCGGATACCGCCTGTCGGGCGGGGAACGGCAGCGGCTCACCATCGCGCGGCTGCTGCTGGCCCGTCCGCGCGTGGTCATCCTCGACGAGGCCACCGCGCATCTCGACTCCACCTCGGAGGCGGCGGTTCAGGAGGCCCTCGCCGAAGCCCTGACCGGTCGGACGAGCGTGGTCATCGCGCACCGGCTCTCCACGATCCGGGCGGCGGATCAGATCCTCGTCGTCGAGGACGGTCGCATCGTCGAACGCGGGCGACACGGCGACCTGCTCGCCGCGGGCGGCCGTTACCAGGAGCTGTACCGCACGCAGTTCGACCAGGAACAGCCGACGGTGCAGGAGCAACGAGTCGGCATCTGAGAGTCGTCTCGTACCCGATGTCGCCGCCCGTCCCGGTAGATACCGTGACGGGCGGCGGCACTAGGGCCTGTTTCATAAGGGCGGTCGAGCCGAGGCGGAGTCCGGGCGGCGGTCCGGGCCCGCCGCAGGCCGGCCGGTCCTTATGGAACAGGCTCTAGGCCGTGTTTCAAGGGTTTTCTGGGGCTGCGGATGAGTTGGGGCTGCGCTTGGAGTCGAGCCACTCGGCGTCGTTCCACAAAACGGGTGTGGCGCCGACGGGCGCGAATCTGATGTGTGGGTCGTTGCTCTGCACCAGGCACATGAGGCGACGGCCGAAGAGAGCGGCGCTGCGGGAGTGGTCAGCCATGATGTCGAGCACGACCTGGGCTGCGCGAGAGCAATGGGCAGCGAAGGCGTCGTAGTCAGTGAAAACCAGAGCAAGGCCGGTTGTGCTCGGTGCCCACCCGTAGTCCTGGCTCACCACGTCGCGCATGCAGTCGTTGAGGGCATCGAGGTTGCGTCCGTAGTAGTCCGGGAAGCTGAGTGCTGCGGCGATGTCGCGGTGGAGATCGTGTTCGGTTCGCCAGTAACCTCCCGGGTGCTGGCCGGCATTCGGGTATCTCGGCGATGCGGCGTATTCAGACCAGCCGGGTGAGCAGGATGCGGCCACCCTCGTACACCCCGCCGTCGACGGCGACGACCCGACCGTCGGCGTACCACAGCGCTTCCCGGACATCCTGCGGCGGCACACCGAAATACTTGGTGAGCGTGCTGTGCCCGTGCACAAGCAGCTCGCCACCGAGCGTGCCCAGCATCGCCGACACCACATCGTCCGGACGCGCCGACTCGGCCTCCCGAAACGCGCTCCGATCGCTCATCCGCCCGCAGAACTTCAGCCAGTCGGAGGTGTCCAAAGAGATCATCGCCGTGGCCACTGCCGCGTTGACGGCACCAATGGTCTGCCCGAACTCCAGGTACCGATCGGTGTCGGAGTGGACGAGTAGGTACCGGTCGACCACCGCGACCGCCGGCAGGCTCATGATCCAGGCGACGTGCTCAGGGGTCAGCCGGCGCAGGTCGTCCTCACGCCCACCGAACCGCGCCCAACCACCTCGAAAGCCGCCGGGCTCATCCCACCCGGGGATCGGGGCGGTGCCGAACCGGTGCGCGGCGAGCAGTTGCACCTCATGGTTGCCCAGGAGTGCGCGCACCTCGCCGCCCGTGATCTCAGCCGACGCGGCAAGTTGTCGAATGTCATCGATGACGCCGACGCCGTCCGGGCCACGATCGACGTAGTCACCCAGTAGCCACAGCCTGGCGTCTCCCCCGGACCACTGCCCCGCGGGGTCGACGAGCCCCTCGTCGAGAAGCGCCGTCCGCAACTCGGACCGGTGACCATGCACGTCGGCGACCACGTACAGCGGGGACTCCGATTTTGACATCGATCAAGCCTACTCGCTGAGCTGTCCGACCCGATGCACGTCGTGGTCAGCGCTCGGCCGCAAGAAGCGGCGCCCCGACCGGGATCGTGGGATCCGGTCGGAGCGCCGCTGATTGTTGCCGGTCGTCGACGTGTTGTCCGCCGTCGAACAATTGTCAGTCGTCGTCGCTGGAGCGGTCGTCATCGTCGTCGTCGGACTGGTCGTCCTTGTCGTCGTCATCGTTGTCGTCGTCACCGTCGTCGTCGACCGGTTCCTGTTCGGCCTTGATCACCGAGCCGTTGTCCCGGTCGACGTCCACCTCGTGCTCGGTGTCACCCGCGACGATCTCGATACTCCACACCGGTCGGCCGTGTTCCTGCTCGGCCTCGACCTCGACGATCCGGCCGCCACCGGTCTTGGCCAGCGCGATCTCACCGGCACGCTTCTCATCGACCGCGCTGCCCGCCGGCGCGGTGCCGGCTGACGGCGTGCCGGCCGACGGGGTGCCGCTCGACGGCGTACCGCTCGACGGGGTGCTGCTCGACGGCGTACCGCTGGCTCCCGGCGTGGCGGTGGCGGTGCTGGCGTCCGTGGCCGTCGGGTCGGCGGTTACCGCGGCGAGTGCCGTGCCGCCCACCCGCGTGTCGTTCGCGGCGTTGACGCCCAGCGCGACGCCGGCCACCGCCAGCACCGCCGACCCGCCTACCGTCGCCAGAAGCAAATTGGTGCGCTTCATCGTGGTGTCCACCTCTCCTCGGTTGTCGACTCTGAGGATCGGTCGGAGCGGGATAGCACCGCGCTGTCGGGACGCTAAGGCCAGGTTAAGCCTGTCAGCCGCGCCGGTTGAGTTCTGCCTCCAGCCGCTGGACGAGCGTCTTGCGGTCCTTGCCGGCGTGCTCGTTACGCAGGGCGGTCCTGAGTTGTCGCGTGTCGAGGCCGCGAACCAGCTTGGCGGCCTCGGCGACCGACATCTCCGACATCCGGCCGGCCGTGGTGGCATCTCGACGCGCTCGTTTGGCCGGCCCGGTGTTGGCGACGTACTGCTTGCCGGATCGGGACGCTTCGCGCTTCTTGGTGTCGGTCGCGCGCTTCTGGCTCTCCGACATCTCGTCCCAGGCCTTCTTGGGCAGGTAACGACTCGTCGTGCCGCCCTTGCGTGCACGGGTGTCGCCCTCTTTCGTCTGCCACTTCTCGTTGCCCCAGCGCTGCAGTGACTTCTGCCGCTCGTCCTTTTCGCCCAGGAATCCCCCGCCGCGCTTTTTGTACTCCTGGGTGACCAGCTGTGACTTGCGCGCCGACCACTGCCCCGGCTTGCCGCCCTTGTCGGAAGCCTTGACTTCTTCCTTGATCTGCTCTCTGAGCTCGGGTTTCGTATACCGCGCCATGACTGGCAGCTACCCGGGGGCGCGGCGCCTATGCATCCCGGGGGCGCGGCGCCTCTGCCTCCCGGGTCGACGTCGGTGGCCCGAGCCGAAGCAGCACCTGTGCCCCGCCGCCCGGGCCGGTCCGCAGCTCCAGGCGACCACCGCCGGCCTGCGCGGCACGCCGGGCGATGTCCAGGCCGAGGCCGGTCGACCCGGCCGCGCTGGCGCCCCGCCGCACCGCCCCGATCGGCATACCCGGCCCTTCGTCGGCAACCGTGAGGATCACCTCCCCCGCGTCTTGAGCGAGCCGGACGGCGAACGGCGTGCCGTCCGGCGTGTGGGCGAAGACGTTGCCGAGCAGGGCGTCCACGGCCGCCGTCAGGTT
Source organism: Micromonospora parathelypteridis (assembly GCF_014201145.1). Classification (NCBI taxonomy): domain Bacteria; kingdom Bacillati; phylum Actinomycetota; class Actinomycetes; order Micromonosporales; family Micromonosporaceae; genus Micromonospora; species Micromonospora parathelypteridis. The sequence continues at coordinate 517,980 of NZ_JACHDP010000001.1, forward strand.
GTCCGCGGCCACACCGACCGGGATCGGGCCGGCAGCCAGGTCGAGGGTGACGGCCCGGCCCGTGTCCTCGGCCAGCACCGACCAGAACGCGACCCGGTCGGCGACGATCGCCGCCGCGTCCGAGGTGGCCGGCGCCGCCGCCGGTGAGTGGCGCCACCGTGCCTGCCGGATCAGCCCGGTGACCGCCCGTTCGAGGCCGTCCGCGGCTGCGGTGATCCGGGCGGCGTCGTCCGGGTCACGCAACGACTCCGCCTCCAGGCGCAACGCGGTCAGCGGTGTACGCAGCTGGTGCGACAGATCGGCCACCTGCTCGCGTTCCTGGACCAGAAGTACCTGGATCCGGGTAGCGAGATGATTGAGCGCACCAGCCACTTCGCGCAGCTCGGCCGGGCCGGCTGGCGTCACCCGGGCGTCCAGCTCGGCGTTCGCCAGCCGGTGGGAGACGGCGGAGAGGTCACTGATCGGCCGGACCAGGGTGCGCGCCAACCGGTCGGCGACCAGCAGCCCGATCAGCACGAGGATCACGCCGAGCAGCGCCAGCACCAACCAGGCCCGGGTCACCCCGGCGGTCAGCTCGTGCTGGGGCACCACGATCCGGATCACCCCGGTCCCGTCCGCCCGCCCCTGCACGGCGATGACCACCTCCCGGCCGGCCGCCGACTCCCCGGTGAGGCTCTGCCCGCGCGCAGCCAGGGCCACCGCTGGCGTACGGGGTGTCTGCGCCCCGAGCACCGTGCCGTCCGGCAGGAAGACGCTCACCGGTCGTCCGGACTCCGCGGCGAGTTGCTCGACGGTGAGACGGATGGTCGCCGCGTCGGCGGTGCCGACCACCGGCACCAGGCTCTGCGCATCGGCGGTGGCCCGAACGGTGGCCCGGTCCTCGGCGACGGTGCGGACCAGCAGCGCCAACGGCACCAGGAACGCGATGAGGGTGAGCACGCTGACCGCGGCGACCAGCAGCGCGAGCCGTGCCCTCACGGCTGCGCCGCCGGCGCCTCGAGACGCACCCCGACACCGCGCACCGTGTGCAGGTAGCGGGGCTGCTGCGCGCTCTCACCCAACTTGCGCCGCAACCAGGACAGGTGCACGTCGACGGTCTTGTCGGCTCCGCCGTACGGGATCTGCCAGACCTCGGTGAGCAGCTCACGTTTGGTGACCACCTGGCCGGGCCGGCCGGCGAGGTGGTGCAGCAGGTCGAACTCCCGGGGCGTCAGCTCGACCGCCACCCCGTCCAGGGCGACCTGTCGGGCCCTCGGGTCGATCCGTAGCCCACCGACGACGAGCGCCGAATCCTGCGCGTCGGCGCCGGCGGGTCCCCGTCGCAGCACCGCCCGGGCGCGGGCGTCGAGCTGCGCCGCGGTGAACGGCTTGACGACGTAGTCGTCGGCGCCCGCGTCGAGCACCCGCACGATCTCGGCCTCGTCGTCGCGCGCGGTCGCCACGATGACCGGCACCGAGCTGACCGCGCGCAGCATTCGCAGCAGTTCGCGTCCGTCCAGGTCGGGCAGGCCCAGGTCGAGCACCACGAGGTCGGGCCGGTCCTCCAGCGCGTCGCGGAGCCCGGCCATCGCGGTCGAGGCCGCGGCAACCGCATGGCCGCGTTCCCGCAAGGCCCGGATCAGCGGGGTACGGATGGTCAGGTCGTCCTCAATGAGCAGCAGGCGGGCCACCCTGGCAAGGCTAACGGTTTCGCCATCAGGACCACGCGATCTCGCCGTGGCGGTCGACGAAGCGGCCCGATCGGTGTCCCGGCCCTTCGGTCGACGGCTCGATCGACTCCATGTCGCCGATGTGGCGGTATCCCGCCTCGGTGACACCGCCACATCGCCGAAGCGGAGTGGATCAGGACCCGTCGCCCACCGCAGGGGTCGTTAACTCTTCCTTAGGGTCGGGATGTGCCGGCAACAACACTGGATCGGGGATAGTCGAGGCATGAGCCGTCGTTCGATCCTCGTCGCCAGCGGGTGGGTGGCCACCGCCGCCGTGGCAACCCTGATCGGGCTGGGCGCGATCCGGCTGGTGGGCGAGAGCATCACCGGCACACCGGGCGGGGTCCGCAGCGAGGCCGAGATCGAGCGCGCGCTCGCCTCGCCAGACCCGGTGCCCACCGCCAGCACGAGCGCCACACCACCCGGCCCGGGCACGACGAGCGCCGCGCCGCCCGGCCCGGCCACGACAAGCGCCGCGCCGACCGCCAACTCCGGGGTCCGCCGGGGCTTCGCCACCGACGGCGGCACGGCCGTGGCCGAATGCGGCGCCAGCGGCGTACGCCTCGTCTCCTGGGCACCCGCGCAGGGCTACCGGGTCAGGGACGTGGACCGGGGCCCGGATGACGACGTCGAGGTCACGTTCGAGGGTTCGACCCGCGAGTACGAGTTGAAGGTGCGCTGCATCGGCTCGGAGCCGGTAGCAGTCGCCGACGACTGACCGCGGGTCGCCCCCCTACTGCCCCACTGGCTGCTCGCGGTCCGCGGCGCGGCCGAGGGCGACCATGCGCATCGTCTCCTCTCGACGACGGACGAGCAGTGCCCCGGCCAGGAAGGTCACCGGTGGGACGAGCATCAGCATCGCCCACTGCGCCGGCACCAGGGGAATGACGTGTCCCATGTGCATGGTGGAGGTGGACCAACCGGCGAGGGCGTTGTCGATCACCAGGGCGAGCGCCGCGACCGGAAGGAGCATGACGACGATTCGTCGGCGTACCCCGGGGTCGAGCCTGACCAGCGCGACCAGCATGGTCAGCGCGACGGCCGTCAGAACGGCGACGTAGAGCCAGAGGACCAGCTCGCTGCTCGCCTCGATACCGTAGAAGGCCTCGTAGCTGACCGCGCCGACAAGGTTGAACGTGGGGCTGGTCACCCGGTTGATCTCCAACAGCCCGGCCATCACGGCCGGCGCGAGCAGCAACGCCGCCAACCGGCGTACGCCCAGCAGCGCGATTGTCCGGTGACGCGGCACCGGCACGGTCAGCGCGGCGGCCGCCACGACGGCGAGGGCGATCCGCGGCAGGGTGTCCACCACGTACGTGAGATCGTCGCCGGCCTGGGGAGCGACCAGCGCGCCCCAGCCGATCGCGCCAGCCCAGGCCAGACCGGCGGCCAACCAGCGCCACCCGACCAGCACGGCCACGCAGACGCCCGCCCAGCCGGCCACCCGAAGCCAGTCGACGACGTCGGGGCCACCCGGCCCGTACCCCGGTGGCAGGCTCGGGTCCCGGATGAGCTGGTTGAGCAGTGACTTCCCGGCGAGCGCGAGCAGGATGGACGCGACCAACAGGCCCGTCACCGCCGCGGCGTCCGCCCAGGTCGAGCCGGTGAACCCCCGTGCGCCCACCCGCAGCCGAGCCCGCAACCCGGCGCCGACCAGATTCATCGCGTCACCTGCGGCAGGTCGCCGCTGGCCCGGCCGCGCGCCGGCGACGAGCACGGCCAGCATCTCGTCCTCGTACGCCCGGCGGTGCTCCCACGGATAGACGGCCAGCAGGCGTCGGTAGCGCCGTTCCAGATCGTCGCTGCTCACGCTGCGCCTCCATTGCTCAGCAGGCCGCCTCGGCGCAGCCGCACGCGGGCGGCGTCGGCGTTGTGCCGCAGTCGGTCCGCCTCCTCGGCGAGCCGACGCGCGCCGAGCGCGGTGAGTCGGTAGTAGCGGCGCAGTCGCGACTGCACCACCTCCTCGCGCTCGACCTCGATGAGGCCGTCGGCGCGGAGCCGGTCGAGGACGGCGTAGAGGGTGCCGGCGCGGAGGCGCACCCGACCGTCGGAGATGCGCAGCACGTCCTCGATGACGGCGTAACCGTGCTTGGGTGCCTCCGCCAGTGCGGTGAGGACCAGAAACGTCGGTTCCCGAAGTGGACTCTCAGCCATGGCAGGAGCATATACCGATAGCCGGTATATGCAAGGACAGTGAAATGGCTACCCGGTCCGGACCTGAAGATCGCTAGGCTCCTGCCGTGATCCGCACCCTCGTTGTCGCCACGCTGCTGCTGGCTGGTTGCTCTCCTACCGAAGCGCCCACCCCCGCGGCCAGCTCAACCACGCCCTCGGACAAGTCCGCCGCCTCCGCGTGCACCCGCGTGGCGCTCACCATCGAGAAGAACAACCCTCCCGTCGAGGACATGGGCACCGCGATGCGGGCCATCGAATCGACCGACTCCGGTGTGCGGGAGGCCGGGCAGCGGCTCGGACCGATCGCCCAGGAGGCCGGCCGGCTCTGGGTGGAGAACGACCCCACTGTCGACAAGGGGCCGGCCAACCTGCGCCTGGCCGACGCCCGGCAGGGGCTGCTCACCGCGTGCACCAACCTGTTCGGCGCCTACCCGTGGCCGTTCACCAGGCTGCCCTCGCCGACGCCCAGCAGTTGAGCGACCGACGTGGCCGGCACGGCGATCCGTGCCGGCCACGTCAGCGGTGGTGGGTCAACTGGTGTACGCCTCCACCTCCCAGAGCGAGTGCCCGTATCCGGTGCCCCGGGCGGTGCCGTTGATCCGCAGGTAGCGACCGTTGGCACCGAGCGCGGTGTGCTCGTCCACGCCGCCGTCGGCGCCGGTCACCGTCTTGACGGTGCTCCAGGTGGTGCCGTCGTTCGAGGTCTGAATCTGGTACGCGCTGCTGTACGCCGCCTCCCAGCTCAGCTTGACCCGACCAATCGCGGTGGGGGTGCCGAGGTCGACCCGGATCCACTGCGGGTCGGAGAACGTGCTCGACCAGCGGGTGGTGAGACTGCCGTCCACCGCCTTGGCGCCGGCCACGTCGGCCCCCTCGTTGCTGGACGTCGTCGTCGGCTTGTTCAAGAGCAGGTTGGTACCGGGGCCGGTCGGGCCACCGGTGCCGCCGTACACCTCGAACTCGAACAGCGAGTAGCCCCAGGCGGTGCCTCGGGTGGTCCCGAGGAGCCGGACGTACCGGCCGGAGCCGGTGAGCCCGGTCAGGTCGTCCACGCCGCCGTCACCGCCGGTCACCGTACGGATCGTGGTGAAGTTGACCCCGTCCGGCGAGGTCTGGATCTGGTAGCCACTGCCGTACGCCGCCTCCCAGGTCAACTTGACCCGGTTGAGGGAGTACGTGGCCCCGAGGTCCACATCGATCCACTGCGGATCACTGAACGCGCTGCTCCAACGGGTGCCCACCGCGCCGTCGAACGCGTTGGCCGCGCCGTACGCGCCCTCGAGACTGGAAGCTCGGGCGGGCTTGCCCTGGGCCAGGTTCCCGGTGGGCGGGTCCGGATCCGGGCCCGGGCCGCCGGGGCTGGTGGAGAGGGTGAACTCGTCGATGTCGAAGTACGGGCCGGCGCCCTTGAAGACCAGGAACAGGGTCCGGGTGCCGGTCGGGGCGGTGACCCCACCGGTGACCGTGGTGAAGGTGGCGTACCCGCCGGTGGGCACGACGGTGGCCGAGCCGACCAGCGGCCCGGTGGGCGAATCGACCCGTAGCTCCAACGTGCCACCACCGCCGGCCGGGGCGCCGACGCGGGCGCTGAACGACTGGATGCCGGTCAGGTTGTAGGGGTGGAACGAGATCCAGTCGTTGTTGTCGATGTATCCGACCGCGGCGCCGCCGTGCCCGGCCGCGCCGGCGACGATCTGGACGCCGGACGAGTCACCGAAGTGCTCGGCCTGGCGCACCCGCGGCTGCAGGACGGCCTGGGTGTGCGTGGTCAGCGGCGGCTGGCTACCCCCGCCGAGGTCGGTGTATTCCGCGTCGATGATGCCGAAGATGTTCGCCGCGGTGTCGTGCTCGCCGTCGGCCGAGGTCTGGATGACCCCGGTGCAGCCCTGCACGCTGCCGAGCTGGTGGCCGTGCGAGTCGTGCCCGAGCACATAGTTGACCTTCACCCGGGCGCAGTTGATCGCACCGTCCTGGGCGTCGGTGACGGTGACGGAGAACGGCACCGCGTCCCCGAAGTTGAAGGTCTGCCCGTTCAACGGGGTGTTCACGGTGACCACCGGGGCGCTGTTGCCGACCGTGACGACCACGCTCGCGGTGGCTGTCTTGCCGGTGGTGTCCCGGACCGTGAGCGTCGGGCTGCGGGTCCCGTTGGTGGTGTAGGTGAAACTCGGGTTCGCCGCGGTCGAGTCGGTGGTGCCGTTGTTGTCGAAGTCCCAGGCGTAGGTGAACGGGTCCCCGTCCGGGTCGAGGGTGCCGGCCGAGGAGAAGGCCACGGTCAACGGGGCGGTGCCGCTCGTCGGAGTGGCTGAGACAACCGGGCGTGGCGCCCTGCCCGTGCGGGCGTACTCGATGCGGTAGAGCGCCGAGTTGGCGTCGCCGTTGAACCAGCCGGTGCCGTAGTCGAGCACGTAGAGCGCGCCGTCCGGCCCGAACTCCATGTCCATGACCTGGGTGCCGGTCCAGGGGAACGGGTTGATCTTCAAGGGTTGGCCGGCCGAGTCGAGCTTGATGTTCTTGATCCAGCGGCGGCCGAACTCACCGGCGAAGTAGGTCCCGTCGTAGTACTCGGGGAACGCGACGGCGGAGGTGTTGTTCGGGTCGTACCGGTAGACCGGGCCGCCCATCGGTGACAGGCCGCCGCCCGTGAACTCCGGCGGCGATCCGGAGCCGCCGTACGGCAGCCACGCCGAGATGGCCGGCGGCAACTGGGTGATGCCGGTGTTGTTGGGCGAGTTGTTCACCGGCCCGCCCGCACAGTTGAACTTCGGCCCGGACGGGCCGGACGGGAAGGTGTAGTCGTTGTACGCGTCGTTGCGGGCGGTGCAGTACGGCCATCCGTAGAAGCCGGGCCGGTCGATCCGGGCGAACTCGACGTTGCCCGCCGGTCCCCGGTTCGGGTCGGCGGTGCCCGCGTCCGGACCGTAGTCGCCGAGGTAGACGATGCCGGTGGCCTTGTCCACGCTCATCCGGAACGGGTTGCGGAAGCCCATCGCGTAGATCTCCGGACGGGTCCGCGCGGTGCCCGCGGCGAACATGTTGCCGGCCGGAATGGTGTAACCGCCGGCCGCGCTCGGCTTGATCCGGAGCACCTTGCCACGCAGGTCGTTGCTGTTCGCCGAGGTGCGCTGCGCGTCGAAGGCCGGGTTGCGCCCGGCCCGCTCGTCGATCGGCGAGAAGCCGGCGGAGTCGAACGGGTTGGTGTCGTCACCGGTGGACAGGTAGAGGTTGCCCGCCGCGTCGAAGTCCATGTCACCGCCGACATGGCAGCACATGCCCCGGCTGGTCGGCACGTTCAGGATCAGCGTCTCACTGCCGAGGTTGATGGTGTTGTCCGCGTTCACGGTGAACCGGGCCAGCCGGTTGACGCCGTCCCAGACGGCGAACTCTGCCGGGGTGCCGGTGGCCGGGGCACCGCCACCGGGGGTGCTCAGCGGTGGGGCGTAGTACGCGTACACCCAGCGGTTGGTGGCGAAGTTCGGGTCGGCCTTGATGCCCTGCAGGCCCTCCTCGTCTCCGGTGTAGACCGGCAGGGTGGCCGCGATCTTGGTGTTGCCGGCGGCGTCGGTGTGCCGGATCACGCCGTTGCGCGAGGTGTGCAGCACGCCCCGGTCCGGCAGGACGGTGAGGCTCATCGGCTCGCCGGTCTCGGCGGCGCCCTTGGCCAACTCGACCTGCTGGAAGCTGCTGTTGACGGTGCCGCCGCAGTCGGCGCCGACCGCGCCGGACGCGGTCATGATGCCGCCGAGCAGGTGCTGACGGAAGTTCGCCTCGGTGAACGACGCGTCGGTGTGGCCCAGGCCGGTGTACCAGGCCCGGCCGCCGGAGTAGTTCTGGCACCAGGAGATCGGGTGGTCGGCACCCATGCTGCCGCCGGTGTAGGTGGTCTCGTCCAGGGTGGCCAGCACGTGCACGTTGCCCCGGGGGTTGGTGCGGTAGTTGTACAGCTCGTCGAACCGGCTCCACCGCTGCGGCAGCGTCGCGGTGGACGGGTGCACCTGGTCGGCGACCTTGACGGTGACGGTCTGTTCGGCCGGGTGCGAGGCGAAGTACGCCCCGACCAGCCCGCCGTACCAGGGCCAGTCGTACTCGGTGTCGGAGGCGGCGTGGACGCCCACGTACCCGCCGCCGCCCTGGATGTAGCGCTCGAACGCGGCCTGCTGCGCGGCGTTGAGCACGTCGCCGGTGGTGGACAGCCAGATCACCGCGGCGAACCGGTCCAGGTTGGCGTCGGTGAACTGGCCCGCGTCCTCGGTGGCCTCGACGGTGAAGCCGTTGGCGGCGCCGAGTTGCTGGATGGCGGTGATGCCCGGTGTGATGGATCCGTGCCGGAAGCCGGCGGTCTTGCTGAAGACCAGCACGGTGAACGGGGCGGCGCTGGCCGTGGGTGGCACGGCGACGATGCCGCCCGCCACGAGGATCGCGCTCAGCGCGACGCCGAGCCACGATCTCAGGGATCTGCGCACGGTAGTCCTTTCGCGGTGCGAGGACGGCGTGCGCCGATCACGCCTGGCGGTGGTGGCACGAAACATGCGAATGCATCGTTGCGTTCTTGCCTCGGGCGCGTCAAGCACTCTCCCAGCTTTCGTGAGAGCGCTATCTCCGCAGGTGGGGCGACTGCGCGCAGGGAGATCGAATAACGGTTTTCGGGCGGCGAACCACGTGGAGGGCCCCGGCGCGCGGATGGCGTCAGCGGGGCCCTCCAAACGGTCGACCGCCCTCGCTCAGCGCGAGTAGTACTCGACGACGAGCTGCTCTTCACACAGGACCGGGACCTCCGACCGCAGCGGGAGCCGGGTCAGTCGAGCGGTCAGTCCGGGCAGACTGACCTCCAGATAGGGGGCGAGACGCTCCGGGGCGTGCGCCCCCGCAGCCGCGGCGAGGAACGGGGCCTTGCCCCGGCTGCGCTCCGCCACGGCGATGACGTCCCCGGGCTGCAACCGCGCCGAGGGTCGGTCCAGCCGACGGCCGTTGACCGTGACGTGCTGGTGGGTGACGACCTGGCGGGCCTGGTAGATGGTGCGGGCGAAACCAGCCCGCAGCACCAGCGCGTCGAGCCGGCTCTCCAACTCGACGATCAGCTCTTCACCGGTCTTGCCCGGACGGCGCACGGCCCGGTCGAACGCGCGCCGCAACTGCCCCTCGTGCAGGTCGTACTGCGCCTTGAGGCGCTGCTTCTCCAACAGCCGCACCTTGTAGTCGCTGGTGGTGCGTCGGGCCCGGCCGTGCTGCCCCGGCGGGAACGGGCGGCGCTCGAAGTAGCGCACACATTTCGGGGTCAGCGCGATGCCCAGAGCACGGGACCGCTTGACCTTGGGACGGGTCTGATTCATCCTTCACCTCTCAAGTAAGGTAAGGCTAACCTTATTAGGAGATGATCGCCTTGAGCAACCCCTCGACCAGCGCGTTGGACTCCGCCGACGACGCGAGCGTCCGGCTCCGATCGATGCTCGTCGCCGCCGATTCCCTCACGTTGCACATCGCCGGCGTCGAGGCGTACGTCCTCGGACGGCACGCCGTGGCGGACGACGGACGACTGCGGATCGCACTACCGGCCGACGGCCGTCTGACGCACCACCTCGCGCACGAGCAGGAGGCCGTCGCGCTGGTCGAGGTGACCGACCTGGCGCCCACCCCGGTACGCAACCGGGTTCGCGGGCGCGGCAGATTCACCGGGTGGCTGGTGACGCAGGCCACCACGAACGGGGGCGATGAGGATCTGCTGGCAGTCCTCGACCTCGCCACCGCCGAGTTGACCGTCGACGGCCGTACCACCTGCATCGACCCGGACGCATTCGCGGCAGCCGATCCCGACCCCCTGGCCGCCGCCGAAGCCGAGATGTTGTGCCACCTCGATCACCACCACCCGGACACCGTCGAACGCCTGTGCCGGCTGATACCCGCTCGCCACCTGCAGGGCGTCCAGCAGGTCCGGCCGGTACGCCTGGACCGGCACGGTCTCGTGCTCAGGCTGGAGCTGAGCAGGGGCGATCGGGACGTCCGGCTGGGGTTCCGCTCGCCGCTGCGCCATCCAGATCAACTCGGCGTCCAGATCGAGGCACTGCTGCGGGAATCTCGACGCTGCCGATCCCGACGCGCCTACTGATGGTCGGCGCCAATCGTGCGATTAGGCAAGGCTTTCCTACCCAAAATATCCCCGAAAGGGGCGGCTGATAGGGAGTTGTCCGGTCGAAGCTGGGTATGACGATGGCCCGGCACCACCGACGGAAGCGAGATCGCCATGACTGACATGCTGGAGATGCCGCGGGTCCACGAGTGCACGGTCACCGACTGCGGCTACAACCACGACGGCTGCCACGCGTTCGCCATCACCATCGGGCAGCAGAACGCCAGCTGCGCCACATTCATCGACACCTCGGCGAAGGGCGGTCTCGACCGCGTCATCGCCCAGGTCGGGGCCTGCAAGCGCGCCGACTGCCAACACAACGCCGAGTTGGAATGCCACGCACCGTCCATTCGGGTGGGCCCGGGGCAGGACATCGCCGACTGCCAGACGTATCAGCCGCGCTGATTCGCACTCCGCGAGCACCGATGGGGGCGGCCGCCACGGCAGCCCCCATCACGCGTACGGAAACCGTCGCCCAGCCTCAGGCAGGCACGACCATCGGCGTGCCCGCGATCGGGTCGGGTACGACCAGGCAATTGAGACCGAACACCTGCTCCACGAGTTCGCCGGTGACCACGTCGACCGGGGCGCCCTCGGCGACGATCGCGCCGCCGGACATCGCGATGAGGTGGTCGCAGTACCGGCAGGCGAGGTTGAGGTCGTGCATGACGATGACGATGGTCTTGCCGGACTCCGCGTTCAGCTTCCGCAGCAGCCGCAGCAGCTCGACCTGATGGTTGATGTCGAGGTAGGTGGTGGGTTCGTCGAGGAGCAGCAGGTCGGTGTCCTGGGCCAGGGCCATGGCGACCCAGACGCGCTGACGTTGGCCGCCGGACAGTTCCCGGATCGGACGGTCGATCAGGTCGGCGGTGCCGGTGGAGTCGAGGGCCCGGGCGACGGCGTCGTGGTCGTCGGCGGTCCAGCGCCGGAACCAGCCCTGGTGGGGGTAGCGACCGCGGGAGACGAGGTCGGCGACCGTGATGCCGTCGGGCGCGACGGGGGTCTGCGGGAGGAGCCCGAGCACCTTGGCCACGTCGATGTTCCGCAGGTCGGCGAGCGACCTGCCGTCGAGCAGGACGGTCCCGTCGCGCGGCGCGAGCAGTCGGGCCAGACCGCGTAGCAGGGTGGACTTGCCGCAGGCGTTGGCGCCGACGATCGCGGTGACCTTGCCGTCGAGCACGGCGACGTCGAGGTGGTCGACGATGGTCCGGTCGTCGTAGCCGAGAGTCAGCCCCTCGGCGCGTAGTCGGGTCATCCGCCCGCTCCTTGTCGGTTGGTGGTGACCAGAAGCCACATCAGGTAGGGGGCACCGACCGCGCCGGTCACCACACCGGTGGGCAGTGGTGTGGGCAGCAGGTGCGCAGCGACGAGGTCGGCGGTGAGCAGCAGCGCGGCGCCCACCAGCGCGGCGGGGAGGATGCCCCGGGCGGCTGGGCCGAGGAGCCGGTTGGCGATCGGCCCGGCGACGAGGGCGACGAAGGCGATCGGACCCGCCACGGCCACGGCCAGCGCGACCAGCACGACGGCGGTTCCGAGGAGCCCGGCGCGGCTGAGTTCGACCCGGGTGCCCAGCATGCGGGCGGCGTCGTCGCCGAGTTCAAGGGTGCCCAGTGGTCGTTGGAGCAGCACGGCGACCGGCAGCAGGACGACCAGGGCGCCGGCGAGCACACGCAACTCGGTGGTGCTGGCCTGTCCGACCGAACCGACCAGCCAGTGCATGGCCTGACGGGCCTCGAACAGTTGCGCCCGGCTGAGCACATATCCGATCAGGCCCTGGAAGAAGACCGTCACCGCGATGCCGATGAGGATGAAGCGGTAGCCACTGAGGCCGTCGCGCCAGGCAAGCAGGTACATCGCCAGGGCGGCGACGATCGCACCGCCGAGGGCGAGCCCGCTGATGACGAGCCCGCCGGCTTCGAGCAGCACGATGCCGGTGACCGCCGCCAGCCCGGCCCCCGAGGTGATGCCGACGAAATCCGGGGACGCGAGTGGGTTGCGCAGCAGCTGTTGGAAGATCGCCCCGGAGGCGCCGAGTGCGAGCCCGACGGCCAGGGCGGCGGCTGCGGTCGGCAGCCGCAGGCCACGGACGACGAAGTCGACGCTGGGATTGTCGGACAGGTGCAGCACCGAGGCGATGACCTCCCCGGCGCCGATGCGGAAGCTGCCCACCATCATGGTGAGCACGAAGAGGGCAAAAACCGCCCCGGTGAGGGCGCAGGTCACCACGATGGACCGGCCGGCACGACGCCTCCGGTTGGCGCGCACCGCCCTCACCGTGGCAGATGGATCGGGGCGCACGTCGGTCGTGGCTGTGGTCGTGGTCGTCATCTGCTCACACCTCCGACAGCCGGCCGTAGCGCACGATGGCGATGAACGCGGGCGCGCCGATCAACCCGAGGACCACACCGACCTGGAGCTCGTCGGGGGCGGCCACCACGCGGCCGAGCACGTCGGCGAGCAGCAGGACGATGGGTGCCAGCAGCATCGAGTACGGCAGGATCCACCGGTAGTCGGGGCCGCAGATGAACCGCGCCAGGTGCGGCACGACGAGCCCGACGAAGACGATCGGCCCGCACGCGGCGGTCGCCGCGCCGGCGAGGACCGCGACCACGGCGAAGGCGACCGCGCGGGTACGGGTCACGTGCTGGCCAAGGCCACGCGCGACGTCCTCGCCGAGCGAGAGGTTGTTGATGGCACGCCCCAGGCCCAGAGACGCGGCGAGGCCGATCAGCAGGAACGGCGCGACCCCGGTCAGGATCGGGGCGTACCGGCCGGCGAGTGACCCGACCTGCCAGAACCGCAGCTCGTTGAGGGCGTCCACGTTCGTCATCACGATCCCGTCGGTGACCGAGACGAGGCCGGCGGTGACAGCCGCCCCCGCGAGGGCCAGCTTGACCGGGGTGGCGCCCTCCCGGCCGATGGACGCGATCGCGTACACCAGCGCGAGCGCCGCGATCGCGCCGGCGAACGCGAACCAGACGTAGACACCGACGCCGCGTACACCGAGCACGGTGATGGCGAAGACCACGAACGCGGCGGCACCGGAGTTGATGCCCAGGATCCCCGCGTCCGCCAGAGGGTTGCGGGTGACGCCCTGCAGGATCGCCCCGGCCACACCGAGCGCCGCGCCGACCAAAATGCCGAGCAGAGTGCGGGGTACGCGCATCTCCAGCGTGACCGTGCTGCTGATCGGTCCGTCGCTGTCGAGGCTAAACAGGGCGTGCAGCACCTCGGACAACCCGATCGAGCGCGAGCCCATGGTCACGCTGAGGAAACCGACGAGGGCGAGGAGCACGCAGAGGACCGCGAGCCCCGGCCCGAGGGCAGAGGCTCGCCGAACGCCCCCCGTCGAGGCGCGCGTCCCGATCTGGCTAGTTGCCGACATTCGGATCCGCGGCCTTGACCGCCTCGGTCAGCTTGCCCAGCTCGTTGGCGAAGTCACCGTACGTGTGCAGCCAGAACGCCGGCCACGAGACGGTGGCGCCAGCCTTGGCAGCCTTGATCTTGAACCAGGTGGGCTGCTTCGTACCCCACTCGGCGTTGGCGGTGGGCGTGAAGGAGCGGCCGTCCCACAGGATCAGGTCCGGCTGGTACTTGTCCGCGTTCTCCCAGCTGAGGTTCTCCCAGTACGGGAAGGCCGGGTCCGGGCTGGCCGGGTTGATGACCTTCAGGCCCCAGGTCTGCAGGTCCAGCAGCTCGGGCGCGTACTCGGGGTTCGCCACGTAGACCTTCTCCGTGGCGGGCGACATCGCCGCGACCGTCAGGTCCGGCTTGCCCGAGGTTGCCGCCTTGAACGCGGACACCGCCTCCTCGAAGCGCTTCTTGTTCGCGGCGATCTGCGGGCTGTCGACATCGGCGCCGAGGCTCTCGGCGAGATCCTCGTACCCCTCGGCCAGCGCGACGATCGACTTGCCCTGCGCGATTCCGACGACGGGGGCCAACTCGGCGAGCTTCTTGCTCTTCTCGTCGACGCCCTCCTCCATGCCGCTGTGCGCCTTCTCGGCCGGCCACCAGTCGCCGACGATCAGGTCCGGGCGCAGGGCCGCGGCCTTCTCCACGTCGATCTTGCCCCACTCCTCGCCGAGGATCTCGATCCCGGTGAGGTCGAGGTTCTTGAGGTTGGGGTCGGTCTTGACCGACTCGTCGGCGTAGACGCCGACCGGCTTGATGCCGAAGGACAGGAGCGCCGCGGCCTCGCCGGCATGCGCGATGATCCGCGTGGGTGTCTTGTCCGCCTTGACGACCTGACCCGATCCGTCGTTGAACGACCAGGGGCCAGAGGACGCGGCGGCGGTGTCACCGGCACCAGTGTCGTCGCCACATGCGGTGAGCCCGCCGAGGGCGGCGCTGAGCGCCGCCACGGCCAGGACCGGACGCCATTTCTGCATGCTGAAGTTCCCGATCTATCGAAAAGGCGAGCCACCCGGGCTCGGAGTTAGGTTAGGCTAACCATCATTTCGGTTTTTGGCCAATGCCGGTGCCCCGGCACCTCGGAAGATGGTCGGCAGCCGCTGTGCCAGCAGGCGCCGTCAGCTCTCAGCGACCGCCCGCGACCAACTCGGCGATCATCCCCTCGCAGCTACGGACGACGACCTGGGCCCCGCGCCGCTGCGCCAGTGGAAGCAGAGGGTCCTCCGCCCGGTCCCGCCATCGCCACTGCGCGTCAGCGGCGACTTCCCAGAGCCGCTGCACGGTCGCCTCGTGCCCGACACCGAGCCGGGCGGCGAGGCCGACCCCGCTACCCCCGACGAGCCGCTGCGCCTCGGCGGCCGACTCGGCGTCGAAACCGAGCCGGGCGTTGCGCAGCGCCACCAGCAGGCGTAGCTCCCGAAACTCGTGGGCACCGGCGAGGATCCGCTCGATCGCGCCGACCAGCTCCTCGGAACCCCGGGTGGGCTCGGCTCGCAGCAGCGTCTCCACCGCGGCCAGCGCCGACCGGGCCTTCAGCGCGTCGCTGCGATCGATGAAACAGCGTGTCACCGACTCACGCAACTCGGTGAGACCGCTGCGCCGAATGAGCTCGGCAGAGAGTTTCACCCGGCTGTCGAAACCACTGCGCACCAGGGTGGCCGCCAACCGAACGCCGAACACACCGAGCCGATCCAGCAGCGCGGCGCGCGTGTCGGTCTCCAGCCGTACCGGCAGCTCACCACGGAGGAAACGGTCGGCGGAGATCAGGTGGACGTCCAGCTCCGCCCTGGGCACCTGGGCCAGGGACGCGAGCGCGGCGAAGTCCGACTCACCGAGCATCCGGCCCGCCAGGCCGATCATCCCACTGCACGCCACGACGTTCACGCTGAGCGCGCTCACCCGCGGATCGCGGTAGTGCCGGCGGGCGAGCTGGCGGGCAGTGAGCAGGCCGTCGATCCGGCCTCCGCCGGTCTCGTCCGCCCGGGACAACACCATGATCACGTTGACCGGCGCGGCCTGCCCGACGGCGCTGTCCCGGCCGGACTCCAGCAGCCGCAGATCACTGTCGCGAGCATCGCGGGTCAGATACAACACCGCGTCCGAGTCCCGCAGCACCCGCTCCAACACCGGCACGCGCCCCTGCTCCACAGTGCCGGTGACCGCCGGGGTGTCGATCAGCGTGACCTGCCGCAGCGCCCGCGTCGGCCACTGCACCACGATGTCGCGGACGTCGCCCGCGCCCCAGCCGAGATCCACCCGCAGCCCGGTCGCCGACTTGACCACCGTCAACTCCTGCGGAGGCTGACCGGCCGGGTACGCGGTGGCCCGCGGCGCAGCGCCGTCCTCGTACCAGGTGAACACGCCGTCCGCCCTCTCGACCGGCGCGACCTCCTCGCCCATCAGCGCGTTGAGGATCGTCGACTTTCCAGACCGCCAGGGGCCGGCGACCGCGATCCGCAGCGGTTGCTCCAACCGGGCGACCTGATGCCGCAACTGCCCGACGACCCGCGGATCGGCCTGGTAGAGATCGATGGCCTGATGCAGCAGACCCCAGGCCGCCTCGTCCAGGCGCAGCCCCACGGTCATGCCTGCGGCTCCAACCGCAGCGGTGCCGAACGGGCGCCGGTCAACTGCTGCGCCTGCTCGTAGAGCGCAGCCAACCGGGTCATCCTCAGCCGGATCTCGCGCTGCCGCTGCTCGCGCAGCGAGGCATCGGTGTCGGCCTCCTGCTTGGCGCTTCGGAACGACTGGACGATCGCCTCCTGGAGTTCCTCGGTCAGCCCAGTGAAGTGGTCGCGCAGCATCCGCTGCACCTGCCGGGCGGCGTCCCGGCAGTCACGGATCATCCGGACGAAGAAGTCGTCGACGTGCCGTTGGATGGCCGTCTTGACGGTCGCCTGTCGGCGGCGGAGCAACTGCTTGCTCTCGTCGCGGATGCTCTTGCCGCCGAAGAGCGCCCCGATGCCGACCGAGACCGGGTTGATCATCGGCATTCCGGCCAATGTGGTCGCCAGACCAAACATCAGCATCCCGCCGTAGGAGCCCTTCATGCCGGTGAACAGCTTCTGGCCGGTGGTGAACCGGTCGATCGTCGGCCGTTGCAGCTCCGGCAGTCGCTCGCCGATGTCGTCCGGCATCGTCATCGACCAGGGCGGCAGCACGTCGTAGCCGTACCGGTCGAAGTTGGCGGCCACCCGGCGGGCGATCCAGTCGCAGCGCTGGATCAGCCACTCGTGGTTGGCCTCGGCGGCCTCCACCAGGCTCCGCTCCAGCCAATCCTCGAAGGTGTCCCAGGCGACCAGGGGATCGGCGGTGTCGAACGCCTCGTCCACCGTGCGGAGGATCTGTCGGGTCCGGTCCCGAAGGTCGTACTCGATGTCGGAGAGCAGGTCGGCGATCTCGTCGCTGAGAATGTTCTGCCACCGGGTGGAGCAGCGGCGCAGCTCGTCGACCTCGCGCTGCGCCGCGTGCAGCCGCGAGATCGGCCCGGACTGCTCCTCGGCCTCCTGGGTGGCCAGCTCGGCACGCAGCGGCGCGGCCAACTGCTCCACCACCGTCCGCGCCACCGTCTGCACCGACGCCCGAGCCAGTTGGTCGGCCTTGCCGGCCAGGTCCCGCTGCAGTCGGGCGATCAGCACGGGAAAACCGGACTCGGCGTTGAGGCCCCGGTCGTCGGCCGCCGCGGCGCGCAGCCGCAGCGCCGCCGACACCGGGATCAGCGCCGCGGGGACGCCGGCCTCGGCCAGGTGTTGACGATTGCGCTCGGCGACCGTCCGCCAGTCCGCCACCAGATCGGTCTTGCTCTGCACCACCACCACGTTCGGGTGCGACCGCATGACGTGCAGCAGCATGTTCAGCTCGGCAACCGACAGTTCCCGGGTGGAGTCGGTGACCAGCAGCACGGTGTCGGCCCGGGCGGGAGCAGCGACCGAGGCCGCGCCGCCGATACCGGTGACCTCGTCGGTGCCGGGAGTGTCCACCAGCACCAGCCCGGCGCCGAGCAGGGCGCGGGGAACCCCGATCTCGACGTACGCCGGGCCGCCCCCCGGCCGCCGCCCGATCATGCCGGCCACGCTCTCCGCGACCTGGTTGAGCGCCACCGGGGTCCGCTCGACGGTTGCCGCGACCGCAGTGCCGGCCGGACGACCGGGGGCCGGTGGCGAAGCCTGAGCCACCGCGACGGACGGGACCTCGGCATGCTGCACCACGGTCGGTAGGACGGTCGTTCGGCCGTCGCCGACCGGGCAGGCCGGCGCGTTGATGATCGCGTTGATCAGCTGACTCTTGCCCTGGTTCGGCTCACCGATGACCAGGACACGCAGCGTCGGGTCCAGCAGTTGGGCACGTTTCTGCCGGACCGTCTGGAGCAGGTCACCACGACCGTGTGCACTGCACGTGCGGGCGATGTCGTCCAGCACGTCCAACCAGATCCCGGCCATCACCGCACCAAGTGTGCTGATTTCGGCTCAATTAGCAAGAGGGACCGGATGTGGAACCGGAGAGGGCCGGATCGCCCGAGACGATCCGACCCTCCGCTCCGACCGGAAATTCCCGTCAGAGCAGACCGCCGGTGATGCCGAGCAGGCCGTGATCGGACGAGGCGTCCGAGTCACCCAGCACGCCGTCGGTGACGCCGCCGGTCACATCACCGACCGTGCCGGTGACACCGGGGAGGAGACCGTCCACCTGGTGCGTCACACCACCCACCACCGACGGCACGTCGAGCGGCGGGACGACTCCGCCGACAACGCCACCGTCATGCCCCAGGCCCAACCCGCCCAGGGTGTCGTCGACACCGAGGGAGCCGACGATGCCGTTGACCTGACCGTGGGCGCCGGAGAGGAGGCCGCCGGTCAGGTCGCCACCGACCAGACCCGGGTCGGTGCCGCCCAGCAGGCCGGTCGAGTCGCCGACCAGGCCGGTGGCGTCCCCGAGCACCGGGTCCGCGATCGCGTCCACCGGCTGCACCACGTCGGCGTCGAGGGTGTGCGCCACGTCGGAGACACCGGTCAGGTCGGTGTCGAGACCGTACGGACCGACACCCAGGCCGATCCCCGGCAGCACGGTGACCCCCGCGGCAGCCGCCGACGGGTCGACCGCGATGGCACCGAGCACGCCGGCCTTGACGTCCACCCCGTAGGGAGAACTCGTGACACTGATCTGCTGCGCCACGCTCTGCAACTGGCCCACCACGTCGGTGGTGTCGGTGACCAGCGGGTCCAGCCCGAGCTGCCCCACCGGCGCCAACGCCGCGAGGCCCTGCCCCGGCGCGTAGTCGACGACCAACGGCACGACGTCCTGCACGTCGGCCGCGGTGATGTCGGTCAGCCCCGCCGATCGCAGCGCACCCTCGGGGTCGAGGTCGAAGGCCGACCGGGCGTCGGGGTTCGTCAGCAGGTCGAGCACGAAGTCGTGGAGGGTCTGTTGCGAGTCCATGTGCCGGTTCTCCTCGGATCTGGCGTCGGCGAGTGTCGTACGTCGACAGTGACGCTATTGCCGGGCACGTCCCCGGGCATCGGGGCTCAGCCCGCATCCGGGCCGGTTGAACTAGGGGCACCGCCACCTCGTACGTTAGGGGGACAGGGGGAAACCGTACCGGCGAGATTAGGGTCCCGACCAGGGACTGATCTCTGGTACGAACGTAGGAGCCCGCGGGGTTCGCCGGGGGTGGGTCGTCGGGCAGCACCGACGCCATCGCCACCAACCGGCCGATCCACGGGGAGAGAAGAGACGATGCCGTACGTCCTGGGGATAGACATCGGAAGCACCAACACGGCTGCCGCGGTCGCGCGGCGGCACGGCACGACCTGGACGCGTCCCGAGGCCGTTCCGCTGCACGTCGACTCGACTCTCGTACCGTCGGTGCTGTGCCTGTCGGAGGACGGCTCGCTGCACGTGGGCGAGCCGGTGACCGACGACGGCAGCCGCACCACGCGGGACTTCGTCCACCGGATCGGTGACGACGTGCCCCTGCTACTCGGCGGCGAAGCATGCGCGCCGCAGACGCTGACCGCGGAGCTGGCGGCGTGGGTGGTGGATCGGGTCCACGCCCTGGAGGGCGGTCCCGCCGAGGCGATCGTGCTCAGCCACCCGGCCGGGTGGCGCCCCTACCGGCGAGAGGTGCTGCACCGGGCGTTGGCGGGCTTCGGGTTGCGTCACGTGACGCTGCTGCCCCGCACGGTCACGGTGGCGGAGAGCCACGCGGCCCGGGGGTTCGCGGGCAGCACGGCCGTCGTCTACGCCCTGGGGGGCAACAGCTTCGAGGCGGCCCTGGTGCGTCGAACCCCGCGCGGCACGTACGAGACGTTCGGCACTCCCCAGGGTCTCGACTCGATTGGCGGCGCCGACTTCGACGAGGCGCTGGCCGCGCATGCGCGTACGACGCTGGCCCGGGAGTTGGCCACCACCGCCCGCCGCGGCACCCAGGCCGCGTTGCGCGGGCTACGCGCGGAGTGTGACCGGGTCAAGCGGGTGCTGACCGTCGACCTGACAGCCGACGTGGTGCTTACCCTGCCGAGCGGTCCGGCCCGGATACCGGTGACCCGGGCGCAGTTCGAGCAGATGATCCGCCCGACGGTGCAGGCCACCGTCGACCTCCTGCTGCGGGCCGTGCAGAGTGCCAACCTGGCGCCGGCACAGCTCGACGGCGTCCTGCTGGCGGGCGGCTCGACCCGCGTACCGCTCGTCACCGAGCTGATCAGCGCGGCGCTCCCGGTGCCCGTCGAGGTGGAACCGGACTCGCAACTGACTGCCGCCACCGGGGCGGCGATGGCCGCCTGCCAGGTGGTGTCGCCGCGCCCTCGCCCGTCGGCGCCGGCCCGCGAACCGGCGCCGGTGAGCGGTGCGGGGCGCGCCACCGTTCCGGCACCGCGCCGCCCGCACCACGACACCACCGTCCCGGGTGATCCGCCACCGCGGCCACCGGTCCGGGTCCTCCCACTGGAACTGCCGAAGCCGTCCCGCCTGGTGCTGGCCCGCAGCCGGGGACGCGAAGGATGACTTCAATGATCATGAATGGCACCGCCGAGTCGGGGCTGACGCTGGACAAGGGGCCGCAGGCCCTGCTGGACACGGTCGGGCAGGACCCGACCGGCCCACTCACCGTTGGCATCGCCGGCCCCGGCGGGCACGGAAAGACCGCACTGCTCGCGGAGCTGGCCCGGGTTTATCAGCGGGCCGGGATCACCGTACGCACGGCCGCTCCGGAGCCCGGCGAACCGGTCGACCCCGACGCGCTGCTGCTGGTCGACGACGCGCACCTGCTCGACGACGCGCGGATCGGGGTGCTCCTGCGTCTGGTCGCCACCCGTCGGCACCGGCTGGTGGTCGCCCACCGGCCGTGGCCCCGGTCAGCGGCGCTCAGTGAGCTGGTCGACTCCCTCCGTCGTGACGGGCAGGCCGTGCTCCTCACGCCGTTCACCCGGGAGCAGACCGCCGCCTACCTCGCCGCCACGCCAGAGCTGAGCCGCAACGGCGACCTGGTCGACTTCGTACACACACAGACCTCCGGCGTACCCCGGGACGTCGAACGGCTGGTCCGCGGCCTGGCCGGCGCGGAGACCCCCACCGGCACGGTGGTCGCCCCACCCCGGTCCGCCGTCGGAGAGTTCGGGCCGGACCTGGACGTGCAGCCCGCCGCGGTACGACGACTGCTGCTCGCCGTCGCGGCCGGCGGGCTGCTGCCGGTGAGCATGCTCGGCACACTCCTGGGCCGGGAGCCGGCGGTGGTGGACGAACTGGTCGCCGCGACGCGGGCGGCCGGGCTGCTCGGCGCCGACGGCCGGCTCGCGCCGATCGTGCGGCGGGCCGTCACGACGCTCAGCCCCACCACCGACCGGACCGCGGTCTGGCGCCGACTCACCGAGTTGCAGCTCGCCCGGGGCGGCGCGGTGCTGCCGCTGGTCCGCTCCCTGCTGGCGGTGGGCGCGCTCGGCGACTGCCCGGCCTCGACCCTGGCAGCCGCAGCGGGTGAGGCGCTGGCCGACGAGCCGGCTTTCGCGGCCGAACTGTTCGCGGCCGCCACGGCCGCCGGTCGGCCGGCGAGCGCCGAGCAGGCACTCGCCGCCGCGCTCGCCGGCAACCTCGACGACGCTCTGCGGCTGGCGGACCGACTGCTGGCCACGGCCGCTCCGCCCGACCGTTCCGAGGCGGCCGTGGTGGCCGCGACAGCCCTGGCGCATCGTGGTCACGTCGGTCGCAGCGTGGAGCTGTACCGGTGGTCCGGCACCGCCTCGGCGGCGGCCTTCGCCACCGTCGGCGGCCTCGCCATCGGCGACCTGCGCGCCGCCGCCGAGCCGCCGGCAGGTGAACCCACCGGCGACCCACCAACCCTGCACACCAGCGCCGCCCGGCTGATGGCCAACGGGGTACGCGAGAGCGTGAGCGGCCCGCCGACCGCGGCGCTCTCCGCGCTCGTGCAGGCCGCCGCGCTGCTGGAGCCGGACGGACGGGCGGCGCTGCTGCCGGACTCCCCGGCGGCGCTCGCCGCGCTGACCGCGGTGCACTGCGGTGAGCTGGAGATCGCCGAGCAGGTGCTGCACCGGGCCCTGGGCGCCGGTGTCGGTGGCCCGCTGATGGCTCGTCGCCACCGGCTGTTGCAGGCCTGGATCCTGATGGTCCGGGGCGAGACGCACGCCGCCGCCGAGCGCCTCGCCACGGTGACGCTCGACGGGCGGCAACTGGAGTCACGCGACCTGCTCTTCGCCGCCGCGATCCGGATGGGCATCGGCCGACGCAACAGCGACCTCGGGGCGCTCAAGCGTGGCTGGGGACAGGCGCTGGAGGCGGTGGTCCGACACCCCGTCGACCTGTTCACGCTCCTGCCGCTGGGTGAGCTGGCCATCGCGGGCGCGCGGTTGGGTGACCTGGCCCGGCTCGAGCCGTACCTGCGGGAGGGACGAGCGCTGCTCGGCCGGCTCGGTGACCCGCCACTGTGGAGCGTGCCGCTGCACTGGAGTGGGCTGCACGCCACGATCCTCACCGGCGAGCCGGCCCTCGCCGACGAACACGTCGCCGCGCTGCTCGCCGTGGCGGACCACAGCCGGTACGCCGCCGTCGTCGCCTCGGCCGCGGAGAGCTGGGTGGAGGTGCTCCGGGGCGTCGTCGACCCAGCCCGGGTGGAGGCCGCCGCCCGAGGGCTGCACGACACCGGGTTGTGCTGGGACGGTGCTCGCCTCGCCGGCCAGGCCGCGATCCGTACCGCGGACCGGCGGGCGATGACCACCCTGCTGGAGTGCGCCCGAGCGTTGCAGGGCCGACCGCCCGGCGGCCACGGCGGGCCGACATCGGCGACCGCGGAGAGCACGGCGCGGGCCGCCGGCCCGACCCAGCAGGGGCTCAGCGACCGCGAGTACGAGGTTGCCGAGCTGGTGCTGGCCGGGTTGACCTACCGGGAGATCGGCGACCGGCTCTTCATCTCGGCCAAGACCGTCGAACATCACGTGGCGCGGATGCGCAGCCGGCTGAACTGCGCCAACCGCGCCGAGTTGCTGGCTCTACTGCGCACCGTCGTCGCCGACCGGGCCAGCGACACGGCCGGGCAGCCGTGGCCGCAGCGGGCGACCCGATGAGGCGCCCCCGTCACGAGCTCCGCCGCATCGAGCGGAGCGGGACGTGACGCGTAACGAGGTCCGGCTGATCCGGACCAGGCTGGTGGTACTGGCCGCCGTGCTGATCACGCTCTGGTCGTACGCGGCCTACGTGAGCAGCCAGGACGCCTTCGATCTGCTGCGTGTGCGCGCCCTGGCGGACAATCTGGGCCAGCCGCTCGACCGCCTGATCCTGAGCCTGCAGACCGAACGCCGGGTCACCACCGAGACGATCGCCGGGGCCGCGCCGACGGTGACCCCGCTGGCCGGGGCACGCGAGGGCACCGACCGGGCCGCCGCCGAGGTCCGCGAGTTCAGCGAGGGCAGTGACCTTCGGCTGCTCAGCGCCGGCGAGGTCCGCGACCGGGCCGGCGAACTGGTCCGACGGCTCGACGGTCTGGGCGCGATCCGCTCCCAGGTGGACGCCGGGCGGCTCGACCAGGCGGCGGCCCTCGACGGGTACGACCAGGTCATCGACGGCGCCTTCCGGGTGTACGGCCCAGAGTGGGGCGCGTACGAGAGCGCGTTGGCCGCCGACACCCGCGCGGTGATCGCGCTGGCCCGCGCCCGGGAACTGCTCGCCCGGGAGGACACCCTGGTCAGCGCGGCCCTGACCGGTGCACCGCTCGGCGTCGACGAGCGACTCCGACTGGGCGAACTCGTCAGCAACCAGCGGTTCGCGCGGACCGAGGCGGCGGCCGGGTTGAGCGTCGACGGCCAGGGCGCGCACCAGCGGATAGCGGCCGGCCCCGAGTTCGCGGGCCTGCTCGCCCTGGAGGACAGGCTGCTCCGGGCGGACACCGGCAACGCACTGGCCGGGATCACCGTCCAGGACTGGCGCGCCGCCGCGGACGCCGCCCTCGACGCGCTGCAGACACTTGTCACGACCACCGCCCGCAGCAGCGTCGAGCGGGCCACGCCGGGTGCCGCCGTGATCGTCGCGCGTACCGGCGCGGTGGTGGGGTTGGGCCTCATCGTCGTGCTCATGCTCCTGTTGAGCTGGGCGGGCACCGTCCGACGCCTGACCGACGAGCTGACCAGGCCGGACATCATTCCCCCACCCCCGGCCCCAGCCCCGGCCCCGGCCCCGACCCCGGCCGCCCCGGCAACTCCGGGCGGCGCCGACCGGGAGCTGTTCCTGAGGCTCACCCGACGCAACCAGGTCCTGCTGCGCGATCAGCTCAGCCTGCTCGACGGGATGCAGCGCCGGGAGCGGTCCGCCGAGGAGACCGGCGAGCTGTTCCAGCTCGACCACCTCACCACCCGGATCCGACGCAACGTGGAGAAGGTGATCGCCCTGGCCGGCGCGACGCCCGCCCGCCGCTGGCGGCGCCCGGTGCCACTGCTCGACGTCGCTCGCGGTGCGGTCGCCGAGGTACCCGACTACCACCGGGTCCTGATCGCCCCGCACTGGCCGTGGTCCATCGCGGGTCCCGCCGTCACGGACGTCATCCACCTGCTGTCCGAGCTGATCGAGAACGCCCTCGCCTTCTCGCCGGCGGACACCACCGTCCGGGTGACCGGGGAGCACCGATCGCAGGGGTGCGCGGTCCTGGTCACCGACGATGGGCCCGGGCTGGACGCGTCCGCGCT
This sequence comes from Micromonospora parathelypteridis, assembly GCF_014201145.1. Lineage (NCBI taxonomy): Bacteria > Bacillati > Actinomycetota > Actinomycetes > Micromonosporales > Micromonosporaceae > Micromonospora > Micromonospora parathelypteridis. The sequence continues at coordinate 542,579 of NZ_JACHDP010000001.1, forward strand.
GGCCGAGGCGAACCACCTGCTCAGCAACCCTCCGCCGGATGGCCCGCCCACCGGCCCCGCAGGTCTGTACACCGTCGCCGTGCTCGGCGAGCGATGCGGCGCCCACGTCTCGCTGCGCCCCAGTCGGCGCGGCGGAACGGCCGCGATCGTGCTCCTCCCGGCCCGGCTCGTCACGGAGAGCGACACCGGACGTGGACCGGCCACCGCACCACCCGGCGCCCCGTACCCGCCGGCCCGCGACGGCGCCGACCTGCCCGACCCGAACGGCGACGGCGAGCTGCCGACACGGGTCCGTCGCACCGGGCCGACCAGCCCCGAACACGGCAGGACCAGCCTCGACACGGTCGAGATGCCGGTCGCGAGAACAGCGAGGAGACACCCATGACGTCTGCAGTGGCCACCAACGACAGCCTGACCGGCGCCCTGGACCGCCTGGTCGACCGAGTGCACGGCGCGGAGTTCGCCGTCGTGCTCTCCCCCGACGGGCTGGCCCTCGGCGGCTCCCGACAGGTGGAGGCGAAACTGGCCGAGCAGATCTCCGGCGTGGTCGCCGGCCTGATCGCACTCGGGTTGGCCGCGACCCGGACCTGCGACGCGGGCGGTCTGCGCCAGGTCGTGGTGCAGATGTCGCGAGCGTTCCTGTTCATCGCCACCATCCCGAACGGAACGATCCTCACCGTGCGGATCGCCGGGGATGACGTCGAGGTCGGCGACATGGCGTACGAGGTGGCGCTCTTCGTGGGGCAGGCCGAGCGGCACCTGCCGATCACCTTGGGACCGGCCTCCTCGGCGACGATCGGGGACACTGGTGCACACCAGCGGCACCGCTGACGAGGCGTGGTACGACGACGACGCGGGCCCGGTCGCCCGGCCCTACACGATGACCGGCGGGCGCACCGCGCCGGCTCGCGGTCAATTCGACCTGATCTCACTGGTCGTCGCCCGGCGGGCAGTCACGCCGCCCACACCGCTCTTCCCTGAACAGGCGCGGATCGTCGAGCTGTGTCACCATCCAGTGTCGGTGGCCGAAGTTGGCGCCGAGCTGGACCTTCCGCTGGGGACAGTCCGGGTGTTGCTCGGCGACCTGCTCACGGCCGGGCTGATCGAGACCCACGATCCGCCGATGCTGTCGGAGCTGCCGACCGAGGACCTGCTCGAAGCGATACTCGTCGGGCTCCGCACCCTGTGACAGCGCTGGTGCCGACCGCGGCCCGAACGGATCGCGAGCGGGCACCCGGCGACGAACTGAAGGAGAGACAGGCAGTGCCGGCAACACCACCCCAGCCACGCCGTACCGTGGCGATCATCGTGCTGGACCGGATCGTGGCCCTGCTCACGGCCGCACGGCGGGTGCTCACCGGTCGGGACGACTTCTCGCGGGCCGCCTGGGTGGCCATGATCGCGGCGGTCGGGGTGCTGATCGCGACAGCCGCCTCCATCATCGGGGTGCTGCGTACGCCGGAGGAGCTGACCCCGGTGGCTCTCGACCCGCCAGCCTCCGTCGAGCAGGTCGGCACACCGCCGCCCGGCACCCCCCGGCCGCAGGCGCGACCGGCGGTCACCAGCCCGGCGCTGCCCGCTCCCCCACCCGCCGCCTCGGCCACCGCGACCCCACCGACCAGCGGTGCGTCGACCCGACCCGTACCGACCGGTTCGACGGCCCCACCCGCACCGGCCCCCCTGAACGCCGAGTTCGCCATCGCGGACAACGCCCTGCTCAGCTATGGCGCGGCCGTGACGATCAGCAATCCCGGTTCGGTGTCGGTGCCGCAGTGGACGCTGACTGTCACCCTGCCCCGGGAGTCCCTGCGCGTCAGCGCGGTCGAAGGCGCCCGGGCCAGTCGCGACGGTGCCGTGTGGACGTTCGTGCCGGACGGAAGCGCCGGCCAGGTGCCCGGCAGCGCATCGGTCCGGGTGACGTTCCGGGTCAACGGTTCGGTCGCTGGTTCCGGCCCCCAGGCGTGCACCATCGACGGGGTCGCCTGCACCGGTCTGCCGAACTGACCGGGCTGGGCCGACCCGGGCCGATCGAATGCGGTACACCGAGCGTTCCGGCGACAGCCATGCATGATTGAGCATCAGTTCGGGCGCGCTTCGTACCGTTCCGGCCATGACTGTCCCACTCGTACCCTCGTCGCTCGGCCGCGCCGGGTCGACGCTCGGCGCCCTGCGTACCCGGGCCTCCGCCACCATCGCTGCCCTCGCCGTCACCGGCGCCGCCGTCGCGGTGACCGTCGCGACGTCGTCACCCGCCACCGCCGAGCCGGGCAGCGTCGTCGTCTCGGAGAACTTCTCGTCCGGGTCGCTGCCCGCCGGCTGGAACGCGGTGGACGGCACCTGGAAGGTCGAGAACGGCCGGCTGTACGGCACCTCGACCAGCTCCAGCGAGAACAACAAGATCACTTTCGGTCGACACCTCAACGACTTCCGCCTTGAGGCGACCATGCGCTTCGAGTCGGTCTCGGCCGCCACGCGCTGGGCCTCACTCGGCGTCGACGTGCCCGCCGACGGCGCCACCCCGTGGTGGATCGCCACCATGCGCAGCGGCACCACCGCCGCCAACGGCCTCGAGTTCGCCCAGCGGACCACGGCCAACGCCTGGGTCGTGACGAACACCGCCTCGGCCCCGTACGCCGCCGGCACCGGTCGGGACGTCCGCGTCGCCGTCGAGGTACACGGGAACCAGGCCCGCTGGATCTTCGACGGGCGGGAGGCGATGCGGACGAACAGCCTCCAGCGCTCCGCCAACGGCGTCCAGGGGCTCTTCGTCAACGGCGCCACCGTGTCGTACGACGACGTCACCGTCACCGAGTTGGCGCCGAACGGCTACCTCCGCCCCGAGGGCAGCCCGTTCACCGTGATCGCCCACCGAGGCGCGTCCGCCGCCGCGCCGGAGAACACCCTCGTGGCGCAGGAGATCGCGCGTAAGGGCGGCGCCGACTGGATCGAGAACGACGTCCAGCCGAGCAAGGACGGCATCCCGTTCATCCTGCACGACGGCACCGTCGACCGGACCACCGACGGCACCGGCAACATCCGGGACCTGACCGCCGCGCAGATCAAGGCGCTCGACGCCGGCTCTTGGTTCGGCCCGCAGTACGTCGGCGAGCGGGTGCCCACCCTGGCCGAGCAGCTCGCCGACCTGCGCACCCGCGGCGGCAACCTGCTCGTGGAAATCAAGGGCAAGCACACCCGGGACGAGGTCGCCACGATCATCCAGGTGATCCGGGACGAGCAGATGATGGGCCGCGTCTTCATCCAGAGCTTCGAGGTCGACGCCCTCCGGTACACCTACGAACTCGCCCCCGAGCTGCCGCTCGGCCTGCTCCGCAGCACCCTCGACGCCGACCCGGTGGCGATCGCCAAGGAGCTGCACCTGACCGCGTACAACCCGGACGGCAACGCGCTGCTGGCCAAGCCGGAGGTCGTCGCCCCGCTGCACGCCGCCGGGGTCGCCGTGATGGCCTGGACGATGGACTCCGCCGGCCTGTGGCAGCGGTTGGAGCGGATCGGCACCGACGCGATCATCACCAACCGCGCGTCCGAGTTGGTCGGCTGGAACTCGGCGTTCCTGCAGCGGGCCTCGGCCGACCCGACGGTGGCCATCACCTCACCGGCCAACGGGGCTCGGCTCGACCGGGCGCAGTCCCCGGTGATCGCGGTTGCCGCGACGAACGCGGACACCGTCACCGTCACGCTCGACGGCAAGAAGTCCGCCGCGGGGCGCAAGCTCGACCTGGCCAAGCTGACCGCGGGTCGCCACACCATCTCCACCGAGGTGACCGGCCCTGAGGGCACCGCCACCGCGACCAGCACCTTCACCGTGACGGTGAGCCAGGCCGGTCTCGGGTACCTGATCCTCACGTCCGGTGCCGATCCGACCGCTGTCAACGCGATGACCACCAAGCTGGTTCGGGCCGAGTACGCCGAGCTGGCCACCTACGCCGACCGGCAGGCCGGCAAGCTGGTTCCGGCCCCGGTCGCCAGCGTCATCGCCGCCGACGCCCGCACCCTCGCGCTGAAGTAGCGGTCCGACATCGCAGGCTGGCCCCCGGCGTCGACTCCGACGGTGGGGGCCAGCGCATCAGATGAGGCCTCAGTGGACGGCGACGGGTGACGTGGCCCGCTCATCCTGCCGCGCCACGGTCCGCAGTGCCGGCGACAACGCCACCAGCATGCACAGGCCGCCGATGGGGAGCAGGTCGAGGGTGACCACCGGCAGGACGATGCCGACGAGCAGCAGCGGCGCGCTCCACCACGGCAGCCGCCGCTTGGCGGCGAGCATCCCCGCGAGGACGACCAGGCCGAGGAAGAACAACTGGGGTACGACGTCGTAGAAGGCCACCTCGACGCCGGGGATGTCCTTGAAGTCCGCGCTGAGCGCCGACATCTCCGCCCGGTCCTCGGCCAGGAGCCCCTCCACGATGTCGGCGCCGAACTGCACCATCGTCGCGGCGAGCCCGACCAACGTGAGGACCACCACCCCGGTGCGCCATGGGCTGGGGGGTAGCAGGCGGGCCAGCGTGAGGACCCCGGGGACGAAGAACACCATGCCGGCCAGGGCGACCAGGTGTGCGGCCTGCCAGTCGAATCCCGGGCCGTACACCCCGTCGGACTTTCCCCACAGACGGACAAGGCCGTAGGCCGCGATGCCCACCGGCCCGGCGATCACATAGAGCGCAGCGCGTTTCATGCGAGCCATCATCTGGCCGCCCCGCTCGTCCGACCTCCGGGAACCTCCCCCGGGTGGCCCTTGGATTCGAATCAGGTCTTCCACCGAGCAACCCTTGGTTCGGCCCAGCCAGCCGAGTGGTCAGGGGTGGAACGGCCTGCGGGCCAGCGTGGTCTCGTCCGGAAAGGCCAACGAGCTGAAGAACTTCTCCGTCTCGGCGCTTCGAATATCTTCGATCTTTGCGAGCAGTGCCTCAGTGGCCGCATAGGCGAGTTGCTCGCGCTCCATCGGATCGGCCGTCGCCTCCGCACGGCCGAATGCGAGTCTCCACTGGTTGTTCGCCTCGATGAGCGCGAAATGGGTGCGGCGCAGCAGAGCCCACATCTGATCCCACTGGTAGAAGGTCCGCAACGCCGTGGCAGTCGCGATGACCACGCCCGAGACCGCGATTATGAGGTTCTTTCCCGGGTAGCTGAAGCCCGCGAGCAACGGGAGGGACGCGCTGATGACGATGACCAGGATGCCGCTGAATCGGAACAGTCGGCGGTGCCATTTCGCCCGCCAATCATACTGGTCCCGGAGCTTGTTGACGCTCGCCTCGGCCAGCGCCCGGTAATCCTGTAACGGATCTCCAGTAGCAGACTTCTGCGATCCGGCCAACACCCCACGCTGCCCACGATCAATAGACACGTTACGATGCTAGATCGTCGCCCGGAGACGGTCTATAGCCCGAGAACACGATGTTGTCGGCGAATTGACGGGCGAACATCTCCCGATCGGGCGAGGTTACCGGCCAGGCAATCACCGGAACACCCCGGCGGCGCCACCACGCCGTCAGACCGGAGGGGAATCCGTCGACCTCGTAGGCCAGGAAATCCGGGCGGGTAACCAGGTTGCTGACCATGCTGCGGCCGACCATTCGCGTCACCGGCCCGGCCGTGCGGAGCAGTCCACAGATTCGCCCCACCGGCACCCGCTGGTCGGGCGGCATTCGCAGCACCGCGACCCGCAGTGCCGCCACCAGTAACGGGTCGAAGGATTCGACCGCGTAGCGCCCCGGGTAACCCGCCGTCTGCCGAAAGACTTCGTCCACAAGATCGAAGTTGAGTGACAGGCTCGGCCGCTTGAGCTCAATCAGGAGTGGCACACGCCCGGCGACCCGTTCCAATACCTCGGCGAGGGTGGGAATGTGCTGGTCGGTGCCGTTCAACCTGAGTCGCTGCCGGTCGGCCGGGGTCAGCTCCGCGGTACGGATCGACTGACCAGTGAGTTCGGTCAAATCGTGGTCGTGCACCACGACGAGCTCGCCGGCTCTCGTGAGCTGCACGTCCAACTCGCAGGCATAGCCACCGTCGGCCCCCGCCTCGAACGCCGCAAGCGAGTTGGCAGGTCGATCGTCGCCGGTCAGGCCTCGGTGTGCGATCGGGGTTTCTCGCAGCCAGCGGTCGTCGGACGCCACCCGATCCTCCTGAGCCTCCGAGGGCGTGCCGCCGTGCTCTCGACGCGCCTCGACGCGGCTGGCGCGAGAGTTCATAGTGGCCCGTCGCACAATTAGCCTCCCCTGCGAACGCCCTCGGCGGAACGTCCACGCTAGACACTGCCGCAGGTAGCCGCCGTCCGTCTAGTCATGAAGCCGCTCACCTCCAGGACGCCTCAGGCGCGCCGGATCGTCTCCGCGCCGGCCAGCACGGCATCCTGGCGCGGCGTCGGCGCTGGGGTGGGGTGGGTGGCGTGCCGGTCAGCCGGGAGCAACGGGCGGTCAGCCAACGATCAGGGGTTGATCGGCCAATCATCGGGCCTGGGGAGAGAGGCGAAACGGGAACACGCGGTCCCTGCCACTTCTAACATATAGCGCATTGGGGGGCTTGCGGCAAGGCCCGGGTCGTGCCGCAAAATCGTCGGCCGAGCCCAGAATCTGCCGAATGGAAGTCGTGAATTGAATTCTTCGTCCACCTCCGTGTTCGACCTTCCCGATCGCCTCTCCCCCAAGGCCGACCCGGCGCTGATCAGCCACGACGAGCAGCACTTCGCTGCCATGGCGGAGAGTCTCGAGCAGTTGCACACCGAACTCTCGGAGCGCCTCGACGCCGAGCGCAAGGCACCTGGCGGCAAGGGCCGGCAGGCGGTGGACCGGGACATGGAGGTCCGCCGGCTGACCGGTCGCCTGCGGGCACTGAGTCGCTACGGTCTGGACCTGTGCCTCGGCCACGTGGTCGGCGTGGACACCACCGAGCCCGTCTACGTCGGTCGACGTGGCCTCACGGACAGCACGGGTCGGCGGCTGCTGCTCGACTGGCGGTCTCCGGCGGCCGAGCCGTTCTTTGGCGCTACCCACGGCAACCCGATGGGCCTGGCGAGCCGCCGCCGGTACCGCTGGACCCGCGGCCAGATCAGCGACTACTGGGACGAGGTGTTCACCCCCGACGGGTTCGTGGGGCACGCCGTCGCGCTCGACGACCAGTCCGCGTTCATCGCCAGCCTGGGCAGCGCTCGGTCGACCCGGATGCGCGACGTGCTCAGTACGATCCAGGCCGACCAGGACGCCATCATCCGCGCCGGATCGGCCGGCGCGCTCGTCGTCGACGGTGGTCCGGGCACGGGCAAGACCGTCGTCGCGCTGCACCGCACCGCCTATCTGCTCTACTCCGATCCGCGTCTCAGCCAGCGCCGAGGCGGGGTGCTCTTCGTCGGGCCGCACCAGCCCTACCTGGCCTACGTCGCCGACGTCCTACCCAGCCTCGGGGAAGAGGACGTGCAGACCTGCACCCTGCGCGACCTCGTGCCCGAGGGCGCCGCGGCGACCATCGAACCCGACCCGGACGTCGCGCGGCTGAAGGCCTCCGCGGACCTGGTCAAGGCGATCGACGCGGCGGTCCGGTTCTACGAGGAACCACCGGTCAAACCCATGACGGTCACGACCGACGTGTCCGACATCTGGCTGAGCGCCGACGACTGGGCCAACGCGTTCCAGGCGCCGGGGCCCGGCACGCCGCACAACGAGGCGCGGGACGAAATCTGGGAGGAGTTGCTCACGATCCTGGTCGACAAGTCCGACGGCGACGAGCCGGACGACCTGCTCCGCACGTCGCTGCTGCGGAACCGGGAACTGCGGACGACCTTCAACCGCGCCTGGCCGTTGCTCGACGCGGCCGACCTCGTCGGAGACCTGTGGTCGGTGCCCGCGTACCTGCGCAAGTGTGCCCCCTGGCTCAGCGCCGAGGAGGTCCGGACGCTGCAGCGCGCCGACGCCCAGGCCTGGACCGTGTCCGACCTACCGCTCCTGGACGCGGCACGACAGCGGCTCGGCGACCCGGAGGGGTCGGAACGCAGGCGTCGGCGCGACCCCGCTGCCGCCGCCGAACGCGAACACATGGCCAGGGTCGTCGACGAGCTACTCGCGGCCGACGCCTACGACGACGGTGAAGGCCTGCTGACGATGTTGCGCCAACCCGACCTGCGCGACGCCCTGGTCGACGATTCGGCGCTGCCCGGCATCGAAGCGGACCTGCTCGCCGGCCCGTTCGCGCACATCGTCGTCGACGAGGCCCAGGAACTGACCGACGCCGAGTGGCAGATGTTGCTGGCGCGCTGCCCGTCGCGCAGCTTCACGATCGTCGGGGATCGGGCCCAGGCCCGGCACGGGTTCACGGAGTCGTGGCAGGAACGCCTCGAGCGGGTCGGGCTCGACCGGATCACCCTGGCCTCCCTGAGCATCAACTACCGGACACCGGAGGAGGTCATGGCGGAAGCCGAGCCGATCATCCGGGCGGTGCTCCCAGATGCCAACGTACCGACCTCGATCCGCAGCAACGGGCTCGCCGTCGTACACGGATCGGTTTCTGATCTTTCCTCGATCCTGCACACCTGGCTCGACGCGCACGCCGACGGGATCGCCTGCGTCATCGGCGACCCGACGTTCCCGCCGATGTCCCGCGTCCGGTCGCTGAGCCCGGAGCAGGCCAAGGGGCTCGAATTCGACCTCGTCGTCCTCATCGACCCGGAAGCCTTCGGTGCGGGCATCGAAGGGGCGGTCGACCGCTACGTCGCGATGACCCGGGCGACCCAGCAGCTCGTCATCCTGACGAGCTGCTGAGGGCGCTCGACCCCCGGGTGGAAAATCGCGTTGAGCCGAGATAGTCGGCTCGTTACCGTCCGCACAAGCCACCACGAGTGCGAGGAGTGAGGCTGTCGTGACGGGTCCGGCCATCGACGCCGACGGCGGCCAACCCACCCACGGCGGAATACGTCTGTTGCGGCAGAACCCGGCCTTCCGGACGCTGTGGTCGGCCCGGGTCATCTCGTACGCGGGCGACTCCCTGAGCCTGGTCGCGTTGATCTTTCACGTCGCGGACAGCACTGGACAGGCGTTCGCGATCGCGGTGCTGCTGCTCGTCGGCGACTTCGCGCCAGCGCTGCTCGGCCCGCTCACAGGCGCGCTCAGCGACCGATTCGACCTGCGACGGGTGATGATCACCGCGGAACTGGTCCAGGGCGGGATGGTGCTGTTGATCGCCGTACTGCTGCCGCCGTTGCCGGTGCTGCTGGCGCTGGTGGCGGTCCGGGCGATCGCCGGGCAGGTGTTCCAGCCAGCCTCCCGGGCAGCGGTGCCGGCCCTGGTCCCCGACCGGCACCTGGAGGCCGCCAACTCCACCGTCGGGTTCGGCACCAACGGCGGCGAGGCGATCGGCCCGCTGCTCGCGGCGGCACTGTTCCCACTGATGGGCGTACGCGGGGTGCTTCTGGTCGACGCCGTGTCGTTCCTGCTCTCGGCGGTCCTGCTGGCAACGCTCCCGAGGATGCCGGTGCCCGCCGGCGGGGATGCCGGCCAGGGCTCCCTGCTGCGGGACGCGCGCGCGGGCCTGGGCTACCTCTGGTCGACCCCGGTGGTCCGGGTGGTCGCGCTGGGGTTCTGCGCAGTCGTGGCGTTCAACGGCGTCGACGACGTTGCCCTGGTCCTGCTGGCCACGAAGACCTTCGACGCTGAGGGCTCGGCGGTCGGGTTGCTGCTGGGAGCGGTCGGGGTTGGGCTGTTCGTCGGCTACCTGCTGCTGAGTCGGTACGGCATGCGCGTGTCCACCGCCGGGCTGCTGATCGCGGGATTCGCCATCAGCAGCGTCGGCAACCTGCTGACCGGACTGGCCTGGGCGGTCGGTGCCGCCATCGTCATGCAGGCGGTACGCGGACTCGGGATCGCCGCCATGGACGTCGCCTCCAGCACGTTGCTGCAACGAGCCGTACCCGAGGCGATGCTCGGCCGGGTCTTCGGCAACCTGTACGGCGCGATCGGGATCGCCGCGGCGCTCTCCTACCTGGGCGGGGCCCTGCTGCTCGACGCCACCTCGCCCCCGACCACCCTGCTGGTCGCGGGCGCGGGTGGCACGCTGGCCACCGCCGTCACCGCCTGGGCGCTGCGGCGGGGGTTGAACCGGTCCGCCGGTTCAGCGGAGCCGGAGCAGCGGAAGCAACCGCCACCCGCCGCGGTCAGCCGCCAAGGGTGACGTGGAGGATCTTCTCGTTGCTGTTGTTCGGGGTGCTGTCCTTGTCACCGAGGTTGGTGGTGGTCAACCACAACCCCCCGTCGGGAGCCGGCTCCACCGTCCGCAACCGGCCGTAGGTGCCACTGAAGTACGTCTGCACGTTCGTCAGGCTGCTACCGCTGATCACCGCGCGGTACATCCGGGCGCCACGCGCACAGGCCACGTAGAGCGCGTCCCGCACGATCGTGATCCCGGAGCAGGACCCTTCCGCGGTCGGATAGGTACGCGCCGGCGCGATGAACCCGGCGGTGCCGCAGGTGCCGCTGGTGCCCTCGCACGCCGGCCATCCGTAGTTGCCGCCCCGGGTGATCAGGTTGGTCTCATCCATGATCGAGTTGCCGAATTCCTGCTCCCACAGCCGGCCCTGCGAGTCGAACGCCAGCCCCTGCGGGTTGCGGTGGCCGTAGCTCCACACGTAGTTGCCGAACGGGTTGTCCGAAGGCACGGTCCCATCCGGGTTGAGACGCAGGATCTTGCCCTCGAGGCTCGCCCGATCCTGCGCGTAGGCGCCGTTCTGCGCGTCGCCCGTGCTGGCGTACAACTTGCCGTCCGGGCCGAACCGCAGCCGACCGCCGTCGTGGTACTTGTTCCGCCGGATCCCGCTGACCAGGATCTGCTCGCTGGCGGTGTTGAGTCGGCCGTTCTCCAACCTGATTCGGACGATCCGGTTGTCGCTGGGCGAGGTGTGCATGACGTACAGCCAGCGGTCGCTGGCGAAGCTGGGCGAGATGGCGAGCCCGAGCAGGCCACCCTCACCGTCGGTGCTCTGGACGTTCGGCACCGTGCCCACGTTGGTCTTGGCCCCGGTGGTGGGGTTGAGCTGGATGATGTCGTGCGCGTCGCGGCGGTTGTAGAGGACGCTGCCGTCGGGCAACGTCACCAGACCCCACGGGATGTCGGTGTCCGTGCTGACCTGCCGCACCCCGCACACCGGATTGCCGCAGGCCGCGCCGGTGGTCACCGTCGTGGTGCCGCTACGCGACGACGTGTTGTCCTGCGCGTCCCGGGCCACCACGTAGTACTGGTACGCGGTGTTCGCCGCCAGCCCGCTGTCGGTGAAGGTGGTCGCGGGCGGCGCGCCGGTCACCGTGCCGACCTTCACGCCACCGCGGAAGATGTCGTACGCCCGGACACCGATGTTGTCGGTCGACGCCGTCCAACGCAGTGTCACCGTGGTGCCCGACGCGGTGCCGGTGAGCTGCTGCGGCGCGGTCGGCGGTTGGGTGTCGGCCTGGCAGGGCGGTGGTGTGATCGAGACGGTGGTGCTGGCCTGGGACACGTTGCCAGCGGCGTCGCGGGCGTTGACGTACAGGCCCCAGGTCGCACCGGCGACGACGGTGAGGCTGGTGGACAGCGTCGAGCCGCTCACCGACTTCATCAGCTGACCGTCGTGGTAGACGTCGTAGAAGGCCACCGCGACGTTGTCCGTCGAGGCGTTCCACGCGAACGTCACGGAGTTGCAGGTCAGGCCGCTCACCCGCGGGCTGCCCGGCGTTGTGGGCGGCTGACTGTCGGCGCTGCCCAGGGCCGTCGTCCACCGCTGGTTGCCCTGCCCGTTGCAGGTCCAGAGACCGACGGTGGTGCTGTTGGCGGTGCCGGCGCCGGTCACGTCCAGGCACAGGCCGGACTGGACGCCGACGATGGTCCCGTTGGTGTTGATCCGCCAGCGCTGGTTGGCACCGCCGTTGCAGCCGTTGATCTGCAGAGCGGCCGGCGCGGTGGTGTCCTGGCCGACCACGTCGAGGCACATCGTCTCGTCGTACACCCGCAACTCACCGGCCGAGGTGAGACTCCACGCCTGGTTGGCCTGACCGTTGCAGTCGTAGATGTTGATGCCGGCCCCGGCCGTCCTGGAGTTGCCGACCACGTCCAGACAGCGACCCGACGCCACGCCGACCACGGTCGAGGGGGCCGCGGCCGACGCCGGGACGCCGACCGCCACGGTCAGCAGCGTCACCGCTGCCATCGCCGCCGGCAGCAGCCGCCATCGTGGGTGCCGGGGGTTGGTCCGCGCGAAGACTGGCATCGATCCTCCAGGATCGGGGGTGTTGACCGGCCCGACCCGGCGCCGACGACCCAGCGCCCGACCAAGTCGAACAAGGAACATCGATAATCAAAGATGGATTGCCGGAGCATGTCAAACGATGTCGCTCGATCGGCGACAAACCCGGATGTCGCAGCGATGTCCGGAAGGGCAGGCCACCAGGCCCGGCAGATCCTCTGGCACCGGCACGCGCGGACGCCCCGACGGCCGCGCGGCTACTAGTACCTTTCCCAGTTTCCGCTGCCGTCGGCCTTGCGCCACCGACGGTTCTCGGTGCTGCCGTCGAGATTGCGGACGGTGGCCTCCACGTGTTGGCCCACCACCTGGTACGAGATGAACGTCATCACCCGGTCGCCGGCCGCGCTGGAGTCGTCTCCCTTGATGACCGGCCACGCGTACCGGCCGCTGCCGCCGTCCGAGAGCTGGACCGGCACGAGCGCTTGCTGCCGTGCCGCGCCTGGGTTACCCAGCTCGACCAGGACGAGCGCGTCCTCGGTCGACGGCGCGTTCGCCGGCTCCTCGACGATGAACTCGGCGTACACCGGCTGCGCACCGTCCGGCAGGATCCTGCAGGGCACGTCGAAGCCGTTGGAACCGTTGCGGAACGCCACCGAGTCGTCGGACTCGCCGCAGAAACTCAGGTTGCGGATGACCGCGTTGGCCCAGTCAGTCCGCCTGATCTCGCTCGCCTCAGCTCCCGGCTCGGAGCTGCCAGTCGCCGAAGCGCTCGGTGCGAAAGGGCTGGTCAGGTTCGCGCTTTCGGACGAAGAGCCGGAGGTTGCCGCATCGCCGCCGAGACTGTCGGCTGACGACGTGCAACCGGTGGCGAAGGTAAGGCTGAGCACAACCCCAACGAGCAGTTCGTCGCGCATGGACGGTCCTTTCCGCTGCGTGGTCGGTGACATCGATGGATGTCCGGTACCCGCATCGGTACGCGCCAAAACGAGGCGGCAAGGACGGCGGAGACCACCACGCACGGCTCGGCGCGGTGACGATCGGTCTGTCGCGCGGCGGCGATACGGCTGCCGGACCCTACGGTCTCGGTGTCATCCCAGCGAGAAGGGCTGTGAGCACGCGCTCGACGTACTCGTGGGTCAGCGGCTCCTGCGTGATGAGAAGCCTGAAGTACAGCGGCCCGGACAGGATGGCCATGGCCACGTCGAGGTCGAACTCGGGTGAGAGCTGCCCCTGTTGCTGGGCCTTCCTCAGCCGGGCGACCGTCCTGTCTGCCTGAGGGCGGATGAAGCGTTCGTTGAGCGCGGCGGCGACCAGGGGATCGTGCTGGGCCTCGCCCACGAGGGCCTGGTAGAGGGGACCCATTGGCGGCCGACCCAGGAGGTCGACGGCCGCGTGGATCTGTCGGCGTAGGTCGGCCACGACGTCGCCGGTGTCGGGGTAGTCGAGCCCGGGTTCGCCGGAGGTGAGCACCGCGTCGAGGAACAGGGCGCCCTTGGAGGGCCAGCGACGGTAGACCGTGTGCTTGCCGACGCCGGCACGGGCCGCCACCGCCTCGATGCTGAGTTTGGCGTAGCCGACTTCCTGCGCCAGTTCCAGAGTGGTGCGCATGATCGCCTGGGTCCGGTCGGCGGCTCTGGTGCGGCGGTCGTCGCTCATGCCGTCACTCTATCGGCACGGCACGTGCCGTTGACATTCACCCGCCACCTGGCCACACTGGGCGCCGGCAATAACGGCACGGCACGTGCCGTGCCGAGAGAGGGCCCGTCGCCCCGATCCGAGGCGGCGCTGGATCGAAGGGAAGTTCGATGTCCGTGACCATGAGCCGGAACGCCGACAGTGCTGTACAGACCCAGGGCGACTGGGGGGCAGGGGTTTCGACCGGCCAACGATTCGACGTCGACCGCTGGCAGCAGCGATTCGATGAGCTGCGTGCCGCCCACCATGTCCCTGGCGCGAGCCTGGCCGTGGTGCTCGACTCGCGGGTCTACGAACTGGCCAGCGGGGTGCTGCACCGCGGCACCGGCGTGGCGGTGACCACGGACTCGGTGTTCCTGTCCGGCTCGATCGCCAAGGTCTACACCGCCACGCTCATCATGCGGCTGGCCGACGAGGGGAAGCTGGACCTGAACGCGCCGGTCGTGGACGTGCTGCCGGAGTTCGCCACCCCCGACCCCGAGGCCACCAGGACGATCACCATCCGACAGCTGCTGTCCCACACCGGCGGCGTGACCAACGACTTCAACTTCGACGGCGGCCGGGGTGACGACTGCCTCGCCCGGTACGTCGAAGCCGCCCGGCGGGTGGCACTGGACTGCCCACCCGGCACGGCCATCTCGTACGGCGGCCTCGGCTACGTCGTGCTGGGCCGCGTCATTGAGAGGCTCACCGGCCTGACCTGGGACCAAGCCCTCAAGAGCCTCCTGTTCGAGCCGCTCGGCCTGGAACGCTCGATGACGCTGCCGGAGGAGGCCCTGCGTTTCCGCGTCGCCATGAGCCACCTGGGTGAGTCGGGCACCGATCCCGACCCGGCCCCGTTCTGGGACCCGATGCCCCGCTCCATCGGCCCGGCGGGCAGGGTCATCGTCTCCGCCGGCGACATGGCCCGCTTCGCCCAGATGCACCTCGACGGCGGGCTCGCGGCCGACGGCACCCGCCTTCTTTCCGCCGAGGCGGTCGCCGCGATGGGACACCGCGAGGTCGACGTGCCCGACAAGTGGACGGTCAGCGCCGACGGGTGGGGCCTGGGCTGGACGCTCTACGACTGGAATGGCATCGCCGGGTACGGCCACGACGGCGCCGCCATCGGCCAGTACGCCTACCTGCGCGTCGTCCCGCAGGCGGGCGTCGCCCTGGTCCTGATGACCAACGGCGGCGCGGCCCGCCTGCTGTACGCGGACCTGTTCCGCGACCTGCTCGCCGAACTCGCCGGCGTCGCCATGCCCGCACCGTTCGCCCCGGCACCCGTACCGCCCGCGATCGACCTCGCGCCGCTGCTGGGCACGTACAAGCGCGAGGGCGTCGTCATCACCGTCTCGCGCAAGGGCGACGGCTCCCCCCACATGCGGTACGAGTTCGTCGATGACATGAAGGACCTGTCGCCGCCTTTGGAGATGGACCTGGAGCCGGTCACCGAGACGGTCTTCGCGGCCTCCGGCGCAGGTCCCTCCTTCAGCGAGGACTACATGCCGGTGGTCTTCTTGACCCTCACCAACGGCACTCGGGTCTGCTACGTGGGCATGCGTGCCACCCCCAGGACCGCCTGACAGGCGAGACGGACCGGGATCGCCGACTGCCCGACGGCGTCGCCCGGCACCCGGTGACGGTCAGTGGTTCCACTCCTTGGCGAGCAACTCGTAGGAGGTGACCCGGTCGGCATGCGCGTGGGTGATCGTGGTGACCAGCAGCTCGTCGGCGGTGGTGACGTCCTGCAGCGTGCGCAGTTGGTCGACGACCGTTGCGGCTGATCCGACGAACTGTGTGTCCACCCGGTCGGCGACGAGCTCGCGATCGTCGTCGGTCCAGGGCAGCGCGGCGGCCTGCTCCGGGCTCGGGAACGGAATCGCACCGTCGCCGCTGCGGATGCTGCGCACCCACGGGCCGTACGGTGCGGCCAGCCGACGCGCCGCATCGTCGGTCTCGGCCACGACCACGTCGGCGGAGACCACCACGTACGGCTCGGCGAACGCGTCCGAGGGCTGGAACGCGGCGCGGTAGGCGGCGACCGCGTCGAGCACCGAGGAGGGGCTGACGTGGTAGTTGGCGGCGAAGGGCAGACCCAGCGCACCCGCCAGTTGGGCGCTCTCCCCGCCGCTGCTGCCCAGCAGCCACACCTGGACGTCGCTGCCCTCCCCCGGCACGGCGTGTGCGTCCAGGCCGTCCGCGTCGGTGTAGTCGCCGCGCAGCAGGGCCAGGACGTCGGCCACCTGTTCGGCAAAGGGCGGTGGCTGCGCACCCGGTTGGTGCAGCAGGTTGCTGCTCAGGGCGAAGCGCGGTGAGGCGAGCACCCTGGCGTAGGAGAACGGCGGCGGAATGAGCAGGCCGTCGACCACCTGGGCCTCCACCGGCGGTGCGGTGGGCGCGGGGATTTCCCGAGCCGCCTCGACGCGCCGCTGGCCGGATCGACCGAGCCCGAGATCGATGCGGCCGGGGTACAGCGCGGCGAGGGTGCCGAACTCCTCGACCACCGACAGGGCGGTGCGATGACCGACCTGGACGGCGCCGGAGCCGACGCGGATAACGCTGGTGGCCGCGGCGACCTGCCCGATGAGCACGGCCGGCGCGGAGCTGGCCACGCCGGCGGCGAGGTGATGCTCGGCCAGCCAGTAGCGGTGGTAGCCGGACTGCTCCGCCCGACGGGCCAGGTCGACGGTGTTGCGCAGGGCGTCGGTGACGGTGCCACCGGCGGGCACCGGAGAGAGGTCGAGGATGGACAGTGGAGTCGGTGACATGGTGATCCCCGTTTCTGGTCAGACCGCGGCCGCGGTCACCGGCGGAAGGAAGGGACGGCTGGGGATCTCCCGGCGCAGCACCGGCGCCACCTCGGCCTGGAACAACTCCAGGCTCTCCCGGTGCTGCTTGTCGGTCAGCCCGTCGTGGTCGGCCTGCAGGTGGATGACCTCGTGGCCGAACTGCTCGTGGTAGCGCAGCACCTTGTCGACGAGCTGCTCCGGGCTGCCGACCAGGATCGAGCTGCGGGCCAGAGCGTCCTCCAGGTCACCGAAGACCGGTTGCACGCCGAGCCGCCGGAACGCGGCCACCCGGGCGTCGAAGATCGGCCGGTACCTCTCGATCGCCTCCTGCGAGGTGCGGGCCACGTAGAAGCCGGCGGTGCCGGCACCGACGAGGGCGTCGGCCGGGTCGTGCCCGTAGTGGACCCACCGTTCCCGGTAGTGACGGATGAGCTCGGCGTACGGCTCGATGGGGTTGGTGACGTTGGCCGAGAAGATCGGGTCGCCGTAGCGGGCGGCGAGGTCGACGGATTCTCTGCTGGTGGCGCTGCCGTGCCAGACCCGGATCGGCTGCTGCAGCGGGCGCGGCCAGGTCTCGGCCTCGGTCAGCGACGGCCGGTACGTCCCGGACCAGGTGACCTTGTCCTCCCGCCAGAGCCGGCGGAACAGCTCGTAGCCCTCCCGGTTGCGGTCCCACTGGTCCTCGGCGGTCACGTGGAACAGTTGCGCCTGCGCGGCGCCGTTGCCCTTGCCGATGATCAGTTCGAGTCGGCCGCCGGAGAGGTGGTCGAGGGTGGCGTAGTCCTCGTAGGCACGGACCGGGTCGAGCAGGCTGAGGGTGGTGACCGCGGTGAACAGCCGGATCGTCGAGGTGCGGGCCGCGATGTGGCTCAGCACCACCGGCGGCGACGAGGAGATGAACGGGCGCTCGTGCCGTTCACCGACGCCGTACCCGTCGAAGCCGAGTTCCTCCGCGAGGACGGCCGTGTCGACCACCTCCCGGAACCGCTCAGTGGTGCTTCGGCGGTGGCCGGTGACCGGGTCGGGTAGATGGGTGATCAGGGTGATCAGCAGGAACTTCATGCGGGGACCGGCACTTTCGCGGGCAGGGTCAGGGACGGCCGCACCACCAGGGCGAAGCAGCGCGAGTACGGCAACACGTCGTACGGGGCGAACACCGGGATCGGCCGGTAACCCGCCCCCTCGTACCGACGGATCGCGTCGGGTTGGCGGTCGCCGGTCTGCAGCACGATCCGCGCCGCGCCGAGCCGACCGGCGGTCTCCCGGATCGCGTCGAGAAGCGCCTGAGCGACGCCGCGTCCCCGGTGCGCCGGCAGCACGTACATCCGTTTGAGCTCCAGGTCCGGGCCGTGCCAGCGCAGCGCGGCGTGCCCGACCGGCGTGGCGTCGGCGGTGTACGCCACACCCGTCCAGGCCACGGAGGTCGCAGCGACCGCCTGCGCGTCCGGCAGATGGATGGGGTCGGACAGGCGGTCCGCGTACCGCTGACGCATCTCCCCGGTCATGGCCGTGCGCAGGGCGACGGCGTCCCGGTCGTCCCAGCGTCGATGGCAGACGGTGACCGGCCGGGTCACGCCGCACCGACCTGGGTGACCGGGCGGGCGGGGCCGAGGCCGAGGTGGTCGCGCAGGGTGGTGCCGGCGTAGTCGGTGCGGAAGACGCCGCGCTCCTGAAGCAGCGGGACGACCTGGTCGACGAACTCGTCGAGCCCACCCGGCGTCAAGTGCGGCACCAGGATGAACCCGTCGGCGGCATCGGACTGCACGAAGTGGTTCATCCGCTCGGCGATCTGCTGCGCGGTGCCCACGAAGGACTGTCGGCCGGTGACCTCGATGATCAGGTCGCGGATGCCGAGCCCCTTCTCCTCGGCCAGGATCCGCCACTGCCGCGCGGTGCCGACCGGGTCGGGATACATGCCGGCCCGGCCCCGGCTGATCGCGTCGCCGGAGACGTCCGGGTCCTCGGCGGGAAGCGGGCCTTCGGGGTCGTACCCGGACAGGTCCCGGTTCCAGAGCTGTTCAAGCAGCAGGATCGCGGTCTGCGGGCTGACCTGCTGCCGGCGGATGTGGTGGGCGCGTTCCTGCGCCTCGGCGTCGGTGCCCCCGAGCACGAAGGTGACACCAGGGATGATCTTCAGGTCGTCGGGTTGGCGACCATACCGGGCGAGCCGGGACTTCACGTCCCGGTAGAACTCCTGACCGGCCTCCAGCGTGCCGTGCCGGGAGAAGATCGCGTCGGCACTGGACACGGCGAACTCACGCCCGTCGGGAGAGTCGCCAGCCTGCAGGATCACCGGGTGCACCTGAGGGCTGCGGGGCACCGTGAAGTGCCCGGCGATGTCGAACTGGTCGCCGTGGTGGGCGAAGCCGCCGGGGCCGGCCTCCGTGACGTAGCGGCCGCGGTCCCGGTCGCCCACGACCGCCTCAGCGGACCACGACTCCCACAACTCCCGGGCGGTACGCACGAACTCGGCTGCCCGGTCGTAGCGCAGCGAGCGGTCCAGGTAGCCACCCCGGCGGAAGTTCTCCCCCGTGAACGCGTCGGAGGTGGTGACGACGTTCCAGGCGGCCCGGCCACCGGAGAGGTGGTCGAGGCTGGCCAACTGTCGGGCCAGCTCGTACGGCTCGCGGAAGGTGGTGTTCAGTGTGCCGGCCAGACCCAGGTGGGTGGTGACCGCGGCGAGGGCGGCGAGGACGGTCATCGTGTCCGGACGGCCGACCACGTCCAGGTCGTGGATGCGGCCCCGCTGCTCGCGTAGACGCAGCCCCTCGGCGAGGAAGAGGAAGTCGAACTTCCCGCGCTCGGCGGTGCGGGCCAGGTGGACGAAGGAGGAGAAGTCGATCTGGCTACCGGACGCCGGGTCACTCCACACGGTGGTGTTGTTCACGCCGGGGAAGTGCGCGGCCAGGATGATCTGCTTGGGCACGATGGTCTCCTGAGCTCAGGCGGTCGCCGCGACGGCGTAGCGGCTGGCAGGTCGGGGCAGACCGAGCAGGTCACGCAGCATCCCGCCGGGGTAGCCAGCACGGAACAGGCCCCGGTCCCGCAGCGCGGGCACCAGCGCCCGGGTGGTCGCGGTCAGGTCGTCGGGGAGCACGGCGGGTCGCAGCCGGAAACCGTCCACGCCGGCCCGGTGCCACTCGGCGAGCAGGTCGGCCAACTGTCCCGGGGTGCCGGCGAAGATCGCCGCGTCCGACGTGAACTCGTCGCCGTGCAACGCATCGAGACGGGTCCTACGGTCTCGGGCCAACGTCGGCGTCTCGTCCAGCAGGACGACCAGGTCAGCGAGGACGCGCAGCGGTGGGCCGGCCCGGCCGTTGGTCTCCTCGGCGGCCCGCACCTCCGCCACGATCGCGGCGGCGTGTCCGACGTCGGTCGGGGTGACGAAGACGACGTCGGCGTGCCGGGCGGCGAAGGCGTACGGCAGCGACGAGTGGGCCAGCGCGGCGACGACCGGCTGCCCCTGCGGCGACCGGGGCACGATCGAGGGACCCTTGACGGAGAACCACCGGCCGTCGAAGTCGATGTAGTGCAGCCGCTCCCGGTCGACGAAACGGCCGGTCGGTACGTCCCGGATCGCCGCATCGTCCTGCCAGCTGTCCCAGAGCCGGCGGACCACCTCCACCGCGTCGCCGGCCTCGGCGAAGAGGTCACCGACGGTCTGTACCGCCTCCGGCTCGTCGAGCCGGGCCAGGTCCAGCGCGGGGATCTCCCGGCGGCCGAAGTGCCCGGCCTCGGCCCGCCGGGCGGAAACCCGGGGCCGCCAACCAGCCCGCCCACCGCTGACGTGGTCGAGCGTGGCAACCGCGGTGGAGACGTGGAACGGCTCGGTGTGGGTGGTGCTGGTGGTCGGAACCAGCCCGATGTGCCGGGTCAGGGGGGCGATCCGGGCCGCGATCTGCACTGCGTCGAGGCGTCCCCGGACCTCGTCGACGCGGTCGTCGGGGCCGTCGGGGCGGGACGACTGGAGGTCGAGGCTGTCCTCGATGGTGAGCAGATCCAGCGCGCCGTGTTCGGCCTCGCCAGCGAGGGCGTTCCAGTATCGGGCGGTCAGGGGCGCGGTCGCGTCGGCGTGCGAGAGCCGCCAGGCGGCGGGATGCCAGCCGAGGCCGTCCAGGGCGACGGCCAGGTGCAGGGTCTTCTCGGTCATTGTTGTTCCTCCTGCGGTCGGCCGACGGTGACGAGCGTGGGCAACGCATCGAGCAGGGACCGTGTGTAGTCGTGTCGGGGGTAGGTGAAGACGTCACCGACCGGACCCTGCTCCACCACCGCGCCGTCGTGCATCACCAGCACGCGGTCGCTGAGGTGGTGCACCACACCCAGGTCGTGGGAGATGAAGAGCAGGGCGGTGCCGTCGGTGGCCCGCAGGTCGGCAAGCAGGTCGAGGACCTGGGCCTGGACGGAGACATCGAGGGCGGAGACCGGTTCGTCGCAGATGATCAGGGTGGGTCGGGGCGCGATCGCGCGGGCGATGGCGACGCGCTGGCGCTGCCCGCCGGAGAGCTGCCGGGGATGCCGGTCGACCAGGTCGGCGCCGAGGCCGACGCGGCGCAGCAGGTCGACGACGTGATCGCGGCGGTCCGACCGGTCGACGTCGTGGTCGAGGTTCTCCGCGACGACACGCCCGACCGTGTAGCGGGGGTCGAAGGAGCTCAGCGGATCCTGGGAGATCAGCTGCAACCTGCGCCGCGACGGGCGACGGGTCCGCTCCGGGACCCCGGCCCACGGCGTGCCCTCGAAGGTGACGGTGCCGGCGTCGGCGTCGAGCAGACCGGCGACGATCCGGGCGACGGTGCTCTTGCCGGACCCGGACTCTCCCACCAGGCCGAGCGTCTCACCCCGCGCGATGGAAAAGGAGACGTCCCGGACGACGGTGTGATCGCCGTACCTCTTGGTCAGCCCGCCCGCGTCGAGCACGGTGTCGTCGAGGCGGATCGCGGGCCGTGCTGGCAGTGCGGGCCGGGCCGACGCGCCCCCGTCCCGCGATGCCCCGGCAACGGGACCGAGCCGGCGGCCCCGGGACGTCGCAGACGGCACCGCGGCCAGCAACTGCCGGGTGTACGGATGCGTCGGCGCCCGCAGCAGCCGGCCGGTGGGGCCGTGCTCGACGATCCGACCGTCTCGCATGACCAGCACCCGGTCGGCGACCTGGGCGACCACCGCGAGGTCGTGGCTGATCAGCAGCAGACTCACCCCGGCGGCCCGCCGCTCGGCGAGCAACCGCAGGATCTGCGCCTGCACGGTGACGTCGAGCGCGGTGGTCGGCTCGTCGGCGATCAGCAGAGCTGGTTCCCCGGCGATCGCCGAGGCGATCAGTGCCCGTTGCCGCAGTCCGCCGGACAGCTGGTGCGGATACTGCCGGGCCCGGCGCTGCGGATCGGGCAGGTGCACCTGGTCCAGCAGGTGGGCGACCCGGCCGGCTCGTTCGCGGCGTCCGACGATGCCGTGGGTGGTGAGCACCTCGCCGATCTCGGCACCGACCGTACGCAGCGGGTCGAGGGAGACCAGAGCGTCCTGCAGGACCAGTCCGGCGAGCCGGCCACGGATCCGCCGCCAGTCTCGCGGCCGGTGGCCCCGCACGTCCTGGTCGGCCAGTTCGAGCCGAGCGGCGCGGACCTGCGCGCCGGGGCCGGCGAGGCCGACCAGGGTACGAGCCGTGACGCTCTTACCGGAGCCCGACTCCCCGACGATGGCCACGCACTCGCCGCGCTCGACCGTGAAGCTGATTCCGCGAACCGCGGCCACCCGACCGGTCGGGGTGTCGAAGTCGACGTGCAGGTCCTCGACCGCTACCAGGGTGGCCATCAGCGCCGCCTCCCGTCGAAGCGGGCCTGCCAGTGCCGGCCGACGACGGTCAGCGACACCACGGTGGCGGTGACCGCCAGGCCGGGCAGGATGCTGATCCACCAGCCCACCTGGAGGTAGTTGCGACCTTCGGAGAGCATCGCGCCCCACTCCGGCGACGGTGGCTGCGGGCCCATGCCGAGGAAGCTGAGCCCGGCGGCGACCAGGATCGCCTCGCCGAGCCCGATCACGGCGAGCACCGGCACCGGGCCGACGACGTTGGGCAGCACGTGCCGCAGCACCAGCCGAGGCCGGGACAGGCCGAAGGTGACGGCCTGTTCCACGTAGTTGGCGCGGCGGACGAGCAACGTCTGACCGCGGACCACCCGGGCGTGGTGCGGCAGGGTGGCGATGCCGATCGCGATGATCAGGCTGACGGTGCCGGTTCCGGCGACGGCGATGAACAGGAGCGCCAGCAGCAGGAGGGGGAACGCCGACACCGCGTCGAAGGTGCGGCTGAGCGCCTCGTCGGCGACCCGGTGCGCGAGGCCGGCGAGCAGCCCGAGCAGCACGCCACCGGTCACGGCGATCGCGGTGGCGGCCACGCCGATGGTGAGCGAGTGGCCGGCGCCGTGCACCACCCGGGTCCAGACGTCGCGGCCGAGGTGGTCGGTGCCGAACCAGTGCGCCGCGCTCGGCGGTGAGAGCACGGTGAGCGGGTCGGCGGCGAGCGGGTCGGCGGGGGCCAGCGCGGCCGGCCAGGCCGCCGCCACCACCAGCAGGATCAGGTACGCCCCGGCGGCGAGCAGGCCGGGCCGCGGCCGGGACCGCCGGCGTACGGTCCGGCGGGCCGGGTCGGCGGAGGCGAGCGCGGGGGCATCGGCGGATGCCGGGCTCAGGGTGACGGTCATCGGGTCAGCTCCTCCTCAGGCGCGGGTCGACCAGCAGGTACGCCAGATCGGCTGCGGTGTTGATCACCACGTAGACGGCTGCGGAGAGGGTGACGACCGCCAGCACCACCGGCATGTCCTTGCTGGTCACTGCCGTGAGGGTGACCTGCCCGAGGCCGGGTCGACCGAAGACCTGCTCGACGATGACGGCGCCGCCGAGCAGGATGCCGAAGAGCCAGCCGGCCATGGTGACGGCCGGCAGCAGCGCGTGTCGCAGGGCGTGACGCAGCAGCACCGCACCTTCCCGTACGCCTCGGGATCGGGCGGTGAGCACGAACGGCTCGTCGAGCGCCCGATCGATCCCGTCGCGGAGCACCTGGGCGAGCAACCCGGCGATGGGCAGCGCGAGGGTGACGGCCGGCAGCACCAGCGCGCCGAGGCCCTGGTCGCCGGAGACCGGGAACAGGCCGTACCGGAACGACAGCACGCTGAGCAGCACGATTCCGATCAGGAAGGGTGGGGTGGAGACCAGCAGCAGTTCGATGCCGGAGCTGGTCCGCCGCAGCCACGGCCGGCGGTCCCCGGCCGTGGCGACCGCGATGAGCAGTGCGAGCAGCACGCCGAGGCCGGCTGCGGCGACCGCGAGGGTGAGCGTCGGGGCGATTTGCTCGCCGATCACCTCGGCGACGGGGCGTTGCAGCAGGTAGGAGCGGCCCAGGTCGCCGCCGACGAGCCGCAGTAGGTAGTCCAGGTACTGGAGGACGGCGGGCCGGTCCAGGCCCCACTCGGTAATGATCTCAGCCCGGATCTGCGGGGTGTCCGCACCGTCGCCGACGATGGTGTCCACGGTGTCACCGGGCGCGGCCAGCAGGGCCAGGTAGGCGGCGGTGGCCGCGACCCAGAGGACGACCAGGCCTGCGCCGAGCCGACGGGCCGCCGCCCGCACGGCTGTCATTTGCCGATCCACAGGTCGTACGCGCTGGCGGGGACGCCGGCGGTCGGCTCGAAGCGCGCCCCGCCGACGCTGGTGCTGGCGGCGATCTGGTCGGCCGGCGCGTAGAGCGGTAGGGCCAGGGCCTGCTCGGTGATGACCTGTCGCTGCAGGTCGGCATAGATGCCGGCGCGCTTCGTCGGCTCGGAGGTGGCCTGACCGGATTCCAACAGCTGGTCGATCCGCGGGTCGTTGACCCGGGTCCGGTTGATGCCGCCCTTCGAGTGCAGCAGCAGGTTCAGTGCGGCGCCCGCGTCGGTGTCGGCGCGCGAGTTGTCGAAGACCTCGTACTCGTTGCGCTCGAACGCCTGCGTGGCAGTGCCCTGGTCGACCAGCGAAACCTTGAGGTCGATGCCGGCGCTCTGCTTCACCGCGGCCTGCACGGCTTGGGCGAGGACGTCGCGACGGTCGCGGACGAAGGGTGCGGACTGCACGAGCCGTACGGTGAGCCGCTTGCCGTCCTTCACCCGGAACCCGTCGGCGTCACGCTTCGCCCAGCCTGCCTGGTCGAGCAGGGTGTTCGCCTTGCCCGCGTCGCCGCTGTATCCGCCTTCGACGCTCTTGTCGTAGAGCGGGCTGGACGGGCTGATCACGCTCCAGGCGCGGGTGGCCGTGTCCCGGTAGACCGACTTCAGCACGGTGTCGACGTCGACGGCCTCCCGGAACGCCTGCCGGACCCGCAGGTCGTCGAAGGGCGCGCGGGAGGTGTTGAAGTAGTAGGAGTAGGCCGAGCCGGAATTGAGCTCGCGGCTCAGGCGCAGCGTCCGGTTGCCGGTGACCAGCGGCTGATCGGTGGCGGGCACGCCCTCGATGAGCTGCACCTGGCTCGACGTGAGGGCGCCGACGCGCACCGCCGACTCCTTGAGGAACCGGTAGGTGATTCCGTCGAGGTAGGCCGGCCCGGTGTGCGTCGCGGTGGGCGGGGCCCAGTCGTAGCCGGCGTTACGCCGATAGTGCAGCTCCTGGCCGGGGACGTAGCGGTCCAGCACGAACGGTCCGGTGCCGACCACGTCGACGCCGCCGGCCTTGAGGTTCTTCGCCGCACGCAGCGACTTCGGCGAGATCTGGGCGCCCTGCGGCGACGCGAGGAAGTCGAGGATGAGCACGTCCGGCGTGGTCAGGGTGAGCCGCACGGTACGCGCGTCGACGGCCTCGACCGTCTTGAGGTTGCGCAACTGCACGGCGGCGACGCCCGGGGCGTATCCGGGCTCACGGAGTTTGTCGATGTTGGCCTTGACGGCCGCCGAGTCGAAGGGTGTGCCGTCGGAGAAGGTGACCCCGTCGCGCAATGTCAGGGTGTAGGACAATCCGTCCGGGGCGGCCCGCCAACCGGTGGCCAACCATGCCACCAACCTGCCCTGCTTGTCGTAGGTGAGCAGGGACTCGAAGGTGTTCCAGACCAGCAGACGGGCCTTGGCCTGGGCGTACTGGTGCGGGTTGAGGGTGATCGGCTCGGTCTCCACGGCCCAGGTGAGGGTGCCGCCGGAGTGCGGCTGACCGGCCGCCTCGGCGGCCGGGGTGGTGCCGGTGGAGCAGCCGGCGATGACGGCGAGCAGTGGGGCCAGTGCGGCGGCGGCAAGCGTTCGCAATCGGTTCGAGGGCATGGCGAAGTCTCCTGTCCAGGCAGGCGGAAGCGGGTATGCCGACACCCGGCCCCACGGCTGGGCGTGGGCCGGTGATGGTGTCGGTGCTGTGGCGGCGCGGCGATGCGCCTCACCTCGGCGGGCCGGTACGGCGGGCCGGGTTACGGGCGAGGGTGCCGGGTCAGGCCAGACAGGAACTCGACCACACGCGACCGAAGTCGATGTGGCCGCGGATCGTCAACCGCAGCTCGCTGGACATGAGTCGAGTCCACCTCCAGGGCGGCTGTGGTGTCAACGAATCCATCGACGGATGTCGGCTATCGCACGTGGGGACGTCGATTCGTTGACGCATACCCTACTTGGCCGATAGGATTTACCGGGATTGCGCCCGACCGCGTTCTCCTCGACCCGGATCGGGCGTACGGCCGCGTCGGTCAGGCGGCGGGGCGACGGGCTGCCGCGTCGTGGTCGCCGGTCAGCCCGGCGTAGCGGCCCCGGTGGTACAGCAGCGGCGAACCGACCTCGGCGTGCCGGAGCACCTCCGGCTCGGCCAGCACCACGGCGTGATCGCCGACGGTCACCCGGTCGACGACCCGGCAGAGCAGCCAGGCCAGGGTGTCGTCGAGGATCGGCACGCCTTCCGGGCCGGTCCGCCACCGGGTGGGGCCGGCGAACCGGTCGATGCCACTTGTCGCGAAGGTCCGGGCCAGGTCCTGCTGATGGTGGGCGAGCAGATGCACCGCCACATGTCGGGCACGGGCCACCGCGGGCCAGCTCGACGAACCCAGGTTCAGACAGAACGAGACGATCGGTGGCGCCAATGACACCGAGGTGAACGACGTGGCGGTGAAGCCGACCGGCGGCGAGCCGGGCGCGGTGACGACCGTGACGGTGCTGGCCTGGTGGCGCAGCAACGTCCGCAGCGCGTCGCTGTCGGCGTCGATCGGGGCGTCGGTGGACTGGGGCATGGCGATCCTCCCGAGGGGTTGGTCCGGAGGGGCTACGAACGGTCGGCGGGACTGCCCGCCAGCCGCTCGTGCGGGGTCTTCTCGCCGGCTTCGACGGCGACCGACAGCCGGTTTTCGGCCGGGGGCAGCGGGCAGGTCGCGAAGTCGGTGTACGCGCACGGCAGATTGGTGGCCCGGTTGAAATCGAGCGTCACCCGACCCTGCTCGTCCGGCGCCGCGACGGACAGGGATCGGTTGGCCGGGTAGGTGGTCACGCCGGAGGTGGCGTCGGTGAACAGCACGGACAGGCTCCCCGGCCGCACACCGTTGAACGCGGTCAGGCTCAGCGGCACCCCGTCGACGGCGAACTCGATCCGGCCGGGGGCGTCGTAGACGTGTTTGAGCCCCTCCACCGCCGCGCCGACGGTGGTCGGTCGCGGAGTGTCGAACGGCACGAAGCGCCCGGTCAGGACCCAGTTCGGGTGGGGCGGGTACGTGGGGGTGCCCCGGTAGTCGACGCGCAGCGGGTGGTCCGGCCGTCGGGGACGGAGGATGTCGTGCCCACCCCGGCGAGCCACCTCCAGCACTCCGCCCTCGACGCCCACGGTGACGCCGGCGCGCTCGGCGATCGGCCCGAACTCGTACCGCCCCCGAACCAGCCGGCCGTCGACGATGATCTCCTCGTCGTCGCCGAGAGCCACCACCGGCCCGTCATCGCCGGTGTGCCACTCCCCCGGCACGTCGGGAAATCGCTGCGGCCCCGAGGTCAGCCAGTGCAGGCCGGTGACGGCAAGGAAGCCGTGCGGGTCGGCCCGGGTCTCTTCGTGGCGTCGATGCCACTGCTGCCAGGCCTCGATGAAATCGCGCCGGTGATCCGTGGCGACGGGTGACGCGGCATCGTTACTCATGGCGGGTCTCTCTCGACGAAGGGGCACCTCCGCTTTCGCGGGATGCAGGGCAAGCCGGCGTGACCGCGAGCCGGCCGCGAGACCGGTGACGGGAGAACTGGGCGGGTGCGGGTGACGGCGACCCAGTCAGGCCGGAAGGGGCTCGCCGGGACAGAGCTGCGCGGCGACTCGCATCAGGTCGACGACCCGGCGAGAGGTGAACAGCCGAACGGGCAGCATGCGATCGATTTTCCTACCAACAAGGTAGGATTTCAAGCCCTGGGTCAAGCATCCTTGGCATCCACGGAGGCGGACGGTGAGTGAAACACCCGTGTCGAGACAATCGGCGCCACTGCGAAAGCTCGGCTTCCTGACCATCGGCCTGTTCGACGAGGCCGATCCTCGGGCCGGCCACGAGGCGACGCTGAAGCTCATCGAGCTGGGCGAGCAGCTCGGGTTCGACAGCACCTGGGTACGCCACCGCCACCTCCAGTACGGCATCTCCTCACCGGTCGCCGTCCTGGCGGCGGCGTCGCAGCGGACCCGACACATCGAGCTCGGCACCGCGGTCATCCCGCTCGGCTGGGAGAACCCGCTGCGGCTGGCCGAGGACCTGGCCACGGTCGACATCCTCTCCGGTGGGCGCCTCAACCCCGGGGTGAGCGTCGGTCCGCCGATGCACTACGACCGGGTCCGCCGATCGCTCTACCCCGACACCGCCGACGCGGAGGACTTCAGCTACACGCGGGTACGACGGCTGCTCGACCTCGTCCGCGGCGAGCCGGCCAGCGACGTCGAGGGCATCGAGGGTTTCGAGCAGTTCTCCCGACGGGTGCAGCCGCACTCCCCCGGCCTGGCCGCCCGGATGTGGTACGGCGCCGGCAGTCTCGGCTCCGCTCGCTGGGCCGGCGAGCAGGGCATGAACCTGCTCACCAGCAGCGTCGTGAAGGCCGAGGAGTCCACCGACTTCACCGATATCCAGCTCTCGCACATCCGGACGTTCCGTGCCCACCACCCGGACGGCGAGCGGGCTCGCGTCTCGCAAGGGCTCGTCGTCATCCCCACCGACACGGCCACCCCGACCCAACGCGCCCGCTACGAGGAGTACGCCCAGCAACGGACACCGCGGACGGCAGCGCCCCAGGGGCCGGCCCGGATGATGTTCGCCCCCGACCTCGTCGGCCCGTCGGAGCTGATCGCCGAACGACTGCTCGAGAACGCCGCCTTCGGCGAGGTCGACGAGGTCGCGTTCGCCCTGCCCTTCACCTTCGCGTCGGCTGACTACGCGCAGATCCTCACCGACATGGCGACCCGGCTCGGCCCCGCGCTCGGGTGGCACCCCGGCCGCTGACCCGACCCACGCTCGACAGTGGACATCGCCGGAGTACGATCCCGGGCGTACCGCTGTGGTGACCTCCAGCCGACGACCCCTCGATAGGAGCCTGGCATGGCCGGCCCGGACGCCGAACTCGCCGCGAAGCTTCAGCCCGACGTGCCGCACGCGGCCCGGATCTGGAACTACTGGATGGGCGGCAAGGACAACTTCCAGTCCGACCGGGCGGCCGGCGACGCCGTCGCCGAGGTCTACCCGGAGATCGTCCTCATGGCACAGCAGTCACGCGTGTTCCTGGTGCGCGCCGTGCGTTACCTCGCCGCCGAGGCGGGCATCCGGCAATTCCTGGACATCGGCACCGGCCTGCCCACCATGCAGAACACGCACGCGGTCGCCCAGGGAATCGCACCCGACTCGCGGATCGTCTACGTGGACAACGACCCGATGGTGCTGGTGCACGCACGGGCGCTGCTGTCCAGCACGACGTCGGAGGGTGTCACCACCTACGTACCCGCCGACTACCACGACCCGGAGAAGATTCTCGCCGAGGCGGCACAGACGCTCGACTTCGACCAGCCCATCGCGGTGATGTTCATGGGCGTCATGGGCTACGAGCCCGACCTGGCCGTGGTGCGCTCGATCGTCGGGCGGACGATGGACGCGATGCCGTCCGGCTCCCACCTGGTGCTCTGGGACGGCACCAACACCAGCCCGGCGGTGGTCTCGGGCGCCGACCGGCTGGCGCAGAGCGGCGGGGTTCCGTACATTCTGCGCAGCCCGGAGGAGTTGGAGAGTTGCTTCTCGGGGCTGACGATGGTGCAGCCCGGCCTCGTGCCGATCCCCCTCTGGCGACCGGAGGACGCCGACGCCACCGGGATCGACGCGTACGGCGCGGTGGCCCGCAAGCCCTGACCGACATGACACCGCCCCGCTCCCGCCACGACGGCGGGAGCGGGGCGGACGTCGTTCACGAATCGCACGCCATCGTCAACCCGTCGGGCACCGTACTGCTCACCACGAGCAGACCGAACGTCGTCACCGCGCCCGGCGCCAGCGCCCCGTTGTACGGGGCGTTGCGGACCGTGACGTCGGCACCGGCCGTCTCGACCACCCCGCCCCAGACCGTCTGGACGCGCTCGTCGCCGGACCACCGCCACGAGACGCGCCACCGGTCCAACGGCTGTGTCCCGGCGTTGCGGACCGTGACCGTGGCGACGAAGCCGTTACCCCAGCGGGCGTCGATCGTGGCGGTCGCCCGGCACGCGGTCAGCGACAGGGTCCGAGCCGACGAGACCAGGTAGGGATCCCGCCTGCCCTCGGCGTCGCTGAACCGGTACCAGTACTCGGTGTTGGGCGTCAGCCGGCCGATGGTCACCGCGCCGCTGCGCTCCGGGCCGGAGACGGCCTCGGCCACCGGAGCCTCCCACCGTTGGGCGGCCTCGCGGCTGGCGAAGAGGCTGATCGTCATCGGCGGGTCGTAGCCACAGGGCGGCCGGAAGAATATCGAGTACGAGATGGTCAGGCTCGTGGTGGTGGCCCCGGTGAGGCTGGCGGTGATCGGCAGGGCGGGCGGGCACGCCATCGTGGGCGACGGCGTTGGTGTGACCGACGGTGTTGGCGTTGGCGTCGCGTCGGCTGCGCTGGCGGTGCCGGCCCAGACGCCCAGCGCGATGGTCGTGACAGCGAGGAACAGGCGAAGCATCGGTACCTCCGTGGTTACCGGGCACCGATGACCAGGGTGGCAGGCGGTGCCGCACTCGGGTTTCCGGCCGCCGACGAGGACTGCCCGGCACGGGTGGCGACGCCACCTCGTGCGCCCCGTGGACCGGAGAAGATCTGGTGCGCGCTGGCTCCCGAGCACGACCGAACCACAGCATGGCAGTCGACGAACATCGATACAAGGCGGTTGCGATCCTGTCGAAAATCGTCCGTTTTCTCTTCGCCGAAAGGACACGCGCCGGGCGTTCGGGCCGAGAATTATCCATCGCGGTCTATCACCTAGGACGCAGGAGCACACCATGCTCGACAGAAGCAGCAGGACCCCGGGACGCCGGGTGGCAAGGGCACTGGTCGCGGCGGGCGCTGCGGCAGTGCTGGCTGCCGCCCCACTCGCCGCACCGGCGCCCGCCACCGCCGCGGTCAGCCGGGCCGAGCTCGCCCTTCGCTGGGCGCCCATCCACTACCAGGACGTCGACGCCACCGGCGGCCACGCTCTGGGTGGCCAGTCGGACTACCTCACCAAAGTCGACTTCGACGGCGACCTGAACGGACGCAACAACTGGGACCGAACCGGCCAGGCTGGCGTCTCACTCGCCGCCCATGCCTACTACTCCGTGGTCGAGACGAGCACCCACTGGTACATCACGTACCTCTTCTTCCACCCGCGAGACTGGACCGACCACCCGTTCTTCGAGACCGAGCACGAGAACGACGGTGAGGGTGCCCTCTTCGCGATCGAGCGCGACGGATCCGCGTACGGCGTCCTGCGCTCCGCCGTCACGGTCGCGCACAGCGACTTCTTCTCCTACACCCCGACTGGCAGCACCTGGACCAGTGGCCGGGAGAGCGTCGACGGCACGCTGCAGTTCCAGGCGTCACCGCACGACACGTTCCAGCACCCGGTGACCGCCCAGGAGGCGCAGGGCCACGGCCTGAAGGCCTACCCGCAGTACAACATCAACGGCGACGGCCTGGTCTACTACCCGTCGACCATCGCCGAGACGCCGAGCGGTGGAAACGACCGCGACGTGCGGTATCAGCTGATCGACATCTTCGCCGCGGGCGGCCTCTGGGCGCAGCGGTCCAACCCGAGCCTGTTCGCCAGCCTGGGCACCTTCGCCGGCGACACCTCCGGCGACTGCGGCGTCGGCACCTGGAGCTGCTCGACGAACTCCGCCAACGCGCCCTGGGGCTGGGACGACGGCAACGACGCACCCGCGCGTGGCGAGATCGCCAGCGACCCGGCGAAATTGGCCGCCGAGTACTTCACGGTCCCGGCCGGACTGGCGCGCACCTACGGCTACAACCCGTACGCCGGGGCATCGGCCGCGCTCGCCGAGGCGGCGAGGACGGCACCGCCGATCGTCGACTGATGCCTCCGCCTCCCCGGGGTCGGATCCTCCGGGTCCTGCACCGGGGAGGCGGAGAGCTGGAGCGCTACGGACTCAGGTGATCGAGTTGTAGACCGGGACCCAGCCCAGGCTCTGCCCGGTGGAGGAGAACACTTCGATCTTGCGGACCACCGAGCCCGGCGTGGTGGCCGCGACGCTGTTGCCGACCCCGAGCCCGCCGACGGCGATGAGCTTGCCCTCGGTGCGGATCTGGCCCGCGCCGCTGCGGCGGATGATGACCGTGTCCGCGGGGGCCTGGTAGGGGACGGCGGCCTCCACGGCGTTCCACGCCAGCGTGACGTCGGTCGACGCGGTGTCCACGAAGACCGCGGGGAACGACGCGTGCGCCTGGCGCACATGGTTGCCCACCACCACGGCCTTGGTGGCGCCCTGGTGGATGGCGACGCAGCTCACGGCCCGGTTCGCGTTCAGGTTCGCCACCTTGTTGCCGACGACGGTGACGTCGCGGGTGGCCATGACGTTGATGTGGCCGTTGCAGTTGGTCACCGAATTGCCGGTGATGGACACGCCGACAGCCTGGCCCGACCGGGGCAGGTCGCCGCCGCGGGCGCTGCCGTCGATCTCGATGCCCAGCAGCTGGCTGCTCGTCACGGTGTTGTCTGCGACCACCAGGTTCGTCACCTGCTGCACGTAGATGCCGGCCTGGCCACACTCGGTGATGGTGTTGCCAGAGATCACGGTCCGGTCGGCGCCTCGCCACACGTTGATGCCGTCGTAGTACTTGGACTCCGCGCGCCAGACGCCGCCCCAGTCCTTGGCTTCCTGCGACGACAGCCAGTCCATCGCCACGTGGTTGTTGGTGATCCGTACGTCGTGGCCGTTGCTGGCGATGCCGAGCCGAACGTCCTCGGTGGTGCAGTTCGTGATGAGGATGTCGTTTGACGTGCCGGGCGTGTTGTCCCACACGCTGATGCCGGTGTGGCGGAACCCGCGGGACACGACCCCGTCGACCACGATGCCGGTCGACGCGGTGATGACCAGCCCGGTGTACCAGTACGTGGCCGCGCTGTCGACGAGGTTGAGCCCGAGCACCTTCAACCGGTGGCAGTCCTGGATCTGGAGCACGCCGCGGACGTCGTCCTTGTTCGTTATCGGCGTGGCACCGATCAGCGCCAGAGTGGCCCCGTGGCCGCGCAGCGCGGTGTCGGTCAGCCCGGAGAGCGTCACCCGGTTGCTGACGCGGTAGGTCCGGCCCGCCGGGAACAGCACGCCCTTGTTCGGCGTGGTCGCCCGCGCGGCGTCGAAAGCCACCTGGATCGCCGCGGTGTCGTCGGTGACCCCGTCGCCGACCGCGCCGTGCGCGAGAACGGAGATCCACCCGTCGTCCGTGGCGGGTATCGCCGCCTCGGCCGGCTTGGCCACCAGAGCTGCCCCGCCCGCCAGGGCCGTGGCCGCCAGGCCTGCGCGCAGAGCCGTACGTCGTCCCATCGATGTCATGTGATCGCCTCCCGTGAAACGCGCCCAATCACCATCGCCGCGCACCCTATCGGCATCGCTCCATCCAATGGGGACGCGCAGGTGCGGGGTCAGGTCAGCCGGGAAACGGGGCCACCAGCACCCGGTCGCTCTCGTTCTCGGAGAGGAACGACGCCAGCGCCTGCCCCTGCTCGACGACGGCGGCGCGGTCGGCTCGGGTGAGGTTGGCCAGGGGGTTGACGGTCACGGTGCCCGCCTCGACGCTCCAGGTCGCGGCGACCCGGCCGTCGACGAGCACCACGCGCTCACCGGCCACCGAGAGGAGACGGTGTGCGTCGTCGATGATCCGGCTGCGGTCGTCGTAGCCGAGGATCGCGTTGTCGAACGCCGGCAGGAACCGCACCGGGGCTGGTGTCTCCGGGTCGGGGCGCGGCGCGTCGGGAAGATCGATCAGCTTCCGGCCACGCTCGTCCCGAAAGGTGATCAACTCGTCCCGCATCGCGCTCACCGCGGCCGGCAACCCGGCGAGACCGCACCAGGCGCGCAGATCGGCCGGGGCGGCCGGGCCGAACGCGGCCAGATACCGGCGTACGAGCACCTGCCCGACCGGATCAGCACCATCCGGGGCCGGCGGATCGACCTCCCGGCCCAGCCACTCGGAGAGCAGGGCGTGGCGTACGCCCGCCTTCGCACGCCATACGCCGCGTGGTGGCAGTTGTGTCAACGGGAGGAGTGCGACCGCCATCTCGCCCAGCGCCCGTGGCCCCGGCGTCGGCCAGCGCTCGGCGAGAGCCCGCCCGATCTCCGGCATCGAACGCGGCTCACCGTCGGCCAGCACCTCCCGCGCTGCCCCGGCGAGAGCGTCGAGGTCGACACCGTTCAGCTCGGCGCGGTAGACCCCGAGCACCCGTTGACGCAGCATGGAGTCGTGACGGGGCCGCCAGGCCACGGCGTCGTCGGCGACGAGCAGGTGGACGGTGCGGCGCATCAGGTGGGTGCGCACCAGGTGTCGCTGGGTCAGCAGGGTCGAGAGCACCGCCGGGTCGAACGCGCGCAGCCGCGACCAGAGCCCGACGAACGGTTCCTGCGGTTCCTGCGCCTGCAGACCGCCGAGGTGCGCGACGGCGTCGATGACCGGCATGTCGGCGCGATCGAGCAGCAACTGCCGGGCGAGCGTCGCGCGGTTGAGCGCCCGCGAGTCGAGAACGGTCACGTTGTCATTCTCTGACCCCGGGGCGACAGTTCGAGTCGACGCGGCCGGGCCGCAGTCGAGAGCGACAGGCATGGACAGCGCCCCGCCCCGCCCGCAAGCAGCGGGCGGGGCGGGGCGAAACCGTACGAGAACGACCGGTCAGTGGCGACCCACGAAGATGCCGATACCGTTGGCGACCAGACGCTCCGCGCCGTCGGACGGGCTGTTGCGGGCGGTGGCGGCGGCCTGGCCCGGTTCCCGTACGGCGACCGTGCTCGAGCCGCCGCCGTCCAGGTTCACCGCGTCGTCCGCACCGAACGAGCGCATCACGTCGGCCAGCTCGGCGATCGTGAAGCCGGCGCTGGCCGGAGCGCGGCCGGCCAGGGCGACGAGGTACACGGTCCTGCCGTCCGGGCTGACGCCGGCCGAGCTGCGTACCGCAGCGGTCTTGGTGTCGAGGCCGACCAGCGGAGCGCCGTCGCGCAGGATCGGCGCGCCACCGACCGCGAACGTCAGCTTCGGCTTGCCGGCGGAGTCGAGCTTCTCCCGCACCTGCACCCGGTCGCCGACGGCGAGGTCGTCGAGCGCGTCCGCGCCGCCCTCGCGGCCGACCAGCACCTGGGTGTCGGCGGGGATCGCACCCGCGCCGGGCGTCTGGCCAACTGCGGTCACCACACCGTCGCGGACGGTCACCTCGTAGGTGTGGGTGCTGCACGGGTCACTGCGGCTCGTGTCGGAGCCGCAGGTCGACCGGACCCGGGAGGCGGCACCCCACCCGGCGGTGAACAGACCGACGCCGTCGACCGGGAGCGCGTACTGGTTGAGGCCGCTGAGGGCGATCGTGCCCTTCCTGCTGCGCACCTCGCCGTCCAGGCTGAGGGTGTCGACGCGCGCCTTGCCGTTCACGCCGACGCCGAACACGTCCCGGGTCGAGGTGCCGGGGGCGAGGCCGGGGCCGAAGCGCTGCGCGTTCGGCACCGCGAACTTCAGCTCCTCGCCGTCGGCGATCTCCGGACCCGACGCGGAGTAGGTCGGTGTGACGCCGGCGTGGGTCTCGGCGTTGTTGAAGAAGTCTCCGTTCACGCCGGCGATGGCGCCCTGGTTGTTCGCCATCGAGGAGATGACCTGGCGCTGCGCGACCGCGGCGGGGTGCAGCAGGTCCAGGGAGACCTTGTTCTTCTTCAGGTCGGCCGTGAGCAGGTAGCCGACGGTGACGCCACGGGGGGTGCTCACCTGGAATGAGCCGTACGTCACGCCGGGAGCGAGTTGCTCGCTGGAGGTGAAGGTGATCTCCGGGGCGGATACCGTGGCAGCTGCGGCGTGGGCCGCGCCGGCCGGCGTCACGAGTGTGCTCAGCCCTGCGGCGAGCAGCAGCGCCAGACTCGGGCGCACGAGGTTCAAGGGCCTCATTGCGCTCCTTTCTTGGTGCGATTCCTGGCCTGCGCCGGGATGTTCGATCCGGGCCGGCGGTTGACCGGACCGGCGATGATCTTCCCGACCACCCGATCACCCGGTGGTGAACACGAGAGGCGGCCAACGTGAACCACCCGCACCGTCTTGATCAACTGCGGACGCAGGCCAGGTGCCGCCAAAAACTTTTGTTCACTTCCTACAACTGAGGGACGGTTGGTTCGGTGGTTGCGCCATAGCGCTGGCCGCCGCCAGACGGAAAGGTGATCACTGCTGGGAGCCGTCTGCTCGCGGCACGCAGTTCGAGGTCTAGCTAAGGGGTCAGTCGGGTGTTCAACCGTGTCGCCATCGTCAACCGTGGTGAAGCCGCCATGCGGCTCATCCACGCGGTCCGCGAGTTGGCCGCGGAGACCGGCACGCAGATCGAAACCGTCGCTCTTTACACCGACGTCGACCGTACCGCCACCTTCGTCCGCGAAGCGGACATCGCCTACGATCTCGGTCCGGCGTCCGCCCGCCCGTACCTCAATCTGGCGGTGCTGGAGCGCGCCCTGACCGAGACCGGGGCCGACGCGGCGTGGGTCGGCTGGGGTTTCGTCGCCGAGGATCCGGCGTTCGCCGAGCTGTGCGAGAAGATCGGCGTCACGTTCGTCGGGCCCAGCGCCGACGCCATGCGCCAGCTCGGCGACAAGATCGGCTCGAAGCTGATCGCCGAGAAGGTCGGCGTGCCGGTCGCGCCGTGGAGCCGCGGCGCCGTCGAAACGCTGGACGCCGCGGCGGCCGCGGCGGCCGAGATCGGCTACCCGCTGATGCTGAAGGCGACCGCCGGCGGCGGCGGACGCGGCATCCGCGTGATCAGAAGCGAGGCCGAGCTGGTCGACGCGTACGAGCGCACCAGCCAGGAGGCGGCCCGGGCGTTCGGCAGCGGCATCGTGTTCCTGGAGCGCCTGGTCACCGGCGCCCGG
This sequence comes from Micromonospora parathelypteridis, assembly GCF_014201145.1. Lineage (NCBI taxonomy): Bacteria > Bacillati > Actinomycetota > Actinomycetes > Micromonosporales > Micromonosporaceae > Micromonospora > Micromonospora parathelypteridis. The sequence continues at coordinate 579,788 of NZ_JACHDP010000001.1, forward strand.
CACGTCGAGGTCCAGGTCATCGCCGACGGGCAGGGCACCGCGTGGGCGCTCGGCGTCCGCGACTGCTCGGTGCAGCGACGCAACCAGAAGGTCATCGAGGAGTCGGCGTCGCCGGTGCTGAGCCCCGCGCAGGCCGCCGAGCTCAAGACGTCGGCCGAGCGGCTGGCCGTGGCGGTGGGCTACCGCGGTGCCGCGACCGTCGAGTTCCTGTACCACCCCGGCGACCGCCTGTTCGCGTTCCTCGAGGTCAACACCCGCCTGCAGGTCGAGCACCCGATCACCGAGTTGACCACCGGGTTCGACCTGGTCAAGGCACAACTGCACGTCGCCTCGGGTGGGCGGCTCGAGGGTGCGCCGCCGACCGAGCGCGGGCACGCCATCGAGGCGCGACTGAACGCCGAGGATCCCGACCGCGACTTCGCGCCGTCGCCGGGCCGCATCGCGCGACTGGACCTGCCCAGCGGCCCGGGCATCCGGGTGGACACCGGCGTCAGCGAGGGCGACACCATCCCGGCCGACTTCGACTCGATGATCGCGAAGATCATCGCGTACGGCCGCGATCGCGACGAGGCGCTCGGCAAGCTGCGCCGGGCGATGGCGAACACCACGGTGATCATCGAGGGCGGCGCGACGAACAAGAGCTTCGTGCTCGACCTGCTCGACCAGCCCGAGGTGATCGACGCCAGCGCGGACACCGGCTGGATCGACCGTGTCCGCGCTGAGGGCCGGCTCGTCACGCACCGCCACTCCGCGGTCGCGCTGGCCGCCGCCGCCATCGAGGCGTACGAGGAGGAGGAGCGCGTCGAGCGGCAGCGGTTGCTGTCGACGGCGTCCGGCGGGCGCCCGCAGGTGCAGCACGCCAGCGGCCGACCGTTGGACCTCAAGCTGCGCGGTGTCAGCTACCGCACGCGTGTCGCGCGGGTCGGCGCACACCGGTTCCGCGTCGGCATCGAGACGGGTGCCGTCGTCCGCACCGCCGACGTCGACCTCGACCGCTTCGATCGGCACACCGGTCAGATCGTCGTCAACGGCATCCGGTACCGCCTGCTCACCGGCACCTACGGGCCGACGCACCTGGTCGAGGTGGACGGCGTGACCCACCGGGTCAGCCGCGACGAGGGTGGCGTCCTGCGCTCCCCGATGCCCGCGCTGGTCGTCGCCACGCCGCTGGAGGTCGGGGCGGAGGTCGAGGCGGGCGCACCGGTGCTGGTGCTCGAAGCGATGAAGATGGAGACGGTGCTGCGGGCGCCGTTCAAGGCGCGGCTGAAGGAGTGCGCCGTCTCCGTGGGCAGCCAGGTCGAGGCGGGTGCGCCGCTGCTGCGCCTGGAGCCGCTCGCCGACGAGGCCGAGGAGACCACGGACGACCCGACCGTCGAGACCGTCGAACTGGACCTGCCCACCGCCACCGAGAACGTTCCGGCGTACGAGCGCAGCCAGCGCGGTCTGGAGGACCTGCGCGGTCTGCTGCTCGGCTTCGACGTCGACCCGCACGACGACCGTCGGGTGCTCGACGGCTACCTGACCGCCCGGCCGGCTGCCGCCGACGCCGGTTCCCGGCCACTGGCCGCGGAGCTCGACCTCATCGAGGTGTTCGCCGACCTCGCCGAGTTGAGTCGCAACCGGCCGACCGGCGAGGACGGCGGCGCCTCGCACGTCCACAGCGCCCGGGAGTACTTCCACACCTACCTGCAGAGCCTCGACGTCGAGCGGGCCGGGCTGCCGGATGCCTTCCAAACCAGGCTCGCCAAGGCGCTCGGCCACTACGGCGTCACCGACCTGGAGCGCTCCCCCGCCCTCGAAGGCGCCGTCTTCCGGATCTTCCTCGCCCAGCAACGCGCGTCCGCCGACGCCACGGTCATCGCGACGCTGCTGCGCGCCTGGCTGCGGGAAACCCCGCCGGACGACACGCTCCGCGAGCCCGTCGGCCTCGCGCTGGAGCGGCTGATCGCCGCCACGCAGGTCCGCTTCCCCGCAGTCGCGGACCTCGCCCGGGGCGTGGTGTTCGCCTGGTTCGCCCAGCCGCTGCTGCGTCGCAACCGCGCCCGCGTCTACGCCGAGGTCCGTGGGCACCTGCGGCACCTCGACGCCCACCCGGACGCGGCCGACCGCGCCGAGCGCATCGCCGAGATGGTACGCAGCACCGAACCACTGGTCCGGCTGCTCGGCCAGCGGCTCGTCCGCGACCACCTCGACAACGCGGTCATGCTGGAGGTGCTGACCCGGCGTTACTACGGCAACAAGGCGCTCACCGGGGTGCGCGCCCACGAGGTCGCGGGCTGCACGTTCGTGGTCGCCGAGCGCGCCGACTCCAGCGTCGTCTCCGCCGCCGTGAGCTTCGACGCGCTGGGCAGCGCACTGCGTGGCCTGGCCGAGCTGGCCGGCGGAGAGGACTCCGTCGACGCCGACATCTACCTCGGCTGGGAGAACCAGCCGGAGGACTTCGACGCGATGGCCGCCGCGCTGGCCGAGGTCGTCGCCGCGCACCCGCTGCCGCCCCAGGTCCGTCGGGTCACCGCCACCGTCGCGGGTCGCGGCGGCGCGGTCATGCACCACCACTTCACCTTCCGCCCGTCGGGCGACGGGATGACCGAGGACCGGCTGATCCGCGGTCTGCACCCGTACATCGCGCAGCGGATGCAGTTGGAGCGGCTGCACAAGTTCGACCTGACCCGGCTGCCGTCGGCGGACGAGGAGGTCTACCTCTTCCAGTGCGTGGCGCGGGACAACCGGGCGGACGAGCGCCTCGTCGCGTTCGCACAGGTGCGTGACCTGACCGAGCTTCGCGAGCAGGACGGCCGCCTGGTGGCGCTGCCGACGACCGAGGACGCCGTCGCCGCCTGCCTCGACTCGATCCGCCGCGCCCAGTCGCGGCGACCGTCGAAGACGCGCTTCAACACCAACCGGATCGTGGTCTACGTCTGGCCGCCGAGCGAGCTCACACGCGAGGAGATGGAGACGATCGCCGGGCGCGTCCGCCCGACGACCGCCGGCGCCGGGCTCGAGGAGATCCTGTTCATCGCGCGCCAGCGCGACCGCCGGACCGGCGAGCTGACCAAGATCGCCGTACGGATCTCGTTCGACGCCGCGGGCGGCGCCGAACTGACCGTCGGTGAGCCGCCGGTCGAGCCGCTCGAACCGCTCGACGAGTACCGCCTCAAGGTGCTGCGGGCGAGCAGCCGCAACACCGTGTACCCGTACGAGCTGACCGGCCGGCTCGGTGACTTCGTCGAGCACGACCTCGACGACGACCCCGCCGTGCAGGATGGACGGCGCTCGTCTTCGCCCAAGACCGGCTCCGACTCCGCTCCGTCGCTAGTACCGGTGGATCGGCCGAAGGGGCGCAACAGCGCCGCGATCGTCGCCGGCGTGGTCACCACTCCGACCGAGCGGCACCCGCAGGGTGTCACCCGGGTGGTGCTGCTCGGTGACCCGACGAAGGCGTTGGGCGCCCTGTCGGAGCCCGAGTGCCGGCGCGTGATCGCCGCCCTGGACCTCGCGGAGCGGATGAACGTGCCGCTGGAGTGGTGGGCGCTGTCCGCCGGCGCCCGAATCTCCATGACCACCGGTACGGAGAACATGGACTGGGTGGCCGCGGCGCTGAAGCGGATCGTCGAGTTCACCCAGGCCGGCGGTGAGATCAACATCGTCGTCGCGGGCATCAACGTCGGCGCGCAGCCGTACTGGAACGCCGAGGCGACGATGCTCATGCACACCAAGGGCATCCTGGTGATGACGCCCGACTCGGCGATGGTGCTCACCGGCAAGCAGTCGCTCGACTTCTCCGGTGGCGTGTCCGCCGAGGACAACTTCGGCATCGGCGGCTACGACCGGGTGATGGGGCCGAACGGGCAGGCGCAGTACTGGGCGCCGAACCTGACGGCCGCGCGGGACGTGGTGATGTCGCACTACGACCACACCTACGTCGCACCCGGCGAGGACGCGCCACGGCGGGCGGCCACCACCGACCCCGCGGACCGCGACATCTCCGACTTCCCGCACGACGTCGCCGGCAGCGCCTTCAGCACCGTCGGGGAGATCTTCTCCGCCGAGTCCAACCCGGACCGCAAGAAGCCGTTCGACATCCGTACGGTGATGCGGGCCCTCTCCGACCAGGACCACCCGGTGCTGGAGCGCTGGGCGGGCATGGCGGACGCGGACACCGCGGTCGTGCAGGACATCCACCTCGGCGGCATCCCGGTCTGCCTGCTCGGCATCGAGTCCCGGTCGGTGCCCCGGCACGGCTTCCCGCCCACCGACGGCCCGGACACCTACACCGCCGGCACGTTGTTCCCGCGCTCGTCGAAGAAGGCCGCACGGGCGATCAACGTGGCGAGTGGCAACCGCCCTCTCGTCGTGCTGGCGAACCTGTCCGGCTTCGACGGCTCACCGGAGTCGATGCGCAAACTGCAACTGGAGTACGGCGCCGAGATCGGCCGGGCGATCGTCAACTTCCGGGGCCCGATCGTCTTCTGCGTGATCTCGCGTTACCACGGCGGCGCGTTCGTGGTGTTCTCGAAGGCACTGAACCCGAACATGACAGTGCTCGCGCTGGAGGGCTCGTTCGCCTCGGTGCTCGGTGGCGCCCCCGCCGCCGCGGTGGTGTTCTCCGCCGACGTCAACGCCCGCACGGCGGCCGACCCGCGGGTGCGGGACCTGGAGGCCCGCGTCGCGGCTGCGACCGGCACCGCCCGGGCCGGGTTGACCGCGGAACTCGACGAGCTGCGCTCGTCGGTACGCGCGGAGAAGCTCGGCGAGGTGGCCGCGGAGTTCGACCGGGTGCACAACATCCACCGCGCGGTCGAGGTCGGCTCGGTCGACGCCGTCATCCAGGCCGCCGAACTGCGTCCGCGCATCATCGACGCCATCGAGGCCCGCCTGGGATAACGCCAGGGATAACGCCGACCAGGGGCCAGCCTGTTCAGGCTGGTCCCTCCGGTCAAGCGGCGTGTCGGAGCAGCTCGTGGATGAGCGTGACGACCTCGTCCGGGGCGAGCTCCATGGCGTTCTCACCGACGCTGACCTCGAACGAGCACCGGTCCGGCGCCGGCGCCGACCGTACGCGGCCGAACAGTTCCACCCCGTCGGCGGCGAGCAGGGCATCGGCGGCCCGCATCGCGGCGTCCGGACCGACGGGAAGGTGGACGTGGAACAGAGGCGTCTGCGGTGGATCCGGGAACGCGCGGGCCACGCCGTCGGCGTTGATGGCCGCCGCGATCGCCACCGCATGGTCCCGGTGCGCCGGCAGCCGAGGCAGCAGGGTGTCCAGGCCGTGCAGTGCGGTGAGCGCCAACGGCCAGGCGTCGTAGACGTCGCCGCCGAGCCGGCGACGCCACACCCGGGCCTCGGCCACGAGGCTGGCGTCCCCGGCGAGCGCGGCACCGCCGACGCCCTGCAAACCCTTGTAGAACGAGACGTACACGGTGTCGAACAGCGCGGCGATCTCGGCGAACGGCCGCCGGTAGTACGTCTGCGCCTCCCACAGGCGCGCGCCGTCGAGGTGCCGCCCCGCACCGCGCTCACGCGCCGCCACGGTCTGCGGCACAAGGTCGTCCCACTCCGGCAACTGACCACCAATGTCACGTTGCGGCAGCTCCCAGACCACCGCCGCGAGCGGTTCGGCGACGGCGGCGAGGTCGGCCAGGGTCATCAACCGGTGGCGGTCGCCGACGGCCTGGAAGCGCAGCCCGTGCACGACGGCGTACCCCTGCTGCTCCCAGACCTCCAGGTGACACTGCGGATGCGCGGCGAAGGCCCGCCTGCCGCGCCGGTCGGCGTGGATGCGCAGTGCCACCTGCTGCGCCATCGTCCCGGACGGAAAGAACAGGGCTTCGTCCTTGCCGAGCAGGGAGGCCACGCGCCGTTCCAGGACAGCCACCGGCCCGTCCGGCCCGTGCGGTGGCGTTTCGGGATCGACCTGCGCCAGCATCGACCGCAGTATGTCGTACGGCCGACGGCGCAGATCCGAGTGCAGGAACAGGGAACGCTGCACGGTCATTGCGGCAGTATTCACCCTCAGCCGGTTCGTCGCCCATGGCTCGGGCCGGTGTCGGCCTGCCAGGCCGCGACGAGATCCTCGCGAGCCCGGGCGACACGGGAGCGGATCGTGCCGACGGGGCACTGGCAGAGGTCCGCGGCCTCGGCGTAGGACAGGCCGAGCACCTGGGTGGCGACGAACGCCTCGCGCCGCTCCCTGGTGAGGCCGGCGATCAACTGCTGCAGGGTCACTCCCTCGTCGGCGCCAGCCGTGATCGCGCCGGCAGCCTCGGCCGCCGCCTGCCAGTCCGGCACCGTTGCCGGCCTGGGTCGGGCAACCGCCGTCCGGACGTGATCCACGGCGACGCGCCGGGCGATCGTGAACACCCACGTCCGGGCCGACGAGCGACCGGCGAATCCGGGCAGGTTGCGAAATGCCCGCAGGAACGTCTCCTGGGTCAGGTCGTCGGCCTCACCCGGACCAACCAGGTGCGACAGGAACCGCCAGACCTGAGCCTGCAGGGCCCCGACGAACGCCGTGGCGGCCTGCCGGTCACCCTGGCCTGCCTCCTGCGCCCACCGGGTCACCTGGTCGTCGTCAACGACGGCGTTTCGCACATACCACCGTCCTGGGTGCCACGGGCGTTCCCCCATGCCGAGATGCCCGTCGTCGGAACGCCGCCGGTCGGCCGCGCACTCTGGTTGTCGGCGGCCGGCGACGAAAAGTTCCCGGGACTCCCCCGTTCGGCTGATCAGCCTGGGACGGTCTGGTCCTGGACCTGCTCGGCGCTGTCGCGTCCCTGCGGCACGACGGTGCCGGGCATGCTCCAGGAACGCCACAGCTGGCTGTACCCGCCCCCGGCCCTGAGCAACTCGGCGTGTGTGCCGTGCTCGGCGACGCGCCCCTGGTCCAGGACGACGATGCGGTCCGCGGTGGCCGCCTGGCTGAGTCGGTGGGCGACGATCAGCGTGGTACGCCCCTCGGTGGCGGCCACGGCGGCGCGGTCGAGGTCGCGCGCGCCCGCGCTGCCCGCCTCCGCGGTGGCCTCGTCGAGGACCGCGACGGCGGGATCGGCGAGGACGAGGCGGGCCAGCGCGAGCTGCTGGGCCTGGGCCGAGGTGAGCTGCCGCCCGCCCTCGCCCACCTCGGTGGCGAGACCGTCCGGCAGGGTACGCAGCCACTCGGTGGCGCCGACGAGGTCGAGGGCGGCTGCCAGCTCGGCGTCGGTGGCGTCCGGGTTGGCGAGGCGCAGGTCGTCGGCGAGTGGCCCGGCGAAGACGTGCACCTCCTGGCTGATCAGGGCGATCTCGCGACGGAGGCGGTGCTCGCCGAGCTGGGCCAGCGGCACCCCGCGCAGTGTCACCGCGCCGTCGGTGGGCGCGATGATGCCGGCGATGATGCCGGCGAGCGTGCTCTTGCCCGCGCCGCTCGCGCCGACGAGGGCGACGCGCTCCCCGGGTGCGAGACGGAGGGCGATGTCGCGCAGCACGACGGGGCCGTCGTCGTAGCGGTGCTGCGCGACGGTCACCTCCAGCGCCGCGGGATCGGCCCGATCGTGGCGGGCGGGCTCGGGGTCGGCCGGGGTTGCGGTGTCCGGCAGCGTGGTGACCCCGACGAGTCGGGCGAGGCTGGCCCCGGCCTGCAACACGGAGTCCGACTCGAACAGCAGCAGGCCGATGGGGTTGAAGAGGCGGTGGAAGTAGAGCGCGGCAGTGGTGGCGGCTCCGACGGTGGCCAGGTCGCCACGGACCAGCAGGAAGCCGGCGAGCAGCACGGCGGCGAGCCCCACGAACTCCGAGCGGTTGATGCGCAGCCCGAACCGCGTGAAGAGACCGAAGATCTCCAGCGACAGGTCGCGGGCGACGCCGGAGCGATCCGCGATCCGCGCGACGTGGGCGTCCTCCATCCGGAAGGCGCGCACGGTCGCCGCGCCGCGCAGCGCCTCGGCCGTCGCCTGCGCGCGCTCACCGGTCGCCACCCGCTCGCGGGCGTAGTACGGCACCGACCGCTTGAGGTACCAGCGCAGCGCCACCGCGTACGCCGGGGCCGCGGCCAACCCGGCGATGCCGAGCCGCCAGTCGAGGGCGAAGAGCCCCGCCGCGGTCAGCACGACGGACAGCAGCGCGCCGAGGAAGGCCGGGCCGCTGGTGGCGATCACATTCGTCACCACGGCAACGTCGTCACCGGCGCGTGCCACCAGGTCCCCGGTCCCGGCGCGTTCCAGGGTGGCCGACGGCAGGTGCAGAGCACGGTCGAGGACCCGCTCCCGGAGTCGGGCCAGCACGGTCTCGCCGAGGCGTGCGGCGACCGCGGCTCCGACCGCGGTGAGGAGTCCCGCGAGCACCGCGGCGCCCGCGATCACGCCCGCCCAGGCCACGATCCGCGGCGTGTCGGTCCCGGCGATGACGTCGTCGACGAGGCGACCGAGCACCCACGGGGCGACGAGCCCGGTCGCGGCCGCGGCGACCAGCAACGTGCCGGCGACGACGCTGAGCCCCGGCAGCTGTGCCAGTTCGGTACGGAGGGCGGCCCAGGTCTGCCGGCCGCTGGCCGTCGGCAGCAGGTGCCGAGTGATCGACTCGTCGGTCATCGCAGGGTCTCCTCGCGGTAGCGGGCGTCGCTGGCGAGCAACCGCTCGTGCGGACCCTCGGCGACCACCCGTCCCCGGTCGATCACCGCGACCCGGTGCGTGACCCGCAGCAACGCCGGGCTGGTGGTGATCAGCACCGTGCCGCGGGTCGCCGCCCCGCGAGCCGTGGCCAGCCCGTCGGCGAGCAGGCCCTCGGTCACCGCGTCGACCGCCGTGGTGGGGTTGTGCAGCACCAGCACCGGCGGGTCGGCGACGAGCGCCCTCGCCAGCCCGATCCGCTGCCGCTGCCCACCGGACAGGTTGGACCCGCGTTCGGTGAGCAGGCGGTCGAATCCGTGCGGGTGCGCGGCGAGCACGTCCTCGGCTGCGGCAGCCCGCACGGCGGCACGCAGGACCGTGTCGTCGACGGACGTGCCGGCGCTGAGATTGGCGCGCAGCGTCCCCTCGAAGAGCGCCACGTCATGCTGCTCGACCAGGACCACGGAACGTACGGCGTCGATGTGCAGCTCGTCGGCGGGCACACCGTCGACGGACAGCGTCCCCCGGTAGTCCGCCCGGGGCACCCGACCTCCCAGCAGCGCGACCAGCGCCTCCGCCTCGGCCGGGTCGTAGGCGAGCACGCCCAGGATCTCACCGGCATGGACGCGCAGGTTGACGTCGTCGAGGCCCGCGTACGAGACCCCGTCGAGGGCGATCCGGCACGGGCTCGGGGCGGGCGGCCCGGCGGCACCCGGCTCGATGACCGGCGCGGCGCCGAGGACCCGGGCGACCCGCGCCGAGGAGGCTCGGGCCATGGCGAACAGTTGGACGCAGTAGCCGAGCGTCTGCACCGGCTCGGCGATGAACTGGGCCAGCCCGACCACGGCGACGAGTTCGCCGATGCTGAGCCGCCCCTGGAGCGCGAGCCAGCCCGCGACGCCGGAGACCGTCGCGAGGAAGAGGCCGTTGACCATGGTGGTGAGCCCGAGGTGCAAACCCTTGGTGGTGGCGGCGCGCAGGGTGACGTCGAGCGCGTGCCGACTGGCGCCCGCGTACCGGCGGGCGGCGTGGTCCTGCGCGCCGATGCCGCGCAGCACACGCAGGCCGGTGACGAGGTCGACGGCGAGGGCGGTCGTGCTCGCGAGGGCCTCCTGCTGTGACGTGCTGCGCCGGGTGAGCAGCGGCGCCATCCGCTGAAGGGCGACGACCAGCAGAGGTACGCCGATAAGCACTCCGAGGCCGAGGGGGATGTCGACGACGAGCAACGCGACGGCCGCGACCACGATGGCGGTGAGCGCTGCGGCGGAGAGTCCCACGACCCGTACGACGAGCGCGGACAGCTCGGCGTCGGAGGCCGTCACGGACAGCAGTTCCCCGTCGCGCATGCCGGAGCGGTGTCCGCGCGGGTCGAGGGCGCTGCGGACGATCTCGACCCGCGTGGCGTGCGCCTCGTGTTCGACCGCGGCGAACGCCAGCCGGGCACCGGCCCGGTAGGCGAAGGCGAGCACGGTGAACAGGGCGGCCAGGCCGGCCAGCGAGAGCAGCAGGGCACGGACGTCCCCGGTGGCCACCGCGCGGTCGATGACCACGCCGATGGCGACCGGGACGAGGGCTTCGGTGGCCTGGTGTGTGCAGAGCAGCGCGATACCTGCCGCCACCCGAGCGCGTTGTCGACGCAGCGCGCGACGGAGCACCACGCCACCGGTGATCTCGGCGACTGTCATGCTCGTCCGGACCTCGCTCGCTGGACGAGCCGCCGTGGGGTCGGTGAGGGCATGGCGGCAGGTTTCCTTACTGATTAGGGCAGGCTAACCTAACATGTCCTCGAAGCGGGCCTCCATCGGAGGTGCTACCGCTCCCCCACCGGCACCGAGGCGGGTAGGCCGAGACCCGTGACGGCCGCCGCGACCAGGACCTCCGGGGCGAGCGTGACATCGAGTACGAGCACCGACTCGTCCGGCTCGGCGGGCTCCAGTGTGGCGAGCTGTGATTCGAGCAGGCTCGCCGGCATGTAGTGCCCCTGCCGCCGGGCCATCCGGGCCCGGATCACCTCGGCCGGCCCATCCAGGTGCACGAAGTCCACCCGGAGCGGACCCTGACGAAGCACGTCCCGATACGACCGCTTCAACGCCGAGCACGCCAGCACCGTCGACCGGCCCTCCGCGCCGCGATCCGCCACCCAGGTGGCGATGTCCCGCAGCCAGGGCCAGCGGGTGGCGTCGTCGAGGGGCACGCCGGAGCGCATCCGCGCCACGTTCTCCGGGGAGTGGAACTCGTCGGCCTCGGCGAACGCCAGCCCGGTCGCCGCACTGATCCCGCGCGCCACGGTGGTCTTGCCGGACCCGGAGACGCCCATCACCACGACGTGCCGGGTGGGCTGGGCGCCGCCGCGCCGCTCACCAGTCATGAACCGTGCCGTCCTTGAGCCGGTTGAACGGCAGGTACGCCGGCTCGTACGGGAACCGGGCCGCCGCCTCCTCGTCGAGCTCCACCCCGAGTCCCGGCTGGTCGCCCGGGTGCAGGTAGCCGTCGGTGAAGGTGAACGACTGCCGGAACACCTCGTTGGCCAGCGGGGTGTGCTTCATGTACTCCTGGATCCCGAAGTTGTGGATGGCCAGGTCCAGGTGGAGCGCCGCGGCCATACCCACCGGCGAGATGTCGGTGGGGCCGTGGATACCGGACTTGATCTGGTACTGGGCGGCGAAGTCGAGCAGCTTACGCATGGCGGTGATGCCGCCGGTGTGGGTGACCGCGGACCGGACGTAGTCGATCAGCTGCTCACGGATCAGGGTCTGGTAGTCCCAGACCGTGTTGAAGACCTCGCCGATGGCCAGCGGGGTGGTGGTGTGCTGGCGGACCAGCCGCAGTGCCTCCTGGTTCTCGGCCGGGGTGCAGTCCTCAAGCCAGAACAGGTCGTACGGTTCGAGGGCCTTGCCGAGCTTGGCGGCCTGGATCGGGGTCATCCGGTGGTGGCCGTCGTGCAGCAGCGGCAGCTCCGGGCCGAACTCACTGCGGACCGCCTCGAAGACCTGGGGCAGGTGGCGGAGGTACGCGCGGGTGTCCCAGTCCTCCTCGACCGGCAGCGGGGTGCGCTGTGCGGGTTCGTAGTCGTAGCGCTGACCGGTGGAGCTGGGCTGCGCGGCCACGCCGTAGACCGCGTTGATTCCCGGCACCGAGGTCTGCACCCGGATCGACCGGAAGCCCTCGTCGAGGTGGCGGCGGATGGAGTCGAACAGCTCGGGGATGTCCCGCCCCGACGCGTGCCCGTACGCCATGATGCCGGTGCGTGACGCGCCGCCCAGCAGTTGGTACAGCGGCATGCCGGCCGCCTTGGCCTTGATGTCCCAGAGCGCGACGTCCACCGCGGCGATGGCCGCCATGGTGACCGGGCCACGCCGCCAGTACGCCGAGCGGTACAGGAACTGCCAGGTGTCCTCGATCCGGTGCGCGTCCCGCCCCATCAGCAGCGGGGCGACGTGGTCTCGCAGGTACGAGGCGACGGACAGTTCCCGGCCGTTGAGCGTGGCGTCGCCCAGACCGGTGATGCCCTCATCGGTGGTGATCTTCAGGGTGACGAAGTTCCGGTCGGGGCTGGACACGATGATGTCTGCTGCGACGATCTTCACGGGGTGCCTTTCGTTCTTACCGGTCGGGTGGTCTCACCACTCCGCGTAGGAGCCGTCGGGGTGCCGCCAGGTCGGGCTGCGCCAGGCGTGCCCGCGCTTGTCCGCGGTCCGCACCGCGTGTTCGTCGATCTCGATGCCGAGACCGGGTGCGGTCAGCCGCTGCACGTACCCGTCGACGAAGGTCAGTGGGGTCTTGTCGAGGCAGTAGTCGAGCACCTCGGCGTCCAGGTTGTAGTGGATGCCGATGCTCTGTTCCTGGATCAGGAAGTTGGTCGTGGCGAAGCCGACCTGGAGGCAGGCGGCGAGGGCGATCGGCCCGAGCGGGCAGTGTGGGGCGAGCTGCACGTCGTACACCTCGGCCAACGTGGCGATCTTGCGGACCTCGGTGATGCCGCCGGCGTGCGCGAGATCCGGCTGGGCCACGGCGATGCCGGCCTGCAGGACGGGCAGGAACTCCTGCCGGTTGTAGAGCCGCTCTCCGGTCGAGACCGGCGTGGTCGTGCAGCGGACGACCTCCCCGATCAGGTGGGAGTTCTCCGGCACGACCGGCTCCTCCAGGAAGAACGGCCGGTACGGCTCCAGCAGTGGGGCGACCCGCCGGGCGTTGGCGAGGGTGAATCGCCCGTGGAAGTCGACCGCGACGTCCCGGTCGTCGCCGAGGACCTCGCGGGCGGCGGCCACCCGCTGCACCACCCCGTCGAGTTCGGCAACCGAGGCGAGTGAGCTCATCGGCCCGGAGGCGTTCATCTTCACCGCGGTCAGGCCCGCCTCGATCCGGGCGCTGATCTGGTCGCGGATCTCGGCGGGCTCGTCGCCACCGACCCAGCCGTAGACGCGAATCCGGTCCCGGACCGGCCCGCCGAGCAGTTGGTGCACGGGGGCGCCGTAGTGCTTGCCGGCGATGTCCCAGAGCGCCTGGTCCAGACCCGACACCGCGCTGGCCAGGATCGGGCCGCCCCGGTAGAAGGAGCCCTTGGTCATCACCTGCCAGTGGTCCTCGATGCGCAGCGCGTCCTGACCCGTCAACACCTCGCTGAGCTGCTGGACGGCCGTGCGTACGGTCTCGGACCGGCCCTCGCAGGTCGCCTCGCCCCAGCCGACGATGCCGGACTCCGTCTCGATGCGGACGAACAGCCAGCGCGGTGCGACCAGGAAGGTCTCCACCTTTGCGATCTTCGTCATGGAGCTGTCAGCCCTTCGTGGCACCGGCGGTGAGGCCGGAGACGACGTATTTCTGCACGAACAGGGCGATCAGCATGATCGGCAGGGTGACCACCGTCGCCGCGGCCATCAGGCCTCCCCAGTCGATGCTGGCGTAGCCGACGAAGTCGAAGATCGCGACGGGAAGCGTCTTCGTGTCGGATCCGGAGAGCACCAGGGCGAACATGAAGTTGTTCCAGGAGAAGATGAAGGAGAGGATGCCGGCGGTCGCGACGCCGGGCACCGACAGTGGGAGGGTGATCCGCCGGAACGCGCCGATGTGGGTCAGCCCGTCGACCAGCGCGGCCTCTTCCAGTTCGATCGGTAGACCGTCGAAGTAGCCCATCATGATGTAGACGATCAGCGGCAGCGACACGAACATGTGGCTCAGGATCAGCACGGTGAACCCGCCGACCAGCTTCAGGTTCGAGAAGACGTAGTACCAGGGCACCAGGAGCGAGACGCCGGGGATCACCCGGGCCATGAGCACGACGAGCGCGGACTTCTTCATGTTGAAGCGGCTCATCGAGTAGGCGGCGGGGACTCCAAGGAGGAGCGAGAGCGCGGTGGCCGCGAACGCCACCCAGAGGCTGTTGCCGATGAACTGGAGATAGTTCGCCTGCTGGAGAACGGTCTCGTAGTTCTTCAGGCTGGGTGAGAAGACGAACGCCTTGGCCGTGTCGTAGATGTCCACGTTGGTCTTGAACGACGCGGCGATCATCCAGAGCAGCGGCGCCATCAACGCGAACACCACAACGACGAGGGCCGACGTGCGGAACACCCGATACGGCTTGCTCGGCTTCATCGGCCCAGCCCCTTCTTGCGATAGGTGAGGGCCCACATCACCCCGATGATGATCAGGAAGAAGATGATGAGAACCGTCGACGAGACGCCGTAGTCGTTGTAGTCGAAGCTAAGGCCGTAGGCGTACACGTTGAGGGTCTCGACCTCGTGGAAGGACCCACCGCCGCGCCCCTTGGTGGCGTAGAGGATGTCGAACGTCTTGAGCGCGTCGATGCCGCGCAGCAGGATGGCGACGATCACCGTGGGCATCAACAGCGGCAGGGTGACGTGCCGAAACCGCTGCCAACTGCTGGCGCCGTCGATGCGGGCCGCCTCCTGGGGCTCGTCGGAGAGCGCGGTGAGCCCGGCGAGCAGGATCAGGACGACCATCGGGGTCCACTGCCAGATGTCGATGAACATCGTCGTCGGCAGGGCCGAGTGCTGGCCAGCCAGCCACGGCTGGGGGCCGATCCCGATCCAGCCGAGCAGTTGGTTCGCCATCCCGATGTTCGGGTCGAAGATCAGGCGCCACATCATGCCGACCGCGACCGGGGTGGCCACCAGCGGCAGGAGGATCGCGACGCGGACCCACTTCTCACCGCGGAAGGGCCGCCACAGCAGCAGGGCTATCGCCATGCCCAGGACGACCTCGAAGAACAGCACGACGCTGGTGAAGAGGACCGTACGCCAGACCGCCGGCCAGAACCGGTCGGTGTCGGTGAGCACATCGAGGTAGTTCTGAAATCCGATGAACTCGGACTCGGCGCGCACCGAACCCTCGGCGTCAGTCAGGCTCAGATACCCGGTCCACGCCACCGGGAAGATGATCAGCACGGCGACGAACGCCATGGCGGGTGCCGCGAAGAGCCACTTGCGGTGCTCGTTGGCCCAACGCGACCAGGCCGACGTCTCCGGGGACGCCGCAGGGGCCTCGGGCGAATCGGTGCGGGGTGTGATGACGGCTGACATTGAGATCTCCGGGGTCCGGGGGCCAGGTCCCGGCGAGGCGGCGGAGCCCGTCGGCTCCGCCGCCTCGCGCTCGGGTTACTTCGCCTCGTCGTCGAGGAACTTCTGGAACGCCGTGTTTGCCGCGTCCGCGGAGCTGGCGGCATCCTTGCCGGTGATCGCGTCGACGATCGGCTGGCCGACGATCTCCCGCGCCTCAGCCACCTTGACCACCAGCGGGCGGTCGTGCCCGACACCGTTGGCGGTGCTGACCGTGTTGGCCTCGGCGAGGTCCTTCGGGTAGGAGGCGGTGCCCGCCGGGTTCGCCCAGACCGAGGCACGAGCGCCCGGGACACCGGCCACCTGCTGCGCCAGCGCCTGCTCCTTGCCGGCCGCCCACTGGATGAACTTCCAGGCGTTGTCCTTGTTCTCCGAGTTGTCGTTCACGCCGAGTGCCCAGGAGGGGATGTTGTAGGGCTTCGATCCGGCCGGGCCGGCGGGGAAGGCGGCGAAGCCGACGGTGTCGACGACCTTGGACTTGGTCGGGTCGGTGGCGTTCTTGTAGAGCGAGTTGGCCTCGGTGTAGAAGGCGGCCTTGCCCTGCGTGAAGATCGCCATCGCCTCCGACCAGCTCATGTCGGTGCTGATGTTCTCCGGGCCGTGGTCCCTGAGCAGGCCGCCGTAGTAGGCGTACGCCTGCTTGGCCTGCTCGGTGTTTACCGTGGCCTTTCCGCTGGCGTCCACGAAGTCGCCGCCGAAGCTGAAGAGGAAGCTGGAGAACTGCGTGACGGCGGCGGCCTTGCCGGTCCGAGCGACGAAGCCGGCGACGCCAGGGTTGTCGGCCTCCACCTTCGCCGCCTGCGCCTTGAGCTCGTCGAGGGTCTTGGGCGGCGCGGTGAAGCCGGACTTCGCCAGCAGGTCCTTGCGGTAGTAGAGGACCTCCTGCTCCGTGATGATCGGCAGCCCGACGATCTTGTTGTCATAGGTCGTCGCCTGCACCGGCCCGGCCTGGAAGTCACCGAACTCGAAGGCGCTGTCCGACTTGGCCTTCTCGCTCAGGTCGGCGAGGTACTTGTTCTTGCCGAACTGCTTCCCCTCCTGCAGGGGCCGGTACATCATCACGTCGAGGTCGCTGGACCCGGCGTTCAGCTTGACGTTGTACTGGTCGGAGAGCTGGTCCTCGCCGAGCTGGGTGACTTCGACCTTGAGGCCGGACTGCTTCTCGAACTCCGGCAGGGCCTTCTTGATGTTCTCCGTCCAGACGTGGTTCACCAGCGTCACGCGAAGGGTCTTCGAGCCTTCGCCGCCATCGCCGCCACCACAGGCGGCCAGGCTCATGGCGGTGACCACGGCCAGAGAAGTGCCGATTATCGATCGACGTCGCACGCTTGTCTCACCTTCTGTCGTGGCCGCTGCCCCCAGGGAGCCGCTACCTCGGTGTTACATCCGCTTAACATCGGGATGCTAGGCCGAAAAAGCTGATTATTTCAATAGGTTGATCCAACTGATATGATCTTTGAGTGGAACCGTCCTCATCAGAGGCTGCAGCCGCTCAGACCGTCCCGGCCGAGGCCGGGCTGCACGCCCGCGTCCTCGAACACCTCGGCACCGCCATCTGCGGGGGTGAGTTGGCACCCGGATCGGTCCTCAACATCGACGAACTGGTCGACCGGTACGCCGTCTCCCGCTCGGTCGTCCGCGAGGTGCTGCGGGTCCTGGCTTCGATCGGATTCATCGAGGCACGCCGCCGCGTGGGGGTGATGATCCTGCCGGCAAGCGCGTGGAACGTCTTCGACCCGCAGGTGATCCGCTGGCGTCTCGCTTCGGCCGGCCGGATGGCCCAGCTCCGGTCGATCACCGAACTACGCACCGCCGTCGAGCCGCACGCGGCCCTACTGGCCGCCAACCGGATCAGCCATGACGAAGCGAGCGATCTCGTCGGACTGGCGGCGAAGATGTGGGCGGCCGGCAAGGCCGGTGACGAGGAGCGCTTCCTGCATCTCGACATCGAGTTTCATCGGCGCATCCTGCTCGCCTCCGGCAACGAGATGTTCCTCCGGCTCCAGGAGTTGGTCGCGGAGGTGCTCACCGGCCGGCACAAGCACCACCTCATGCCGCACCACCCACATCAGCAGGCCCTCCAGATGCACGCGGACATCGCTCAGGCGATCCAGCGGCGCGACGGCGAACGCGCCCGGCAGGCGATGGTGCAGCTGATGGAGCAGGCGTTCGACGAGATGAAGTCGCTGTGGGAGCAGACCGGCATGCCCGACCGGAGCGCAGATGGCGGTCCGACGACCACCCGGTGACCAGAGCAAGATCATTCGGATCTAGGGTCCCAGGTGTTGCGGTCGGATCACGGCCTCGGGCAAGGATGGGACAGACGAATGCGCAATGCTGGTCGAGGGTTGACACGGAGATTGGGCCTGCTGGTGACAGCGGCCCTCGCGGTCTCATCCGGGCTTCTCATGGCACCTGCGCGAGCCGCCGAGCCGGCGTCCGCTGTGGTGAGCGGCGCGCTGACCGGCAACGACGGCCAGACCGTGCGGTCCCCCGACGGGACGTTGGGCGTCACCGTCAGCGACGACGGTGGGCGGCTCGCGTACAGCGTGACCAACCGCGGGAAGGTGGTCGTCGGCACCTCCGGCCTCGGCCTCGACCTCGCCGGACGTCCCAGCCTGACCGAGGCGATGAGCGTCGTCTCCGTGCAACGTCGCACCATCGACGACACGTGGAAGCCGCTCTGGGGCACGGACAGCACCGTCCGCAACCACGCTCGTGAGCTCACGGTCCACGCCGTCCAGGCGGGCACGGGCTTCCGTCTGGACGTCGTCGTTCGCGTCTTCGACGACGGCGTCGGGATCCGCTACCACGTCCCGGCCCAGCCGGGGCTGGACGACTACACGGTGACCGCCGAGCGCACCGAGTTCACCCTGGACCCGGCCGCGCGGAGCTGGTCCATCGCCGCCGGCAAGGACTGGAACGCCGACGAACAGCACTACCGCGACCAGCCTCTGTCGGCGGTGCCGACGGCGCAGACCCCCATCACGGTGGCGTCCGGAAAGACGTACCTGGTGGTGCACGAGGCCGACCTCACCGACTACCCGAGCATGACGCTGAAGGCGGTGCCGGGTCAGCCGGGACGGTTCTCCAGCGACCTGATCAGCCTGCCGGACGGCACTAAGGCGAAGCTGCGCGGCGACTTCTCCACCCCGTGGCGCACCCTGACCATCGGGGAACGACCCGGTGACCTGGCCGAGTCCCACCTGATCGAGAACCTCAACGACCCGTGTGCGGTCTGCGCCGGGGACACGTCGTGGATCAAACCCGCCACCTACGTCGGCGTGTGGTGGGAGCTACAGCGCCGTCAGACCACCTGGACGTACGGCCCGACCCACGGCGCCACCACCGCTCGCCTCAAGCAGTACATCGACCTGGCGAAGCAGGCCGGCTCCAAGTTCGTGCTGGCCGAGGGGTGGAACACCAACGCCGGTGGCAACTGGACGAACCAGGACTTCCTCACCCCGCAGCCCGACTTCGACCTGCCCGCGGTGCTCGACTACGCCAAGCAGAACGGCGTCGAGTACATCGCGCACAACGAGACCCGGGGCGATGTCGACTACTACGACCAGCACATGGAGGAGATCTTCTCCCGGTACGAGGCACTCGGCATCCACGCCATCAAGACCGGATACGCCACCAAGTTCCTGCTGGGCGGGGTGAACCGCAGCCACTTCGACCAGGAGGCGGTCCGCCACTACCAGCGGGTGATCGACGCCGCAGCCCGGCACCACATCACGATCGACGCCCACGAGGCGATCAAGCCGACCGGGCTGGCGCGTACCTACCCCAACATGATGAGCGGCGAGGGCGTCGCCGGCATGGAGCAGCAGAACTACAAGGGCGCGAACGGCAACCCGCCGGCGCAGGCCACCATCCTGCCGTTCACCCGGTTCATGGGCGGCCCGGCCGACTACACCCCCGGCGTGCTGAACGTGACCTGGGATCCGGCCAAGCTCGGCACCCGCGTCCAGACCACCTCGACCGCCCAGCTGGCGCTGTCCACGATCTTCTACAGCCCGCTGCAGATGCTCGCGGACACTCCGGAAAACTACGCCGCGCACCCCGGCTTCGCGTACCTGAAGGACCTGCCCACCACCTGGGACGAGAGCCGGGTGCTCGACAGCGCCATCGGCGACTACACCACGACGGCCCGCCGACACGGCGACACCTGGTACGTCGGCGCGATCACCGACGAGAACGACCGGACCCTGACGATGCCGCTGTCGTTCCTGTCCCACGGCTCGTACGTGGCGGAGATCTACGCCGACGCCGCCGAGACGACCTGGCGCGGCAACCCGCTGCCCGTCGAGATCCGCAAGGTTCTCGTTCGATCGTCGACGGACCTCAGCATGTCCCTGGTCGCCGGCGGCGGCCAGGCGGTCCGGATCCGGCCCGCCTCGCGGGATGATCTGCGTGAGCTCGACTGGTACGCCGCGCCCCGCGCGAAGTTCGGCGCAGCCCAGGCGACGTTGGACGAGACCACCCAGCGCCTGACCGTGACCGCGTCGCTCACCAACACCGGAAGCACCGTGGCGGCCCTTCCCGCCCAGTTGTTCGTCAACGGTCGCGCCGTCGGCGAGACGCGGACCGTTCGCGTCGCCGGAGCCGCGAGCACCACCGTCGAGCTGACCCTGCCGGCGACCCAGGTTTCCGACCAGGACTTCAAGGTTGCCGTCGGCGCACCGACCGGCGAGCGCGGTAAGCAGGTCCGGGTGCCGCAGACCCGCTCCATGCAGCGGCTCCTCCAACAGCTGCACAAGTCTGGCGACGTGACAAAGGCAGCGCTCAGCACGTTGCAGAAGCGGGCAACCCAGGCCGAGTCCGAGCTGAGCAGCGGCGACGTGACCGGGCGACTGACCGCTCTGCAGAACCTGCGCCTGGATCTCTACCGCCAGCCGCTGGCAGAGGTGAACCTGAAGGCGCGTACCGCGATCGACGACCTGCTCACCGTCCGACTCGGGCCTGCGCGCGGGTTGCTCTCCATCGCCAGGAACGTGCGACTGGCCGCGGACCTGCAGACCATCGACCCCGCGCTGTCCCGGCGACTCCTGGACGAGATCGCCACCGCGACCCGGTCCGCGTCGGCGAACGACACCACCGCCATGCGGGACGCTCTCGACCGGTTCGGCGCCCTCGTGACGACCGCTCCGGCCGGAAAGATCGACCCTGAGGTCGCGGCGAAGCTGCTCGCCTCCACCGCCGCGCTCACCGCCGGGCCGAGCACCCTCCAGGCGGAGGCCGCGCAACTGCTCGGTGAGGCATGCCTGCGCACCAACCACGCCGGATACACCGGCACCGGCTTCGTGGCCTGCCTCAAGACCCAGAACAGCGGTCTACGGTTCAACGCCCCGGTCTCCGGCGACGGCGACTACACGGTTCGACTGCGCTACGGCAACGCCATGGGTGCCACCCAGACGATGACCCTGCGCAGCGGAGCGGCGTCGGTCCAGGTGGCGATGCCAACCCTGCCGACCTGGCCGACCTGGTCCGAGCAGACCGTGAAGCTGCCGATTGCCCGGGGCGACGCCGTCGACCTCGTGTTCGGCCCCACCGACAACGGCAACGTCAACGTCGACGCGATCACCCTCGAACCAGACCTGGGTGTCGTCACGGGATCGTGAGCTAGCAGGCACAGCAGGGCCGGCCCGTCAGGGCCGGCCCTGCTGCATTTTGTGGCGTCAGACGATGCGCAGGACGCTCACCGGCACTCGTTGCCGTCGGGCTCGTGCGGGCTCACATCCGGGATCTCAACACGTCGAACTCGCAGCCTGGCATGGACGGGTCGAAGCCGTGCTCGACCAGCCAGCGGGCCGCCACCAGGCTTCGCCACGACCACCACCCGTGGATCACGTCGAGGTCGACGTCGGTGCCGTAGCCCGCGACGACGTCGCCAAGGTGCTCCTCGTGTCCGAGCGTCAAGACGGCGAGATCGTAGAGAGCATCGCCCTGGGCCGCCTCGGACCAGTCGAGCACGCCGGTGATCTCGTCACCGTCGACGAACACGTGGGTGATCTGCAGGTCCCCGTGCATGAACACCGGTGTCCAGGGCCGGAGCGCAGCCTCAGCAACCTGGCGGTTACGGGTGACCAGGTCTGGGGCAAGGACGCCGGTCGTGACGAGCCACTCGCATTCGCCGTCGAGGCGCGAGGCCAACTCGTCGAGGCTCCGACCGGGCCACGGCGGCAGCGGCGCTTCGTGCAGCATCCGTACGGCGGCGCCCGCCGCGACCCACGCCGCCGGCGACGCGGGCGACGGCTCGCCGAGGCGGCCGAGTGCCGTCCCGGGAAGGGCGGCAAGCGCGAGTACGGGCGGCTTCCGCCACAGGACCTCCGGGGTCGGGATCGGCGCCAGAGCCATCGCCTCGACCTCGACGTCGGTGCGCGTCTGGTCGGCGTCGACCTTCAGGAACACGTCGCCCACGCGCAGGGTCGCGCGCTCGTTGTGAGCGACGACGACCTCGACCTCGTCCACGTCGGCCATCATCGCGAGGTGACCACCGACGGGGCGGCACCTAGCTTGGCCGACGGCCGCCACTCCCGCCTGATCAGCCCGTAGACCCAAGAGTCGGAGACCTCGCCGTTCACGACGCAGTCCTCCCGCAACGTCCCCTCCCGCACGAACCCGAGCTTCTCCAGCACCCGGGCAGACGCCACGTTGCGCGTGTCGGCCTCGGCCTGGACTCGATTCAGGTCCAGCGTGTCGAATGCCCACCGCAGCAAGGCGCGCGCGGCCTCCGTCGCGTAGCCGTGGCCCCACGCCGCATCGGCGAAGCAGTAGCCCAGCGACGCGCTGCGGTAGTCGGGGTTCCACCGGCTCAGACCGCACCAGCCGATGAACGTCCCGTCGTCGACGCGATCCACGGCCAGTCGCGCCCCGGTGCCCGCCTCTGCCATCTGCCGGCAAGCCGCGATGAACCGCTCGGCGCGGACGCGATCGCTCCATGGCGGCGAGTCCCAGTAGCGCAGCACGTAGGCGCTGCTGTGCAACGCGAAGAGGTCGTTCGCATCCCCGTCGTCGAAGGGACGCAGTCGCAGGCGAACGGTGTGCAGCGTGGGGGTTGGCAGCGACGTGCCCGTCATGTTCCCTCCCGTAACTTGTGGCCGACCAACCAGACATCCGATGCCGACCACTCGCAACAGGGTTTTCCGACGGGCGGGCGGCAACTGCCCACCATCGTCCGTGGACAGTTGCCACCGCTCGTACCCGTCTTTACTGAGACAGCCACTTAGCCGTCGCCAGCACCGCTGTCGCCTGGAGTAGGCGTCAGCGGACCACGCCGATGCCGGTGAACGACCGGTCGTACTCGGTGAACGACTGGTTGTTGTACGGCCCGTAGATCCAGGTCCGCAGCGAGTTGGCAGCGGTGTCGATCTCGACCAGGCGTACCGGATTGGTGGTGTTGGAATGGAACGTCTGGAGGAACGAGTAGATCTTGTTGCCGTTGACGCCGGTGTCGACCCGGTTGGCGGCGACGCCCACGTGACCGGAGAAGACGAACCGGATGTTGGCGTACTGCTTGATCAGGTTGTCGAAGAGATACTGCGGGCTGGTCGCGCCGTAGGACGCGCTCTGCTCGATGTTGGCGTTGCCGTCGATGTAGTCGTGGGTGACGACGATGACGTTGTGCCGGGGGTTGGCGGCCACGACGTTCCTGGCCCAGTTCACGGCCTCGACCCGGGGCCACAGTTCGAGGGTCAGCACCAGCCACTGCGCGCCGCCGGCCTCGAAGGTCGAGTACGAGTTGTCGACCTTGCCGGCCTCGAACTGTCCCTTGACCGCACGGTACTGGCTGGCGGTGAAGTACTGGTTGAACACGGTGGTGTCGCGGACGAGTTCCCGGGTGTGGGCGGGGTCGCGGGCCGAGCCGCCGACGCCGGTGGCCTGGGTGTCGTGGTTGCCGAGCGCCAGCGAGTACGGGATGGCGGCGTTTTCGATCGGCCGCATCGCGTTGCGGGCGATGACGTACTGGGAGTGGTCCGGGGTGTCCCAGTTGACCACGTCACCGGAGGAGGCCACGAAGCGCAGGTCCAGCGCGGAGCGGTTCTGCACCAGCCAGTTGGTGCGGTTGAGGAACCGGGTGTCGCTGCTGTTCAGCACCTCCTGCTGGGTGTCCGGCAGGACGGCGAAGCTGAACTTCGTGTCGGTGGCGCCCGCGGTCTCCATCCGCGCGTACCCGATGTGGACGTTGCGGTCGCAGGGGTCGGCCCGGAAGTCGTTGATGAGCTGGATCTTCACGGTGTGCTGTCCGGCGCCGACCGCCGCGCCGACCGGGTAGGTGCCGTAGTTGGTCGCGCTGACGATGGTGGTCTGGCCGACGCTGACACCGTCGACCGTCACCCGGACGGTCGGCCAGCCCTGGCAGTTGTCACCGATGGCGCCGATCAACACCCGGCCGGAGCCGCTGATGCTCGTGGTGGCGTAACTGGAGTTGCCCCACAGCGAGGCGTGCGTGCCGGAGGCGGGCACGGGGGTGCCGGTCGCCGTACGGATCGCACCCTCCACGACGGTGAACTGGGACGGCTCGGCGGCGTTGGCCGTGCCGCCGACGAGTACTCCGCCGGCCGCGGCAACCACCGTCGCCGCGGCCAGAGCCACGAGCCTGGACCTGGATCTCCTGAAACGCACCGCTGATCCTCCCTTGACGACATACGCCCAAGAGCTGGGCATTCGTAGCGTAAGGACCCTCGGCATGACATATGTGAATGCTTCAAGACCATCCTGAGTACCGGAGCTGTACTCTCCGTTCCGCCCGGTAGTGCCTAGGAGGCGCGACCCGGCCGACCTGCGCCGGCGGCGGAGGGCCGGTGAGCGATGCGGGGAGCCCGGACCGCGGACGAGTTGCCGGACCCCGGGCGGAAGTCCCGTGCCGCGCTGGCCACCATCTCGTCGGAGTCGCGAGTGAGCGCCTGCCGGATGCGTGACGGAACGACCTCGGATGTCGCCATCGCCAGTCGGACCTGCACCGAACGGTCGTCGACCAGGCGCGCCAGATCCGCCTCGTCCAGCTCGACCGCACGGACCAGCGCGGCACGGACGTCGACGACCGGGTCCGCGGCGAGCGCGCTGCGCTGTTCTGCGGTGGTCCGCGGGTTGCGGGCAACCCCCTTGCGTACGCGGGCGGTGCGATCGGCCAACAGGGTGGTGATCACGTCCGGGTCGTGGGTGTGGGTGGCGAGTCGTTCCCGTACCTCGGGTGAGACGTCGTCGGTCAGCTTGGCGGCCAACTCGGGCTCCAGCTCGCGACTCTCCGCGAGGAGACCGCGCAGCTCCTTGTCCGACGCCTCGGACATCGCTCGGCGGATCGACTCGTCACAGGCCGGGTTCCCGGCGACCGCCCAGCGGACCCACCGGTCGGCGTCCTTGACGAGACGCATGAGGTTGGCGAGCGAGGTCGAGGGGTTCCTCGCCACGGCCTCCCGCACCTGACGATCATGATCCCGGGTCAGCGGTCGCAGCGCCTGGGCGGGCGCGTCGGGCCGAGCGGCGATCGCCTTGCGGACCACGGCCGACGGGTCGGAAGCCAGGTCGATAAGGGTCATCTGTGGCGTTGTGGGGTCCTGTGCGAGGGCGAGCCGTGCGTCCGCGCTGCCACCGATCGGACGGTGGGCGGTGGTGTCGGACCCGCTCTGACGGTCGGGCTCGCCGACGTCCTGCTGTTTCCCCATGGCGCAATCATGTCACGCGCCCGATCTGACGCTGGGTAGTCGCAGGCCGGACATGCCACCGTCCACCGCCAGCGACGACCCGGTCACCGAACCGGTCGTGGGCGACGCGAGGTAGACGACGGCGGCGGCCACCTCGTCGGCGGTCACCAGGCGCCCCGTCGGCTGGCGGGAGGCGAGCTGCCGCTTCTCCGCCGTCGGGTCGGCCGCGTCCGCGAGCAGGCGGGTCACCCAGGGCGTGTCCACGGTGCCGGGGGCGACACAGTTGACCCGGATCCCCTCCGCCACCAGGTCCGCGGCCATGGCGAGGGTGAGGGCGTGCACGGCGCCCTTCGACGCCGAGTACAGGGCGCGTCGGGGCAGGCCGGCGGTCGCCGCGATCGAGGAGACGTTGACGATGGCCGCAGACGACGACCGGCGCAGGTACGGCAGGGCGACGGCGCTCGTTCGGGCCACGCCGGTGACGTTGACGTCGAGCACCCTGCTCCACTGCTCGTCGTCGTCCTCCTCCACCGTGCCGACGGCGGAGATGCCGGCGTTGTTCACCAGGATGTCGATGCCACCGAATGCGTCGGCGACCGAGGCGACGGCCCTGCCGAGGGAGGGCCGGTCGGCCACGTCCGCCCGGACGCCGTGAACGCGAGGATCGTCGGGCAGGCCCGACAGATCCAGATCCAGTACGCCCACCCGGGCGCCGGCGGCCACGAACGCCCGCACGCAGGCGTGGCCGATCCCCGAGCCACCTCCGGTCACCACCGCCACGAGGCCGTCACACCGCATGCTTCTCTCCCATCCCGAGTGGTCCTGCGAGTTGACGCACCGCCGTCAGGCGTTCCTGAGCGTGTTCCGCTGCCGGCCGAGGCCGTCGATCTCGACTTCCATCACGTCGCCGGCGGCCAGGTACGGGAACCGGCCGGAGAGCGCGACGCCCTGGGGAGTGCCGGTGTTGATGACGTCGCCCGGGTCCAGGACGGTGTACTGGGACAGGTGCCAGACCAGGTACGCCACGTCGAAGATCATGTCTTTCGTGCTGGAGTCCTGCCGGGGCTCGCCGTTGACCCAGGAGCGCAGCCGCAGCGCCTGCGGGTCGCCGACCTCGTCGGCGGTGACCAACCACGGGCCGAGCGGTTGGAACGTCTCGCAGGACTTGCCCTTCGACCACTGGCCGCCCGAGACGGCGAGTTGGAAGTCTCGCTCGGAGACGTCGTTGGACAGCACGTACCCGGCGATGTGCGCGACGGCGTCGGCCGGCGAGGCGAGGTAGCGAGCCCGACGGCCGATCACCACCGCCAACTCCACCTCCCAGTCGGTCTTCGCCGATCCGCGTGGGATCAGGACGTCGTCGTGGGGGCCGACGACCGTGTTGGGCGCCTTGTAGAAGATGATCGGCGCGGTCGGTGGCGCGGCACCCGACTCGGCGGCGTGTGCGGCGTAGTTCTGCCCGACGCAGAGGACCACCCCGGGGCGGGCGATCGGCGCCCCGACCCGCTGACCGGTGATGTCGATCTCGGGTAGGTCGGTGGCCTCGCGGACCCGCTGGACGCCGCCGTCGGCGAGGAACTCCCCGTCGATGTCGACGGTGAGCGACGAGAGGTCGAAGTGCCGTCCGTCGACGGACAGCACGGGACGCTCCTGCCCGACGGGTCCGACGCGCATGAATCTCACGAACCATCCTCCTGGCGGGCGAACCTATTTCCTATAGGATGTTGCGTTGCTAGTGTGTACTCGCTCACACCCGCACAGTCAAGGGGTTCTCTAGGAGACGCGATGGCCCAGCAGCAAGCTCGCGAGGGCCGACTCCGTCCCGCTCGTCGACTCACCCTCGCCGAGGATGTCTACGAGTCGATAAAGACACTGGTCATGGACCACATCCTTCCCCCGGGCGAGCGGGTCAACATCGATGCGCTCGCCCGGGAGCTCGACGTCTCCCCCACACCGGTGCGCGAGGCCCTCGCCCGGCTGGAGGCCGACGGTCTGGTCCGCAAACGCCCCCTGTCCGGCTACAGCACCACGCCGTTGCTGAGCCGCGCCGAGTTCGACGACCTGTTCGACGTCCGCCTGCTGCTGGAGGGCGCCACCGCCGGCCGGGCCGCCACGCACGCCTCCGCCAAGGAACGGCAACGGATCAGCGCCGAGGCTGGGGCGAACATCGACGTGGAGGCCGGCGACGGATACCGCCGCCATGCCGCCTTCACCACCCTGGACACGAAGTTCCACGACCTGATCGCCGAGATCGCCGGCAGCCCACTCCTGCGGGACAGCATCACGCGGCTGCACTCGCACCTGCATCTGCACCGGCTGTACTTTCCGCCCAACGGCGCCCCGGACACCAACATCGAGCACCAGCGCATCGCCGCCGCCATCATCGCCGGCGACTCCCGGGCCGCCACCGATGCGATGCGGGCCCACCTGACCGCCGCCCGGGAGCGCCACCTACCCGCCTTCGACCGGCTTCCCGCGCCCACAGCACCGCACGGCTCGGTGTGACCCACCCCTGACACATCCGAGGACGGTGGTCGCGGTCATGCCACGGCCCGCCGTCGCCGCAGTCGCCGCGACACCAGCAGCGCCCCGATCGCGACCAGCAGCGCACCGCCGACGAGGGCGGCGACCTGGACGACGGCACTGCGGCCGGGGCCGGGGCTGGTGCTGGTGCTGGTGCTGGTGCTGCTGCCGGCGGCCGGCACCCCAGCGAGGGTCCAGTCGTGGGAGTCCTCGCCCGGGCCGTACACCGCGCGTTGTCCGTCGGGTCCGGTGGCCATCGAACGGTACGCGGGATTGAGGTCGGTGAGCATCCGCACCACGACGGTGACCGTGCCGACCGGCCCCGGGCAGGTGTAGTCGACGGTCACGCCGGCCCTCGCCAGGGCTTTCGGCGGCTCTGTCACAGCGCCGAGGCAGCGCCGCTCGCCGTCGGCCACCGTGATCTGCTTGAGCAGGTACGCGGAGAACTGCTCGGACGACGCGAGCACCGCCGGATCGGTCGCTCGGTAGTCGACCGCACCGTCGAGCAGGATGCGGTCAGATGGCAGCAGGCCGAGCGAGACTCCGAGCAGCGTCAGGTCGTCGGGCCCGCCGACGCGCCACCGCACCCGTACGACCTCTGGCCGCTGGTCGTCGCGGGCGACGGACACGGTCTGCGGGTCGCCGAACGGATGCGCCGCCGCCGGCGCCGGCAGGGCCAGGGCAGCCGCGGTGACGGCGATCGCCGCCAGCGGGAGGACGGCCACCGCGCTTCGTCGATGACCTCTGTGCAGGGACAAGAAACGCTCCGGGATGGCGGCTGCAGGATTCGCGCCCCACCCTGTCGAACGCCCGGAAACGCGCAGGTCCGGCCGGGTGTTCGGCACCGGACCGCGACATGAACAGTTCGTTGGTCAACCAGGTCGCCGCAGTCAGCCGCGGTAAGCCGTGCGAGGGCCGACTCGCACACGGGGGCAGCCCTGCCACTGCGACCGTGATCATCAACGGTCACGGTGATGGGCGCTGCCACCGCGGAGCCGACCCCCGCGTGCGCTACGGGCCTCAGACCAGGGACTGTTTGGTGTTCGGCAGTTCGTCGACAATGGACTTCTGCACGTTGATCGTGTCCGCGATGATCTCGTGGGGCGTGTTGGCCATCCACTGCATCACCGAGATGTCCTCGAAGCGGGGATGCCGGAACATCTCCAGGAACACCAGAGGCTCGTCGCCGGTGTTCTCGATGTAGTGGCCGTACGCGAACGGCACGTACCCCACGTCGCCGGCCTGGAAGTCGAACGTCCGCGCGGCGGCCTGACTTGCGAAGACGCCCATCCGCCCGGTGCCGGAGATGTAGTACTGCCACTCGTCGGTGGTGGGATGCCAGTGCAGCTCACGCATTCCCCCGGGCTCGACCTCGACGAGGGCGGCAGCGGTGGTCACCGACGCGGCGAAGTTGGTCGAGTCGGTGACGCGGACCGTTCCACCGCGGAAACGCTGCGGGGTCTGGGCGGTCATCCGGTGTTTGAAGCTGCGCGGGATGTCACCGGTGGGGCTGATCACCCGGTCCTGTTGCAGCGGCGGCGGGACGTCGCCCTGGAAGATGTACTTCTCCCGTTCGGGCAGGTTCTCCATCTGTTCCATCGTCCAGCCGAAGTTCTTCGCCAGGATGTGCCGCGGTGTGTGGGCGAAGAAGTCGCTGAGCAGGAACGTGTTGTTCTCCGAGAAGGCGCCGTCGTTGAAGACGAGCAGAAACTGGGCACCGTCGGCCAGCGCCTGGATGTTGTGCGGCACGCCCTGCGGGAAGAACCACAGATCGCCTGCCTTGACGTCCTCGATGAAGTTGCGACCCTCGTGGTCGACCGCGCTGATCCGGCAACTGCCACTGAGCATGTAGGCCCACTCGGACTGTTGATGCCAGTGGATCTCCCGGTACGCGCCCGGCTCCAGGCCGAACTGGACGCCGGCCAACTGGCTGGCGACCGGCAGATCACGGCTGGTGACCTCCCGGGTCCAGCCGCCCTTCTCCACCCGCGTGTGGGCCTGCGAGAACGAGAACTTGAGGTTGGGCACCAGCCGGCTGTCCGTCGTCGGCGGCACCAACAGATCGGGGTTCTGCCGCTCGACCTCGACGTTACGGCCCGCAAAGGGCGCACTGCCCTGGTCGCCGCGTCGCGGCTGAGGATCGCTGTTCGCCATGATCGCTGTCTCCTTACTCCGGTTGGATCGGGTTGGGCGTGGCAACGGTTCCGCCTCGTAGGCGTAGCCGGGACGGCAGCCCCAGCAGGGTGCGTACCGCCGGCCAGCCGTGCTGGACCGCGATCGCGGCGGGGACCGCCACCGCGGTCGCCAGCAGCACCAGGCGGGTCCACGGCGGAGCGTGTCCGCCCGCCCCGGTGCTGGCGAACACGACGAGGACCAGGAGTACGACCCGCAGCCGGCGCACACCGGGCAGGTTGGTCGAGTGGGCCATGCATTCGATGATCGGTGCCGAGCCGGTGCCGTCGCATCACGTGATCGCGCCATTGCGGCAGGTCAGATCCCGGACGGCGTGGGCCATTCAGCGCAATCCCGCCGGTTCGTCGATCTGGTCGCCCGCTCCGGACGCCATGGCTAGGCTCGGTCGCAGGACGGCATTTCGACGCGCCGGGTAACCACCGGGGAGAACGCCATTGTCCGAATCATCCTTCAACGCCGGACCACTCCCGGCTGACGACACCGCCGGCGATGCTGAGCAACGACGGCACCGACTGTTCGCCGTGGCGGATCAGCTCCGGCTCGCCGGGCGCGGGACGGAGGCGCTGCGCGTCCTGGCCGCGGAGATCGCCGCGAATCGTAGCGGCGACCGTCAGCGCGCCCAGTTGCTCGGTCGCCTGACACAGATCGCGGCACTGGAGCAGCCGTCGGTCGCCCTCGCCGGTCTGCGGGGGGCGCTGCACCAGAGACTGGATGCCCGGAGCCGAAGCACTGTGCTCGCCATGGTCGCCGCCATCGCGGCGCGTACGGGCCATCCGGACGCCGACGCCCTCCTCCGTGACGCGGGCACCGCTCACGCCGCATCGGGTGACCATTCGTCCGCTCGTCACCTCGCCCTGGGTCGGGCCGCCCGCTCGCTGTCGCACGGGGATCTACCGGGGGCCCACGCCGTGCTGGCAGCCCTGGACCCCGACGCCTGGGCGGCCCGAAAGGACGCCGCGTCCATCCGGGCCGAACGGATCCTGGTGCAACTCGGCCTGGGTCGGCACCAGGACGCGCGGAGCGGGACCGACGAGACCGCGTCGCCCGATACTCCGGCCAGCAGCAGGTTGACCGCCCTGGACTGCCTGCGCATGGTCGCGGTGGGGGAGCTGCCCGAGGCGGGCGCGCTGGCCGTCACGACGCTCGACTCGGGCGCGGTGGACATCAGCCAGGAGGTGCGTGCCCTGCTGGTCGCGGTGATCGCCGAGGTTCGCTACCGCCGTGGCGACCACGACGCCGCACGCGGCGTCCTGGGCAGGTGCCTCACCGAAAGACAGTGGCCCGACAGTACGATGTGGACTTCCGCGCTCTGTGTCGCAGTCCGCGACCCCGCCCTCAGCGAGCCGGCGAGCCTGCTCAACAGAGTCGTCGCTGACCTGCACCGGTCGGTCCGGCCACTCCTGCCCGTGCCCCAGTTCGGCCCTCGACTGGTGCGTGCGGCGGTGGCGGCGGGCGACGCTCGGGCGGCCCGCCGGGTCACCGAGCTGGTCGAGCTGGTGGCCACGCGTACCCCGGTCCCCCTGTGGCACGCGCTGGCCGCGCAGACCAGGGGTCTACTCGATCGCGACCCGGACGCGCTGCGGTCGGCGGTCGACGGGCTGCGTACGACCGCCGCGTCGCCGGCGCTGGCCGACGCGTTGCTCGACCTCGCGAACGCCGCCGGGCTGCGGCCCGTGGAGGCCTGGGATGCCGCACACGAGGCGGCGGCCCTCTATGCCCGGATCGGCGCCCCCGGCGACCAGTCGATAGCTGACCGGCGATGCGTCGAGCTCGCCGCCACCGGGCACCGCCTACCTTCGGTCGACGAGTCGCTACGCAGGGGCATGCTCACGCTCACCCCCGCCGAGGAGCGGGTGGCCGAGATGCTCGCCGCCGGCGCCACGAAGAAGGAGGCGGCCGGAAGCCTCTTCGTCTCCTTCCACACCGTGGACACCCAGCTCCGATCGGTCTACCACAAGCTGGGCATCCACAACCGGATGCAGCTGGTGCGGGCCTGGGATCGGTACAAGGCGACAATCGCCTGATGACCGAGCCAGCCGACCTGACCCCACTCGCCGAAGGCGTGGAGTGCGAATTCATGTACTCCTACGAGTCGCAGGCGCCCAGGCCCGCGTACACCGATCTCGGGATCTCGACCACGCGCATCGGCGGCGGTGTCGCCCTGGCCATGCGCAACGATCCGTCCGGCGGGTACTGGAGCAAGGCGCTCGGCTTCGGCATCACCGAGCCGTTCACGGTGCAGACCCTGGACCGGATCCTCGACTTCTACCGGGGGCACGGCATCGACCAGGCTGTCCTGCAGCTTGTGCCGTCGGTGCTGCCGACGGGCTTCGACGAGGTCGCCGCCGCCCGCGGGCTGAAGCCGGGAAGCACCTGGGTCAAGCTCGCCGCCCTGCCCGGTGACGTCGCTGCGGGCCCGACTCGCCTGCGCGTCGGCCCCGTGCCGGCCGCCGAGGCGGAGCGCTGGGCCGACGTGCTGATCTCCGGGTTCGGCATGCCGAGCGGTGGGCTCACCGACATGCTGGCCGCGACGGTCGGCGAGCCGGCCTGGAGACCGTACGCGGCGTGGGACGACGGTGACCTGGTGGCCGGCGGCAACCTGTTCCTGCACGGCGAGTCGGCCTCGCTCAACGCCGCCGCGACGGCACCCGCTCACCGTGGCCTCGGGGCGCAGTCGGCGCTGATCGCCGCCCGCGCCCTGGCCGCGGCGGAGGCAGGTTCTCGGTGGCTGTTCGCCGAAACCGGGAAACCCTCGCCCGGTGCGCAGAATCCGTCACTGAACAACCTGCGCCGCGCCGGGCTGGTGCCGCTCTACGAGCGCCGCAACTGGATCTGGCGCTCAGCTCCCTGACCGCGTCACTTCTCGCTGTCGAGGTTGGCCATCATCGCCGTCGCGTACCGCTCACCGGAGGCGGCGCCGGCCGGCACGGCCCGTTCGATCTCGTCCAACGCCTCCCGGTCCAGCACCAGGTCGATCGCGGCCAGCGACTCGGTCAGCCGTTCCCGCCGCCGCGCGCCGACCAGCGGCACGATCTGCTCGCCCTGGGCCGCCACCCAGGCGATCGCCACCTGGCTCGTGGTTGCCCCCAACCGCTGCGCGACCCGACCGAGCGCGTCCACGAGGCGCAGGTTCGCGGTCAGGTGCTCCCCCTGGAAGCGCGGGCTGTTCGCCCGGAAGTCCCCACCGGTCAGCGCGCGATCCGCCGACCAGTGTCCGCTCAGCAGACCTCGCGACAGCACCCCGTAGGCGGTCAACCCGATGCCCAGTTCCCGCAGCGCCGGCAGAATCGTGGCCTCGGGGCCACGGGACAGCAGCGAGTACTCGATCTGGAGGTCACTGATCGGTGCCACCGCCGCCGCTCGACGGATGGTGTCCGCGCTCACCTCGGAGAGCCCGATGTGCCGGATGTAGCCGGCCTCCTGCATCTCGCGCAGTGCGCCCACGGTCTCCTCCACCGGCACCTGCGGGTTGAGTCGGGAAGGCCGGTAGATGTCGATGTAGTCGGTGCCAAGTCGGCGCAGCGAGTACGCCAGCCGGTCCTTCACCGCCGCCGCCGACACGTCGTACGGTGCCGCCTGGAACCCGCCGTCCGGCGTCCGGCGCGCACCGAACTTCACGCTGACCACCACATCTTCCCGACGACGCTCCCGCAGCACCCGGCCGATCAGCATCTCGTTGTGACCCGAGCCGTAGAAGTCCCCGGTGTCGATCAGGTTCACACCGGCGTCGATTGCCGCGTGCAGCGTCGCGACGCTCTCGGCCTCGTCCGCCGGCCCGTACAGGTCCGACATGCCCATCGCGCCGAGCCCGATGATCGACACCTCTGGCCCGGAGACACCCAACCGTCGCCGTCGTAGACCCGTCATGTCTCGTCTCCTTCGGTCCTGCCGCCGTGGATCGCGGCTGCGAGAAGTCGCTGTGTACGCTGTGTCCATATAACCAGGATGAAGACACGCTGTCCATATAACCGGAGGACCAGTGGCCCACCTCACGCCTGATGCCAACACCTCACCCCGCCGGGGTCGGGGCCGCCGGCCCGCCGACCAGGTACGGGCCGAGATCCTCACGGCCGCCGGCAACCTCCTGCTGGCAGAGGGCATGGCCGGCTTCACCATCGAGAAGGTCGCGGCCCACGCCGGGGCCAGCCGGATGACGATCTACAAGTGGTGGCCCTCCAAGGGCGCCCTCGCTCTGGACGGCTACTTCACCGTCGTCGCACCCACGCTGGCCTTCACCGACACCGCCGACATCGTCGCCGACCTCACCAACCAGTTGGTCGCCTTCGTTCACCTCCTGCGGGACACCTCCGCCGGGCGGGTCATCAGTCAACTCATCGCGCAGGCGCAGACCGACCCCGAGCTGGCAGCGGCCTACCGCCAGCGCTACTCCGGCCCCCGCCGCGCCCTCGCCGTCGAAGCACTCAACAGAGCCATGGCCCGCGGGCAGCTACGCGCCGACATCGACCCCGAATCCGTCGTCGACCAGCTCTGGGGAGCCTGCTACCACCGGCTCCTCGTGCCCGACCTGCCGCTCACCGAGGACTTCGCCCGCACCCTGGTCGCCAACCTCATCCGCGGGCTGCGCTGACCGTCCGGGCGGCGCGCCAGGAGACCCCGCACCAGGAACCGGACGTCACACTGAAACATCGCCCGGCTCGGGCCAGGCGGGACGACCACCGGGCCCTGGCATGGTCGATGGGGAGCGGGACGGCAGCGTGCCGAGCGGCGCGTTCACACGCCGGGACGGGTAGCCGTCAGCCATTCGACGAGTTGCTCGCTGGTGTCCTCTCCAAGGGTCGACGCCGCTCGGGCGGCCAGCGCGCGGAGGTCGGCGTGCTCGGCCCCGGAGACCCGCAATTCCGGACGAGGAGTGAGCCGCCAGGTTGCTCGTGCATGGTCCCGAGCCAGGCGCGTCACGTCGGCCCTACCGCGCTCGGCCAGGCGCGGATCGACGTCAAGGGCAGCGATCAGGCCTGCGCGCAACGCGACGTCGATGCCGCGGCCGTGCAGGAGCCGGTAACCGGCTCGGCGTAGCTCCACCCGGGTGTCGGCCAGCAGCTGCCACGGCAGATCCGGGGGCAGAGCGCCCGCAAGCGGCCGCAGCGCGGTGGCGACCTCCCGGACCACCGCCGGTGACGGATCCCGCACCAGTGCGGCGAACTCAGCCGCCACCACAGCGTCCAGCAGGCGCAGAGCACGGACCACCTGGGCGCGAACCCTGGCCGACCGGTGCGCGAGCAACGGCCGCAACAGCGCGGCGTCGACGGCAGAACCGATCTCGGAAAGTCCGGCGATCGCCCCCGGGGGCGGGTCGTCGGTGCCGACCGCGTGCCGGTAGTGCTCCCGCGCGTCCACTCCGAGTCGCCGGGCCGCGTCCCGCGCCACCGCTCGGACCAGGGGGGCGTCGTCGTCCAGGTACGCGGCGACCTCACCGTCGTGACCACCACGGACCAGGCCGGTCAACGCGACCACCCGCACCTCGCTGCGGGTCGACCGGGCCAGGCGGCGAAGAACGTCGGGGCGGCGGGTCCAGACCGCCTCACGGCACGCGGCTTCCGCCGCCACGGACCTGACCACCACATCCCGGTCGGTCAGCGCGTACGCCACCAGGTCGGGCAGAGGCAGCCAGCGTTGCGCGATGCCGGTTCGGAACAGGAAGCGACGCTCCCGCGGACTGCCCGAGCCGAGGAGGCCACGCCAGACCTGCGCCGTCATCGCGAACATCGCCGCCCGCACCTGGTTGACCGCGAAGCCACCACGCAACCGCTCGTCCAGACGCAGCACTGTCGGCAGCACCGCCGGAATCCAGGTGCCAGGGTCCTCGGAGAGCAGCATCGCCAGCCCGGCGCGCGCCCGTTCTCGAACCGGCGTGACCCAGTCGCCGGCGCGCAGCACCAGGAACGGCATCATCTCCGGGCCTGGCCGGACCAGGATCGCCGCCACCGCGCGTTCCCGGATCCGCCCGTCGCCGTGCATGCTGGCCAACGCCATCGCCAGCGGTCCCGAGGACGCATCCGTGAAGCGTCGGGCAACCCGCTGCAACGCGGGCTCGGTGTACGGGCCGCACGACGGCCCCCGGCGCACGTTGGCGTCGAGCCGTACCACCAACGCCGGATCCGCGGCCACCACCGCCAACGCCGACCGGGACCCCGCTTCCGCACCGATGGCGTCGACCGCAAGCAGCACCTCGACGAGATGCTGCAGCGCCTCCCACCGGCCGACGGCTGCGGCAGCAACCGCAGCCCGCACAGTGGAGGGTTGCGTGGCCTCCCCCACCGCCGATCGCGTCGACGGAGCCCCACCGTCTCGTCCTGCCAGGATCATCCGGCTATCTTGCCCAACCGAGCCGGCCAACCGAACCCGATTTCCCACCGCCGCCGGCGCACTGACCTTCCGGACGGACACGGTGGCTCCGCGCCGACCGACCCGACGCTACGCGTTGCCAGGGCTCACTCGGGAGGCTTGGCGCCCGACTGCTCGCTCACCATGTACGCGGCGTACCACTCGGGCCAGTTGTCGTCCCGCTCGCCGGTGCGCTTCTCGTGCTCGCCGTGGGCGGCCTCCGCGCGCTTGAGTGCGCTCGCCAGGTCGCTCGCGGAGCCGAAGGACGTCAGGCCACCCTCGATACGCCCGGGAAGCCTGCTGGTGATCTCCTGCATCAGCCAGGTGTTGCCGTCCGGGTCGCGCAGCGTGGCCCGCGAGACGTAGCTGCGCCGCTCGGGGTCCAGCCCGTCGACCGGGCCGTCGGGGCTGACGTGGAAGATGTCGCCGACCTCGACGCCGGCCGACACCAGGGCGTCGTGCGTCGCCTCGATGTCGGAGACGATCAGGTACGCCATGGCCGAACCGGGCGCCGCCGACGTGAGCCCTGGACCGAACTGCACCGAACACCCGGAGCCATGCGGCGTGAGCTGGACGATGCCGGGCGGTGTCTGGTCGAGCCGCCACCCGAGGCGTACGTAGAACGCCTTCGCGCGGTCGACATCCGACACCGGAATGACGATCACCTCGAGCTTCACGTCGATGCTCGACATGCCACTCGCGTCGCCCTGGGCACTCCTCGGGCTCATCACAGCCTCCCTCTCGATCATCACGCTACTGCTTGCGTCTCTGCCGGTTACCGCCTTCCGGGCATCAGCCCGGCGACGTCCTGGTGGCCCTGCGCACCCCGAGCAGCGCCACCAGGGCCAGGAGGATGACGGCGACGGAGTACTCGTCGGCGGTCCGGGGCACGCCGCCGGCGTAGACCACGAGGAAGCCGGCGATCACCGTGGGGAGACCGAAGCCGACGTAGCAGACGACATAGAGCAGGGAGAGCACGCTGGAGCGTTCGTGCGCCTCGACCAGGGGCATGATCGTCTTGAGGCTGCCCTGGAAACCGGCTCCGAAGCCGACGCCCCCGAGCGCGACGCCGACGAAGACGCCCGGAATGGTCTCGGCCATGACCGACACCAACGTGACGGCCATACCCAGGATGAGCGCGACGATTCCGGTCAGGATCACGGTCCGCGCGGCGGTGTTGCGCAGCAGCAGAACGGCGATCGACCCGAAGAGGGCGAAGACGAAGAGGAGCAGGCCGCCAACCACGATCGACGTGTTCATGAGGGAGCGCACGAGCGCCGGGCCGAGCGCGCCGAAGAAGCCGGCCAACGCCCAGACCGCGAACAGCACCGGAACGACGACCAGGACCGGCTCGCGCACGGCCCGCGGCAGGGTGATGTCGGGCCGCAGGCTGCGTCGTGCTCCCGCCATCGGCGTGACCGTCTCCGGCATCAGCGCGACCCCGATGAGCTGGACCAGGAGGATCACGAGGAGGACGACGTACACCAGGCGCGTCGGCGCCGGCAGGAAGTCGATGAACAGCGCCGAGAGCAGGGCGCCGCTCCCGGTTCCGATACCGGGGGCGATCGAGTTCGCGAGCGTGCCACGGGCGCGGTCGATGTCGAGCATGCCGGCGCCGACCGCGCCGGTGGCGGCGCCGGCGGCGAGCCCCTGGAGCAGACGGGCGACCAGCAGCGTGGGTACGCCGTTGGCGAAGACGAAGACGACAAGCGAGAGCATCTGCACCGCGATCGCGACGGCCAGGACCGGTCGTCGACCGACATGATCGGACAACTTGCCGAACGTGAGCAGCGAGCCCAGCACCGCGAGGGCGTAGACGGCGAACACCACGGTGGTCGTGACCGGCGAGAAGTGCCAGCGCTCCTGGTAGATCCCGTAGAGCGGGGTCGGGGCCGCCGAGGCGGCCAGGAACGACACGAGAATCGACGCCAGCAGCACCAGGGAGACCCTCGGTGAGAGTCGAGCCCGCCCCGCGATAGGCATGTCGGTGCTCCTCGGGTGCGCTGACTCCGGTGGACCCGGAGGCTCTGCTCGCCGCAGGGCCGCACTCGCGTACCCGATGCGCGCCGTCTCAGCCCTCGGTGTCGTGACCGGTTGCCGGGAGGATCGCCACGCCACGGCCCAGCGCGGTTCTGAAGTCCCGGTAGAGGTCGGGACCGAGCGTGTCGGAGAGCTTCTGCTCGATCAGGTGCACCAGGCCGTCGGAGAGCTCCATGAATGTGCGGCCGCGGTCCGTGGGGATGATCAGTTTTGCCCGTCGGTCGGCGGGGTCGGGGGCGCGCCGGACGTAGCCCAGCCGCTCCAACTCGTCGAGGATCGCGCCCATCGTCTGCTTGTTGCGCCCGGCCAGCCGGGCCAGTTCGCCCGGGCGGGTGCCCTCCTCGTCCAGGTACGCGAGCACGGCGCCGTGGCGGGGCCGGAGGTCGTCGAACCCGTGCTCGGCGGACCGCCGGAAGATCTCGCGCTGGACGCGTGCGGAGAGCTGAACGGCCAGGATCCCGAGGTCCGGGTCCTGCTCCTTGAGTGTGCTGCGCTTCATAACTTGGTCCAATCATTGGACGGTACAACTTTTGGACTATATCGTCGCTGGCGGCGACCGGTGGCCCAACCACGGACTGCCTGACCGAGAGGACAACCATGACCATTCTGATAACCGGGACGAACGGCACCGTGTCGAGGGAGGTGCTGCGCGAACTCGCCGGCCAGCAGCAGCCGGTACGCGCACTCGTGCGGGACCTGTCGCGCACACCCCAGCTCGACGGCGTCGACTACGTCGTCGGCGACCTGGACCGCCCCTCCACGCTGGCCCCAGCCTTCGAGGGTGTGTCGACGCTCTGGCTGCTGACTCCGATGGGCCCGCAGGCGCCCAGCCAGAGCATGAACGCGGTGTGGGCCGCCCGGCAGGCCGGGGTGCGGCACATCGTCCGGCTCTCCGCGATCGGCGCCGCGCACGACGCACCGACCCGCAACGGTCGGCTGCACGCGCTCTCCGACGCGGAACTGCAGAACTCGGGCATTTCCTGGACGATCCTGCGACCGAGCCACTTCATGCAGAACCTGCTCGGCTCCAAGGCCGGCGAGCACCTCTACGGGCTCTTCGGCGACGCTCGGGTCGGTGTCATCGACGCACGGGACATCGCCGCCGCAGGAGCAGCGATCCTCGCCGCACCCCACCGGCACGAAGGCATGATCTACACGCCGACCGGTCCGGAGAGCATCACCCTGGACCAGGCCGCTGACGAGCTCACTCGCACGCTCGGAAAGCCGGTGCGGTACGTACCGCAGAGCCCGGAGCAGGCGCGCGACAATCTGCTCCAGGCGGGCCTCGACCAGTGGTCGGCCGAGGTCCTCGCCGAGTACCGGGTCGCCTACGGCTCCGGGTGGGGCGACTTCACCAACGACCATGTCGCCCGCATAACCGGGCGGCAGCCGCGGACCTTCGCCGAGTTCGTCAGCGATCACCGCGAGCACTTCGCCAGCGCCTGATCCGCTGGCGGTTCGGCGCGGTGCCCTTCGTGAGAATCCGCGAAGGGCACCGGCCGGACAGCACCCTCCGACTAGAGCTCGGGGTGGCCGAAGAGCCCCGGCAGGCCGCCGCTGTGCAGAAAGACGACCTTGTCACCGTGCGGGAAGCTGCCGGCGAGCAGCGCGGCCATCGCCCGACCGGTGTACGTCGGGTCCAGGAAGATCCCCTCGTCCCGCGCGGTCGTCTCGAGCGCCGCTCGCGCCCCGTCGGTGAGCGTGCGGTACCCCGCACCCACCTGCGAGCCGTCGATCCGCAACGCGCCCGGCTCGACCTCGCCGACGAGCAGCCCGGCGACGGTCGCGCGAGGGTCCGGCAGAGCGCCGACGTCCACGCCGATCACCCGCCCCGCGCCCAGTTCCCGCACCAGCCCGGCCATCGTCCCGCCGGAGCCGAGCGCCACCACGACGTCCGTCCCGTCGATGTCCGGCACCTGGGCGCGCAACTCCCGGCCGCAGTCCACATAACCCTGGGTCGACGCGGGTGAGGTGCCGCCGAACGGGATGACGTACGCCGCTCGTCGCTGGGCCTCGACCGCCACCACCTCGGCGAGCGGGCTGTCCCCACCCCAGACGATCTCCGCGCCGGCAAGCCCGTCGAGGAGCAGGTTGCCGCGCCGGATCTCCGGGGGCGGGCCGGCGAGCACCAGCACGCAGGAGAGGCCGAGCCGCGCGGCGGCGGCAGCGGTGAGCCGGGCGTGGTTGCTCTGCGGCGCCCCCGAGGTGATCACCGTGGTCGCGCCGACGGCGATCGCCTCGGCGCAGGTGTACTGCAGCTTGCGGATCTTGTTGCCGCCTCCGCCGAGGCCGTTCAGGTCATCGCGCTTGAACCAGAACTCGGCCAACCCGAGCCGGGCGGCGAGCCGGGGCGCGGCCTCCAGCGGTGTCGGCCAGGTTCCGAGGGAAACGGGAGTGATCATCCGTGCAGCTAACCACTCCGCTGCCCCGACTTCCGGCACAGCCCGTCAGACGGAGCCGACAAACTGGCTGACGTGGTAGGCGGTGCTGCGACCGTCCGGCGTTCGAGTCCACTTCGAGACCATCAGGTGCAGATCGTCGGCGTCGCGACTCGACCAGGGATGGATGAACCCACCGTAGAGTGCGGGTTCCTGCCAGCTCGTCACCTGGATCTTCTCCGCCGTCCAAGCTCGGTCGGGTCCGGGAGCGGTCCGGGTGACCACACAGCCGTTCTGGCAGTTCAGGTAGGACATCACCCAGGTCCCGTCACTCAGGCGGCGCACCGACGGCTCACCGAAGCGGCCGGTGAGGATGGGTGTGCAGGGCCGTCCCCAGCCCCAGTTCGTGCCGTTCCAGCCCCACCCCTCGTACGACTCCGGGTAGAACAGCCGGTCCCACCGGACGCGACGCAGCATCATCGGACCGTCCTGCCGTCCTGACCGCACGGAGAAGACGTAGACGTGGTCGCCGTCGCGCTGCATCGTCCACATCTGGAACGGATCCTTGTTGTCCGGACTGTTCCACCACTTCAGCGGAGTACGGATGAAGTCGTTGCCGTTGTCGGAGAAGGCCAGCCCCGCGTAGCGGGACTTCCACTGCGGCCCGGCCGGGCCGGCGGAGTTCCAGTTCTCGATGCTCATGTAGGAAATGACCTGCCGACCGGTCTCCGGAAAGCTGATGCCGTCGTTGGGGATGACGGTCACCTCGGGAAGACCGTCGATGCCGATGCCGTGGTGGCCGTTGTGCATCAGTTCGGGCGCGCGGCCGTTGCCCGCAACCCGCGCCGCGCTGTCGAAGACCACTCCACCCGGTGCGCCGGGGTGGACGGCGGAACGCAACATGACCGGTGACCGCCAGTCGTTCGGCAGGGGCGGGCCCTCCGGCCACGGCGTGTCGAAGGTGTCGCCGAAGAGGTAGCCGATCGACCCGTTCTCCAGCACGTAGGGAATGCCCAGATCGGTGCCGGCCACCCGCCAGCGGCTGTTGGTGTCGAGGTCCGCGCCGGTCAACCGCTTCTTCCACACCGCCGCCTGGGCTGGAGCGGCCGTCGCCAGCACCGAGCCGACGGCACCGACCGCGCTGGCTGCGCCTATCGCGGCGGCGCGACCGAGGAGCGAGCGACGACGCATACCCATGGCTGGCCTTCCTGACGCGCTCGTCATGGCCGCGGTGCGCGGTTGGACATCGGTTGCGGGCGAGTAAACCTGCGGCGCTCGTCGATGTCAATACCTGCCCGCCTTGAACGATGTCATGAAGAAAATCTTCACAAGAGATTGACATCAATCACCGTCCTGAAGAAACTCTCAGCATTCGATTTCCCGGTCAGAGGCGGTTGCGCGACGCCACCAGGCTGACCACTCGACCTCGCGAGGAGCATCGTGAGACGTACTCTCCTGGTCCTGCTGGTCGCCCTCGGCACCGCTGCGGCGACCGTCGCGGCGGCGCCGGCTCACGCCGACCCGATCGGCACCCTGGCCTGCCCGTCCATCCCCGCCAACCGCGACCCGGCGGTGACCCTGGTCGTCTACCGGGTCGCCCGCGCCCACAACGCCAACGACAAGGTGACCCTGTCCGCGTTCGAGGCGGGCTGGGTCGAGTCACACATGAACAATCTGCCGTGTGGCGACAAGTCGTCGCTCGGGGTGTTCCAGCAGCGCTGGGACTACGGCTGGGGTACTCCCGAGCAGATCATGGACCCGGTCTACGCCAGCACCCAGTACGTCACCCGGGCAATCGTCTGCGACCGTGACAACCCGGGGTACAGCGCGGGCCAGGTCGCCCAGTGCGTCCAACGGTCCGGCTTCCCCGACCGGTACGACCAGGTCGCCGCCACCGCCCGGACCCAGCTCAACGAGGCGGCCCGTACCCACGCCATCGCCGGCGGGTCCGCCACCGACGTCACCGGCGACGGCCGGGACGACATCGTCAGCTTCACCCAGAACGCCCTCGCCGACGTCTACGTCGGCGCCTCCACCGGTAGCTCCTTCACCGGCACCTCGGCGAAGTGGAACGACTTCTTCTCCATCGGCGGAGAGACCGCCTCCACCGGCGACGTCAACGGCGACGGCCGGGACGACATCGTCACCTTCGCCCACAGCAACACCGGTGACGTCTACGTCGCGCTCTCCACCGGCATCGCGTTCAGCGGCGGCCAAAAATGGCATGACTGGTTCGCACCGGGCGCCGAGATCGGCGCGGTCGGCGACGTCAACGGCGACGGGCGTGCCGACATCGTCGCGTTCACCCACAACCCCGCCGGCGACGTCTACGTCGCGCTGTCCACCGGCACCGGCTTCGGCCCCGGCGTCAAGTGGCACGAGTACTTCAGCCCGTTCGGTGAGTTCCCCGCGCTCGGCGACGTCAACGGTGACGGCCGCGACGACCTCATCACCTTCACCCAGGGCCCCGCCACCGCCAGCGATGTCATCGTCGCCCTGTCGAACGGCGGCTCGTTCGGCGCCGCGCAGAAGTGGCACGACCTGTTCGCCGTCGGCACCGAACTACCCCGCGTCGGTGACATCAACGGCGACGGCAAGGACGACATCGTCACCTTCACCTGCGATCCCAACGCCGACGTGTACGCCGCCACCTCCACCGGCACCGGCTTCGCCGGGACGACCGTGAAGTGGAACGACTTCTTCTGTCTTGCCGGCGAGTTCCCGTACCTCGGTGACGCCGACGGAGACGGCAAGGACGACATCATCGTCTTCACCAAGGGCGGCACCAACGACGTCCACGTGGCGCGCTCCACCGGCACTGGCTTCCTCGGCGCCACCAAATGGCACGACTTCTTCGGCCTCAACGGCGAGACGACGCTGTGACCCACGGATGGGAGACCCGATGCGACTGACCAGGCGCGCGTGCGCCCTCTTTCTGGCGGCGGCACTCGCCGCCCAGGTCACGGCCGCGCCGGCCAACGCGGCCCGACCCGTGGCACCCGGCTCGCTCACCGCTGATTTCACCCGGGCCGCCGCCGAGTTCGACGTACCCCGGGACCTGCTGGTCGCCGTCGCCTACGGGGAGTCCCGGCTGGACGGGCACGGAGGTCTCCCCAGCCAGGCCAATGGGTACGGGGTCATGCACCTCGTCAGTAACCCCACCCAGCACAGCCTGGAGCGGGCGGCCACGCTCACCGGCGAGCCGATCGACCGCCTGCGCTCGGTCACCGCGGCCAACGTCCGGGGCGGTGCCGCGGTGCTCCGCGAGCTGGCCGACAACGAAGGACTGACGAGCGGCGCACGCGACCGGCTGTCCGCCTGGTATCCGGTCGTGGCGCGCTACAGCGCCGCCGTCAACGATTCGACCGCCCGGCTCTACGCCGACCACGTCTACGCCCTGCTGCGCTCCGGTCTCGCGACCGGCTCCGTCCGGGTCGCGCCGCAACCGGTCCGACCCGAACTCGGCCGCTATGCGGGAGTCGCCCCTGCTGGCGCCGCCGGTCCGAACGCCGCGGCGGCCGTGCCAGAGTACGCGCCGGCCCGGTGGGTGTCCGCCTACGGCGGCAACTACCAGGCCGGCCGATCGTCACGGATAACCACAGTGGTGGTGCACGTGACCCAGGGGTCGTACGCCGGCACGGTCAGCTGGTTCCAGAACCCGTCGGCGGGGGTGAGCGCGCACTACGTGGTGAAATCGAGCAACGGT
The DNA here is from genome assembly GCF_014201145.1 of Micromonospora parathelypteridis. Lineage (NCBI taxonomy): Bacteria > Bacillati > Actinomycetota > Actinomycetes > Micromonosporales > Micromonosporaceae > Micromonospora > Micromonospora parathelypteridis. Next base: position 623,774 of record NZ_JACHDP010000001.1, read on the forward strand.
GAGATCACCCAGATGGTGCGCGAGGGAGACACGGCTTACCACGCACGCTCGGCCAATCCGTACGCGTTGGGCATCGAGCACGAGGGATTCGTGGACAACCCGGCCTGGTTCACCGATGCCATGTACCGGTCGTCCGCCGCGCTGACCCGTTACCTCTGCGACAAGTACGGGCTGCCGAAGACCCGTGCGGCGATCCGGGGGCACAACGAGATGCCCGGCAACGACCACACCGATCCCGGCCCGAACTGGAACTGGAACTACTACATCTCCCTGGTCAACGCCGGCGGCTCGGGAGGCCGATATCTGGCAGGGTCACCGACCGACTTCACCGGCGACGGCCGCGACGACATCGTCGCGTTCACCCGTGGATCGCTCAACGACGTGTACGTGTCGGCGTCCACCGGCTCCTCGTTCGCCGGGACGTCGGTGAAGTGGAACGACTTCTTCGGACTGAACGACGAGACGCTGCTGTCCGGGGACTTCAACGGTGACGGACGCGACGACATCGTGGCGTTCACCCACGGCTCGCTCGCCGACGTGTACGTGGCACTGTCGAACGGGTCGTCGTTCGCGGGCGCCACGAAGTGGCACGACTGGTTCGCGCCGAATGCCGAGGTCGCCGCGGTGGGGGACGTGAACGGCGACGGCCGCGACGACATCGTCGCCTTCACCCATGACGGTGCCGGGGACGTGTACGTCGCGCTGTCCGCCGGTTCGTCGTTCGCCGGAACGGCGCTGAAGTGGCACGAGTACTTCTCGATCGCCGGTGAGTATCCGGCCCTCGGCGACGTCAACGGCGACGGCAGGGACGACATCATCACCTTCACCCAGGGCCCGGTCGCCGCGTCGGACGTCATCGTCGCCCTCTCCACGGGAACCTCGTTCGGGGCGGCGCAGACGTGGCACGACGTGTTCGCCGTCGGGACGGAGCAGCCGCGCGTCGGCGACATCAACGGTGATGGCCGCGACGACATCGTCACGTTCACCTGCGACGCCGACGCCGACGTCTATGCGGCCGTCTCCACCGGCACCTCGTTCGTCGGCACCACCGTCAAGTGGAACGAGTTCTTCTGCCTGCCCGGCGAGTTTCCCTATCTTGGTGATTACAACGGTGACGGCATGGACGACCTCATCGCCTTCACCAAGGGCAGCCTCAACGACGTCTACGTCGGCCTCTCCACTGGCACCAGCTTCCTCGGCGGCGCGAAGTGGCACGACTTCTTCGGTCTACCCAACGAGACCACCTTCTGACCCAGACCGCCGCCGAGATGTTGCCGGTGGGATGGGGAAGTTTCGGTTGAAGACGTTGTCCGGGTCGTACGTGGCCTTGACCGCGCGCAGTCGGCTGAGGGTGGGCTCGGGCCAGGCGTCCAACAGGCGATCCGGATCGGTGTCGGCCTCGAAACTGAGATACATGCCATCGAGATGCGGATACAGCGCGGCCCACAGCTTGTCGAGTCGAGGTCTGCGGTCCGAGACCGTGGCCGCGAGCACGGAGAAGTTCTGCTTCCGGTGTGGGTAGGCGGTCGCGTCACTGGCGATGTCGTTGACCGCTGCGCCCACGGATCGGAACTGCAGAATCATCACGTCACCGGAACGAATCATGTCTGCCATGAGGTCCGCCGCCTGCGGTGTGACGTGGTGCAACAGCCCGCTGTGGGTGTCGTTCAACCCCTGACCCCGATGCTGGTCGCCGGGCGGCGCGACGATCGCCGGATACGGCACAAGCTGCGCCTGCTGGTCGAGAATCGGCCCGATCTCCAGGAACGGGCTCAGAGCCGACTGCGCCGCCTCGATGTCGTCTCCGGCGAAGACGAGGGTGACGTGGGCCGTCGGCGGGTTACCACGGCGCCCGGGAAAGAGGGACAGGAAACTGCTGAGCTCCCGTGGTGCCTCCTCGACGAGCTGGCCCCAACGCTGAAGCAACGGGGCGGTGTCGGTCGCGTCCGCGACGAGCTGGGCGTAGACGACGTTGCCGACCTCGTACGCCTCCAGCTCGATGGCGGTGACGACGCCGAAGTTGCCGCCGGCGCCACGAACGGCCCAGAACAGGTCGGGGTGATGCTCGCCGTCGACGCGGAGCAGGCGACCATCCGCAGTGACGATCTCGGCGGCGACGATGTGGTCGATGGTCAGGCCGTACTTGCGGACGAGGTATCCGATGCCGGCGGTGGTGGCCAGGCCACCGACGCCCACGTCACCGTAGTCGCCCGAGCTCATCGCCAGGCCGTACGGGGCGAGCGCCTGGGCCACGTGCCCCCACCGGGCGCCGGGCTCCAGCCGGATCCGACGGGTCGCCCGGTCGAGCACCTCGACCTTATTCATCCTCGACATGTCGATGACGACTCCCCCGTCGTTCGTCGACCGGCCGCTGATGCCGTGCCCGCCGCTGCGCACCGACAGGGGTACGTCCTGCGTCCGGCCGTACGACACGGCATCGACCACTTCGGCGGCAGTCTGCGGGCGGAGCACCAGCGCTGGTGTTCCGTGCCAGCTGTGGGAGTGGCGGACCCGCTCGTACTCCGGGTCACCGGGCTCGACGGACCCGGTGGCCAGCGACGTGGGCAGCGCGTCGTAGTCCAGGCCCGGGTGACGCCCGGCCAGCGCGACGGCCGTGCGGACCCGACCGGCGCCGCCCCCGCTCCCCGCCCGCTCCTTGGCGACCGCCTCGCGCAGCGCGGGGGCGATCTCCTGCCCGAGGGTCTGGATCAGGCGTGGGTCGTCGCGGCCGATCAGGAAGGTGCTGAACCCCTCCTCGAGAACCAGCGGAAGGAGCTGGTCGACCCACTGTTGGGGTGGCCCCTGAAGGAAACCACGGCCGCGCGACGAGACGTCGACCTTGAACAGGTTGAGCAGCCGCCGGATGTCCCGGGGCTCGCGTCCCGCGACGACGGCCGCCTCGTCGATGAGCCGGTTGGCGGTCACCCGGTCCGGCGACCGCAGGTATTCCAGCGTGGGAAGCCAGCCGTTGGCCTTCTGGCCGGTCAGTGCCAGCATCTTCGGCTGGTAGGCGCCGAGCCAGATGTCGATGTCATGTGCCGGCGCGGGGCCGCGCTGCATGGCGGGTACTGGGTAGTACGCCCCGTCCAGCCGCAGCGGCCCGGTGGCGGTGTGGTCCCAGACGCCGCGTAGGACGTCGATCGCCTCCCGCAGGGCCGCGACCCCCTGCCCTGCGGTCAGCCGACGAGCGCCCATGCCCTCGATCCCGTCCCAGAACGCGCCAGCCCCGAGGCCCAGTTCGAAACGGCCGTGCGACAACCGGTCCAGGCTCGCCGCGGCTCGGGCCAGCACGGCCGGCGGGCGCAGCGGCAGGCTGAGGACGTTTCCCGAGATCCGTAGCCGCTCCGTGCGGGCGGCGACCCAGCTCAGCAGGGTCCAGGTGTCGAGGAACTCCGCGTTGTAGGGGTGGTCCTGGAAGGTGACCAGGTCCAGTCCCGCCGCTTCGGTCAGCTCGGCCAGCGCCACCACCCGGTCCGGGTCCTGCACACTCGGCGTCAGGAAAGACCCAAACCGGAGTTCGTGCCCGTAATCCGACATCACTCCACCATCCACGCGATCATTTGATCAACCGATCATGTTCTGCACCTAACGTTTGTCAGACAACACATCTTCCAGCCCAATCATTCCTGGACTGCCCTGATGCTGGATGATGATCAACGTCCCGCCCACTAGCATCGGGATATGTCCGTGACCGACCCCTGCGAGTTACCGGCCGACCGCAAGCGCGGTTCGAACTTCGGTTGGTCTCTGGGCATGGTGCTGCGCCGCTGGCACGAGCACGTCGAGGAGCTACTCAAGGACCTGCCGCACGGCAGCCGGGGCTACCACATCCTGGCCGTTGTCGTGCACGAGGAAGTGCCCACGCAGGGCGCTCTGGCCGCCCGCCTGGCCATCGACCGCAGCGTTCTGACGTACGTCATCGACGACCTGGCGAACGCCGGCCTCATCGAGCGCAAGCCTGATCCCCAGGACCGGCGCGCCCGACGGATCGTGGCCACCGAACGCGGGCGTCAGACGCTCGCCGAGGCCGAGCGGCGGGTCGCCCACGCTGAGGACCACGTGCTGGGCGGGTTGCCCGAGGAGCAGCGCGATGTCTTTCGCGACCTCGCCGCCCGCGCCGCCGAGGCGATCCACGCCGCCGAGCCGGCGACGGACCCCTGCGCGGCGGTGCAGAGCGTTCTCCCCCCGACCGAGCAACCGGCCCCGTAACCACGGGCGGGGTCGAGCTGAACCCCGGTGCCGGTAGCTTGAAGGGTCGTGGCCACCAGCGTCGACGTACGTCAGGAACTTGCCCGCCTCGCCGATCCGCGTCGAGCCGAGGCATTGAGCCGGTATTTGCAGATGATCCCCGGCGGTTACGGCGAGGGCGACCGGGCCATTGGTGTCTCCGTGCCGGAATTGCGCAGAGTGGCCGCCCGGTACTGGCGCGACCTCTCGCTGGCTGAGACCACGAAGCTGCTCGGCGATGGCGTGCACGAGGAGCGGCTGACCTCGCTGTTCATCCTGGTGCGAAAGTTCGCCAAGGGCGACGAGCAGGAGCGGAGTCGGATCTTCGGCATCACCCTCGCCAACACCGGCCGCATCAACAACTGGGACCTGGTGGACTCGTCCGCGCCGTACATCGTCGGCCCCTGGCTGATCGACAAGGACCGGAGCGTCCTGGATCGGTTGGCCGAGTCGAGCCTCGTGTGGGAGCGGCGCATCGCCATCATGGCGACCTTGGCCTTCATCAAAGCCGGCGACTTTCAATGGACCTTCCGGCTCAGCGACCGGCTGCTGCACGACCCGCACGACCTCGTCCGGAAGGCGGTGGGCTGGATGCTGCGCGAGGTGGGCAACCGGGACCGGGACGCGGAGGAGGAGTTCCTGGCCCACCGCTACCGGGTGATGCCACGGGTCATGCTGCGCTACGCGATTGAGAAGTTCGAACCGCAGCTACGCCGGGAGTACCTGTCCGGCGCCCTCTAGGGCTGGTTTCAGTGCTTGCGGCCCACCCCGCCGAAGGCGTCGATGTCGACAGGTGTGTCGACCGCGTCGTCGGGTCGCCACTGCGGGCACGGCACGACGCCGGGCTCCACCAGCTCCAGGCCGCCGAAGAACCCGGCGACCTGGTCCGGCGAGCGAAGCGTGTACGGGGTGGCCCCGCTGTCGTTGTAGTCGTCCTGCGCCTGCTGCATCTCGGCGCTGATCAGGCTCGTGCCGTCGTTGAGTGAGAGGTAACTGCCACTCGGCAGCGACGCCAGCAACTGCCGCGTGATCGAGCGGGCGGTCTCGTAGTCGGGCACGTGGCCCATGACGCCACTGAGGATGAGGCCGATCGGCTGCTGGAAGTCGAGTGTCTTGCCGGCCTCGGCGATGACCGCGGCAGGATCGTGCAGGTCACCGTCGATGTAGGCGGTCCTGCCTTCGGCCGTGCCGACCAGCAGCGCACGGGCATGGGCCAGCACCAGCGGGTCACTGTCGACATAGACGATCCGCGCGGCCGGCACGATCCGCTGCGCCACCTCATGGGTGTTGTTGGCCGTGGGCAGGCCGGTGCCGACGTCGAGGAACTGGCGGACGCCCGCCTCACCGGCGAGGAACTGGATCGAACGGACCAGGAACTGTCGGGAGGCCCGGGCAACGTCCACGACGCCGGGGAAGACCTGCCGGTACTGATCGCCGGCCTCGCGGTCGACCGCGAAGTTGTCCTTGCCGCCGAGCCAGTAGTTCCAGATCCGGGCCGAATGCGGCACCGACGTGTCGATCTTCTGCTCCGCGTCGACCTCGCCAGCCTCGGACCGGCCGGTCGTCTGCGAGTCCATGGTCACGACGAACCCCTCTTTCGACCGCCTACGCGATGTCGTCGCGGGGACAGGCCTCTTGAGGAGGTAGCCGCCCGTGATCGTGATCGTGCAACGGTATAGAAGGCAAAGAATCCGCGCCACCCCGAGGAGGAGCCGGGTGACGAATCATCCGGCCAGCACGGTGGCGAGCCTTCGGGTCTCGGTCACCAGCCGACCTATGCCCCGCGCGCCACCACGTCGACCAGCCCTGGCACCTCAATGCCGACGGCTGAAGATATCGGTACGTATGAACGGCGTTCACGGGCCACACCGTAGAGCGACGGACCGACATCCCGACTCGGTGGAGGCCCCCAACCGTCCAGCCGATGAAGCGGGATGGGTCAGGTCCGTACGATCGGGCGATGGACCCTGCGGCAGCGCCGCCGGCGATGCGGTACCGACTGCTCGGGCCGGTCGAGGTGTGGTCTTCCGCCGGGGATCGGCTGGCCCTCGGCCCGCCCATGCAGGTGCGCCTGCTGGCCATCCTGATGTCGCAGCCGGGCACCGCTTGGTCCATCGACCAACTCGTCGACGAGCTGTGGCAGGGGCGCCCGCCGAAGACTGCGGCCGGCAACGTGAAGACCTACGTCTGGGCGCTGCGACGGGCGTTGCGCCTCCCCGGCTCTCCCGACCCCGCCATCCTCGCGGGGGCCACCGGCTATCGCCTCGTCCTCGATGCGCAGGCGTTGGACAGCGTGGCCTTCGACGAGCTGACGCAGCGTGGGTATCACGCATTGCGGCAGGACCTCTGGTCGGATGCACTGCGGGCGTTCGAGGCGGCGCTGGCGCTGTGGCGTGGTGACCCGTTTGCGGGCATCCCCGGTCAGGGGGTGCTGCTCTCCGTCCGGGCGCGGCTTGAGGAGCAGCGGTCGAGTCTGCAGGAGGAGGTCGCGGATCTCCAACTGCGCGCCGGTCGGCACAACGAGCTGATCGAGCCGCTCCGGACCCAGATCGACGGGGATCCGTTACGCGAGCGCCCGTGGGGGCAGCTGATGGTGGCCCTGGCCCGTGCCGGGCGGCGGGCGGACGCGCTGGCGACGTACCGGCAGCTGCACCGACAACTCTCCGACGAGGTGGGAGTCGAACCCGGTCCCGATCTCCAACGACTGCACACCCGGATCCTGCGGGCTGATCGGGAGCTGTCGACATCCGGGGCGCGGCCACCGGAGAAGCCCACGCCGCGGATCGTCCCCCGGCAGTTGCCGGCCGCGCCGACGTTGTTCACGGGCCGGACCCACGAGCTGGCCCGGCTCACGACGCTGCTGCTCGACGACAGCGGACCGGCCGGCACAGTCGTCGTCACTGGCACCGGTGGCGTCGGAAAGACCTGGCTGGCGTTGCGCTGGGCACACGACAACCTGCACCACTTTCCCGACGGGCAACTCCACGTCGACCTGGGCGGTTTCGGCACCGCGACAGAGGAGGTCTCACCGCCGACCGTCGTCGTACGCTCGCTGCTGCCCGCCCTGGGCGTGAAGCCCCTGGAGATACCCGCCGAACCGGCAGCCCAGTTCGCCCTCTACCGCAGCCTGACCGCGGATCGACGGCTGCTCGTGCTGCTCGACAACGCACGCGACGCCGAACAGGTGCGACCGCTGCTGCCCGGGTCGGCCCGCTGTGGCGTCATCGTGACCAGTCGCCACACGCTGCCCGGCCTGGTGGCCGGCGAAGGTGCCCATCCCGTCGCCTTGGACCTGCCCAGCACCGCCGAAGCGCGCCAGCTGCTCGTACGCCGACTGGGTGCGCAGCGGGCCGCCGCCCAGCCGGCTGCGGTGGACGAGCTGATCAGCCGTACCGCGCGGTTGCCCCTCGCCCTGTCCATCGTGGCCGCGCGAGCCGCCGCCCGGCCCACGTTCCCACTCCAGGCCATCGCGGACGATCTGGCGGTGAGCCGGGGCGGGCTCGCCGCCCTGGCCACCGACGACGACGCCACCGACCTGCGCACGGTCCTCTCGTGGTCGTACCGTCTGCTCAGCGCGGACGCGGCCCGGCTGTTCCGGCAACTCAGCCTGCATCCTGTCGCCGACATCAGCGCGGCGGCGGCCGCCAGCCTCGCCGGGGCGCCGCCGCACCTGATCCGGCCGGCGCTCGACGAGTTGACTCGGGCGAACCTGCTGGCCGAGCAGTCCCCCAGCCGCTTCCGCTGTCACGACCTGCTCCGCGCCTACGGGGAGGAGTTGACGGACACACACGACTCGGCGGCCGACCGCAGAGCTGTCCGGAGGCGCGTGCTCGACCACTATCTGTGTGCCGCGCGTGCAGCGGCGAGGCTGGTCGACACCGACCACCAGCCGCTCGATCCGTTGCCTTCGACTACCGACGTGTCACAACCGGTGTTTACCGACCACCGATCCGCGCTGGCCTGGTTCACCGTCGAGCAGCGGGTGCTGCTGGCCGCTGTCGATGACGCGGCCGCCCACTGCTTCGACGCCCACGCGGTGCAGATCGCCCAGGCCCTCACTCCCTTGCTCAGCCGTTCGTCGCAGTGGCACGACCTGGGCGCCGTCCAGGCCGTCGCGGTCACGGCCGCGCGACGCCGCAACGATCCGCAGGCCGAGGCGTTGGCACACCGGGACCTTGCGCTGGCGCACCTCCAGCTCCGCCGTTACGGTGCCGCCCGCGGCCACCTGCGCACCGCGATGGCGCGGTACGACACGATCGTTGACCGGCCGGGGCAGGCGAGCATCCACCTGCACCTCGCCTGGGTGTACGACATCGAGGGCAACCCGCGGGAAGCACTGCCGCATGCCGAGGCGGCGCTGGCCCTGTCCAGCAGCAGCGACGACAAACGCGGCGCGGCTGCGGCGCTCAACGCGATCGGATGGGGCCACGCCCGGCTGGACGAGCACCTCCGTGCCATCGCCTACTGCGAGCAGGCGCTGGCACTTCATGCCGAGGTCCAGAACCGGGTGGGCGAGGCACATACCTGGGACAGTCTCGGCTTCGCCCATCAGGGTCTCGGGTCGCACCCGACGGCGGCGGTCTGCTACCGACGCGCCCTCGCGCTGTACTCCGACGCTCAGGACCAGTGCGGACGGGCCGAGACACTCGTCCGGCTCGGCGACAGCCATCGGGCGGTGGGCGACCACGACACGTCGAAGGACCTCTGGGGACAGGCGTTGGCGATCTTCGACCGGCTCGGTCATCCGCAGGCCCAGGAGCTGTCCGAGCGGTTGGCAACCACGCGCTGAGCGTTCCCCGTGGGCCGCCTCCGGACCGGCATGGACCCGGCATAGACCGGTCGTCGGCAGGCTGGGTGGATGTTGACCACGAAGAGAACCACCTTCTGGCAGCGCAGCGGGGTTGACCATCGACGCCGCCCGCTCCTCCGCCACCTCTCCGCCGTCGTCGCGGCCCTCGTCGCCCTGTCGCTCAACGCCCCACCGGCGTTCGCGGTCGCCACGCCGGCGTCGTCCGGCGGCACCGGTCGGGTCACCGGTTCGGCCGTCGCGAGCACCACCGGCGGGTGGAACGGCCGCATTGACTGGCGGGCGTGCCCGGACCAGGCCGACGATCCGGGTACGCGATGCGGCACCCTACGCCTGCCGGTCGACTGGGCCCGGCCGGGAGGGGAAACCTTCGAGCTGGCCCTGGCCCGACGTCCCGCCGCGGACCCGGCCGCCCGCATCGGTGTCCTGGTCTTCAACCCCGGCGGTCCCGGCCTGTCCGGGGTGGACGTGGCGCTGACGGCCGCCAGCCAGCTCGGGCCGGACGTGCTGCGCCGCTTCGACATCGTCGGCTTCGATCCCCGGGGTACGGTCCGTAGCGCACCGGTGCGCTGCTCGTCAGCGATGTTGGCCCGGCACCCCTCCCTGACACCCGCCAACGCGGCGGAGTACGAGCGACTCCGCACCTACAACCGCCAGTTGCGCGAGGACTGCCGCGCTCACAGCGGCCCACTGTTCGACCACCTCGACAGTGTGAGCGTCGCGCGTGACACGGACGCCATCCGGGCGGCACTCGGTGAGCGGCAGCTCAGCTTCTACGAGTGGTCCTACGGCACCCTGATCGGGCAGGCCTACGCCGAACTGTTTCCCGACCGCGTCCGAGCACTGGCCATGGACAGCGTGATGGACCACAGCCAGGGGGTCGGGGGATACTTCCGCAGCGGGGCGGCCAGTAACGAGGCCCTGTTCCACGAGTTCGTGACCTGGTGCGACCGGACCCCGAGGTGTGCACTGCACGGACGCGACGTGCCGGCGATGTACGACCGGCTGACGCGCCGTGCCGATGCCGGCACGTTGGTCGACGCGGGCACCGGCGCCACGCTGACCTGGTTCGAGCTTGGGTTCGCGACATTCGTCAACTTCTTCGACGCGACCTGGGCCGACCTCGCGAACATGCTTCTCGCGTTGGAGCGGGGCGAGGCCGCTGATCCCCCGCTGGCGTCCCCGATGGTGTCGGTCGACAGCGACGAGGACCTGACCGAGTACGCCCTACCCGCGTTCTGCCAGGACTGGTCGCTGCCGGTCGACGGGTTCGCCGAGTGGAACCGGTATCTGGAACTGTCCCGCGCCGCGGCACCGCACCTGCGGGCCTCCCCGCTGGTCGTCCGCTTCGCCGCGATCTGCCTGGGCTGGACGGCGGTCAACCCGCAGCATCGGCTGCGGGCGCGGACGAGCACCCCGGTGCTGGTGCTCAACGGTCGCTACGATCCCGCCACCCCGTACGACGGGGCGCAGCGGGTGGCGCGCCAACTCGGCACGCACGGCCGCCTCCTCACCTACGAGGGGTCTGGCCACGCCAGCTACCCCCGCACGGAGTGCACCCGGAGCCGCGTCGAGCGGTACCTGATCGACAGAGCCCTGCCGCCGGCCGGCGCGAGCTGCCCGACCGCCCCGGCCTGACACCCGGGTTGGCGCCGAGGCCCCAGCCTCGGCGCCAACCCGGCAACCACTGCTCGGCGTACGCCTTAATCGCGGGTGCAGCGCCACACCAGTGGCCGGTGCACCTCGTTCTCGTAGACGGCCCCGACCACGGTCAGGCCGTCGTCACTGATCCCATCGGCCGTGTACGTGCCCGCTTCGGTCGCTCGGACGTCGGGCCGGCCAGGCAACCTGCGGGATGTGCCGTCCGGGGCGACGACCAGCGGCGCACCGTCGCCGACCAGCAGGTCGCCGTTGCCGGCGATTCCGGCCGCCCCGGGGAACGGCAACCGGCTAACCGCCCCGGTCGTGAGATCCCACCGAACCGGCAGCATCTGCACGGCACCGCCCTTCTTGGCTCCGGGGACCATGCCGATCGCCCACTTGCCCTGCGCCGAGTCGACCGAGGCGTGCGAGGAGCCGTCGGGCAACGGGAGCGCCGTACCCGTCCCCTGGGGCGTCCAACGGTAGGGAAGTTGGCCCATCGTGCCGACGACCGTGCCGTCCTCGGTGATCCCGGAGGCGGTGGATCCCGGCCGGCCGATCAACCGGTACTCCTGCGGGCGGTCCACCGACCACAGCACGGCGTGGTGCGAGTCGTTGGCGCCCCTGGCGGTGCCGGCGATGTCGCCTCGGCCGTTGATCGCGTATAGGAGGACCGCGTCGTAGCCGGGCGGGGTGGCCAGGGTGCGCAGCGACCCGTTCCGATAGACCCAGCCGGTGCCGTCGCCGTTGGTGCCGATCACGTACCCCTCGGCGTTGACCGCGTTCCCGTGCCGCACGGCGGCCGGCAGGACAGATGCCTGGCCGTCGGTCCAGAGCACGACCCGCCCGTCCTCGTTGCCGGTGCCGATCTCACCGACGATGTGTCGCCCGGTGGGGTCGACGTCGATCGCCACCGCGACCGGTCCGTCAATCGGCTGCGGCAGCCACGACGCCTCGCAGGTGAGCGACGAGGCCGGGGCGGCCGGCGTGCCCACGGTCGGTGACGCTGCCAGGGCCGGCGGGGCCGGAGCGGGATCTCTGGTGACACCGCCGAACTGGACGGCGCCCACGACGCCGAGCCCGGCGAGCACCGTCCCCGCGACGGCACCGCCGACGCGGCGACGTCGGCGGCGACGCCGGCCGTCGCGGATCGCACGACCCACGTCCACCCGCGGCTCGGGAACCGACGCCGAGCGCAGCAGTTCGGTGATTCGCTGGTCATCCAACATCGTCATTTCGAATTCCTCCCGGCCATCTCGGTAACGGCGAGCACCTGGCGGATCGCCGTCAGCGCTCGAGCCGTCTGCGACTTCACGTTGCCTTCGGAGCAGCCCATCGCCGCAGCCGTGTCGGTCAGCGACAGATCACACAGAAACCGCAGGACAAGGACGGTGCGCTGACCGCGGGGAAGATGGGCGAGCGCGTCGACCAGGCTGTCCCGCTCGGCCACCTCGTCGTGTGGCACCACCGGGCGCTCCGGCTCCGGCGTCGACCCGAACAGCCGGACCTTCGACCAGCTCAGCCGCTTCTCGTCGACGAGCTTGTGCACCAGCATCCGGTGCACGTACGCGTCGACGTTGTCGGCCCGGCTGACCTTGCGCCAGTTCACGTACAACGCGGTGAGCGTCTGCTGCACCACGTCGTCAGCCAAATGGGCATCACCGCACATCAGGAACGCGGTCCGATGCAGGCTCGGCAGTCGCGCGGAGACGTACTCCACGAACTCCCGCTCGGCATCCATCATTGAGGCTCCCTCCTCCGCAAGCTCGACGGGTCCGGACGACCGTCAGGTTGCGTCGACGCCGAGGTTCGGCGGGATGCCAGATCAGCGCCGGTGACCGTAGCACCGCTGACCTCCCGGAGAGCGTTCCGTCCTCGGCGTGCAGAGCAGATCCCACCTGCGAGGGAGTGCCTTCCCCTGTCGGCGGGGGTCGCCCGCGCCGGTGCACCGGAAGGATCGGGGGTATGACGACATCGGCATCGACCGCGCGCAGGAGCGGGCGAGGCCTGACGTACGCGGTGCTCGGCTGGGCTGTGGCATACGGGGGCGTACGTCTGGCGTGGACCATCGGTGGGGCTCCGGAGTTCCGACAGTTCGGGTCGGACCTGCTGGGGTTCACCGGCTGGTGGTCGGTGGCGTTGTGCGTGGCCGCGGGTGCCGTGGCGGTTGCTCTGGACCGGGTGCCGGGATGGCGACCGGCGCTCGCAGGAGTCGCCTGGGCGGTTGCCGGGGCACTTGTCGCGGCAGCGGCGATCCTGCTGCCGGAGTTGGTGGGCTTCCTGCTGTTCACGGTCGGCCCGTACTTCGAACCGACAGCGTTCGTCAGCCGGGTCGGTTGTGTCACCGGAGCGATCCTGCTCGCCCTTGCCACCGCGCGATATCAGCGGCATACCCGGGGGGACTGTCCGGCCTGCTGCAGGACAGTTCCGCCGGGTACGCGACGCTCAGCACCCGCGCGGTGGGCGCGCTGGGCCGCGTACGCCGCGGTAGCCGGGCTTGTCGCCCGCTTCGCGGCCCAGGTCGCGGTGGGCTTCGACAGCCTCACACAGGACGCATCGGTGATCGGGTTGGAGATCGGCCTGTTGCTGGCCGGGGTGCTGTTGCCGCTGGCGCTCGTACACCGTTGGGGTGAGGTCTGGCCGGGATGGGTGCCGCTGCTCGCCGGCCGCACGATCCCTCGGCTGCTGTTGCTGGTGCCCGGCTTCGGACTCGGGGCCGGCATCGTGGCCTACTTCGGCATGGGAATGGTGCAGTTGATGTCCGGATCGGTCAGCCAGTTCTCCGACGCGTTCCTCTGGGTGGCGATGTCGGCGTACTCCATCCTGGGGCTCGGCCTCGTCGCGGCGTCGAGCGACTACCACCTGCGCACCCGCAGCGCGTGCGCGACCTGCGGCCGGTGACAGCGCTGTGCGCTCCCCCAGAAGCCGGCCGCAGAGCGTTGCGCGGCGGTCAGTGTGAGTGGCGCGGCACGGCGCTGCCGCTGCCGCCGACGAGGAAGTCGAGATCGGCACCCTCGTCGGCCTGCAGCACGTGCTCGCTGTAGAGCCGCGTCCATCCTCGGTCGGCCGCCATCGGTGGTGGCTGCCAGGCGGCGCGGCGTTCTGCGAGTTCCACGTCGTCGACCAGGAGGTCCAGTTGCCGAGCCGGGACGTCGACTCGGACCAGGTCGCCGGTACGCACCAGTGCGAGCGGGCCGCCCACGGACGCCTCCGGCGCCACGTGCAGGACGCAGGTG